>JBBINB010000014.1:0-60201 GCA_037444065.1 Draconibacterium sp.
CCTCCCACCAGTAGGGGAAGACTATATTTTCGTGAAGACAAAATCATTTTAAACGCCTGTGGCTTGCACAACCTGAAGATAAAAGTGAAAAATCAAATAATAACTAATTCGATATAAACTCTACTGTAAACAATAAAACTACATTTTTTCAGGATAAATGAAATTATGCAATTCGATTTTTTCTTTAAAGAAAAAGGGCAGCTGAATGCTACCCAAGTTTCGCATAATTTAAGAAGATAAAAAATAAGGGTAGCCAATATTACTTAATTGGTTTTATTTAAAAGTGACCCAATTGTTTTTTTTATTAACAAAATAAAGTGAATAAGTTAAACCAACTACAAGAAAACCTGATTTATAGAGGATTCCGGTTAATTTATCTTCTTAAACTCAATTTTCCATAAGCCCCTGAAATCATTTAGTTTATAACCTGTTGCCCTATCGCCGGGATACAATGTTTTAAGCTTTTCTGCTGTTGCCAAATCGATATCAACCCCGGCTTCGCCGTGACATTTTAGGCAAGCCGGCAGTGCAATGCTTATTGATTTGTAATATACCAGCTTATTGTCAATTAAAATTACCGTGTCGCTTGTCACCCCTTTTTCAAAAAATTTATACAAATTATCTTCAGCGCCCAAACCAACCTTATTATAAGGGCTACGATTTTTTGCTGAAATTCGGGATATTACACAGTTGTTTGCATTATTTAAACTGTCGGTAATTGAAGATGCCTTCAGGTTGCAAAACTCAACCGCGTGCGCGGGGCCGCCTGTTTGGATAGCGATACCCACATTTGCCAGTAAAACTGCCTGGGACAGGCTGGAGATTTCATCACCCTTTTTTTGAATTACGGCGTAATCGGTGTCGTTAATTTTTGAATTGCACGAAATAATTAATAGCATTATAAATACAGAAATCAGCCTATTAATATTCATTTTACGTGGTATTTAAATTGTTATTATTGCCCTGATAAATTACTGTTTTTTATCGAAAATTTCAAGATTCCATTCATCTATCCATTCCAGATAAGGAATATCATTATTATCGAAGCGCACCGGTTACCACACGTAGCGGCCATCAACGGCATTTTCGGGGGCCCACCGGTCGGCCATAAAAACAAAGGCATCGTTTTTACCACTAACATGTAAAACAGATGTACTTTGAGAGTGAAATGTGAGTTCGGCGTCTTTCCCCCTGCATGGATTACCCAGTTCTTCCCAAGGCCCGAAAACTGTTGGCGCCCATTCCAGCCGGGCTGCATTTGGCTCCCATCCGGTACAATCTGATGCTATCAGAAAATATTTTCACTTGTGCTTAAACAAAGCCGGCACCTCTATATACCGGTCCGTAAACACACGGATGTATTTCCCCGAATCTGCAAGTTAATCATTGTCATTTAAATCGTTTAAAATTCTTTTAAAAGAAATCAAAACAGTTATACGTTTTGATTTGGGTATTTTAAATTAATGGATTTCATTCATTTAATAAATCAGGGACTTATCCCTTTCAATTGTTAAATTTTCGCTGGCAGGTATCCCGACATAGAAAGTTGTACCTTTCCCGAGTTCGGTTTCAAACCAGATTTTTCCTGAAAAATTTTCGACTATATTTTTTACGATTGCCAATCCTAACCCCATACCGCTCGTTTTGGTTGTAAAGCTTGGGCTAAAAAGTTTATCGCGCAATTCTATAGGTATTCCTGGGCCATTGTCGGCAACTGAAATAACAATCATGGATTCGCGGCGGGCGAGCGATATTTCAATTTCACCCTTTTCCCCTTCAGGAATTGCCTGGAGAGCATTTTTTACGAGGTTGATAATTGCCCTGGAGAACTGCTCGCGGTCTGCAAAAACATTAGTGCTCCCGAATACGTTATTATCGAATTTAATCGTTGCCCTTTCGTCGGTTTCAAACAAATTAATTACTTTTTTCAATTGCCCAACCAAATCGAAAACCTGATTGCGGGCGTTGGGTATCTGGGCAAAAATGGAGAATTCGGTTGCGATATTCGACAGATTATCAATTTGTTCGATCAATGTGGCAGTAACACGTTCGATATATTCGTTGTACTCTTTCCCTTTTCCCCGCGCCCTTTGTAAATGCTGAATGTTCAGTTTCATGGGTGTGAGCGGGTTTTTAATTTCGTGGGCTACTTGTTTGGCCATTTCGCGCCAGGCCGACTCGCGCTCTGAGCGGGCCAGCAATTCGGCGCTTACTGCAAGTTCCTCCACTTTTTTATTATATTCTTTTACCAGACTGCCAATTTCATCGTTCCGTTTATAGAAAATTGGCGCATTTCGTTTACCCAGTTCCATTTTCTGCAGGTTGTGCTGAATAACCTCAAGCGGACGCGTAATCTGGTTGGCAATAAACACGGCTATAATAATACTGACCAGTAACAGAAAAACATACAGGTTTATAAATGCCACAATGAAAGTTGAAATTTCCTGGCTGTATTTATCCTGGGTAATAAAATAAGGCAGGTTTATGGCGCCGAGAGGATGGCCGCTGTTATTCATAATTGGTTTGTAAACCGACAGGTACGACAAATCACCAATATTTTCGGGTTGAAAAAAATTATCGTACTGAAAGTTTTGGAAAATTTCGTAATAAGCCTGAGAATTCATACGGGGCGAAACCAATCCGAGTTGGAATATTTCAACCCGCGATGACGCGAGTAAATTACCGCCAGTATCGTAAATGTTAATATCGGTGCGGAAAATATTCGATAGCTTTCCCAGTTCGCTATAAAGCCAATCAATTAAATCAGGGGTAAGTTCGCTTTTATCCTCAAGGCGCATGTTAATTTCCTGCGAAATTGAATTCATTTTTTCATTCAGGTCATCGCGGTGTTTCGATTTGTATTCATCGATATTGTAAAAAATAGTTGCAAGCGCCACCAGGAGCAACGAAACAAACACAATGGAAATTATAGCTGCCTGAATCTTTATTTTCAGGTCGAACACAATTTTTCGAGACCTTATCCCACTATCCCCGATAACTAATAATGCTACTACCATAATGAAATAAAACACGAAGAGATAAGGAAATGAAATTACATAGTCGGAAAACGAAAAAAGTTTTCGTGAAACTATTACATAATTGTTTTCGCGGGTGTGATAAATCAGGTGTTCGAATTTCTCCAGTTTTCGTGACGTGAATTCATTTTCGCCTGGTTGGTAAGTGTCGATATAAGTATTGTAATTAAAATCCCCGAACTTATCGGTTAGTTCGCCACCGTAATATTTTGCATAGCTGAATTTCCTGTAATTTTCGGAACGGGTTATCGATTTGTCGATTAAAAGCTCGGGAAAACCAATACCTTTGAAAAGAAGGTCAGAATCCAGGTCAATATAAACGGTGACCCCTTTGTTATTACCCGGCATTTGAAAATGCAACCTGCCGGTGTACGAAATCCGCCCGTTCATATTATCCATGAAATAAAAATTTGAACCTGAAATTTGGATACCCATATCCTTGATCATCCCATCCATAAACGACATGCACGGGACCGAACGTTTTTCTTCCCTGATAATTAGACTGTCAACATTTGTACAAACATAAATCTCGCAAATATATTTTTTGAAATAACCCTTGAAATAAACCCGTTCAATGTATTCCCGCGGATCCTCGTTCTGGATTAAAAGACTAACTATTGCCGGGTCGAAGTTGATTTTCTTTTCAATATTTGCCAGAAATTCTTCGGCGGCCGGATCACGTTCGTCCACCAAAGTAACGGCAAAAAGTCGCTGGTTCTCTTTTTCTTTTTTATTGACGATATAGTAGAAAACCGACAACGAATATACCGAAGCGAGCGTAACAAAAAGAATTAAATAGGTTAACGAAACCTTCTTCTTGTTCCTTTTACTAAAAAACGATGCCAGTATAACTGTTACAACAAACAGCAGTAAAACAAAATAAGATATGTTTTTTAAAGCAATAATTTGGGTGAAACCGATTAGCATTACAATTAATAAGAGAATACCCAAAACCCTTGGGAACGTTAATTCCCTGCATGCTATATCGATAACCGTAATTGTAAAAAAAAGGATTGCAAATAAAATCAACCCAACCGAAAAAATACCGATGATACTTTGGTATGTAATCCCTATAATTTTATTCAGCGAGAATGAAATAGTTGAATTGTAAATCAGTATTTCGATTAAATAATTGGCAAGAAGAAACAAACCGGCGGCAAATAACAACAATAAAAAAATGATTGCCTTCAGGTGTTTTCCCGATTTGGATTTTATTTCTTTTACCTTCAATACCATTGTAAAATTGTACATCCAAAAGGTAAAGAAAAGTACAATTAAAAAATAGTCGCCCAATGAAGGTAGCCAGTTGTTTAATGCAAATACCTCGGGGCTAAAAAAAGCCAGATGCGCCAAAACTCCGGGGATATTAAAAATAATATGAATCCAGTAAACAATAAAAAGCGCTGTGGCAAGGCCAAAAAGCCCGGTAACGAACCCTTTGTTCCATTCGAGAAATTCGACCCTGAAATAAAATAATAGGATTAATAACCCGATAAAATAGATGAAAAACGGGAAATAAAGCTGCTTTTGGGTACATAAAAATTTTCCGGCTGTTATTACCGAGAACAGGAATTTCCCTTCGCTGTTAACCACCCGAAAATCATTACTTTTATCAGTGCCGGTTAACAAAAAAGTATTGGGCAATTTGTACGTTTTAAAAAACGAATTATTTAAATACTTGTTTTCATACTCGTAGCTGTACTTTATTAAATGCAAGCCAAGAACCACGTATTCGCCGGCTTCTTTCCGGTTTAGCAGGTAATAACCATTTGGCAACTGAATAAAACCTTCTGTTTGTTTAAATTCGCGGACCGAGTTGTAAAACGAAATTGAGCGGTCTGACCAGTAGCGCAGGCTCCCCGATTGATAAACCAAATACCCGGCGCCGGTTTCGTCGAGCAATTTGGTATAATCTTTTAGTGTTTCAAAATAACTCCCATCGAAATGCCCGCCTGCAATAACGTTTATAATTTCATCGGTTTTACGGTTTAATTCACTGTCGAACCCAAGAAGTTGTTCCTGGAAATCGTTGATCAAATGTTTTTCAGGGTGTTTTTTTAACAAGCCGTTTTCAATTATTGCCGCAGCTGTAAAAAAACAAACTGCAATAATCAGGTAGCTGTATTTGTTTAATTTCATTAACATCGGTTAATCGTGATGATATGGTTCGCCATTCAAAATTGTAAATGCGCGGTAAATTTGCTCAACGCACATTAATCGTACCATTTGATGTGAAAATGTTAACGCTGACAATGAAATTTTTGAATTGGCTTTTTCGTACACTTGTGACGAAAACCCAAAAGGCCCGCCAATAGCAAAAACCAGCTCTTTTAAACCACTTGTCATTTTTTTTTCAAGAAAAAGGGCAAACTCCCTCGATGAAAACATTTTCCCGTTTTCGTCGAATAAATGCAACTCCTTCCCTGCAATATTTTTTGAAAGAATAAGGTCTCCCTCCAGTTTTTTTTGCTGTTCAATACCCAGGTTTTTATTGTTTTTTATGTCGGGGATTACTTCAATTCCGAATTGAATATAATAACCCAAACGTTTAACGTATTCGTTAATTCCTTCGTTTAAATAGGTTGCATCGGTTTTCCCAATTACCAATAAAGTAATCTTCATGCCTGATTTTGATTTTTAATTTAATGTCGTTTAGTTAGTGAAAACAGACTTCCCTGCCTGTCGGCAGACAGGGACTTCGCTCAGTCTGACTGTCACCCTGAGCGAAGTCGAAGGGTGAGTGATATGTCTTTTCTTTTATTTCATCCTTAACTAAACGACATTAATTTTTAATTTTATAAATTTACACTAAAATTAAGCGTTTAAAAGAGTTTAGCACAATTTTTGATGATTGGAAGCGTAATTTTTGAAATTGAAATATAATGTCGACAATAAAAAAAATAGTTTCTATACTTTTCCTTTTTTCTGGATTCTTTATACTTCAGCATTCTGCTGAAGCCCAGGTTCCCGAAGAAATAAAACAAAGTTTCAAAACCGGCGACTCAAAAACCCTTTCGGGGTATTTTAACCAGAATGTTGAAATGGTGGTATTGGAAAACGACAATGTTTACAGCAAAGCTCAGGCACAACAAATTGTAAATAAATTTTTTAGCGACAATGCACCCGAGGATTTTAATATTATTCACCAGGGAGGCAAGGAAGGCGCCCAGTATGTTATTGGTAACCTAACTACAAAAGGCGGTAGTTTCAGGGTGTATTTTCTTCTGAAAAAGAATGCAGGGAAAGATTATATACACCAGTTAAGAATTGAAAAACAATAAAATACCGGTGACAAAGGTGGATCAGTTTTTAACCCATCTGGTTAAATTCGGAGAAAGAATTGCAGAACGGGCAAAAAAAATTTCACTTCCCTTTTTCGAGGGTGTCCCACTATACGACGTTGCTCTTTTTTTCTGGCGCAGCATTGTCGACGGGGCAATAGCAACAAGGGCTTCAGCAATAGCATTTTCATTTTTTATTGCTTTCTTCCCCTTCCTGATTTTCCTGTTCACGCTGATTCCCTACATCCCGATTGAAAATTTCCAGGCTGAACTGTTGATCCTTATCCAGGATGTCGTACCGCCCGATACCTACTCAACCATCAAAAAAACCGTTGAAGAAATTATTACACAACCCAGGGGCGATTTACTTTCGTTTGGCTTTTTTACTGCGCTCATTTTTTCGACAAACGGCCTGGCGGCGATGATGAGCGCCTTTGACGCCACAATTCATACAATTCACCGTCGTTCGTGGATTAGTCAACGCATTACGGCCATTTATCTTTTAATTATACTCTCGGTTATCCTTACATTGGTAATAGCGCTGATAACCAGCGGACAACTGTTTATACAATACCTGCAAGAGATACAAATTTTTCATGACAGGTTTATTTTTCATTTGCTTAACCTTAGCAAATGGATCATTATTTTGATTTTGCTGTTTTTCACCTATTCGTTTATGTATTTTATGGCGCCTGCCAAAAGAATTAAGTGGCGGTTTATTTCGGCAGGCGGTACGCTCTCAACAGTTTTAAGCGTGATGGCGCTGGTAGGGTTCACTATTTATATCAATAAATTCAACCAATACAATAAAATTTACGGTTCAATAGGTACATTGCTGATTATTCTGGTGCTGATGTATGTTTTGTCGATGATACTTCTGATAGGATTCGAGCTTAACGCGAGTATTCACCAGGCAAAGAATGAGTACGAGAAATAAGAATAAAAAAAGCACAGGTTCTTATTTCCCCTGTTTAAACAGAATTTCCTTCTCCTTTTTTGTCAGGCTGTCGTATCCGCCTTTGGCAATCTTTTCAAGAATACGGTTAATCTCTTCCTGCTCGGCGTTTTTCATCCGGTTATAATCATGGTCGTTACGCGGTGTTTGTTTATGGGTAACTTTCATCTTTTCCCTGGGTTTGAAAAGCGAAGCTGAAACTATCCCAATCTTACTTAAAAAAACAACAAATCCTTCGCCCATATCCTTTCCTTTGCCAAGCTGATAAATGTAAAACCAACCCCAAAAAGCGCCTCCCAGGTGGGCGATATTCCCGCCCGGATTCGATGTTGAAATCCCGATTACCGAAAGCAAAACATAAAATAGCGCTATGTATTTCAACCTCACCTGGCCAATAAACGGAAGGAGGATTTCGTTGTTTGGATCGTAAAAGGCTATAGAAACCAAAATGGCAAAAACCGAAGCCGAAGCCCCCATTAGAAGTCCGTTTACCGATTCGAAAACCGGGAACACATTATAGGCAACGATGTAAAAAAAAGCTCCCCACAAACCTCCCAAAAGATAAACACTTAACAGTTTATCGCCATCCAGGCGGTAAAGAAAAAGCTTCCCAAACCAGTACAATCCTAAAATATTAAACAGGATATGAATAAACCCTGTGTGCAGGAACATATAGGTAACCGGTGTCCATGGCCGTTTCAGGAGCTCTGAAGTTACTGAGGGTACAGAAAGCAATTCGGGAAGGGCATTGGCTTTTCCAGCAAGGAACAGGACTACCCCAAACAAACTTATAAACAGGAAAACCCCAAGGTTTATATAAATTAACCGGGTTAATACCGAACCTTCCTTAAAAGTACGTTTTATATCAGAAAGTATATCCATCTATTTAAAATTCCAAATAACAAATTCCAAATAACAAATTCCAAATAACAAATTCCAAATAACAAATTCCAAATAACAATTCACAAATCAATCCAAATTTGAAAGAATTAAGCTAAGAATTCAATGCAGGCTCACGTTAATTAGTAAAACCGTTTGGAGTTTTTATTCCAGTATTTAATCATAAAATAACCAAACAACATTCCGCCGAGGTGTGCAAAATGTGCAACGTTGCTTCCGGGCTGCGAAAAGCCAAGGTACAATTCCAGGGCGCCGTAACCAATTACAAAATATTTGGCCTTAATAGGTATTGGCGGGAAAAGCAACATCAACTGGGTGTTGGGGAAGAGCATCCCAAATCCAAGTAAAATGCCGAAAACCGCGCCCGATGCACCAACGGTGGGCGTATTAAGTATCATGTTTAATTTGCCAAGTGAACCTTCAGTGAAGTTTTTCCCCTGCGCCCATATTTCGTAACCTGTATCTTTTACATAAGCAATTTGTTCGGGTGTTAACTGTGCGCTTGTCCGCGCATATTCGAAATAATTAACGGCAGTGTGCAAAAAAGCGGCTCCAATGCCAGTTACAAGATAAAAGGTTAAAAACCGTTTTGGCCCCCATACACTTTCGAGCACGCGCCCAAACATGTAAAGGGCGAACATATTAAAAAACAGGTGCCATATACCTCCGTGCATAAACATATGCGTAAAAATCTGATGCAACCTGAATTTCTCTGAAAGCGGAAAATGTAACCCAAGTATGGCATATAAATTTATTCCCATCTGCTCCAGCACAAAAGTGGCAAGAAGAAGCAATGCGTTTACTATAATCAGGTTTTTTACAACAATGGGAATTGTATTAAACGAAGGCCTGTAATTCATACTTAAAATTTTTATGGTCTTCCCGGCAATAGCCAGACCAGTTTTTTATGTGCATAATATAACGACATTATGTCATTACTTAAAACTCTTTTCAAAATCAGAAATGGAAATAATGGTTAAAACCTTTTTCCCATCGGGCGAAAAATTAGGTGTTGAACATGCAAAAAGATTGTCAATCAGGTGATCTATTTCCTCCTGTTTCAAATCTACGCCATAACCGAGCGATGATGCTTTCGAGAGTGAAATGGCAATTTGTTCCCTGGCTTTCGATCGTGCGTCAACCGGTGAATTTTTATACTCTTCAAGCAGTTTTTCAACAATCAGTTCGGGTGTCGAAACATCCAAAACACCAGGCGTACCGCTTATTATAAATGTGTCTTTACCAAATTCGCGGATATCGAATCCAAGCGATAACAACTCGGGAAGTATATCCTGCAGGATTGCCGCATCGGCCGGGTTTAGTTCAATGGTTTGCGGGAAGAGCAATTGCTGGCTGGCAACCGAATCAGACTTTAACACTTCCATAAATTTTTCGAACAAAATCCGCTCGTGCGCCCGCTTTTGGTCAATCACCATCAATCCCGATTTTACCGGGGTTAATATATATTTTTGCTTTAACTGCAAGTTTTTTTTTCCCGAAAATTGCCCCGTTGGTTGGGTAAAAATTGCTTCTTTACCGGAGTCAAAATCATCGACAGGTTTTAGTTTAAGCTGGGCCCCGTTGTACAAATCCTCCCAGTGTTCCAGGTTTCTTTTTACAGCCTGCGATCTGCCGAAATTACCCGCTGTACCGGTTTTAGCTGAATCGAACGGATTATAGTCGCGGTTGATCTGGATTTCGGGAAAAGGGATCGAATCTGCCGATTTCAAAGGAATGGGTATATCAATGCTACCACTTTGGTCAAAATCGATAGAGGGCACAACGTTGTGCTTCCCAAGCGATTCGCGCACTGCCGCATGAATTATTTGCCAGATATCGCGGTCGTTTTCAAACTTTATCTCGGTTTTTGTAGGGTGTACATTGATATCGATGTTGGCCGGGTCGGTTTCAAGAAACAGGAAATACGACGGAAAAGCGTCGGGTGGCAACAATTGCTGGTATGCCTGCATAACGGCCTTATGAAAATAGGGATGCCTGATAAACCGTCCATTCACAAAGAAAAACTGTTCGCCGATGGTTTTACGGGCGAATTTTGGCTGGCCAACAAATCCAAAAATATTTAAAAGGCTTGTTTCCCCGTTTACCTGTACCAGGCTTTGGTTAATTGCTTTCCCAAACAAATCGACAATGCGTTTGCGGTGGTTGGTTTTGGGTAATTCGTAAACAAGTGAATTATTGTGAAAAAGCGAAAGTTTTACTGCTGGATTTGGAATAGCAATCCGTTGAATTTCCCAGATAACCTGTTTTAATTCGGTTGTATTTCCCTTCAGGAATTTCCTTCGGGCCGGGACATTGAAAAACAGGTTTTTGATAATAAAAGAAGCGCCATTTCCACATGCGGCAGGTTCCTGGGTTTTAACCTCTGAACCTAAAATATGAATGAAAGTCCCTACTTCGTCTTCCACTTTTTTGGTCCGCAACTCTACATCGGAAATAGCGGCAATCGAAGCAAGCGCCTCGCCCCTGAAACCCATGGTACGGATACGGAAAAGGTCGTTTGCCGTACTGATTTTAGATGTTGCGTGACGCTCGAAAGCCATTCGTGCGTCGGTTGGCGACATCCCGCAACCATTATCGACAATTTGAATGAGTGTTTTACCGGCATCTTTAACATGAACGGTAATTTCGTCAGCCCCGGCATCAAGCGCATTTTCGACCAGCTCTTTTACCACCGAAGCAGGCCGCTGGATAACTTCTCCGGCTGCTATCTGGTTGGCCACCGAATCGGGCAATAACTGAATTATATCACTCACTTAAACTTTTCTATTTGATAAAAACCTCTGAATCCTGCCATTTTTAAAATAGGAATTGTGAAAAAACCCTACTTAAACAAAAAATCGGAATAAAAGAACAGGTAAAAAATCAATGCCAAAACGATTATTAAATATATCAACCGTGTGTTTTGTTTTCGACGGGCTTCCTCTGAAATTTTCGAACGCGTACCGCCCTGGTTCCTGAATTGGCCCTTTATTCTGTTTTGAAGTGAAGTTAAATCGTATTTTTTTTCGGTAGGAATTCCAAGTTCGTCTTTTATTTTTTGCTCCCTCATTTCCAAATCTTCCTTATCGGCATCGTAAAAACGGGGCCTGAATTTGAAATGTTTTGGTTTTGGTGTATGAAAAAAATTTCCCATGGTATTTAATCGTTATCACAGCGCAAAGATAAGGTTTATTCTCCAAAAATATCCTTTATGCCGTATTTCAGGCTAAATCAAATTAAAGCGATCTGTTTAATATTTCCAGCAACTGTTTATCATTTAAATCCACCGGGTTTCCTTTCATACTGCTTGAGTTTTTTGCCTTCTCAATTAATTCGCGAAATGATTCCGGTGGTATTTTAAAATCTGAAAGCGAAGGTATCCCTAACTTTTTAACCAGTTGTTTAACCCAGCCAACCCCATCTTCAGCTTGAGCCTTGTAATCCCCGGTGAGAATCCGGGCAATATTATCAAACTTCCGGAGCTGTTTCGTGAGGTTGTAGTTTTTAAGAGTTCCAATATTTACTTCCATTACGGCAGACAGCAAACAGGCGCAAACAGCGCCATGCGGAATTTGGAACATTCCGCCCATAGGGCCTGCAAAGCCGTGCACGGCGCCCAGTTTTACGTTGGCCAGGGCCATTCCGCCCAGCATACTTGCCATAGCCATATTCTCACGATCGGTAAGGTTTTTCCCGTTTTCAAATGCTCTTCCCAAAGAGGCCGAAATCCGCTTCATCCCTTCAGTGCAAAACAAATCGACAAAGGGGTTCGACTGGTTTGAAACATAGGCTTCCAACAGGTGGGTAAGTGCATCGGCTCCTGTTGTTGCCGTCAGGTCAGGCGGCATGGTAAGTGTAAGTTCCGGATCAACAAGCGCTATGCCGGGGTACATTAAATTGCTGCGAAGGCTCACTTTAACGCTGTTCACCACCGATTTTATAACTGAATTCTTTGTCGCCTCGGCCCCGGTCCCGGCGGTGGTAGGAACTGCGATACAGGGCAAGGGTGCCGCCGAAAGCTTTTTCCCTTTTCCAATTACTTCCAGATAATCGATAAGTTCTCCATGGTTTGGCACAAGAGCTGCTATGGCTTTTGCACTGTCGATTACACTGCCGCCGCCAACACCGGCAACAACATTGCAACCTGTTTCGCGTGCAAGTTGTGTGCCCTTTTCAATGTCTGTTGTGGTTGGTTCGGATAAAATACTGCACGTCTCGTGTTTTACATTTATCCCTTCCAGCCATTCTGAAAGCCGGCCTGAAAGGTTTTTGTTTTTGCCTGTTACAATTAATACTTTGTCTCCCAGTTCCTTTACCAGGGAGGGAATTTTTTTGAACGAACCATTTTTGAAAATGATGCGCGTTGAAGTTGCAAATTCAAATATTATCCCATCCTTCATCCTCAGGAAAAACATTTAAGAACTTTATACTGGTACGAGGTCCTTCCATCATGTACGAAACCGCGTCACGCCAACGGATGTAATGCTCAGTTAATTTATGTTTTGCCGTGTCTTCGAACGAACGATATACTTCTACAAGTACAAATTTTGTATGGTCGTCATGTTGCTGAACTACATCAAATCTTACAACACCTGGTTCAAGCAAGCTATCTTTGGCATTTTCAACAGTAAGGATTTTAAACTCCTCAATAAAATTTTCCTTAACATGAACAAAAACATGGACAATGTACATAATGCGGCCTATTAAAAATTTTGTGTCAATATTACAAAATAAAAAAATAGGTTCGTTTCCAACTTTTTCAAAATAAAATCGCCGTAAAACATAATATGCCCCTTTTTTCGAAGCATTTTAAATTCTTCATTATATCAACCAAATGAATATCTGACACTTATTTGTTTCAGCTTATTTCTGTCGGAAAAAAATCTGGATTGGCACTCCCGTAAAATTAAAATGTCCGCGCAACTGGTTCTCCAAATACCTTTTGTAAGGTTCTTTTATGTACTGCGGCAAATTGGCAAAAAATGCAAACGAAGGTGTCGGCGATGGCAACTGGGTGACGTACTTAATTTTGATGTATTTTCCTTTTACCGATGGCGGCCCGTATTTTTCTATGGCTTCGAGCAGTATTTCGTTTAATTCTGAAGTTTTCAGCTTTTGCCGGCGGCGGTTGTGCACTTCAATAGCTGTTTCGAGCGCCTTGTGCACACGCTGTTTGGTTAACGCAGAAATAAAAAGGATTGGGACATCGTTAAAAGGGGCAATTTTTTCTTTAATCTCTTCTGTAAATTTTTTGGTTGAATGGGTGTCTTTTTCAATTAAATCCCACTTGTTCACCAATATTGCCACCCCTTTTTTATTCCGCAGAATCAGGTTGAAAATATTAACATCCTGGGCTTCAATTCCACGGGTTGCATCAATCATCAGCAAACACACATCCGATTCCTCTATAGTCCGCACCGAGCGCAATACCGAGTAAAATTCCAGGTCTTCGTGGACCTTGCCTTTTTTTCGCAGGCCTGCAGTATCGATTATCATAAAATCGTACCCGAATTTATTATAACGCGTATGAATTGAGTCGCGTGTTGTCCCTGCAATTTCGGTTACAATGTTGCGGTTTTCGCCAATCAGCGAATTGATAAATGATGACTTACCCACATTCGGGCGGCCCACAACCGACAAATAGGGCAGTTCGTGCTGTTCATCCTTTTCGATGCTTTGAGGAAAGTGCTGTACCACCACATCGAGCAAATCGCCTGTTCCGCTGCCTGTCATCGACGAAATACAGAAAATTTCGCCCAAACCCAGACTGTAAAATCCCTGGGCATCCATAATCCGGGTGTTGTTATCTACTTTATTTACAACCACAACGACCGGTTTTTTACATTTTCGCAAAATTGTGGCTACGGCGTCATCGAGATCAGTGATCCCTGCTTCAACATCCACAACAAAAAGAATTACATCAGCCTCATCGATAGCCAGATGGACCTGTTTGTTTATTTCGGCTTCAAAAACATCTTCGGAGTTTACCACATAACCCCCTGTGTCGATTACCGAAAACACAACACCGTTCCACTCCCCTTTTCCGTAATTCCTGTCGCGGGTAACGCCGGCAGTTTCGTCGACAATTGCTTTTCTTTGTTCAACAATACGGTTAAACAGTGTCGATTTGCCAACATTTGGCCTTCCTACAATTGCTGCTATTTTGCTGCTCATAATAATACCGATTAGCCCCCTTCTTCCCGATAAGCTATCGGGACCCCCGCAGGGGAAAGTTTTTAAGAACCATAAGGTTCAATATTTTGAATTTTTATTAATCACTCTTAGATTTTCTGTTCTTTCTTAACTCCTTCCCCTTGGGGGAAGGCCGGGATGGGGCTTTCTATATCGCATCGTACCCAAAATTCCTGAGTTCTTTGTCGTTCCCGCGCCAGTCTTTTGAAACTTTTACAAACAGTTCAAGAAATATTTTTTTACCGAAAAATTCCTCGGCTTCCTTCCGGGCTTCGGTCCCCACGCGTTTAATCATCTCTCCCTTATGCCCGATAATAATACCTTTCTGGCTGTCGCGCTCAACATGAATAACCGACCTTACATTGATAATTTTTTCAGTTTCCTTAAACTCCTCAACCACCACTTCAACCGAATACGGTATCTCTTTCTGGTAAGTCAGCAGGATTTTTTCGCGGATGATTTCCTGAAAAAAGAAACGTTCATTTCTGTCGGTAAGGTCGTCTTTATCAAAATAAGGAGGGGATTCGGGCAGCAGTTCCAGGATACGGTCAAAAATGGGTCCGATATTAAATTTCTCTTGTGCCGAAATCGGGAAAACTGTTGCTCCCGGAAAAACATCTGCCCAGTACTGGATTAATTGCAAAACATCCTTTTGGTTTGATAAATCAATTTTGTTTATCAGCACAATAACCGGCATGTCCGACTTGCGCACCTTTTCAATGTAATCCGGGTTTTTCCCGGGTTTCTCAATTACATCGGTAACAAAAAGAATTACATCAGCATCAATCAGCGCGGTATCCACAAACTTCATCATTGTTTCCTGGAGCTTGTAACTGGGTTTCAAGATCCCGGGTGTGTCGGAATAAACTATCTGAAAATCCTCGCCGCTTACAATACCTTTTATTCTGTGCCTGGTAGTCTGCATCTTCTGCGTAATAATCGACAGTTTTTCACCCACAAGGGCGTTCATGATGGTCGATTTTCCTACATTCGGGTTCCCGATGATATTGACAAAACCAGCTTTATGTGCCATAATTTCAAATTTCAGGTGTTCCTTTCCCCGAGGGGAATTTCTATGTTAAAACTATTTCCCGAATGCGCGGCATCGGGAATTGCCGAGAAAAATCCGGTTTTATTCAAAACGTAATTCCCCCCAGCTTAAAAATCAGCGCAAAGATAGTTGAATTGAGCAATGTTTGGCAATTTATTTTTAGTGGGTTACCATAGTGTTAACCCATTTATTGTTTTTTCTGAATATAGCTCATAACCTCCAAAAAAGTGCCTGTGTAAAAATCCTTTTGGTTGCTTTTTACGTAATCGAGAAGTTTGCGGTGCTCATCGGCCCCAACGTTCAAATACCCTCCGCCTACGCTGTGAAACATAAACACGGCAATGGTCCCTTTTTCCCTGGCTTTTTCAACATAGGCAATTAATTCGTCTGCTGTATGGCTGTCAACACACCAGCTAGGTGTTTTAAAAACATTGTATCCCGACATTGTTTCAGGAACAGGGCCGTCACAACGTGCTGAAGAAAACATTTTTTCAACATTGCCGGTAAAATCAACACCTCCGGCTATATAGTTGCTACAGGTAAACCCAAAGGTACGTTCTGTTTTTCCATCGATGGCTTTCAATAGGGTGTTGGCTGTGCGTAACTCGGCGAGTAACTGTTCGTGGGTGTATTTGTTCAGATCGTACTCGGGTTTTACCCAATCGAGTTTTGCCCCGTCGCACGGATGAAAAAGCGTATGGTTCCCAAGTTCGTGGCCGTTTTTTGCAATCTGCCGCCATTCTTCCAACCGATAAAAAAGGCTTGGTGAGTTGCCCGTGCAATAGAACGTTCCTTTAAAACCGTACTCGTTTAACTGTGGAACGGCAACATCGAGGTGGCAATCCAGACCATCGTCGTAGGTAAAAACCACCGCTGCCTTTTTCCCGTCGGGCCATTTAAATTGCGCATTTAAACTCTCCGAGTGAAGCAAAAACAAAATCAAAATAAAAAATCCAGCTACTTTCATTTCTATATTATTTAGGTTCTGAAATAAATTCACTTTTTAAGATACCCGTTGCCATTTCGCAGACTTCACCATTCAGTCGGATGACAAATTTGAAACAGCATATAACGGAATTACCTTTATTTTTCCGTACTGTGAAAAATTTTCAAGAGAAACCCTGATTCCTTCAGGTGATTTTCTCTCTTCGATAAACAGGTTTAAACTCTGCATTTTGCCAGCGCTCCCCTATTTTACTTCCACCGGTGCTATATTTCCCTTGTGTTCTGTCAAATAATCGACTTCGGCATTCCCCTGTCATCAGAAAGAGTTTCAGATAATCCTTTACTTTTTCATGAAATGCCTGGTTTTAAGGGGTAGAAGCACTTTGCGGTTATCCTCTGATTTCTATTCTTTAAAGCACTCAACATTGCCTTTCTCATAACAAAACCATTAAAATATCAAGGCGAATACACACAATAAACATGAAATAATCAGGTCTAATTTCAATGTATTTCATTAAAAAGTCAAGGCGAATATCAAATTGTTTCGTTTAAAATTCAATGTGTCAGCGATAATGCCGTGAAAATTTAATTCAAAAATCCTTCAATCAATTCTGCACTTAAAATTCCGCTTGCTATTTCGCGGACTTCGCCTGTCATTTTAATGTTCCATGCATCGTCGATTTCGATTTGCAAAGATCCTCCCGGCATTTTCACGGTCAGGTTTCGTCCTGTCAATCCTTTTTTTACCATCACCGCCGCCACAGCACACGAAGAGCTTCCCGAAGCCAGTGTCCAGCCGGCGCCGCGTTCCCAGATTAAAATTTCGACCTCGCCTGGAGAAACCACTTTTGCAAACTGTACATTAATGCGGTTTGGAAACATACTGTGGTTTTCGATATACCGGCCAAACTGCCTGATTTCGTTCTCATCGAGCTCGTCTTTTAAAATCACGCAATGCGGATTTCCAACCGATGCGCAGTTAATAAGGTAATCCTTATATTCAAGGTGCAGCATCTCATCCAGGCACTCAAATCCTGGGCTGTTAACCGGTATTTCACGCGAAGTGAAAATGGCTTTTCCCATATCAACCTTTATGGTTTTTGCCTTTCTTTTTACCTCCTGTATAATTTCAGCCCGAACTACCCCTCCCGGAGTTTCGATGGTAAATATTTTATCGTTGGTATACTTGCGGTCGTATAAATACTTGGCAAAAATGCGCAACCCGTTGCCGCTTTTTTCAGCTTCCGAGCCATCGGGGTTTAATATGCGTAACCCAAAGTTGGCTTTGTAACTGGGCACTTTAAGTAAAATCCCGTCAGACCCGATCCCGTAATGAACATCGCAGATTTTTCGTATGGCCTCAGTGGTTAATTCGAAGTTGATTTCGTATTCGTTTAGAACAATATAGTCGTTCCCGAGTCCATGAGACTTTACAAAATGATTTTGCATGTAGAATGTATTTATGTGGCAAATGTATTAAACTACCTTGAAATATTGCGGCTTAATTCGCTTATTTACTCTTCTTTCTTTTTTATTTCTAAATTTGCAAAACTATGCATTCTCAGAAACAAATACTTGATTTTATTGCGGAAAACAGGACTTTTCTGTATAGTCATTTTCGTGTTTCAAAAATCGGTTTGTTTGGCAGTTACGCCAGAAATGAACAATCGATTAATTCTGTCATCGATTTAATCGTGGATATTGAAAACGGAACAAATAACCTTTTCGATATTAAAATTGAGCTGAAAAAATTTTTTAAAGACAAATTTGATACTGAAATTGATATCTGCAGGGAAAATTATATCAAACCACACTTCAGAAAAAGAATTAATAAAGAAGCAATTTACTTTGAATAAAAAGAATTTTTAAGTCTCAATACTAAAATCTCAAAATCTAATAATCTGATATAATGGCATTTATTAACGAAAATTACCTGAAATTACAGGCAGGTTATCTTTTCCCCGAAATAGGGAGGCGTGTTAACGAATTTGTTGCGGCAAACCCAGGCAAAAAGGTGATAAGAATGGGCATCGGCGATGTTACCCAGCCTTTGGTCCCGAGTGTTGTTAAAGCTTTTCACGAAGGCGTTGAAGAGATGGCGGCAGTATCGACATTTAAAGGTTACGGCCCCGAACAGGGTTACGTTTTTTTACGCGAAGCCATTGCAAAAAATTCGTATCAAATCAGGGGGATGGATATTTCAGCCGATGAAATTTTTGTTTCTGACGGATCGAAATGTGACACGGGAAATATCCAGGAAATTTTTGGGAATCAAAATAAAATTGCCATTTGCGATCCGGTTTACCCGGTTTATGCCGACACAACAGTTATGGCCGGAAAAACCGGGGTTTGCCAAAGCAATGGTTATTACGATGGGATTATTTACATGCCCTGTACAGCAGAAAACGGATTTATTCCAGAACTTCCAACTGAAACACCCGATTTAATTTTCCTTTGTTATCCGAACAATCCAACCGGAACAGTTGCATCGAAAGAAGAACTGAAAAAGTGGGTTGATTATGCCATTGAAAACAAAAGCATTATTTTGTACGATGCCGCTTACGAAGCGTTTATAAAGGATGATGAAATTCCGCGTTCGATTTTCGAAATTGAAGGGGCCAAAAATGTAGCGATGGAGTTCAGGAGTTTTTCGAAAACTGCCGGATTTACCGGAACTCGGTGTGCATTTACAGTGATCCCTGAAGAATTAATGGCATTTGACAAAGATGGGAAAGCACACCAGGTAAAGAAACTCTGGAACCGCCGTCAGTCTACTAAATTTAACGGCGTATCTTACCCTGTGCAAAAAGCTGCTGCAGCTATTTTTACCGATGAAGGGAAAAAAGAAGTTAAAGAAGTGATTTCGTATTACATGGAAAATGCCCGGATTATGAAAGAGAGCCTCGCTGCTGCCGGGTACACCGTGTTTGGGGGTGAAAATGCACCTTACATTTGGGTAAAAACAAAAAACGGTTTGAAGTCGTGGGAATTTTTTGATAAAGTTCTCATGGAAGCAAATGTTGTTGGAACCCCAGGTTCGGGTTTTGGCCCGGCCGGAGAAGGTTATTTTCGTTTCTCGGCTTTTGCCGACAGGGAAAACGTGTGGGAGGCAATGGAAAGAATAAAAGGCCTCTCCCCGGCCCTCTCCTGAGGAGAGGGAGCAAAGAAAAATCCAGCTTAAAATTTTTAGGCTGGATTTTTTATTTTCCCAATCACAACAAATCTCTGTCAATCTCTTTTCTTTAATTTGCAACTGCATGTTGTGTTCTTCTGACTTTACTTCCGGGATACACTTTCAGCGCTTCTTCCAGAATTTTGAGGCAAACCGCCAGGTCTTCCTTTTTCAGAACATAGGCGATCCGCACCTGGTCGATCCCATTTTTCGGGTCGGTATAAAAACCTGTGGCAGGGGCCATAAACAGGGTCTGGTTTTCGAATTCGAAGTCAGACAGCAACCATGCGCAAAATTTATCCGCATCATCAACCGGAATCTTTGCCACCGTATAAAAAGCCCCCATTGGTATCGGCGAGTAAACCCCTTCAATCCGGTTAAGGCCATCTATCAGAAACTTTCTCCGGTTTACATATTCGTTATAATTATTCAGCATGTATTTCGGATCGGCATCGATAGATGCTTCGGCGGCAATCTGTCCAATCAGCGGCGGACTTAAACGTGCCTGGCAAAATTTCATCACGTTGCGGCGGACCTCCATGTTTTTGGTAATGAGCGCGCCGATGCGCAATCCGCATTCGCTGTACCGCTTTGAAAAAGAATCAATCAAAACCACATTTTGCCCAATACCATCAAGGTGGAAAGCAGAAATATAAGGGGCTCCGGTATAGCAAAATTCGCGGTAAACCTCATCCGAAAAAAGATACAAATCGTATTTTTTTACCAGGTCGCGGATGGCATCCATTTCTTCCTGAGTGTACAGATAACCCGTCGGGTTATTCGGATTGCAAATCAAGATCCCCTTTGTTTTGGGGGTAATCAGTTTTTCAAATTCTTCGACCGGGGGCAGGGCAAAACCTGTTTCAATATTGGCAACAATTGGTTTTATTTTTGCCCCGGCTACAATTGCAAAAGCCTCGTAGTTTGCATAGGCAGGTTCTGGAACAATAATTTCATCACCCGGATCGAGACAACTCATAAATGCAAAGGTAACCGCCTCGCTTCCGCCTGTGGTAATAATAATATCATCGATAGTTACATCGATTTCAAACTTTTTGTAATAGCCAACAAGCTTGTTCCTTAGCGAGCGTATCCCTTCGCTTGGCGAGTACTCCAGAACTTTCCTGTCGATGTTCCTTATCGCATCTATCGCCACCTGCGGAGTAGGTAAATCGGGCTGCCCGATATTTAAGTGATACACTTTTCTTCCCATCTCCCTTGCTTTATCGGCCAGTGGAGCCAACTTTCGGATAGGTGAATCGGGCATTAATTTACCCCTGTCTGAAACTGATGGCATGTTCTAAAATATATATTTGTAATAGCCGCAAATATAAGAGTATCAAATTGAAATTACGGACTATTAAAATTTTTTGATTTAAAATAATATTAAAAAATTAACCTCCAGTCTATTAACTTATACTGAAAGGTTTGTTTTAATCCCGATATTTTTACACGATTATTAATATTTATCATGTTTTGGTACTGCCTGGCTGGCTATTTTTGAACCCGAAAACAAATTAAATATTACCGAAATGATTATTGGAGTCCCGAAGGAAATTAAAAATAACGAGAACCGCATAGCTCTTACCCCTGCAGGTGCTGCAGAACTTGTAAAACGCGGGCACGAAGTGTATGTACAGACAGGCGGCGGTTGCGGCAGCGGTTTTTTGGATGAGGATTATATAGCTGCCGGTGCAATTATGCTGCCCGCTATCGAAGATATTTATGGAATAGCTGAAATGATTATAAAGGTGAAGGAACCCATTGAACCGGAATATAAACTGATTAAAAAAGGGCAGATTTTATATACCTATTTTCATTTTGCCTCGTCTGAATCCTTAACCAAAGCAATGATTGAAAACGGCTCCATTTGCCTGGCTTATGAAACCGTGGAACTGGACGACCGCTCACTCCCGCTGCTGGTTCCGATGAGCGAGGTTGCAGGCCGCATGTCGATACAGGAAGGCGCAAAATATCTCGAAAAAACCTATGGCGGCTCAGGGGTACTGCTCGGCGGGGTTGCCGGGGTAATGCCTGCCAAAGTGCTGATTATCGGCGGTGGAATTGTAGGTACCGAAGCGGCGAAAATGGCTGCCGGGTTAGGGGCCGATGTTACCATAATGGATGTTTCGCTAAAACGTTTGCGTTACCTCGACGATATTATGCCCGCCAATGTAAAAACCCGGATGAGCAACGAATACAACATCCGCGAAATGGTAAAAACCCACGATTTAATTATTGGGGCAGTGCTGATTCCAGGCGCCAAAGCGCCCCACCTTGTTACACAGGACATGCTAAAAACCATGCACCCCGGTACCGTGCTTGTCGACGTTGCTGTTGACCAGGGTGGATGCTTCGAAACCACATCGGCAACAACACACGCCGAACCGGTTTTTATTATCGACAAAATTATCCATTACTGTGTGGCAAATATGCCCGGCGCGGTCCCACGCACATCAACCATAGCTTTAACCAATGCCACCCTGCCCTATGCAATCGAAATTGCAGAAAAGGGTTGGAAAAAAGCCTGTACAGAAAGTATTCCTCTGCGCAAAGGGCTGAATGTTGTTGAAGGTAAAGTGGTGTACCAGGGAGTTTCCGATGCATTCAATCTGCCGTACCACGATGTGGATACGGTACTGTAATACCAATCGAATCTTATTTTTTAAAAGCCTTTGCCAGAGCTGGCAAGGGCTTTTTTATTTATATGCCTGATTTGTAAATTTATACGGTAATAACAAACATGGAAAACACCCGGGACCAACTTTACGAAATCATTTTTGAAGCAGATACGCCTTCCGGTAAACTTTTTGACCTGCTTCTGCTTTTGTTTTTCAAAACCAGATGTACACGCGGTTTTTACGAAAATCGGATCAATTCAGTGTAATTTTCCAGGATGTTGACAGGACAAACATGCTGCTGCAGAGGAATAAAATTGATCTTCAGGATTTAAATGAATTTTCGAAAGATGAACTGGCCCGTTTTCTGGAAGTCGATTAATTGATATCAGGAAAAATAATTACAAGCAAGCCCATGTCCACGGGAGCCGCAATAGTGGTTGGCGCCCTCTTTGGATTTTGGGGTTCAACCAACACAGCCGAAGTTACTGTTTCTTTGCATGGCGAAAGGGATTCCCAACTACTTTGGCGTTTTAACCATGTTTACTCCGGAAGTGTGGGCAGTACGCCAGAGCAGCTCACCCATGAAATGATGAAACCCATCTCAAGAAAATTTCCGTACAGGATAAAATAATTTGACTGGATAAGCTTTTAATGCAAAGGTTGTGAATGAGTAATTCGTTAACAACCTTTTTCTTTTGTGAATATTAAACTTAGTTTAATTGAAAACTGTTTTTTTCAAAAAAACTATTTTTGCAATATTTTGAAGGTGATGCGGATTCTGATCCGCATTTCTTTCAGCGATACAGAAATCGCCACACCCATTAATAATGTAGAAGAAAATGAGACAATATTTAGATCTTTTGGAAACCATTCTCGAAAACGGTACGATAAAAAAAGACCGTACCGGGACCGGGACCATAAGCATGTTTGGCTACCAGATGAGGTTCGACCTTGAAAAAGGATTCCCGATTGTAACCACAAAAAAACTTCATTTAAAATCGATAATACACGAACTGCTCTGGTTCCTTGCCGGAGACACCAACATTAGATATCTGACCGATAACGGTGTGCGAATCTGGAACGAGTGGGCCGACGAAGAGGGTAATTTGGGCCCAATATATGGCTACCAGTGGCGAAACTGGCCATCTTCGGGCGGGCGGCACATCGACCAGATATCAGACGTTATTCATTCGGTTAAAACCAATCCCGATTCACGACGGCATATTGTAAGCGCCTGGAACGTGGGCGACCTGGATAACATGAACCTCCCGCCCTGCCATATCCTTTTCCAGTTTTACGTGGCGAACGGAAAACTTTCGTGCCAGCTTTACCAGCGAAGCGCCGACGTTTTCCTGGGTGTGCCGTTTAACATTGCCTCCTATGCCTTGCTGACCATGATGATTGCGCAGGTCACCGGGCTCCGTCCGGGAGATTTTGTCCATACTTTTGGCGATGTGCACATTTACACCAACCACATCGAACAGGTAAAACTGCAGCTTACCCGCGAACCCTATCCGCTGCCCGTAATGAAAATAAATCCGGATAGAAAAAATATTTTCGATTTTAAATTTGAGGATTTTGAACTGGTGGGATATCAGGCCCACCCGCATATTAGGGGAGATGTTGCCATTTAAAACACAAGTAACAAAAACCAAATAACAAAACACAAATGACAAATGACAAATGATACAAATAACAATTTTCGGATAAAACCCAATCTTCAAAATTCAAACTAAAAAGGTGGATAACAAGTTTGAAATCTGAAGTCTGAGAATTGAAAGTTATTTGAGTTTTGTTTTTGATTTTTAATTTTTGGGATTTATTTGATGTTTGATTTTTGGGATTTGGGATTTGTTTCAGTTTTGTTTTTTGAGTTTTGTTTTTTGAAATTTGAGATTTACAGAAATTATGATTCACAAAAACATATCCATAATTGTCGCCATTGCCAAAAATTTTGCGATCGGCAAAAACAACGATTTGCTTTTTCACCTTCCGGACGATTTGAAACGATTTAAGGAAATTACAACAGGCCACAGCCTCATTATGGGCCGGAATACGCTGCTTTCGTTACCAAAATGGCCGCTGCCCAATCGACGGCATATTGTTATCACCGACAAAAAGGAGGATGTATTTCCGGGGTGCGAAGTCGTTTTCTCGATCGAAGATGCCCTTGAAAAAGTGAAAAATGAAACAGAGGCTTTTGTGATTGGCGGAGGTATGATTTACAGGCAGTTTTACCCCCTTGCCGGAAAACTCTATTTAACCTTTGTCCATAAATCCTTTGATGCCGATACCTTTTTCCCTGAAATCGATTTTTCGGAATGGAGTGAAATTTTGCGTGAAGATTTTTTTGATGAAAAAAACGGGTTCAGTTATTCAAATATTAACCTGGAAAGAAATATACAGTAATAAATAATGGGGCTGAAGCCCCGATAGAGATACAAACTAATTGAAAAGTATGAAAAAACTGTTCAGCCTCGTAGTTGTTTTTTGTTCCTCTCTAATAAGGAATTGATGCCAGCCTCGAATTCGCCGATGACATTTTACGAAATAAGGACGGAATTCAAAAGAGAGTGTGAAGAAAATAAGAAATCAGACCCGGAATTTGCAAAAAAACTCATGGACCACCTGGCTTTTATTTACAACAATCCGGAGTGGCCCGAACTTACCTGGAAACGCTATCCGTCCGGAAAGATTTACAGCAAATAAGAAGGTTTTAACCACGTATCTTAAGAAAGCAATTTGCCCAGGTTATCAAACTTTATGTTGTAATCTTCCATCGATCTAACAATGACTTCATACGCCTCATCCACTTCGTATATCATTGGGATTTCGGTATAACGGTCTTCTCCGGGCATGTCTTTATAGGTCAGGAAATAATGCTCGAGCCTTTGGATAACAATTTTCGGTACCTCCGTAATATTTTTGAAATGCCCGTAAACCGTGTCGTTTCTCAGCACTGCAATAATTTTGTCATCGGCCTGGTTTCCGTCAATCATTCGGAAACCGCCAATTGGTCGGGCATTTACCAGCAAATCGCCATGAGCCAGGGTTTTTTCGGTAAGAACACAGATATCAATCGGGTCGCCATCGCCTTTTAAATCCTTGCGCCCGGTTTTGATGTTGCAGTATTCACCCACTTTTTCACCACAAAAGGTTTGCGGGATAAATCCGTATAATGCGGGAACCACATTCGAAAATTTCTGAGGCCTGTCGACACGCAAATATCCGCTTTCCTTGTCGATTTCGTATTTTACCGTATCAGTCGAAACCACCTCGATAAAAGCCGTTACTTCCTGTGGCGCATCCTTGCCAATAAAAACCCCGTGCCAGGGATGTGATTTATAACGTAGCCCCATTAATCGCCCAATGGGATCTGAAAGTCTGTCTGCCATTTTAACTGATTTTTATTTTTTTATCAAAACCATTTAGCAACAGAATAGTTCATTTTACGTTTACATTTTCCATTCGCTTATGCCAGTTTTGTCTCTGAACGATTTCCAAGGGCATCAACGGCAGCTACAATCACTTCTCCCTCAACCTTTTCGGTTTGAAACGAAAATGGCTGGCTTTTTAAAATCTGCGGTTTATGTTCAACTTTTCCGGCAACCCGACCACCAATCAGCACCTCATAATACGAAACCGGGGCTTCATCGGCATAGGAAGTTTGCCATGTAATTTTGTTTCCAGCCAGTTTTACATCGCGCGGACCTGAAAGCGGTTCTTTTGCAACAGCCTGAAAATAATTGCTTTCGGGTTTTACTTTTATAGCCTGCCCTTCGATCTTTTTGCGCTCTTCTGCCGACATTCCGTTGGGTTCAACCTGGGCTGCATAGAAATTCTGCACCAACTGGCATTTCAGTGGATCTTCGTCAATATGGCCGATTCCGATTATTAAAGTGTGGACACCCGGAGTAGTAAGTGCATATTCAATAAGTGGCTTGCTTGGAAGTTCGGGGGTACCTACCTGCATAAATACATCTTCAGGTACTCTCGACCAAGTTGGTTTTTTGTGGTACATGGCCGCATCGGCAAAAACCTTCATCCCAATGATTCCCATCCCTTTAGCTTCGGCAACCGGAATTACGTTATGCTGCATGTTCATTTTTGTTTTATCGTTTGCATTGATGGCGATCAACATACCGTCGAGCAGCCCGTATTCATCACGCTGGATCATATCGATCATTGCAGGGGGATTAGCATGACCTGAAAAACCAATGTGCCTGATAAGCTTTTCATTTTTGGGATTCATTCCCGTAAGGTTTGTCCCGTCACGCAGGTCGCGCAGGGCCACCAATGCGCCAAAATTCCCTTCCCGGTCGAGCGGTGTTTCCAGGCCTTCGTAAAGCACGTCGATTTCTTCCGAATTGTGAAGAGTGTGGATCAGTACCATATCGAGGTATGCACCTTCGGGATAAGGGCCCTCTCCATTACCAAAAATCTGGGTGAGCGAGCGTTTTACATCATCAACGGCACATTTTACATTCTCGCCATTCGACCAGTTCGAAACCCCTTCCCTTTCAGGCCATCCGGGTTTTCCCCAGCGCATTGCAGTTTTGCTTGTTAGCCAAATAGCCTCGCGGAGTTCCTTATTATAGTTTTCTTCTCCCGGAATCAGGTGGAGTTTTTTAAATGCCCCGTGAAAATGTAACTGGCTTTTGGCATACAGGTTTGAAGTATCGAAGTAATTAATACCCAATTCAAAAGCCTTTAAAATAATAAGAACCGGATCTACATTTTCGGGAGTCCATTGTATGGAAGCTTGTCCGCCAAGAGCGATTGTTGTAACGTTGAAGCCGAGATTTCCGAATTTTCGCATCATTGGCGAGGGGACTTTTTCGATATTGCATCCGCCCAACGACATGGTTGAGACGGCGGCTGTTGTTGCAGCAGAAACTTTTATAAAATTTCTGCGCGAAACTGGGTATTTTTCGTTTGTTGCCATGACCTTGTTTTTTTAATTTTTTTAAAACTACTTAATTTTTAGGTATTTGCCAATACTGAATATCCGTTAATTTATCTTTCTCTATCAAATCACCAGGCTAAAGCACGATACAAAAGTTACAACCCACTATTTCAGATTCTCCTCAAACAATTTAAAAATTCGTTTATACTCGTCTGTCCAGCTCGAGGGTTCGGCAAAGCTATGCGCTTCGACCGGGTAAACGGCGAGTTCCCAGTTTTCCTTGCCCAGTTCAATCAGCCGCTGGGTTATCCGCACAATATCCTGGAACTGCACATTGTCGTCGACCATTCCGTGGCACATTAACAATGCCCCCTGCAATCCATCGGCAAAATAAATGGGCGAACTCCGCCTGAAAGCAATGCTGTCTTCGACTGGTGTATTCAAAATATTTGAAGTATAGCCATGGTTGTAATGTGCCCAGTCGGTAACCGCACGCAAAGCGCCCCCGGCAGCAAAGGTTCCGGGATGGTTAAACATGGCCATCAGTGTTATAAAACCACCGTAAGAACCACCGTAAATACCAATTTTCGCGGGCGGAACACCGTATTTTTCAACCAGCATTTTCGCCCCGTCAACATGGTCGGAAAGATCCTTGCCCCCCATATGGCGGTATATCCCGGTCCTCCAGTCGCGGCCATAACCTGCGCTTCCCCTGTAGTCGATATCCAGAACTGTGTAACCGTTATCGGCCAGGAAATTATGAAACTGGTATTCGCGAAAATAGCTGCTCCACCATTTGTGCGCGTTTTGCAGGTAACCGGCGCCGTGTACAAAAATTACAGCGGGACCTTGTTTCTCGGCTTTTTCGGGACGGTATAAACGGGCATGGACATCTGCCCCATCCTGTGCTTTAAAAGTTATAAACTCCGGGGTGCGCCAGTTGTATTTTTCAAATTCGGGAGTTGTTGAATGGGTTACCTGAACTGCTTTTGCCCCGGCTTTGTTTTCAATAAGATAAAGTTCCCATGGTTTATTTGCTGTCGAAAAACGCACGGCTACGTATTTTTCATCGGGCGAAAGTGTAACTTCGTTCCCCCCTTCCATCGAAGTAATCTGGGTTAGTTCGCCACCCCAAACCGGCATTTTGTAAAAATGGGTAACACCCGGATGTACCTTATTCGCGGTAAAATAAAAGTGTTTTTTGTCGTTCGAAATAAAGGCGTCTGAAATCTCAAATTTGCCACTTGTAAGGGCGGTTTTTTGTTTCGTTTCAATATGAACAGCGTACAAATGCGAATATCCCGATACTTCGGAATGAAACCAGACCGATTTTCCATCGGGCATCCAGCCCAAATCTCCTGCCGACATTCCCCAGCCGCCAATTCCCGGGCCGCCAATCCATGCCTCATCGCGCTGGCGATCGAGGGTTTCGAGTTTCCCGGTTGAAGGATCGAGAAGTAAAATCCAGCGGTCCTTGTTATCGTGAGAAAGAGCAACAACCACTGCCAAATCAAGCTTTTCGTTCCAAACCGGGCCTAACAGGTTTACTGACCGGTTTTTGAATTCCGAACTATCTTTAGGCATCCGGGCGGGGTAATCGGTTAAATAATCGGGAATATCTTTTAATCCAGGTATATCGTCGGTTTTAATTTTTACCGTTTTATTTTTTGAAATATCAAAAATTCCAATTTCCGATTCTGTTTGGTTGCTGCCTACTTTTGGCCGGGCATCTTTATTTTCGGTGTAGCCCGATTCGGATACATAATGGGTAACCGAAGTTTGTTTATTCCCCTGCGCATTTTGAAAGGCCGTGTAAACCACAAATTTTCCGGTCGGGCTTAAAAGCGCATTTCCCAGTCGTTTTTTACCCAGGTAGATTTTTTCAGGCTCCTTTATTTTTTCCTTTTCATTCTGAAATTCGCGGGCTTTTGCCATTGCTTCGCGTTTTTTAAACACTTCGAAAAGATCAGTTTGCTGGTTTTCGAGAAATAAATCAATGCCTTTGGGTTTTTGTTCAGGTTTTTCCTCACCCTGCACAAAATTGGTAATTTGCCTGATCAGCCCGGTTTCAGGATTGATACAATACAGGTTGTTGTTTTTTACAAACGAAATTTCAGTGTCGTTAAGGACAAATACCGGAGAAGAGATCCGTTCAAGCCACTCGGTCAACTGTTTGTCGACGCCCTTTTCGATATCGCGAAGGAAAAGGTTTCCGTTTTTAATAAATGCCTTTTTACTTTTATTCGAATTAAAATTGCTGTTACGCCCGGCCAGTTTTTGTTTTTCTTCGACAGAAACTTTTTCGGTTTTCCGGGTTTTCAGGTTATAGGAATAAAGCGAAGACAACGTGTCTTTTTCGGGATTCCATTCGAAATAAATTTTTGTACTTTTTTCGTCCCACGATATGTTATCGGGTGATGTGCCGATCCATTTGCCGGGACTTTGCATTATTTGTTCGATGGTTAATAAGCTTTTATTGTTTTTTTGAACCTGGGCAGAACCAAAAAAGAAACTGAAAAGCAAAAGGATGATTAGTTGATTTTTCATTTATTTTATAGAGGTTTTAGAATGTGATAAAATCAGGGTGCCCGCCAATCCTGCCGTTTTTATCGAGTTTATCGATTCTGGGCATGTCTTCTTCAGAAATTTCAAAATCAAAAATATCGGCGTTTGAAATAATCCGCTGGGGAGTTACCGATTTTGGGATGGTAACCACCCCTTTTTGAATATCCCACCTGAGTACAACCTGCACCGGTGTTTTGCCATATTTGGCTGCCAGTTCCTGCATTAACGGAACATTATTTACCCGGCCCTTCATTATCGGGCTCCATGCTTCGGGCTGAATGCCACGTTTACGGCAGTATTCAAGCAATTCGGGCTGGAGCAGTTCAGGGTGAAACTCATACTGGTTGACTGCCGGTGTAATTTTACATTCGGGCAAAAATTCGTTGAGGTGATGCACAAGAAAATTGCTTATCCCGATTGCTTTTACCCTGCCCTTTTTATAAAGTTCTTCAAGCGCTTTCCAGGTCTCGACCGAACGTTTCCCCTTAGGCCAGTGAATGAGGTACAAATCGAGGTAATTGGTCTGAAGTTTTTCAAGGCTTTCGTCGAAAGCAGCCAACGTGGTTTTATAACCCTGCTCGGTATTCCACACTTTCGAGGTTATAAAAATTTCTTCCCGGGGAATGCCACTTTCTTTAACGGCATTTCCAACCCCGCGTTCGTTCATGTAAACCGCTGCCGTGTCGATATGCCTGTACCCGTTTTGCAAGGCCGTTTTCACAGCGGTTTCAACTTCTGTTCCCTCTTTCGAAAGAAAAACACCCAGTCCAAACCAGGGCATTTCAACACCATTGTTTAAGGTAACTTTTGATGATAGATTCAATTTGGTTCTCATAATATATTTCTTTTATTTTCAAGATATTGTGGCAGCCTCATTTTTATAAAAAACTCCCATCCTGCCCTGCAGCTTTCCTCGGTAAACTCCGGAACATCCTGCGGAAAATTTTCCAATCCTTCGTTTATCAATGTCACCAGGGTTTTATCTTTTTCAGGAGTAAGAATAAAAGAGACACTTCCCATACCGTTGTACTCTTTATAACTCCAGTTGTATGTAATTTTTTCGCCACGAATTACCTCGGTTACCTGCCAGGTTGCAGTAAAAATATTGCCATTTTCAGAGTTCATTACAAAGCTTGTAGTAAAACCTACAACAGGTTTAAAATCGGGCATACCGGCAAAATACCATTTTTTCATGTGCTCAGGGTTGGTAATAGATTCCCAAACTAATTTTACAGGCGCATCAAGCACTTGATTTACTATTACGGGCATATTAATTTAATTGAATAAGTTGAATATTATTTTCGTTGTTTTATTTTACGAATAATTCTTTCGCAAGACCTGCGGAAAATTACCCTGCTCTTTCGTAAGCTTTTCTAATCCAACCAATCACTTCCCGATCGATATCTTTTAAATCTGAAACGTTAATTTTATGAGAACACATTGCATTGGCCGATTTTATTTCTTCGAGCTTTCCGATTGTCTCCTGCCCTTTAAGAATCAGGCCTATCTCGAAACGTGTTTTGGTTGCCGGTTGCAACAGGGCAAACTGTTTTTTGCGGCGTAAACTTACGTACGCGTTCTTTGGTGCAATTTCAATGTCGTCCCCAAATTTTTCAATTTCTAAAATCAAAGTGTCATAAATTGTTTTTAAGTGCTCTTTTCCGAGGTATTGCTGAGAAATTAAATCGTTTTTATTCTCTGCCGAACCCGCATCAGAGCCCATTGCTTTATGTGCAACCAGGTTGGCGAACCCGTGGGTAAACGAATGTTTTTCTTTCAGGAATTTAATAATCTGCCCATGCTTTTCCAAATCTTCTTTTTTTACAATTTCAATCCATTGGCCCAGGCTTTTCCCTGTGTTTTTTTGAAGGTTGTCAACCATTGTCTGTACCGCTTTATCCATGCTGTTTTTAAATTTATTGATTCGTAGATTGTAGATTATCACTATTTTAATTGAACACGTTTACAAAAATAATTTAACAGTTTTCCGGCCTTTTTGTTATAATCACTTTATTCCCCCGATAGGCATTAACTACCCTTTTCTGCATCAATTTATGTGTACATTAACAAAGTTATACATTATTCATTGTTTATATGATTATCAGCCAAAAACAACCCTGAGAAAAATAATCTTCGATTATATTTGTCGAAAATTTTAACAGCAGGTCAATGAAAGTGTACAAATTTGGGGGCGCATCGGTTAAGGATGCAGAATCGGTAAAAAATGCTTCAAAGATTATTTCCGGCGAACAAGACAACCTTGTGGTGGTAATTTCGGCTATGGGAAAAACAACCAATCTGCTTGAAACACTGGTTAAGGCCTATTTTGAAAAAGCAGATCGAAAATGGGAAATATTCGGACAATTTAAGAATTTCCATATCGAAATTATCAACCAGCTTTTTGATGGAAACAGAACGCCCGGTTCAATTTTGGGTTTATTGACCGAGTTGGAAAATAAGCTGAAGAAAAACCCCTCGTTCGATTTTAATTACGAATACGACCAGCTTATCTGTTTTGGCGAATTAATTTCAACCCTGATTGTCAGCAATTACCTCAATTATTCAGGCGTAATTAATCAATGGATTGATGTGCGGGATTGCCTCCGGACAGATGACAGGTACCGCGAAGCGACGGTAGACTGGAAATTAACCGGCGAGCTGGCAAATAAAATCTTTACATTCGAAAGTTACAAGCTGTACATTACACAGGGATTTATAGGTTCAACCATGACTAACCAAACCACCAGCCTTGGCCGCGAGGGTTCAGACTTTACCGCGGCAATTCTAGGTAATGTGTTAAATGCCGAAAGTGTTTCCATCTGGAAAGATGTTCCCGGGGTGTTAAGCGCCGATCCAAAAAAAATGAACGGAACCGTAAAAATTGACTCGCTTTCGTACCGCGAAGCAGTGGAAATGACCCATTCAGGGGCACAGGTTATCCATCCGAAAACGATGAAACCACTGCATAACAAGGAAATCCCCTTGTATGTAAAATCATTTCTTGAACCCGAAAGTTCCGGAACAGTAATCCATTCAATCAACCATAAAATACAGCTTCCGCCCATTTTTATCCTGAAAGAAAACCAGGTGTTAATTACGCTTTCTCCCAAAGATTTTTCGTTTATCAGTATCGAAGATATCGACCGGGTGGTTAACTTTTTGTTGGAGAACAGGGTAAAAATTACGCTCATGCAACAGTCGGCTATCGATTTAAACCTTGTACTCGATGCCCCCGAGGCCCGCTGGGAAGAAATTTTCAGCAAACTATCGCCCTACTACACAATTCGGTACAACACCGGTTTAACGCTTATTACCATAAGGCATTATACAGAAGAAGTACTCGACTGGATGGTTAAGGAAAAAGATATCTATCTCGAACAGCACAGCCGATTAACAGCACGAATGCTTGTCAAACAATAATTATTTACTATTAAATTTCGTTCAACTGCATTTTGTTGTAATTTTAGCTTTCAGTAAAGTACATATAAAACAAAAACTTCGTTACCGATGAAGAATAAAAAAATTTTACCCTATGCTATTGGCTTATTAGTTCTTGCGATTGTATTGCTTGTTGTTGGAAAAAAAATGGGCTGGTTTGGCAAGGAATTTTCAATTAGTGTGGCAACTGAAAAAGTAGAAGCGAAAACATTAACCGAGTTTATAACTGCCAATGGAAAGATCCAGCCTGAAACCCAGGTTAAAATCAGCCCCGATGTTTCGGGCGAAGTAATTGAACTTTACGTTGAGGAAGGAGATGAAGTTGTTAAGGGCGACTTGTTATGCGTGATTAAACCAGAAATGTATGTGTCGGCCTTAAACAGGGCCGAAGCTGCATTAAACTCATCGAAAGCGCGGCTGGCCCAGGCCGAGGCCCAACAAATTGAACGGGAGCTTGCATTTAACAGGGCAAAACAACTTTTCGACTCTAATACAATTCCATTATCAGAATTTGAAACTGCACAGGCAGCGTTTAAGGTGTCAATGTCGGAAGTAAAAGCAGCCCAGTTTACAGTAAAAAGCGCTGAAGCTTCGGTTTCGGAAGCAAAGGAACAACTTACAAAAACAAAAATTTATGCTCCGATTTCGGGTACCATTTCGGCATTAAATATCGAAAAAGGCGAACGTGTGGTGGGAACCAGCATGATGACCGGGACTGAAATGATGATTGTTGCCAACCTGAATAAAATGGAGGTTTGGGTTGACGTAAACGAAAACGATATAGTTAAAGTTACCAAGTTTGATACTGCCCTTGTTGAAGTTGACGCCTATCTGAACCGCAAATTTAAAGGATTAGTCACCGAAATTGCCAACTCGGCAAGCACAAAAGGTGTTACGGCCGACCAGGTTACCAATTTTGAGGTAAAAGTGCTTTTACTGAGCGGTTCATACGCCGATTTAATCGACTCAACTACCAACAGTTTATACCCTTTCCGGCCCGGAATGTCGGCAGCTGTTGATATTTTAACCGAATCGCGCGAAAATGTAATCTCTGTTCCAATATCGTCCGTAACTACCCGTATTAAAAAGAAAGGCGGGGGTACAATGGAAGTAAGCGATGAAACCAAACCCGAAACTGAAACCGAAACTACTGCAAGTACCGCCAACACGGTTGCTAAAGAACAGGAAGAAAAACAAGAGGTTGTTTTTGTGCTTAATGGCGAAAGGGTAAAAAAGGTAGAAGTAAAAACCGGGATTCAGGACAACACAAGCATACAAATTGTTGATGGGCTGAAAGAAGGCGACCAGGTTGTAACCGCGCCTTTTAATGCGATTAATAAAACGTTAAAAGACAGCATGCTGGTAAAAGTGGTTTCCGAAGAGGAACTATTTAAAGCAAAATAGCTTTTAGATAGAATTTCGCAGGTTAATTCATCCGATGACTATTAATTCTACTCACAGTCATCGGATGAATCATTTTATGACATGTCATTTTGAATCGATTTTTTCGCCATAAGCCAGGTCCCCGGCATCGCCCAGTCCAGGCACAATGTACGAATGTGGCGATAATCCTTCGTCGATGGCGCCAAGCCAAAGAGTCACATTTCCGGCCCTGATTCTGTCAATCAGGTAATTAACCCCCTGAACACTGGAAATGATTGACACCAAATGGATATGCGAAGGTAACCCTTTACTGAAAAGTGCATGATAAGCTATTTCCATCGATTTCCCCGATGCCAGCATGGGGTCCGACAGGATCACCACTTTATTGTCTAACGAAGGTGAAGCCATGTACTCAAACTCAATTTCGAAATCACCCTCCTGTGTATATTTCCTGTAAGCCGAAATAAAACAGTTTTCCCCTTTATCGAAGATTTTCAGCAACCCGTTATGAACCGACAGGCCGGCACGTAAAATTGTTGCAAGTACCGGATTTCCAGTAAGTTTCGGAACTTTGGCTACACCCAGCGGAGTTCTTACTTCAGTAATTTCATATTCAAGGGTTTTGCTTATCTCGTAAGCAAATAACTCACCAATCCGGTACATGTTTTCGCGAAATCGCAACGGATCTTTTTGAATTACCTCATCGCGAATCTCCGATAAATACTGGTCGAGTATTGAATGATTGTTTCCTAAAATTTTAATTTCCATACACTTTTTCGTTAAGTAAAAAATACATCGCCGTCGCCATCCTGAAAAAGCAGGTTTTTATTGCTTTTTATTTCGAAGGAACCGTATATTTTTTGCCCGTATTTTTTCGTGTGCAAAAATGGAAATTTTCGGGCTAATAGTTGCCCGGAAATTCGATTATTATACACTGTAATAACCTCAATTTTATGGTTTGCACAAAATTGTTTTAAAAAATGGGCAATTTCAGCATTCAGGTTTTCGGGCAAAATAAAAAACAAAGTCTTTAAATGTCCATCGCGTACCGAAAAAATAAAAAATCCTTCAAAACTATTTTCAGAAAAAACCTTTACGGTTTTGTAAAAAAACCTATTTGTATACACCGAAAACGGATATTTTTCAGAATCATCGGATTTCTTCCCCGATATCCACGGAAAGCCGAAAATCCAGAGTAACTCCTGCTTCCCCCTGGCAAATGTATATCCTGTTTTTACTGAATCCATGAGTTGCAGGCAATCTTGGTCGGGAAACTCCAGTGTTTCGAACCTTACTTTCAAACTGGATTGCGGGTTGTAAAACAACAGCCTGGCCTGCGAAATACCCGCAATAAAACCATCAATTAAGGAAAAAGTAAATTTCGAAAACCGGTTTTTATTTGCACCCATTAGCAATTTCATGGTTTTCGGGAATAAATACCCGCGAAATCCATGAAAATGATGCACAGGTTTAAATTTCCCCGATTTGATGTAGAGATTTTCGGAATTGGGCGCGTAATTGGTAAACATCAATTTTCCATTCCATGCTGAAAGGGCCTCCTCAAGCAGGCGCTCTGAAAAACCTTTTCTCCGGTGCCCGGGGTGGACCCAGTTTCCACTGCACCAGGCAAAACGGATTGTTTCGGCGCCTGTTTGAACCCTACCGGCGAACAGGCTGCGAAATGCCACGAGCTGATCCCCGATGAAACCCAGTATTAAAACAACATCACCGGGCCTGGCATTCGGATTAGCTAAATACGATTTGGCCCGCAAATTACTGATCGGAATTGTAGTAAATTGTTTAAAGGTTGTACTTTCAACAAAAGCTTCCAACTCACCCAGACGTATTTTTGTAATCTCCAGTTTCAATGTATTACCGTTGATTTCCCAGTTTTGTCGCGCATAAAATAATATACCAGTTCAGCTTTCAGGTTTTGACCGAAATTGCCGGGTTGTTCTACCGGGTAACGCTGAAAATGATGACTCAACGAATCATGCTTTATTCCGGCTGTCCCGAACGTAAGGTCACAAATATTTTCCTCCTTAATCGCTTTCAACACTTTAAGTGAAACACCCGAATCGGTAAAAGGAAATGAAAAAGCTTTTACCGATGGGTTCAGTTTTTTAACCAGCCATTCCATGCTTTTCCTGATTTCCTGCATCTGTTCGGGTTCCGGAATCTTCCAGAATTCAGGGTGGCTGCTGCTGTGTGTACCAATGGTAAAACCCAGGTTTTGCAGGTTTAGCAGCTGTTCTGTAGTAAGGTACGGCTTTTGTGTTTTCAGAAAATCATTAAAATCAATTCCTAACATCGAAGCTGCCGTGTTTAACAGTTCCTGCTGGCCAATCGTTGCTTTTAAAACCTTTTCGCCATCAAGTTTGTGTGATTTCAGAAAATGCTCAACCTTGTAATCGGGCGAACTTTTGAGATGGTTTAAAACCAGGCTGGCTTTGTATTTATGAAAGAGCGCTTTATTATCGGCAAAACCGGTATTGACAAAGAACGTTGCAGGAATCCCCTTTTTTAACAAAATGGGTGCAATAACTTCGGCACATTCTTTTAATCCATCGTCGAAACTCAAATGAAACGTTTTATTACCTGTGTCTGTGGTTGTAAGCAAAAAGTCAAGTGTAACCGGCTTAAAATGTTCGAGATAAAAGTCGAGTTCCTTTTCAAACTGACTGGTATTGCGGTAATTGTAATTTAAAATATGGGGTAAATTTTCGTCGCTTACCACATGGTAAAAAGGCTGAAAAACAGGGATTGGATATTTTAACAGCGACTGAAAGGAAATCAACCTGCCCAATTGTTTACTAACCTCCCGGGTAAATTTTCTCATTTCGTTAACCGTTTTAACCACCGCACTGCCAAAGGAAGCCGATTAATTTTAAGTTGAAAATACGTTTCGAAACCTGCCCCAAAACCGCTGTAAAAACGGGCAACACCCGGCACCATCGAACCTTCGAAATCCAAAACGAAATCGCTTCCGGCACTGATTTTTATAAAATTATCGACTAAAAAATACATACCTCCCAACTCCTTCCCCTTTTTGTCCGATGCTGCGTTGAAATATATGATCCGGTTTTTCCACCGGCAAAAATACACCGCTGCACATAATTCGTTTTCGGCGGTATAAACCCCATAAATTTCCCCAAACCCTTTATACTGACCAAATGCAATTATGCTTTTAAGTTTTTCAATCTCTTTCCCCATGACCTCTCCTTTTACATTTGCTTTTTTAAACGCGATGTATTCATCGAGCGGAATTCCCGAAATAAATTGCAGGTTATTGCTTCCGGCTTTGGCAATATTTCGTTTGGTATTTGTTGAATAGTTTTTTGCAAGCGATTTATAGTTGTACTTTAAGTCGAGCAGGTAATTTACACGGGGAAGGAATTTTATCCCTGTAAAATTTTCTGTGGAAGGATTTTTCGAATTCAGGTGATAATCTACATACCTGAATTTATCGTACAATGCTTTGTAAAAATGTTTGGCCACTTCGGGCGAAGGCTCAGGAAAAATGCCAAGTTGCTGGCAGAACAACGGTTGATAAACATACCTTATTCCTATTTGAGTACGAACCGGCAAAGGCATAACATATTCGTAATCGGCCCATACGAGTGCATCCCAAATTCCGGCAGTCCTGTCGAGGTGCCACGAGTTTGCATAAAACCTGTTGTTCGCGGCATTTTCAATGCACAGGCTCCATTTTTCATCATTTATATTCTGATGTTTAATATACGATATCTGACTTTGACTAATCATTTGCCCATTCAAAACCCAACCGGGTTGTTTTTTCAAATACTTCCCTAAAACCTTTCCATTCGCCCAAATCGTTCACAGTTTCGTTATGCCAGATTGTAACAAAAGTCCCCCCGGCATTTTTAACCTCCATCATTATTTTTTTAATTTCCTCAAAAGCCTCATCGGGCGCGAGTTTTAAATAATGAAGCAAAGTACCGTCCATTACCTGAAACGGGACCACCAACAAATTTGTTGCTGCCTCTTTTTCTAAATCGTAAAAATAAAACGGTGTGCAAACCCCAGCCCTGAAACCGGTTTCATGGGCAAAACCCATGGTGTAATCTTCGGTAATACCTGCTTCTATCAAATTTCGGTAAGTATCTGGAAATTTCAGGTTTAGGTAATGCTGACGGCTCTTTGATATTTTTTTACCGGTAATTTTTTCCAGCCGCCGCTTTTCGAGAATGACAACTTCAACACCACCCAGTAAAAACGCCGAAAATGAGGGATGAATACCCGTTTCGTAATTTTCTGAAATCCTCTGGATAAGTTTATGAAAATTGCTGTTTTTGTGTGATACATTTTTATCGAACTGTGAGTAATCGCCCAATAAAAAAAAGAATTTTACCTTCTTCTCGTTTCCTGAAAAAACCGAATCGAGATAAACGTATGTATCATAAGGATCTGTTTCCTTTCCCGTTACCACTTTTAACCTTGAAATAAATTCCGTGAAATTGCCTTTTGCAAGCGATTGTAGCAGTACCCCGCCGGTTCTTTTGATTCCCTTATTTAAATATGCCCAGGCATTATCAATATCGATAGTTGAGATGAATTCAAATTTCCTTTCCGGGAACACCAGTTCCGGGAACTTCTTTTTTAGTTCTTCGGCCAGCCAGCCAGCCCAAATGTTTATTACCGGCTTTTTTAAAAGGCCATATTTCGAAAGAATGCTTCGTTCTGCCCTGAAACGGCTATATTTATCGAATTCGGTTTCAAAATACTCTTCGTAACGGGTAACCAAAAAAAACGCAGCGGCAAACAGATCGAACGGGAAAACCGAACCGGGGGGACTTTTAAAAAAACACGTGGTGCTATAATATTCAACGGGCTCATTTTCAACAGGTTTTAATCCTTTTTGAAAAAGCAGGCCATTTGGCTTTAAATAAATTTCATCTTCAAATTTAATATCCGAATAGTTTATTTTGGGGAGATTTGAACCCCGAAACTCAGACGATACGGTCGAAAAAGAGAAATCAATCCGAAGTATCTGCCCAAATATCAACCGGGCAATATATTCAAGCCGGGGCGTAATTTCTTCGGAATAGAAAAGTATCATTTTACGGGATTTTCAATTTTACAACATACCTTCGTCGGCAAAACTGTAATATTTGTCGTTGCCAATAATAATATGGTCGAGGACAGTAATATCCATCAGTTTGCCTGCATCCACAATTTTCCGGGTAATTTTCACATCGGCATCCGAGGCCTGTAATGTTCCGGAAGGGTGGTTGTGGCAAAGGATTATTGAGCTTACCTGTTTTTCGATGGCAATTTTGAGAATCTTTTTTACATCGATTACCGTCCCCGAGGTCCCACCTTCGCTAATCCTGAAAGAATCCTTAATTTTATTTCCCCTGTCGAGAAGCAAAATCCAAAACTCCTCGTAATTCAAATCGCCAAGTTTGGGTTGAAAATAATCGGCTACGTCCCTGCTTCCGGTAATTTTACCTCTGTTATTAATTTCATTTTCTTTCCTGCGCTTGCCCAGTTCCAGGGCAGCAACTATCGAAATTGCCTTTGCCTCGCCAATACCCTTGTAATTAGCTATTAAATAGTCAATGCTTTTCCGGCCAAGTTCGTTCAGGTTATTATCAATATCGGAAAGTATCCTCCTCGATAATTCAACCGCTGTTTCGGTTGTATTTCCCGAACCTATTAAAATGGCAATCAGTTCAGCATCGGAGAGTGAGCGGGGCCCGTTTTTCGATAATTTTTCGCGCGGCCGATCTTCAACGGCCCATTCTTTTATTACCAGTTTTTTGTATTCGTTCATTTGCCATGGAGTGAATTTAAAAATAGATAAAATATCCGGTTTTCAAAAGTGGCAAAATCTGGGTAATAAACATAAAAAAACCCCTCCAAATTTTGGAGAGGTCCTTTTTATATTTTGAACTATTTATTACATCTTGTTAACCTGCAAAGCAAGTTTTGATTTCAGGTTAGCGGCTTTGTTTTTATGAATGATATTGCGTTTTGCCAGTTTATCAATCATCGAAACCACTTCGGGATATAATTTTGCCGCCTCTTCCTTATCCGTTGTATTGCGCAAAGTTTTAACCGCGTTACGCATGGTTTTTGCATAATACCTGTTATGTAACCTTTTTATTTCGTTTTGCCTGATTCTCTTTAATGCCGACTTGTGGTATGCCATTATCTTCGATTTATTTCTTTTAATTTAAAGTAGCCCGTAGGGGAATCGAACCCCTGCTACCAGAATGAAAATCTGGCGTCCTAACCCCTAGACGAACGGGCCTTCCTGTTTTTCCCTTAATTTTGGGACTGCAAAAATACTTCATTTTTGTAATCCACCAAATTTTATCAGGATTTTTTTGCTAATTTTTTTACTTCTTTTTTGAAGATATTTTTAAAATTTTAGCGCTGCAAAGAAAATGATGTTTTTGGAAATAGCAATCAAATTATTCGAAATTTGATATTTCGTTAATGAATAATTCTTAATCCTATTGTAAGTTATTTTATTATATTTTCTGTTATTGCACTAACCGGAAGGGAATAGGGATGTTATTAATTTGAATTTATCGAAGTTCAAAATTCTGCCCCAGGTATACCCTTCGTACAACCTCGTCGGCTGCCAGTTCGTGAGCCGAACCTGCTTTTAAAATTGACCCTTCAAAAAGAAGGTACGAACGATCGGTTATACTCAAAGTTTCGTGCACGTTATGGTCAGTTATCAGAACCCCGATATTTTTTTCTTTAAGTTTGACCACAATTTGCTGAATATCTTCAACAGCAATTGGGTCTACTCCGGCAAACGGTTCGTCGAGTAAAATAAATTTTGGATCGATGGCAAGTGCGCGCGCAATTTCGGTGCGGCGTCTTTCACCCCCCGAAAGCTGAATGCCTTTGCTCTTTCTGATGTGCTGCAGCCCAAACTCTACGAGCAACGTTTCCAGTTTTTCCTTTTGGTACTGTTTTGGATATTTGGTCATTTCCAAAACGGCCCTCAGGTTATCTTCAATACTCAGGTTTCTGAAAACCGATGCTTCCTGCGCCAGGTACCCGATTCCATTTTTCGCACGTTTATATACAGGCTGGTTGGTAATATCTTCAGAATCGATAAACACTTTTCCGGATAAAGGCTGAATTAATCCAACGATCATATAAAACGAGGTCGTTTTCCCGGCCCCGTTAGGTCCCAGCAAACCAACAATTTCGCCCTGGTTTACTTCAAAACTCACTCCTTTTACCACGGTCCTTTTGCGGTATTTCTTTACTATATTTTCAGCTCTTAAAATCATTGCAGCAAATAACGTGTTTTTCCGGTAGAATCAGATTTATTCCATACTCTTTTCACGTTTTTTAACCACTATTTTCGAAATTAAAATACTAATTTCATAAAGAAATAACAACGGAATTGCAACCATTGTCTGGCTAAAAACATCGGGTGGGGTAATAATTGCAGAGACTAAAAACATGGCTACATATGAATGTCTCCGGTAGGTTTTCATGAATTGGGGAGTTAAAATTCCCACCTTGCTTAGAAAGAAAGAAAATATTGGCAAGAGGAAAATAAAACCCGTAGCAAAGGTAATTGAGGTAACTGTTCCAATATAGGAACGCATGTTGATTTGGTTTTCAACCTCGGGGCTTACACTGTACGAAGTAAGAAAATCAATCGATAACGGTACAATCAGAAAGTAACCAAACAAAACACCCATAAGAAACAGCAACGAAGTAAAAAACACAGCTCCGCTTGCATGTTTTCTTTCTTTATCGTAAAGGGCAGGTTTTATAAAACTCCAAATCTCGTGAAATATAAACGGTGCTGCAACAATTAACCCAACTACTATTGAAACCATGAAATGCAACATAAACTGGTCGGCCATTTTAAGGCTCACTAATTTCAACGGCTTTTGATTGATATTCAGCACATCGGTTCCAACCAGTTCTCCAAGTTTAGCCATCATACGGTTCGACCAGAATTCTGGCATTTTAGGCTTAAAAATTACCTGGTTGAAAATAAAATCTTTTAATATAAAAGCCAGGACTGCAAAAACTGCAATAAAAATTACCGACTTAATAATATGCCATCGCAACTCCTCAAGATGTTCAAGGAATGACATTTCACCCTGAAAGCCTTTTTTAACTTTTTTTTTGGTTGTTTGTTCTTCCCTGTTATTACCTTCGTTCATTAAATTAATAAAATTAAGTTTCAAAAAACTGCACAAATATAAGTACTTAATCCTATTTGAGGTAGTCGCAAAAATTTATTTCTTCTTAACCTGACTGATTAATTTTTAAAAATTACACTTACTTCTTGTCAATCTTATTACTTTTAAATAATTTAGGAATCACGTTTTAAGTGATTATGTGATAGGGAAATTTTACAATTATTATGGAGGATCTTATTTTAACAGATAAACTGCATCAGTATTTTGGTTTCGATCGATTTAAAGGACAACAGGAAGATGCAGTAAAAAATGTTCTTGAAGGAAAAAACACATTTGTTTTAATGCCTACCGGCGGCGGAAAATCGCTGATTTACCAGTTGCCCGCGCTGCTCCTGGAAGGAACGGCAATTGTTATTTCGCCCCTGATTGCCTTGATGAAAAACCAGGTTGATTCGTTACGGGGAATGCACACCGAGGACAATGTAGCACATTTTCTGAATTCATCATTGTCAAAATCTGCCATCCAGGAAGTTAAAAACGATGTTATAAACGGGTATACCAAGTTGCTTTATGTAGCGCCAGAATCGTTAACAAAAGAGGAAAACATAGAATTTCTGAAGAACATAAAAATTTCGTTTTATGCGATCGATGAAGCACATTGTATTTCGGAATGGGGACACGATTTCAGGCCCGAGTACCGGCGCATAAAACCCATTGTCGAAGAAATCGGTAAATCGCCTATAATTGCTTTAACGGCAACAGCAACGGCAAAAGTTCAGCACGATATTCAAAAAAACCTTGGAATTATGGATGCTACGGTTTTTAAAGCTTCTTTTAACCGCGAAAATTTGTATTACGAAGTCAGGCTAAAAAACAAACCCGAAAATCAGATAATTAAATTTATAAAGCAGAACGAAGGAAAATCGGGTATAATTTATTGCCTTAGCCGTAAAAAAGTCGAAGAAATTGCCGAAACCCTTGCCGTTAACGGGATAAAGGTTTTACCCTATCATGCAGGCATGGATGCTGCAACCCGCTCGGCAAACCAGGACAAATTTATTATGGAAGAAGTGGACGTGATGGTGGCAACCATTGCTTTCGGTATGGGAATCGACAAACCCGATGTCCGTTATGTAATTCATTACGATATTCCAAAAAGCCTCGAAGGGTACTACCAGGAAACCGGAAGGGCCGGCCGCGACGGTGGAGAGGGAAAATGCATAACATTTTACAGTTATAAAGACATCCAGAAACTTGAGAAATTTATGCACGGCAAACCTGTTGCCGAGCAGGAGATTGGAAAACAATTGCTGCTCGATACTGTTTCGTATGCCGAAACCGCTATTTGCCGCCGGACAATTTTACTTCACTATTTTGGCGAAATATATCAACCCGACAATTGCGGAAATTGCGATAACTGCCTTAATCCCAAAGAACAGATCGAAGCCGGAGAGGAAGTTGCCCTGGCGCTCGATGCCATTGTTGAGGTAAACGAACAATACAAAGCCGATCACATTACCAATATTCTTATTGGAAATAAATCAGCGGCCGTAAAATCGTTCAATCACTATACCCTCAATTGTTTTGGTGAAGGGAAAGATCACGATGAACGATACTGGAATGCGGTGTTCAGACAATCGATGATTGCCGGGCTTATTACTAAGGACATTGAGAATTACGGCCTATTGAAAATGACTGAAAAAGGGCACGAGTTTCTAAAAAATCCCTCAAGTTTTTTATTGGTGAAAAATCACGAGTACGAAGACGAAGACAGTTCCGACGAAGCTGCCGGGGCGCCGTCGGGTGGCTCAAGCGGCGATCCTCAGCTATTCGCAATGCTGAAGGATTTAACCAAAAAAATTGCAAAAAAACACAACCTCCCACCTTATGTAATTTTCCAGGAACCCTCGCTTGCCGATATGTCTATACAATACCCCATGACCCTCGACGAGTTGCAGAATATACAGGGCGTGGGACAGGGGAAGGCACGCAGATATGGTATAGAGGTTGTTGAGTTAATATCAAAATATGTCGAAGAAAACGAAATTGAACGGCCTGAAGATTTGGTGGTAAGGACAGTTGCAAACAAATCGAAATTAAAGGTCTTTATCATTCAAAGCATCGACAGAAAATTGTCGTTCGAAGATATTGCCGACTCAAAAGGAGTTACGGTTCAGGATGTAATTACCGAAGTTGAGGCAATAGTAAATTCCGGTACCAGGTTAAATATCGACTATTATATAAACGAAGTACTCGACGAGGACCATCAGGAAGAAATCTTTGATTATTTCCGCGAAACCGTGACAGATTCGATAGAAGATGCTTTAAAAGAACTTGGGGAAGATGAATATTCCGAAGACGATATCCGGTTAATGCGGATCAAGTTTTTGTCGGATATGGGTAACTAAAATAAAGGCCCAAACATCCATTTTTCTGATTATCAACCCTGTTTTATTGCAGAATTTGTTAGTTTTGCACAAATTTTTTTTGATATAATTAAAACAACATAAAATTATGACTGTGACAGTAGAGAATATGCTGGATTACAAAGTTGCTGACATTAAGCTGGCAGATTTTGGCAGAAAAGAAATTGAGATTGCAGAGAAGGAAATGCCCGGACTGATGTCGGTCCGCAGAAAATTTGGCCCTTCGAAACCTTTAAAAGGAGCCCGGATAACAGGAAGCCTGCACATGACCATTCAAACAGCCGTGTTAATTGAAACGCTGGTTGAACTGGGCGCCGGTGTGCGCTGGGCAAGCTGCAATATTTTTTCGACACAGGACCACGCAGCCGCAGCTATTGCAGCCGCAGGGATACCTGTTTTTGCCTGGAAGGGCGAAACCCTTGAAGAATACTGGTGGTGTACCGATAAAGCCCTTGATTTTGGAGAAGGGCTCGGCCCAAACCTGATTGTTGACGATGGCGGCGATGCTACCCTGTTAATCCATTTGGGTTACAAAGCCGAGAAAAATGCAAAAGTTCTCGATAAAACCCCTTCGAGCGCCGAAGAAAGCGTAATTCTAACTTTATTAAAGAAGACACTTGCTGAAAACCCGCTGAAATGGCACAAAGTTGTCGAAGGCTGGCAGGGAGTTTCAGAAGAAACAACAACCGGGGTTCATCGTTTGTACCAAATGCTGGAGAAAGGCGAATTGCTTGTACCTGCAATAAATGTAAACGACTCGGTTACCAAATCGAAATTCGATAACCTGTACGGATGCCGCGAATCGCTTGCCGATGGCATTAAACGTGCCACCGATGTGATGATCGCCGGTAAAGTAGTTGTGGTATTAGGTTATGGCGATGTTGGCAAAGGCTGTGCACATTCAATGCGCTATTACGGTGCACGCGTAATCGTTACCGAAATTGATCCCATTTGCGCCCTGCAGGCTGCTATGGAAGGTTTTGAGGTAAATACCATCGAAAGCGCGCTGCCCGAAGGAAATATTTATGTTACAACCACAGGGAACAAAGATGTAATTACAATCGATCATCTTGCGAAAATGAAAGACCAGGCAATTGTCTGCAATATAGGCCATTTCGATAACGAAATACAGGTGGATAAACTCAATTCTTACAAAGGCATCGAAAAAATCAACATCAAACCTCAGGTCGACAAATATATATTCCCCGGGGGCAACGCCATTTATCTTCTTGCCGAAGGGCGTTTGGTCAACCTGGGATGTGCCACCGGCCACCCATCGTTTGTAATGAGCAACTCGTTTACAAACCAAACTCTGGCACAGCTCGACCTCTGGCAAAATAAATACGAAACAGGTGTTTACCGCCTGCCGAAAAAACTCGACGAAGAAGTAGCCCGCCTGCACCTCGAGCAGATTGGCGTGAAACTTACAAAACTTACCGACGAGCAGGCCGAATACATTGGGGTACCAAAAGAAGGGCCATACAAACCCGAACATTACAGGTATTAAAACAACAGATATTTTTGATATTAACCAAAACGGGTTTCAATGAATGAAACCCGTTTTGGTTTCAATCAACCTGTTAATTATAAACCCTTAACGTAAAACTGTTTACCCTCGAAATATTGTATTGTCTTAAAGGTGCGGCTGCTGGGCCCTTTGCGGGGAATCCCCCACCCAGCAAAACAAATTGCGATTTGCAACACGGGCATTCTGCGGTTACGCCGCTGTTAACAATTCTACAACTGTGGCTGATTTCATACGTGCAGGTTGCATCGTATGCGTAGTATGAGTCGGGTAATTCGCAGTATACAATAATACCGCCATATCCAACATTCGGGAAATATTTCGAGTTACCGGGAATAGTCAGCTCGTTGGCGATGGTTAAATTTATACTCAGGAAAACCGGGACATTCGGCACCTGTGAATCCTGTATTTTATCACACGAATTTAATACAGGAATCAAAACAATGAAATAAAACAAAAACTTCACGCTTTTAAAAAACAAACGCATTTTTTCTTATTTTTACTAAAACATCAAAAATAAGATATTTATTGTGACCATAAGGATTTTGGGAAATGGATGATCTGATAGTAATAATTTTAACACTCATTTTTGCTGCTGCAGGAATATTCGGGCAAATGAAAAAGAAAAAACAAATGCCCGAAGCAACCGAAACTCAAAAAAGCCCCGAAAATATCTGGGACTTGTTCAAAGACGAAGAATTTTTACCAGCTCAGGAAACCACGCCGCAAGAGTATTTTGCAGCTAAAGAAAAAGTAAAAACACCTGAAATAATTGAGCCAGGGTATAATTTTGAACCCATCAAAGAAGGTGGGTTTATAAGAACAATAAAACCAGACATTCATCCTATGGAAAGGAGGGAAGTTTTAAAAAAGAAAGTAAAATTTCACCTGAAAGATGCTGTTATTTATAGCGAGATTTTAAATAGAAAATACTTCTAACAAAGTCTAATTCGTTCATTCTGAACATTTTTAAAAAAGATATTTTAAATTTCAATAAAATATCTAAATTTGCACAAGGAAGAGTTCCGGATTTCCGGAATTCTTTCTGTTTTTTTATATGGAATAAGTAAAAAAGGAGGATTAATTATGTCCAAGGTAGTATATTTGACAAAAGACGGACTACTAAAATTAAAAAAAGAGCTGGAGCACATGACAAATGTCGAACGCCCGGCAATTTCAAAATTAATAGGCGAGGCAATAGAAAAAGGTGATATTTCTGAAAATGCTGAATACGATGCAGCCAAAGATGCGCAGGGGATGCTCGAGGCAAAAATTGCTGCCCTTCAGAATAAAATAGCAAACGCCCGAATTTTAGACGAAACTAAAATCAATACCTCAAAAGTTCAGGTTTTAAACATTGTTACCATTAAAAACATTAAGAACAATGCAACCATGACCTATACCTTGGTGCCTGAGAGCGAAGCCGATCTGAAGCAAAATAAAATTTCTATTAACACCCCTATTGCCAAAGGGTTAATTGGTAAAAAAGTTGGCGATATTGTTGATATTAAAGTACCATCAGGGATAATCCCTTTCGAAATAGTTGAAATTTCAGTATAAGAAAATGGCAAGTATTTTTAGCAAAATAGTAAGTGGCGAAATCCCGGCATATAAAGTTGCCGAGGATGAAAACTACCTTGCCTTTCTTGATATTTTTCCTGTGGCAAATGGCCACACTTTGGTAATACCAAAAAAAGAAGTCGATTATATTTTTGACCTGGATGACAATACATACGCCGGATTACAGGGATTTGCAAAAAAAGTGGCAGTTGGGTTAAAAAATGCAATTCCATGTAAAAAAGTAGGGGTTTTGGTTTTGGGCCTTGAAGTTCCGCATGCCCATATTCATTTAATCCCGATGCAAAGCGAAGCCGACGTATTGAATTTTTCGAAAAAACTAAAGTTTACCTCCGAAGAGTTTCATGAAATAAGAGAAATCATTTCAAATAATATCTGAAAGAAGCCTGGTTTTGCCGGGCTTTTTTATGTTCGCTACCGGGTTGCCAAAAAATTTGCAATTGGTACAAACAATGATTTTCCGAAACATACATCTAATGGCATGCCCGCTTTTCGTCCTGTAAAAAAACTACCATTTTTTATTAACATCGCTAATATCGCCCCTCCAAATTCAGTAACTTTATCGCTGCATTACTGCAAAGGTTATTTAATTTGAAAGTTTTTATAAATGATTCCGTTTACACATCTTCATGTTCACTCGCAATATTCTATTTTAGACGGCGCTGCCAGCGTTTCGGCCCTGGTTACCAAAGCCAAAAAAGATGGGATGACAGCGCTTGCTTTAACCGACCACGGGACCATGTTTGGTGTTAAAGAGTTTCATGGGGCCTGTAAAAAAGCCGGATTAAAACCTATACTTGGGTGTGAAACCTATGTGGCCGAACGTACAATTAACGATAAAATCGATAAAATCGACCGATCTGGATATCACTTAATCCTGCTGGCTAAAAACAAAACAGGTTATAAAAACCTGATAAAACTGGTTTCAATTGCCAATAACGAGGGTTTTTATTACAAACCCCGGATAGATAAAAACTTACTAAAAAAGTACAGCGAAGGGTTAATTGTATCCTCTTCATGCCTGGGTGGCGAAATCCCTTCATTGTTAATGAACAACCATACAAAGGATGCCGAAGATACAATACAATGGTATAAAAGTGTTTTCGGAAGCGACTATTACCTGGAACTCCAGCGCCATCCTTCGGAATTGCCACAACAACGCCAGGAAGTTTACGACCAACAGGTAATGGTAAACAAATTAATATTGCCGCTTGCAAAAAAATACGATGTAAAAGTTATAGCAACAAACGATGTGCATTTTACCGATGCCGGGGATGCCGATGCACACGACCTGCTGATTTGCCTCAATACCGGTAAAGACGTAGATGATCCGGCCCGGATGAGGTACACCAAACAAGAGTGGTTTAAAACACAGCTCGAAATGAACGAACTTTTCAACGATGTGCCAGAAGCGCTTTTAAATACTGCTGAAATTGTTGAAAAAATTACCGATTATGAACTGAATTCAGACCCGATAATGCCCATTTTCCCCATACCAAAAGAATTCGGGACAAAGGAAGAATTTGGATTAAAATATCCCGAAAAAATTTTACTCGAAGAGTTCGGGGAGAATTCGTTTAACAGGCTTGGAGGGTTCGAAAAAGTCATCCGCATTAAACTGGAAGCTGCTTATTTAAAACATCTTACTTACACCGGGGCAAAAGAGCGTTATGGCAATCCGGCGCCCGATGATGTTGTTTCGCGCCTTGAATTCGAGCTCGACACTATAAAGAAAATGGGTTACCCTGGCTACTTTCTTATCACCCAGGATTTTATCAATAAAGCGCGCGAATTTGGGGTGATTGTTGGCCCGGGGCGCGGTTCGGCTGCGGGTTCGGCAGTGGCCTACTGCACGGGTATTACCAATATTGATCCGATAAAATACGATCTGCTTTTTGAACGTTTTCTGAATCCCGACAGAATTTCATTGCCCGATGTTGATATTGATTTCGACGACGACGGCCGTCAGCTTGTTCTCGATTATGTTACCGAGAAATATGGAAAGGACCGCGTTGCGCACATCTGCACTTTTGGCACAATGGCAACTAAAATGGCCATTCGCGATGTGGCGCGCGTTTTAAAACTCCCGCTGCCCGAAGCCGACCGTTTGGCTAAACTCGTTCCGGAGGCGCCAAAAATGACTTTCGAAAAAGCCTTTAAGGAAAGCCCGGATTTAAAGAAAGAAAAAGGCTCCAACAATCCATTAATTGTTAAAACCCTGAAGTTTGCCGAAACATTGGAAGGTTCGGTACGGCAATCGGGGGTTCATGCCTGTGGGGTGATAATCAGCCGCGACCCATTGAACGAGCATATTCCGTTAATGCCCACAAAAGACGAAGCAAAGCTTTTAACCACACAATACGATGGTCGCTTTGTCGAAAGTATCGGCTTATTAAAAATGGATTTCCTCGGGTTGAAAACCTTATCGATAATTAAGGAAACCCTCGATAATATAAAGCTTTCAAAAGGGATAACAATTGATATCGACCATATTCCGCCCGACGACGAAAAAACCTACGAATTGTTTAGCCATGGCGAAACAACCGCTGTTTTTCAGTTCGAATCGGATGGGATGAAAAAACATTTGCGCGACCTTAAGCCCAACCGCTTTGAAGATTTGGTGGCCATGAATGCCTTATTCAGGCCTGGCCCCATGAAATACATCCCCGATTACATTGCCCGGAAACACGGTAAACAGAAAGTTGAATACGACCTGCCCATGATGGAAAAATACCTGAGCGAATCATACGGGATTACCGTTTTTCAGGAACAGGTTATGCTCCTTTCAAGGATACTGGCCAATTTTACCCGTGGCGATTCAGATACGTTACGAAAAGCAATGGGCAAAAAAATCATCCAGGTAATGAATGAACTGAAAGTTAAATTTGTTGAAGGGTGCAAAGCTAACTTCCAGTTTATCGACGAGTGTAAATTAATAGGGAAAAAGGTTGACGATGTCATCGAAAAGATATGGAAAGACTGGGAAGCATTTGCCGAATACGCTTTCAACAAATCGCACTCGGTGTGCTATGCCTACATTGCTTATCAAACCGGATACCTGAAAGCCCATTTCCCGGCTGAGTTTATGGCGGCCAACCTTAGCCGTAACCTTAGCAACATTACCGACATTACCAAACTGATGAAGGAATGTAAAAGAATGAAATTGAATGTTTTAGGCCCCGACATCAACGAAAGTTTCATTAAATTTACTGCCAACAAAGCTGGCGATATCCGGTTTGGGATGGGTGCCATAAAAGGGGTTGGCGCAGGCACCGCACAGGATATTATTACTGCCCGCGGGAAACATGGCGAGTTTAAAACCATTTTCGAGGTGGTTGAAAATGTAAACCTGCAAACCGTAAACAAAAAGAACCTGGAAGCGCTGGCCATGTCGGGCGCCTTCGATAACCTTGATTCCATTAAACGGAGCAGCCTGTTTGCCGGCGACAATGAAAATGATTCAACAACTTTCATCGAAAAACTAATCAGGTACGGAAACCTCTTTCAACAGGAAAAACAAAGCGCCCAGCAAAGTTTGTTTGGAACATTGGGCCAAAGCCAGGCTATAAAAAAACCCGATATCCCCCAGGTTGAAGAATGGGCAAAACTTATCCTTCTCGAAAAAGAAAAAAGCCTGATAGGAATATACCTAACCGCTCATCCACTCGATGATTTCCGCCTCGAAATTGATAGTTTCTGCTCCCGCGACGTATTCCTGAAAGATTTAAACAACGATATTGAAAAGTACAGGGACAGGGATTTTTCTTTTGGCGGAATGGTTACGGCATCGCGCGAAGCAACATCAAAAAACGGGAACCCGTTCAGTACATTCACCCTTTCCGACTATACCGACTCCATGGAATTCTTCTTGTTTGGACAGGACTACGTAAATTTTCATAAATACTGCAAAACCGGGTTGTTCCTTATGGTGAAAGGAAGTGTTAAGCAGCGGTTCAATGGAACCAGTTACGAATTTAAAATTTCCCAAATCGAACTACTTTCGGAGGTGAGAAAAAATTATGTAAAAAGCATAACCCTTAATCTGCCTGTTCAAAAACTAAACAAACAGGTAATTGAGCTAATCGAGGAAATGACTAAAAACAACAAAGGCAATACGTTAATGAAATTCAATATTTATAACCCTGAAAATAATATGAATGTCCAAATGTTTTCGAGAACGTCAAAGATAAACCTGACCGACGGCTTATTGAAACTTTTTGACGAGGAGTTGGACATTTCGTATAGAATTAATTAGCTAATTTTGTACTATCGAAAAACAATTAAAAACACATAAAAAATAAAATCATGGCTTTAGAAATTACAGATGCCAATTTCGAGGAATTGGTGGTGAAAGCAGACAAACCCGTTATGATTGATTTTTGGGCAGTTTGGTGCGGACCGTGCCGGATGATTGCCCCCATTGTTGAAGAAATGTCGGGTGAGTACGAAGGAAAAGCAATTATTGGCAAGGTTGATGTAGATTCCAATCCGAATATTGCAGTGAAATACGGAATCAGGAACATTCCGACCGTTCTTTTTGTAAAAAATGGCGAGGTAGTCGACAAACAGGTGGGGGCTGCGCCAAAAAGCGCATTTACGGCAAAGCTGGATGCACTGTTATAAAATCGGATAATTGAAGTACCAAATAACAAAAAATCAAAATTCAAATAAATTCCAACACTCAAATAATCAATTTCCAAAACTTGCATATCAGTCAATTTTGTGATTTTGATTGATTGTTAAATGGAGTTTATTTGTTTTTTGTGATTTGTTTTTTGTGATTTGTTTTTTGTGATTTGTTTTTTGTGATTTGTTTTTTGTGATTTTAACCATTAAAATTTGTATTGAAAAACATTTTCGACATAGAGCAATTTCACCAATTCGATAACCTTGGATTGATTGCCCATGAGGTTGTTGAAGGGTTTATTACCGGGCTGCACCGGAGCCCCTTTCATGGTTTTTCAGTCGAATTTGCCGAACACAGGTTGTACAACCAGGGCGAATCGACCAAACATATCGACTGGAAATTGTTTGCCCGTACCGATAAATTATTTGTAAAACAGTACGAAGAGGAAACCAACCTCCGCTGCCAGCTGGTTATCGATACATCTTCGTCGATGCTTTTCCCTTATTCAAAGGGGGCGAAATATTTGCAGAATAAACTGGCTTTTTCGGTTTATACTGCTGCCGCGCTTATTTACCTTTTGCGCAAACAGCGCGATGCCGTTGGGTTGACCCTTTTTTCTGACGAGATTGAATTCCATACCAACCCCAGGCTCTCTTCGGTAAATGCCGAGTTGATGTACCAAAAGTTGACGGAGCTGATAAAACCTGAAAATGCCCATCTCCGGAAAAACACAAACACCACTAATGTACTTCACCAGGTTGCCGAAAATATCCATAAACGTTCGTTGGTAATTATTTTCAGCGACATGCTCGACAACCACAAGACCGATGAGCTTTTTTCGGCGCTTCAGCATTTACGGTACAACAAACACGAAGTCATTCTTTTTTATGTTACCGACCATACTTTGGAACGCGAATTTGGGTTCAGCAACCGGCCCCACAAGTTTGTTGACCTCGAAAGCGGCCAAACGGTAAAATTTAATCCTGCCGAAATTAAAACCCATTATATTTCAACCGTAAATTCGTATTTCGACGATTTAAAGGTAAAATGCGGACAATACCAGATCGACCTGGCCGAGGCCGACATTAACAAGGATTTTAACCAGGTATTACTTTCTTTTCTGGTAAAACGAAAAAAGCTTTATTGACCATCCCGGTTGGAATTCTTTTTCAATTCATTAATTTTACTCCCAGATGTTTTAAAATATCAAAATCAGTTATTTCAAGGCATTTTACAACAACCTGTAAACCTAATATTTTGGTGTAATGTACATTCGTAAACTTATTATTATCATCGTTTTGTTTTGGTTGTATCCGGCAATTACCACAGTGGGTCAACCGGGCAACCCGATTACCGATTTAAAAGCATTTTGCTCGCAACAAAAGGGATTTAACCTGCTTGGTAAATTCGATGTTTCGTGGAGCAACAGTGGTTTTACCGAAAAAGAGTTCAGCATAATTCACGACCTGGGATTTAATTTTGTGCGGTTACCGCTCGATTACAGGACTTACACTGTGGCTGGAAACTGGAACAGTTTTACAGAATCGCAGCTTTCCAACATCGACAAGGCTGTCGAATGGGGCGGCAAATATGGTGTTCATGTTTGTATTAATTTGCACAGGGCGCCCGGTTATTGTGTTAATTCAACAACATTGCCGGTCAACCAGCAACTCAACCTTTGGGTTGATTCTGTGGCGCAAAAGGCTTTTGTTAACCACTGGTCGATGTTTGCCAACCGATACAAACATATTTCGCCCGAAAAACTAAGCTTTAATCTGGTAAACGAACCCAGCGATGTAACCGAAGAAGTTTACGTTTCTGTTATGAAAATGGCTGTTAATGCAATTCATTCAATAACGCCAAACCGTGTTATTTTTGTAGATGGGCTTGACTACGGACGTGGCTTGCTGCTCTCGTTAAAAGATAAACCAAACATTGCCCAGGCCATCCATTGTTACGATCCGTTTACCCTCACACATTACAAGGCCAGTTGGGTAAACGGTTCTTCCGACTGGCCTGTTCCGCACTGGCCCATGCTTTGGGTATCTAATTATTTGTATGGCCCCTGGAAAAGTGATTTAAAAAGCCCGCTCATTATAAAAGGAAATTTCGCAACGGGAACCGAAGTGATTGTAAATGTCAGACAGGTTTCAATCGAATCGACCTTAACAGTTAAGGCGGGTACCAAACAGGTAATAAATAAAAAATTTGTTTGCAGTGCAAGTGCTGGGACCGATTTTTCAAAAGTTGTGGAAGCCCAGTGGGGATACCAGAATATTTCGAACAAGGACTTTTCGGGCATCCTTGCCGAGCCAACCACTACCCTTACATTTGAAAACACTTCGGGCGATTGGATGACCATAAATTACATTGCCATAAAAAACGGTAATTCAATAAAAGCGTACTATTTATCAGACAATACCTGGGGAAGAAAACAGGATTCCTACAAAATAGACGAAAATGGATTGTTGAAAACTGCAGAGGGAAATGATTTGCTCCCGTTTAATGACTACAAAACTGTTGTTGAAGCAGCAAAGGCAAACAACATTCCGGTAATGGTGCAGGAATTTGGCGTTCACAACCAAACCCCGCACAAAGTTGCGGTTGATTTTCTTACCGATATTCGCGCATTTTTCAGGGAACACAACCTGGGATGGGCGCTTTGGAACCTTTCCGGAAGCTTCGGAATTTTAAACAGTACCCGAAATGATGTTGTTTACGAATATTACCAGGGATATTATCTCGACCGTAAAATGCTTGATGCCCTCACTAAATTGGGGGTTACAGGTGTTCTGCACTTGCAAAATAATAATTCGGTTAACCTTTTCCCGGTACCGGCAAAGAGTGAAATCTTTTTTACGGCTGAAAATTTTTCAGGCCCTGCCAAATTCGAAATCCGTAATATTTCAGGCCAGATATTTAAAGTTTATTATACTGAACTGTCTGGTAATGAAATAACCCGGCTTGATATTTCAGGAATTAAACCCGGAATGTACCTGCTCACTGCTACCAGCAACAGCAAAATAATTACCAAAAAATTCATGGTCGATTAACTGAAAGCGAACTTATTCCGTTTGAGTTAAATATTCTGCAGTTCCCCCTTTGAAACGGTTTAGGACATTGATTTTCTTGACCAGATAGTTGAGATAGAAAGCCCGCTTATAATATGCCATACACCCCACCATGCTGCAATAATTGTCATTCCGCCCAATTCAAGCTCCGGGGGAAATATTTTTGGATTGAACATAAGGACCAGGGCAAGCCCCGAATTCTGAATTCCGGTTTCTATTGTTACCGTTCTGACATCCATCCGTGGCAACCTGAAAATCTTCCCCATAGAAAAACCCGAAAAAAGCGCCAACCCGTTATGGATTAAAACAATGATAAAAACAAGGTGTATAAACTTCATAAAATGATCGAAATTGGCCGACAGCAAAACAATAACAAAACCAATAAAAATTACAATTGAGGCCTGACGAATGGGTTTTTTGATTTTAAGTGTAAGTTTTGGTAAATACTCTGAAACCAATAGCCCCAAAGCTACCGGTATACCCAGCAAAATAATAACAGTTTGGACCATTTGCCAGAAATCAATTTCAATAGGGACTAAAAAAGTGCCTGCCGCCGTATTGTAATGTTTAATAAATAACTTTCCCCAAACAGCAAAATTCAAAGGTGTCATAAAAGTGGCTGCCAGTGTGGCAATTGCGGTTAAACTAACTGAAAGGGCTACATTTCCCTTTGCCATTGCCGTCATAAAATTCGAAATATTACCGCCTGGGCATGCCGCAATTAGTATCATTCCGAGGGCCACAGCGGGTGTGGGATTGAGTAAAATTATAAACAGAAAAGTAACAACCGGTAAAACCAGAAACTGAGAAATTAATCCAATAATTGCCGATTTTGGCCTTATTACCACTGCCTTAAAATGCTCCATTTTTATATCAAGCGCAACACCGAACATGATAAAGGCAATTGTAATGTTTAAGGCAAGCAAACCGGTTTGGGAGAAATTCAATCGTACATGGTCAAGGACTTCTAAGGCTTCTTTCACTTTTAATAAGTTTAGTTAATAATTAATTTATTGTTAGTCAGGTTTTAATTAAAACAACTCTTTTAGCAAATAAATTTACCGGTAATCAGTTCTAATTTTAAATTGTTGAAAATAAGAATTCCTTAATGAAAAACAATAAAAAGCGAAATTCAAATTAATTCAAGTTTAGCACATATTTTAATGTCGGTTATAAATCTTCTTTATCTGTTTAAATTTCAGTTTCCCCACCGCGTCCGTGTGGGGTTAAAATAGTCTTCCCTGCCCGTCCCTGCCCGAATGGATTCGTTCAGGCGGGCGGTCAGGCGGGGGCTTCTCTCAGGCTGACAAGCGGATAATTGCAAAATCAAAAAGCTTAACCAATATAAAGTTCAATCATTGTCTGTTTTTAGTTGATTTTATATTTCAAAAAAATCCCTATTTTTAGCTTGTACCATTCAATAACCTTTTCATGTTAGTAAAAGCCTTCGGAAGCGCAGTTTTCGGTATCGATGCAACTACTATTACCATTGAAGTTGATGTTACAACCGGAATAAAGTTTTTACTGGTTGGCCTGCCCGACAGCGCTGTAAAGGAAAGCCAGCAACGTATCGAATCGGCTTTGAGGTTAAACGGCTACAAATGGCCCAAATACAAAATCATTATCAACATGGCTCCCGCCGATATACGCAAGGAGGGTTCGGCATACGATTTGCCGCTTGCAGCCGGAGTTCTGGCTGCTTCAAAACAAATTAAACCTGAATTGTTAGCCAAATACGTTATGATGGGTGAACTCAGCCTTGATGGAACATTACAGCCCATTAAAGGCGCCCTGCCCATAGCCATTAATGCCCGAAAAGAAGAGTTTGAAGGTTTTATCCTGCCAAAACAAAATGTTCGCGAAGCGGCAGTGGTTGACCGTTTGAAAGTTTTCGGGGCAGAAAACATAAAAGAGGTTATCGATTTTTTAAATGGCGAAAGCGCCCTGGAACAAACAACCATTGATACACGCGCCGAATTTTACAAACAGGTGAACAGCAATACGCTCGATTTTGCCGATGTAAAAGGACAGGAAAACGTAAAGCGCGCCCTTGAAATTGCCGCTGCCGGGGGACATAACATTATTCTGGTTGGCCCGCCCGGTGCTGGTAAAACCATGCTTGCAAAAAGGATTCCCGGGATTTTACCTCCATTTACCTTAAAGGAAGCATTGGAGACTACCAAAATCCATTCGGTTTCTGGAAACATCGACAAGGAAACATCGCTGATGACACAACGCCCGTTCAGGGCGCCGCACCACACCATTTCCGATGTCGCGCTTGTAGGCGGCGGAAATTACCCGCAACCAGGCGAAATTTCGCTGGCACACAACGGTGTGCTTTTTCTCGACGAACTACCGGAATTTAAACGAACAGTACTGGAAGTTATGCGCCAGCCGCTCGAAGACAGGACAATTACCATTTCACGCGCTAAATTTTCAGTCGAATATCCTGCCTCGTTTATGCTTGTTGCCTCTATGAACCCGTGTCCCTGCGGCTATTACAACCACCCTTCAAAAGATTGTGTCTGCGGGCCGGGCGTTGTACAAAAATACCTGAACAAAATTTCGGGGCCGCTGCTCGACCGTATCGACATTCACCTGGAAGTTGTGCCTGTACCATTTAAAAAACTTTCGGAGCTTAATTCTTCCGAAACCAGTGAAGCAGTTCGTGAAAGAGTTTTGAAAGCCCGTAAAATTCAGGAGGAACGTTTTGCCGATCATAAGGGAATTTATGCTAATGCGCAAATGACGTCCAAACTAATTAAAAAACACGTTGTACTTGATGAAGCAAGCAACGAACTTATTCGCAACGCGATGGAAAAGCTGGGGCTCTCAGCACGAGCCTACGACCGCATTCTAAAAGTTTCGCGCACCATTGCCGATTTGGAAAGCGGGGAAAATGTGCAACCGCACCATCTTTCCGAAGCCATCCATTACAGGAGTTTGGACCGGGAAAGCTGGGGGGCGTGAAATTTATCTGGTTACGTCGTTTTAAACGACAATCAGCTTATCCCTCGTTGCAAACGAAGGATAGTGGGGATGTTATTGCTTCCTTGTAATGCAACGCGATGCAATCGCGAAGGAGCGAAGTAACTCAAAGATTCTCCTGATAAAAATTCTTTTGTTACCTCAACAGCCAGATGCAAGATAGTTCATTTAACAAACAGGGTATAATCGGATGTCCAGTACTCTGTTTTGCCGGGTTTTACCGAAATCCAAATAAAATTTTCGGGGCACAAAGTGGTTTTACAAGCCCAAAAAGCCATCCGGTATAGTGGCTTATCTACTGAAAATGTTAATCCTGCTCCGGAATCTTCGTCAATTACTGTAACCTTATGATCTGAAGGTTTGTTGCTGAAACCCTCCAAATTAAGAAAGAAGCTGTCGTCATCCCCCTGATTGAGGAATACATCGCTTTTACCCTCAAGCTTTTTTGTAAATCTTAGTTCATTGCTATCGATTTCCACGAATCCTTTCGGATCATCTGCGGTTGAAATTTTGTAAGGGAAAATGATTTTAAATGGTGGTCCGCTCTGTTTTTTGTCAATCATTAAAAAGTTATGATTGAATTGGTCTGTTTCAATGGCTTTTTCTCCTGTGTTCTCCAGTGCATGCTCAATGTAAAAACCATTGTTTTTTAATCTGATGGTTTTTGTATAAATGTATCCGTACCCGAAGTCGCTGTATATTATGTGCTTGAATGATATCCAGTCTTCACCATGCTCTGTCTTCCATTTTCCATTATCTATAATTTTGTACGTAGCTTTCCATGAATAACTTTGTTCATCAGGCTTCTCGAGTATCCCAACACCAATACGGATAAACTTTCCATTCGGTTTAGCCTCTTCATAACCAAGGCCGGGATGGATAAATCCCTCTGCCGGACCTGTCACATCTTCATGAAAAGTCGGATTATGTTTATCTTTCCAGTATCCATAATATTCATGACCTTTAAACTGCACGCTGCCAATCACCCCTGACCAGTCGAAACGTGTTGCTCGATAAAGTCCGTTTTGCGGGTCAGGAGTAAAAACTTTCATCCTGACATTATTATTCGAAATAACTATATTTGGATAGTTCCCGAGGTCAATTTTTCCCTGGCTGTATGCAGAGTATACACACAAAACTGACAAAATCAGATTCAATGTTATGGTTTTCATATAATTCAATTTTTGATATGTGATATTTAATTATTCAATCTTTTCTGCTTAACCGCCCCCCGCTCCCTCGCTCCCCCTCGTTTGCACCTAAAATCCGCATGATATTGTTAATAAAAGCTGTAAAACTATTCAAATGAATGCTTTACAGCTTTGGCATGTTCACCTAAATTGGTGTTGCACAACTATACCGATATGAAAATAGTAAATTCTTCACCTG
>JBBINB010000015.1:0-52624 GCA_037444065.1 Draconibacterium sp.
TTGACGATGTAGGTTTGTACAACCTCACATTAAATTACGTGAAGTTGAACAATTAAGAGAAACCGCCGTGTGCGAGAGCATGCACGGTGGTGTGAGAGGGCGGGGGAGTAATCCCCCTACCTACTCGATTGCCATAAAATGCTATCTTGTCAGTAAAAAGACTGGCATTTCATTGAACAATACGTTAAAGTGGCCATTTTCTTTTATTGGCATATCAATTGCCTTTTCAATGGTCATCTTAAAAAAAGTTGACCTTATTTAATCGGGTTGAAAAAAAATAATAATATGGGGAAATATAAAAATTCAGGGATAAAAAGTATTTTCGGTTTTGGGGCAATGAACAACGACCAGGAATTTATTCCGATAATAGCCGATGGCGATGACCGCGATCTGAAAAACACCGAAGTCCCCGATATTCTGCCAATTCTTCCGCTTCGCAATACGGTTCTTTTTCCGGGGGTCGTGCTTCCGATTACGGTGGGCCGCGAAGCATCGCTCGAACTTATCCGCGATGTAAACCGCGGGGGCAAAATGCTGGGTACCGTGGCCCAAAAAGATTATACCATCGATCTTCCCACAACAACCGATGTTTATGAAATCGGGACAGTGGCCGAAATACTTAAAATCCTCGAAATGCCCGATGGTTCAACCTCTGTAATAATTCAGGGGAAACGCCGTTACAGGATTTCCTCGTTTATTTCCGAGAATCCCTATTTTAAAGCAAGGGTCGAATCGCTAAACGACATTCTGCCCGAAAACGACAATGAGTTTAATGCCATTGTTGGTTCGTTAAAGGATCTTTCCATAAAAATTGCGCAGTTTTCGGCCAATGTACCGCCCGAAGCGACATTTGCCGTTAAAAATATCGAGAACTCTTCGTTCCTGATCAATTTTATCTGTTCAAATACCGATATAAAAGTCGAGGACAAGCAGAAACTTCTTGAAATTGAGGATCTGAAAGAAAGGGGGATTCAGGCAATAAGTTTTTTGGTGCGCGAAGTGCAGATGCTCGAACTGAAACATGATATTCAGAAAAAGGTAAAAACCGATATCGACAGGCAACAGCGCGAGTACATGCTTAACCAGCAGATGAAAACCATCCAGGACGAGTTGGGCGGAAATCCGGTCGAACAGGAAATAAAAGTCTTTAAAACCAAAGCTAAATCAAAAAAGTGGAACGACGAAGTAGCCAGATTCTTTAAAAAAGAGGTTGAAAAATTAAGCCGGCTAAATCCTGCTGCAGGAGAATATTCTGTACAATTCTCGTTTTGCCAGACTTTGCTCGATTTGCCCTGGAATGAATATACCAATGATAACTTCGACCTGAAAAATGCCAGTAAAGTGCTTGACGGGGACCATTACGGTTTGGAAAAAGTTAAAGAGAGGATACTTGAACATCTGGCTGTCTTAAAACTGAAAAACGACATGAAATCGCCTATTTTATGTTTATACGGCCCTCCCGGCGTTGGTAAAACATCCTTAGGCAAATCGGTCGCCCGTGCACTTGGGAGAAATTATGTGAGAGTGAGCCTGGGTGGTTTGAACGACGAATCGGAAATAAGGGGGCACCGGAAAACCTACATAGGCGCCATGCCAGGCCGGATTATCCAGAACATTAAAAAGGCAAAATCTTCGAACCCGGTATTTATCCTCGATGAATTGGATAAAGTATCGAAGCATTATCACGGCGATCCGGCTTCGGCTTTGCTCGAAGTACTTGATCCGGAGCAAAATACAGAGTTTCACGATAATTACGTGGAGGTCGATTACGACCTTTCGAAAGTGATGTTTATTGCCACGGCCAACACCCTGAGTACAATAGCGCCGCCGCTTCGCGACCGTTTGGAACTGATTGAAGTTAGCGGCTACCTTGTTGAGGAAAAAATAGAAATTGCAAAACGCCACCTCATCCCCAAACAATTGTCGAACCACGGATTGAAAAAATCTGATGTTTCTTTTACAAAAGAGGTAATTGAATTAATTGTTGATGGTTACACGCGTGAATCGGGTGTCCGGGAACTCGATAAAAAACTGGCAAAAATTATGCGTCGCATTGCAAAAAAAATCGCATTTGAGGAATCGTACAACAAAAAACTGACAAAGGACGATGTTCGCGAATACCTGGGCGTGGTCGAGTTTTCGAAAGATAAATACCAGGGCAACGAATTCGCTGGGGTTGTAACCGGGTTGGCATGGACTGCAGTGGGCGGCGAAATTCTGTATGTCGAAACCAGTATCAGCAAGGGAAAAGGTGGATTAACCCTAACAGGTAACCTTGGCGACGTAATGAAAGAATCGGCCATGCTGGCACACGAATACCTGAAATCGCACTCCGAAGAATTAAGTTTAAACCCCGAAATTTTTGCCAACTGGAATGTACATGTTCATGTTCCCGAAGGCGCGATTCCAAAAGATGGCCCCTCGGCAGGGGTTACAATGGTAACTTCAATGGCTTCGGCGTTTACCCAGCGCAAGGTAAAGAAAAACCTGGCCATGACCGGCGAAATCACCCTGCGCGGAAAAATATTGCCAGTTGGCGGTATCAAGGAAAAAATACTGGCTGCCAAACGCGCCGGAATTGCCGAGATTATACTTTCTTCCGAAAACAAAAAGCACCTCGAAGAAATTAAAGAGGACTATTTAAAGGGTGTAAAATTTCATTTTGTAAATACCATTATGGATGTGCTCGATATTGCTCTTTTAAAAACCAAGGTGGATAACCCGGTTAATATTTCTTAATTGGATTTTGCAGCGTATTTTGGGCGAAAAGCTTTTATGCCTGTCCTTGAATATGATAAAACCATTGAATAACAGCGGATTCTGGTAAAAGTTTTTTATTGTTTGCTAAAATAAAGCTGTGCAAATTGTTTTAAGCTTTTGTTTTTATAACTTTAGTAAAGTTTCAACACATTAAACCGATATAAAAATGAAAAGCAAAAGCCGGATCCTGATTTCTGTTTTCCTCTTTTCAGCCTTATTCGCGCTTGTTAAATGTTCCGCTCCGGATAGTGATGTTTATAACCGTTTAATGGAATATGCAGGATCGATAAAAGTAATTAACACACACGAACACCAGCGCAATCCTGCTGATCTGGGCTTTGAAAAATACAGCTTCTGGGTTCTTTTAAACAAGTCGTATTTAAATGCCACTACGAATACGGGTTATTATCAGCACTTTCTTGCCGGGTTTGAAAGATGCTATGGTTACAAAGGGTCAGCGTTTACAAAAGAAGGGATTGAAAAACTTTCGAAACAAATAGAAGAGAAATATGCAAACTATGAAAATTGGATTGATGAATGTTTCCAGAAATTCAATTTCGGGACCATGTTTCTCGACCAGTACTGGGCCCCGCATAATTCAAATATCGACAAGAAGCATTTTAGCTTTGTTTTACAGACAAGCCTTATGGTTTCCAATATTGGTCGGGCTAAACAGATTTATACCGAAACAAACGAAGAAGTTCTGAAATTAAAAGCCACCTCGGGAATCGAAACGGTAAAAACCTTAACCGATTACCTGAAGCTGGCTGAAGTAATAATTCGGGATGCAAAGGAAAATGGGGCCGTGGCCTTTAAAAATCCGCAGGCTTACCGGCGTTCCATAAAATATGAAAATATTTCAATGGATAGGGCAACTTTTTTGTTTGCCAAATCGCCGCAAATAAGCAATGATGGGGAAACGGAACTTCAGGATTTTATGTTTCACTGGATTCTTGACAAAGCTGCCGAATATAATTTACCCGTACAGGTTCATACGGGTTATCTTGCAGGAAACAGGAATCAGCTTGACAATGGTAATCCTGTAAAATTGAATGATCTTTTCATTCGGCACCCACATACAAAATTCGATCTGTTTCATGGTGGTTTTCCATGGACCGGTGAATTTGTGGCATTTGGAAAAATGTTTCCGAACGTCTGTCTCCATCTTGCATGGTTACCACAAATATCGAAAAACCGCGCACTTGTAACCCTTAACGAAATGTTCGACTGCGTTCCGTACAACAAAATACTTTGGGGCGGCGATTGTCATTTTATTGAAGAAACTGTAGGATCTTTGAAGTTTGGTAAACAGGTGGTTTGCGAAGTACTTGCCAGCAGAATTTCGGATGGGCAAATGGAGGGGCCGGAGGCAAAAAAAATCATATCGGCCATATTCAGGGAGAATGCTGTTGAAATTTTTCGCCTGGAAAGAAAATGACACGAAAAATTTTTATCCGGTTTTTTAAGTTGGTTAAAACCGTTTTTCTGGTTTTCGTTTCGCTGATCGTTATTTATTTTATTGCCGCCCTGATTTTATCTGTTGTAAAAACCCGCCCGCCGGTTCAGGATTGCAACGAAAAGAAGGAATTATTTATTACCACCAACGGCGTTCACCTCGATATAATTATCCCAATGGAATTACTAAATCCCGATTTCAGTAGAAATCTTGAAACGCTGCCCGGAACAAAATATGTGTCGTTTGGCTGGGGCGACCGGAATTTTTACATCAACACCCCCGAATGGAAAGATTTAACTTTTCCGACGGCATTTAATGCATTGTTCCTGAAAAGTAAAACTGCTATGCATGTCACTTGTTTGCAACAGAAATATTCCGGGTGGGAACCGTTTTATTTGTGTCCTGAAAGATTGGGCGATTTACATTTCTACATCGAAAACTCCTTCCTCCGGAACGAAAACGGAACTTTTATTAAAATACCGGTCCAGGGTTATTATGGTTTTGATTTCTTTTACGAGGCAAAAGGTAGTTTTTCATTGTTCAAAACATGCAATGTATGGGTAAACAATGCGCTTAAAACCGCCGGATTTGAAACTTCAGTCTGGTCGCCCTTTGATTGGGGGGTATTGTATCATTTGTCGGAGTAAATTGAGCAGGCGGAAACTGCAAATCTTCTTCAATTTTTATCTTTTAGGCCGGGATCCGCCGATGGCGTACCTCCGTGCCCAGCCCTGCAACATTTACAGTGTTCCACACAGTTTTATTTTAACCGTAATGATATCTGCATTTTGGATGTAATCCTCCCAGGATTCGTCAACGAATATATATTTCATAGTTCTGTCAAATCTTTTTCAAATGAATTTCCTGTCCTTAATTTTGCAATTGCAGAATCAAGTCGCATTTCATTTGTCTTTGACGAAAGTTCGTGTTGTGCCGCACTTAAGGAATTGTACTCGTCCAGTGACATTACAACTACTCCAGAATCTTTACCTCGATTGATGATTAGTGTCTCAAAATTCGAAGTATCAGATTATCTTATATTTTTTACAGAAAGTATGTTAAATAATGTGGATTAATCGGAATAATACTGAAAATATTTTATAAGCTGTAGAAACAAGGCCTGCTGTTTTGCTCACGGGTGTAAGGCAAGTAGGAAAAAGTTCACTTTTGCAAAAACTATTCAGAGATGCTGAATACGTGACATTGGATAAAATTATCCTGGCCCGTGAAGCAAAAGAAAATCCATCCGTATTTTTAAACCGGTTTGATAAACAAGTTATCATTGATGAGATTCATTATGCTCCTTCACTTTAAGGGATTTGAAAATTAAAATTGATAATGAAAGAAATGTAAATGGGTAATGGATACTAAACGGTAGCCAGCAATTTCAGCTAATGAAAGGAGTAAGTGAATCATTGGCAGGCAGGGTAAGGATATTAAATTTGTTTTCGCTCAGCGCTAATGAGCTCAATATGTCCGGGCTATTAAAAAAAAAGGATTTGCTTTGGAAAGGGGGTTTTCCTGAAATTTGGGCGAATAAACTGGAAGCTGCAGATTTTCTTGAAAACTTTATTCAAACTTTTTCTTTATTTAATCCCCTCGATGGATTTGTTTTATTTCAGTAAAATAATAAACAAAAACAGATATTAACCATGTAAATCGTAACCCCAGATTTTTCAGTTGCTAAATTCTCTTTATTGAAAAGAAGGCAGAGTTTGACACTCTCTGACGATGGAGGCTCTAACCAACGAAATTGCATCCTGTACGCTGTCGAAACTGCGCGAATCAAAAATTTTGCCCACACACATCCAGGTGAGGGGTTAAGGCCAATGAATCGCCAAAACAAGCTATAATGGGTTTCAAATCGTAGACTGCAATAAAAAGGATGTTTGTTTTTGTACTTCCTGTCAGGTTATTTGATTTTGAAACGGGACTAAAAAACCAAGACTCATAAAAAAGATGCCCGGTTTTAACACGTTTGCAGCTTTATGCAACCGAAATATTTTCATCGCATGCGCTTAATTCTTGTTCGAAAATAAGTATAGAAAAAGAAAGGGCCTTAAAAACAGGCCCTTTCGATTTAAACTTAATAATTAACTATTTAGGATCTGAGACCTTATTTTCTTAAGGCTTTGTAACGGCCAAGCATTTTGTTGTTGTTGCTGATAACAATCATATACATTCCTGCAGGCTGATTATCAAGAGAAACCGACTCAACACTGCTTTGAACGTTTATATCGCGGATTGTAGCCCCAACGGAGTTGTAAACCTGAATGCGGTCGCCTGATTTTACACCGCTCACATTTATCTTTCCGTTGGTTGGATTAGGATACAGGTTGATATTATTTGATTCATATACATTTACACCTGTCAAAATGCCAAAAGTATAATAAACCAACATTTTGCCATCGGCAGAAACAACTTTCACCATATCTCCGCCATCAATATCACCGGTTGTTTTGGCGTTGCCGTTTTTATCGACAATACTTGCAGATGCGCCCTGCGAAGCTTTAACTTTTCCCAGGAAAGCAGCTACTGTTTCCGATCCGGAAACTCCGCTTACTTTATATCCTACCTGGTCGATAGTGTAAATATTTGACTGGATGTAAGCGAGATAAGTAGTCTGACGAATATATTGTGTAGCGAGCATCGACAAATAGTATACCCTGGTATTCTTGCCGTCAGGCGAGGTTACAACCACTTTGTCGTTTTGCACAATCTGACCGGCTGTTCTCTCCATTCCGTATTTATCAACCAGTTTCATTTTGGCCCCGGCAGAAGGTACCAGATTCGAAAGGAAAACCTGTGCGTTGGTGCCGCGTGGTACAAAGTCGATTAATCCATCTTTCTGCAATACAACATATACATCAGAGGTTAAAAATGCATCGCTTTGCGATACGCTTGGTATTAACCGGTAAACAATTTTTGTTATACCGTTTTCTGCGGTAACATCGAAATAAATGTTGTCGTTAACCGTAACATTTACATAGGCTGTATCGAAATTCAGCCTTATTAAAGGCACATAAGCGCCTTTGCCGTCAACCATATCCATCGAAGCGCCCGGAGGAACGGTAATATTTGCAAGAATTGTTTTTAAGGTTGTGCCATATTCAAACCCAGTGATGGTTGCGGTACCGGCTTCGTTTACATCAACAGCGCTTTTTGGGCTGTTTACAATTGTTACTTTATACCGGTTTGATGATAATATGGCATTTGAACTTAACCCGCTTTCGGATACATTAAGAATGTACTTTGATGTATTTGTACTATCAGCTGACATTACTACCAAAGTATCGTTTAAGCTAAGTAAGGCATCCATTCCGAGCACAGCGCCGCCGGCTTTGGCTTTTACCTTTAAGGTCTGTTTTTCATCGGCTTTTACAATACCGTTAAGGAATTCAGCAACTTTTGTTCCCGATTTGATACCATGGATCGTTTCTTTCTTTGAAAATCCCTTACTTAATTTATATACAATTGAGGTAACAGTTGATTTATACGAGGTGATTTCATTTAAGAAATGCTTACCCACATCCAGTGTCACATTCAGCCTCCACCATGGCCATCCGGCGCCTCTTTTTTGCCATTCAGCCTGGCTGTCTTCAATCCATTCCATATCTGCTTTGCTGGTTCCCCATGTTTTTTTTGCTACTGGAACTGGTTTATAATACTGTGGTTTTCTCATCCAGTTAAAAACCTGGTTAACTGCCACACCTCCGATAACCCACCTTGAGCCGTCACCCATACTCCAACTTTCAAGTAATTGAAAGTCGTTTGGATTGTTAGCAGGTTTTAATCCTGCTTTAACCGAATCGTTAAGGATTTTAAACATGAAGAAGTTTTCGCTATACCAGATAGCAGATTTGTTACAGGTTTCGCCCCACGGATTGTATGGATTACGGAAAATCACGTCGCTTTGCTGGCTTGCCCACCACGGAAAACCTGACAAGGAAATATTGGTGATGTCGGCCATTACAAATACATCGCCGGGCATTACAATCGGGTTAATATTTAAATCCTGTTTAAGTTTGCCCGGATTTGCAGCCCACTCGGCTTCATTTAACCATTTGTAGCCCGGAATATATTTTCTGTACCTGTTTGCCCAGTCGTTTACACCCGAACTACTGGTTATTGCATTGGCAGGGTTCGATTGTCCCCCCCAGTAGAACATATAATTGCTTAAATCGAGGGGTTGGTTGCCCGGGTTACAGATTTCCCAGAAATTATTAGCATAGTTATCGCGGAAAACCACTTCCGACAAAAATGGTTCTGCAACAAAAGGCTGAATAAATTGCGGGTCCTTTTCCTTTTCCAGTTGAACGTTATACACGGTTACAGTTTTGCCACTTTCAGAAGTTACAGTAAACGAAACTGTTTTCTGTTCGAGTGTCCCTTCAAGGGTAGTTGCGCGCTTTACATCAACCTTTGAGTTTAATTGCTGCGTTTTTGCTACCAAAGCCGGAATGCCTTCCACATCGAGCGGTACAGATACCTTGTAGTTGTATGCAGTTGCCCCGAAATTAGGAATGGTATCGCCAATCCAGCCGTAAATATCTTTGTAAAACCCGGGTATATCGGGCCATGTAATAGAGCTTAAATAAGCAATATGGCTTGGTCTGTAATCATTTACTTTAATGTAATATTCTTTTACTGCCCCGTTTTCGGCGGTAACTTTAAGTTTATCGCCTGTTTTTACCGCAGTTCTTTTTACTCCGTCAACCCAAACAAATTCCCATTTTGCTTTAGGCGCCTTATCGAGGTATTTTAATAAAGAATCTGCTTCGGTTGCAAATCCGATCCCATAGAAATCGAAGGTAATCGAGTCCATGCCGGGTGCGTTTTGGGTTACCCAGTATGCTTCGGCTTCGCCATTATTGATACCCCTGGGGTAAAAACCATTAGCGCTGGTCCTGAACATAGGGATAACCTTATTGGCATCGGCAGTTGGCGGTGCAAGAACAAGGTTAAAGTTTTGAACATCCAAATCCTTGCCTGCAACGTAAATTGTAAGCTTGTCGCCCGTACGTACCGACTTGTATGCCGAATCGGCGCGGGCTGGTGATAAATGATAGAACCATGAAATACCCGGTTTTTTCTGGAAAACTTTCATTACATCATCCTGGTTCCTGGTGCCCCATGGAACGGTGATGGTTTTTGTAGCCCAGTTAACATCGGCAATAGTTGAAACCAGGGTGTTTTGATCCAGATTATAATCGCCATGGTTTCCAACCGTCCAGAAAGGTGTACGGTAAATATCATAATTATCGTCGTACGACAGGGGTATCGGTATCCACTCAGAATCATCAAGCCCCACACCCCTTGCTGAAGCAAAATTTATGTTTCCGTTTTTAACAACAAACTTGCGCACCAGGATGGCTTTATTGGTTGCTGCTTTAAAACCGGCCACATCATATTGACCTCCGTCCATGTTGGTCCCGTTTGCTTCGTCAAACACGCCGCCAACCTGGTCTACCACAACCGAATCGATTGCCGAGAGGTGTTGTTCAAGATACCAGCAGTCGCGTCCACCCCAGTTGTCCATAACGCTGAACCCGGGTGTGATACTGTCTTTAATTTGAGGATGCATGGAAGTTTTAGCATCGGGAATGTGAATTAGCTGATCGGCAAGTGTCCACCACTCTTTTTTGGTAAGGCTCCTGTCAAAATTATCAGGGTCGATTTTGTGTGCCTTTTCAATAAAATCGTATACCGCCGCAATGGTATGGCTTTGTCCGGGTTGAAGAACTTTATTGGGCAGCCTCATAGTTTGGCTTGCAGGTGGTCTCCAGGGGACAGTCCATGCATCAATTCTGCCAAACTCAAAATTGTTCAATTGAACAGGCTTTGTCCCCATATTGGTAATCTCAATATACGACCCGTCTGTCCTGTCAATACGGGCTTCAGTGATAATTAAACTGCGGATTGTATCCTGTGCACTTAATATACCACCGGAAAATAACAAGAAAAAAAGTAAAAATTTCAATTTCATAACTGTTTAATTTAAAGTGAACTTGATTGAATTAGTGATGTAAAAAGTTTTAAAGATATACATTTTATGGCAGTTGATACTTTAGATAAAATACAATTTTGTTTTAAACATTTTACTGCCTCGTGCGATGCTTTGTGTTGTTTTATTGCACCGCTTCTTTTTATGCTATTTCAAAAAAAAGGGTTACGTATGTTATTTATTTTCAATCGGTTGAATTCCTGTTTGGTTAAGTTCAAAGTTTTTACAGAACGTATACTTTACTCCTGATTAGCGCATAGTCCCAGATTAAACTTTGTTAACCTGGTATTCTTTTAACAATGCAATTGCAAAACTGAATTTTTTTTCAGAAAAACTGCCAATTTTAAATTATCCCTTTACAATTTTGAACTATCTTTAATCAAAAACAATTAAATAATGAATGGCTCAAAGATACGCGTGCTGCATAATTTTTTTATATGCAGTTTTTTTGCAATAACATTAAACTCCTGCCAGGAAGCACGTAAGGAAATTACTTTCGAAAATTTAAAGTGTGAACATCTTGTAAACCCTATTGGAGTGGATTCCCCTGCACCCCGTTTTACATGGCAGGTCGAAGCCGGGAAAACAGGTATTAAGCAAACTGCATATTCAATAATCGTAGGGACCGATTCAATGGATGTGGTTTTGGGAAGAGGCACCGTTTGGAACTCGGGAAAGTTTCCGTCACAAAATTCGTTGGCAAACTATTCAGGAAGTTCATTCAAACCGTTTACAAAATATTATTGGAGGGTAAAAATATGGATTGGCAAGGACATTCCTTCAAACTGGTCGAAAGTGGCGAGTTTTGAAACCGGGATGATGGACTCCAAAAACTGGCAGGGAGACTGGATAAGCGACTCGCGTGATGTTAATTTAAAACCTGCCCCCTGGTTCAGAAAAGAGTTCAAAACCCCGAAAACAGTAAAATCGGCAAGGGCGTACATAGCTGCGGGTGGCTTGTACGAATTGTACATCAATGGGCAAAAAGTGGGGAACCACAGGCTCGATCCCATGTATACAAGGTTCGACAGGAGGATTCTGTATGTTACACACGATGTTACACACATGCTTTCAGAAGGTGAAAATGCAATTGGAGTATTACTTGGAAACGGGTGGTACAATCACCAGTCAACGGCAGTCTGGTATTTCCACGAAGCCCCCTGGCGAGCGCGGCCAAAATTTTGTATGGACCTGCATATTACTTATTCCGATAGCACAAAAGAGATTATTTCGACGGGTACCAACTGGAAAACTGCGATGAGCAATGTTATTTTCAACAGTATTTACACCGCCGAACACCACGATGCCAGGCTTATTCAGCCGGGCTGGAACAGTCCGGGCTTTGACGATACGAAATGGAAAAACGCAATCCCTGTAAGTGCGCCTTCAAATAATATAGTGGCCCAAAACCTGCATCCGATCCGGAATGTAAAAGAAATTAAGGCTGCAGAAATGGTTAAATTCAGCCCTGTAAATTACCTTTTCAATTTCGGAAGAAATATTTCGGGTGTTACCCAGATGAAAATCAAGGGAAAGCCAGGAACAGAGGTCCGGTTAATCCATTCCGAAATGCTTGGGAAAAATGGCAGGGCTAACCTTTCGAATATCGACGTTCATTACCGGCCAACGGATAAATCAGATCCATTTGCAACCGATATTTACATTTTAAGCGGGAATGATGATGTGTTTATGCCATATTTCAACTACAAAGGATTTCAATATGTCGAAGTGGTTAGCAACAAACCGGTTGACCTTACTCCCGGGAGCCTGACGGCTTATTTTATGCACAGCGATGTTCCGGTTGCCGGTTTCATCTCTTCATCGAACCCGGTTCTGAATGCGATATGGGAGGCAACAAACAACTCGTACCTCTCTAATTTATTTGGCTACCCCACCGACTGCCCGCAACGCGAGAAAAATGGCTGGACAGGCGATGCACATATTGCCATAGAAACCGGTTTGTACAATTTCGATGGGATTACCATTTACGAAAAATGGCTTGACGACCACCGCGATGAGCAGCAGCCCAATGGGGTTTTGCCTGCCATTATCCCAACCGGCGGATGGGGATACACATGGGCAAACGGCCCCGACTGGACCAGCACCATCGCAATCATCCCCTGGAATATTTACCTTTTTTACGGCGATTCGAAATTGCTCGCACGTTGTTACGAAAACATAAAACGTTATGTCGATCATATCGCTTCTAAAAGTCCTGACGGATTGACTGACTGGGGACTTGGCGATTGGGTGCCCGTTAAGTCGGTAACGCCAAAAGAATTTACATCGTCGCTCTACTATTATACAGATGTTGCCATTCTTGCAAAAGCAGCTAAGCTGTTCAAAAAACCGAAAGATGCAGAGAAATATTCGCTCCTGGCCGAAAAGATTAAAAATGCCATCAACAAAAAATATTTAAATGCAGAAACAGGGATATATGGGAGGGGTTTGCAGACCGAATTAAGTGCCCCCCTCTACTGGGGAATTGTACCGGATTCTTTAAAAAGCAAGGTTGCCGAAAACCTTGCAAACAGGGTTATCCACGATAACAGGCATATCGACGTGGGTTTGCTTGGTAGCAAAACAATTTTAAATGCCTTAAGCGAAAACGGGTATGCAGAGCTGGCATACGAAGTTGCGTTGCAGGAAACCTATCCCTCGTGGGGTTGGTGGATTAAAAACGGCGCCACAACGTTGTACGAAAACTGGGATATCAGATCTGAGCGCGACCTGTCGATGAACCATATTATGTTTGGCGAAATTGGTGCCTGGTTTTATAAAGGGCTTGGGGGAATTTTCCCCGATCCTGAAAACCCGGGTTTCAAAAATGTTATCCTGAAACCAAACTTTGTTCCTGCCCTTGATCAGTTTGAGGCCAGTCATGACGGGCCTTACGGAAAAATAGTATCGAAATGGATAAGAACAGGCGATTCTTTAACCTATTTCATTGCGCTTCCTCCGAACAGCGCCGCCACTGTTTATTTAAATTCAAGCACAATAAAGGATTCAGGGAAAATTGCAAAAATGAAGGGCGTACATGCATTTAAAACTGTCGGGAACCTTACAAAATTTAATCTTGAATCGGGAATTTACAGTTTAAAAATTCAATAAACCAGATAAGTTTCAGGATTATTTTTTTATCATGAGAATTGCCGTAATCGACCTGGGGACCAATACCTGCAACCTGCTTGTAGCCGAAATTAACTGCGAGGGTTTCAGTTTGCTGTGGCAAAGCAAACAACTGGTAAAGCTGGGTGATAATAAAATCAGGGACAACGAAATAAGCCCCGAAGCCACCGTCAGGGTTTTAAAATCATTCCGAATCCAGAAAGAGGTTATCGAAAAGTTTAAGGTTGAAAAAGTAGCAGTGCTGGCTACTTCTGCTGTACGTTCGGCTGAAAACAAAATACAGTTTCTCGACGAACTAAGTATGAAATCGGGATGGATAATAAAAGTGATTTCGGGCGAACGGGAAGCCGAACTGATTTTTAAAGGAGTATTATTTGCTTTCAGGGAATTTGAAAAACCATCGGTAATTCTTGATATTGGCGGGGGAAGCAATGAAATTATCCTGGCATATAAAAAAGATATACTTTTGAAAGAGAGCCAGCCAACCGGGATGGCGCGGGTTATAAACAGGTTTAACCTCTCCGATCCGGTGCAACCCGGTGAAATAATCGATTTGAAAAACTTTTTTACAAGTGCGCATAAAAATGCTTTCGAAAAATGTAAATCAGAAGAGGTTAAAACTCTTATTGGCTGTTCGGGGGCATTCGATACCATTGCCGATATAATTGACAAAGTAAATCCCGGCGAAAAGCTGCGCACAACCCAGGAAATTGCGATGACCGATTTTTACAGCGTGTACAACTCACTCATTCATTCTACCCGGGAACAAAGATTGAACATGAAAGGGATGGATATGGTAAGGGTTGATTTGATTGTTCCGGCGGTGATTTTGATTGAGCAGCTTATTTCTGAAATTGGGATAACCCAAATTATCCAAACCGGTTTTGCCTTGCGCGAAGGGGTGTTGTTTGAGATGATGGAAAAACCGGGAAACGGACTTTCCCAAGTCCGTTAAATAGCCCCAATAATATAAACTGCCAAGGTTATTCTTCTATATAAAGGAGCTCAAGATTATTCGCCAATTTAAAACGATAATCCCCTTGACCTGATCAGACAAATAGTAAATCTGTTTATTATTTTTTGAACCCGGAGGGTTCATATGTTTACAGCTGTTTAAATAAAAGCTACAGGGCAATCGCACGATAGCTGAGTACGTGTTTTACGCATAGGTACCATACGTGATTTACGTATATAAAATTGCGTAAATCACGCTTGTTTGGTCTTTAAAAAATTCTCAACTTTATTCTTAATAAACAAAAACCAATGAAATCAAAAAACCATGAAATCAAAAATTTTTAAACTATACCTGGTCGTTTTGCTTTTACTGTTTTTGGGGGTAAGCTGCCAGAAAGATGATTTTGAATATGCCGATGAAAGCATAATGGTTTATAGTTCTTCTCCCGGAATTGCTATTTATAAAACACGTGGCGATTACTTCAATTTTGTTGATTTGAACGTGGATTCATTAAATAATATTACAATGGTTCGATCATATATTATCGGTGATCCCCGAGTTTTGATTGATAAAAATGGGAATATGACATTCAGCAACCGATGGCGTTTAAAAAACGGATATATTGTTGCTACAGAGGTTTGGCTCAAATATTCTTTTACCAATATTACTATAAAAGAATATGTTGACTATACAACCAAACATAACAGTGGTGCATGGACAGATGAAATGTTGTTGCCACGGATTATCGATAAGGATCCATTTCTAACTTATTATTATTTGAGTGGGTTATACCAGGGTGAAAAAAAATTTACCCTTGGCGAATTAAATAATATGATTGAAAATGGCACAATAGAGAAACAATTTACTAAACTGAAATAATACATTTAAATTGCATTGAAAAGACCCAGTGCGGGGCTTTTTTAATTTTTTCTAACGCATCAGCCCATCCGTAATCAGACATAGCATCATTAAAAGATAAAGCATATTAAGTTTGAAAAATGCTGGCCTAACAGCCAGTTCCTTCTGAAAGAAGACAGCCAGGGAAAGCGAAACAAGCAAATAAAAGCTGTATAACAGCAGCAGGAACACCAGAACCTGGTTGGTAAAAACAAAAAAGATAACCAAAAGCGCCGATGCAATGGTTGTCAGTATCCAGGTGTAGGTAATCCGTTTAATTTGGGTTTCTGTAAAAATCTGGTTGAGGCTGGGCAAACCGGCAAGTTTATACTGATCGCCAAACAAGAGCAGCAAAAGCCAGAAATGGGGTATCTGCCCGATAAAGAAAAACGAAGCAACCATTAAAATAACTTCAGAAGTAATATTTCCACCGGCGCCTGCCCATCCAATAACAGGAGGAAGCGCGCCAACCATCGAACCGGGGATAACGGCAAAGGCAGTTACCCTTTTCAAAGGCGTGTATACCAGGTTGTAAAAGAACAGGGTTAACCAGCTAAGGATTAAAGAAACTACCGGGTTGGTTAAAATAAGGATTACCGAACCCACCGCCGCATAACCGGCGAAAATCATGAAGCCAGCTATCCGGCTGATTTTCCCCGAGGGAATGGGCCGGTTTTTTGTGCGGGGCATTTTGCTGTCGATATCGCTTTCCTGCCAGTGGTTGAGCGTACTTGAGCTGCAAGCCATAAAAAAAACACCCAATGCCAGCAACCAGCCCTGCGAATCCAGTTCACCTGAAAACAGTACATAACCGGTTAATGCCGAAAAAGCAATGGGCAAAGAAATTCGCACTTTGCCCAGTTCGTAAATGATTTTAAATATGGATTTCAACGATGAATTATTATGAATTGAAGAATTTTGCAAGATGCTAAAAGAGAACCGTTCCTTTTAATTTCAAAAGAAGGGAACGGGTCCTTGTTTTTTCATTGGAATATCTCCTTTCAACTCCAGTCATATACTGTTCTCATTTTTAATCGCGGTTTGGAAACCCTGTCTGCCGCCAGGCAAGCGCGGCACCCAGTCTTCTCACTCCCATCTCCCGTCTCCGATTTCCTGCTTTACGTCTTCCAACTTCGTGCTTCCAACTTCGTGCTTCCAACTTCGTGCTTCCGTCCCCGGTCTTCGGTCTCCCAACTTCGGTCTCCCAACTTCGTGCTTCCACCTTCGCGCTTCAGACTTCGTGCTTCCAACTTCCAACTTCCAACTCTCTCTACTTCACAGTTTTCAGGTACTCGATAATGTTTGCAATATCATCATCGGTGAGCTGGCCCTGGTACGAAACCATCAATCCCTTCATAAATCCTTCAACAACATCGGCTCCCGGGTCGTATATCGAGCGCTTTACATATTCCTCGTCAACAATTATTTTACGGGTTTCCCTGCCGGTTACTACGGTTTGTTCTTCGCCCCAAATCCCTTTAAAACTTGGGCCGACAAGTTTTGTCCCGTCGATTGAATGGCACGCAAAGCACCCAATGTTTTGCATAATCCGTTTTCCGGTTGCAACCGGCGAATCAATTTCTGCAGCGGCTGCTATTTTGGTTGTATCGGTTAACCAGGCTTTAAAATCGCTCTCTTCCATTACCTTTACCATCGAAGTCATGTAAGAATGTCGCAACCCGCAATACTCGGCGCAGAAAACGTCGAAATTACCGACCTGCTGCGGTATAAACCACATAAAATTGTCTTTTTTATTGGGGACCATATCCTGTTTTACACGAAATTCGGGAATATAGTAACTGTGTAAAACGTCCATCGCCTTAAGGTTTAGTTTAACTGCCTGGTCTTTTGGCAAATAGAGCGTGTCGGTCCTTCTCCCGTTTCCATATTCGTAACTGAAGTTCCACATGCGGCCAATAACAGTAACTTCCATAGCATCTTTCGGGGGTTTCGACATGTTGGTCCACCCGGCCCAGCCATAATAAAACATAACCATGGTAAGAAGAAAAGGCACAACTGTCCATATAATTTCAAGTGTTGTGCTGCCATGAATCTGGGTTGCCACCGGATTTCTTTTTTTGTTATACCTGTAAATGAAATAAATCATTACAACGGTTAAACTAATCAGGAAAAAGAAGGATATACCCAAAATAATAAGGAATGCAGTATCTACTCCCTGTACAAAATTGGAAGCTCGTGTAATTTCTGGACTATACATATCGGTTATCTGTAAAAATAATCTAAAAATGTAATAATTATCACAACAAAAAATATGGAAAACACAAATGCAACCATGGCTACAATATATTTCTTATCGTATTTTAAATGCATAAAATAGGTTAATACCAGGTATGTTTTTATACAGGCGAAAAGTAATGCGCCTGCTATTGTATATGCCCCCATTTCGATTCCGGTAATGCCAATTGAAGCAAAAGTAAGCACAAGTAATGCGAGCAACACGGTACCATATACTTTTAAAGGCACAATTTTATGATTTTCTGCAGACATATTCTTTTTATTTTTAGGTGATTAAATAGAACAACGGGAACAAAAATATCCAGATCAGGTCTACCAAATGCCAATACAAACCAGCATTATCGAGCAAGGCAGCCCGGTTTTCGTTTACCGATCCGTTTTGAACCTTTACATAGGCAACCAGAATTATAACCAGGCCAATAATAATATGGAGGGCATGGAGACCTGTCATTACAAAATAAAGGCCGAAAAACAGGATTTCCCCCTGGCTGAAATTGGTTAACATATGCTCCGAACCTGGCCAGATGCCATGTTCAAATTTAACGCCCCATTCAAAATACTTGTTTACAAGAAAAACCACCCCTATTAATACCGTTACAGCAAGCAATCCGAGGGTTACGCCTTTTTTCTTCATCTGAAGTGTTGAGGTCGACATCGCGATTGTCATACTGCTGATTAAAAGCAAAACTGTATTTAAGGCGCCAATGTTCCGGTTTAATTCATGGGCAGCCAGATGAAATGCCTCATGGTTTAAATAGCGGTAAACCGAATACACAATAAAAAGGCCGCCAAACAGGAGCAATTCGGTAAAAATAAAAAGCCACATTCCTATTTTTAACGCTTCCGCATCATAATGGGAGTGATCGATATGTGCATGTTGTTCCATAATTCAGTTTAACTTATTTATAATTATACGGACCGTCGTCGTCTGCTATAACCGGTATTTCATCGAAATTTTCCAACGACGGGGGTGAACTTACTTTCCACTCCAGCGTTTTTCCATGCCAGGGATCCATCTCTGCTTTTTCCCCTTTTCTGGCCGAACGAAACAGGTTAACCACGATAATTACCAATCCTGTTACCATAATCCACGATCCAAAAGTACTTAGTATATTCCCGCTGTGAAATTCTGTTACATAATCGTAGTAACGGCGTGGCATCCCCATTATTCCCAAATAAAACATCGGGCTGTACAGGGCAAGAAAACCGATAAAGAAAACCAGCCAACCTGTATTTGCCCATCCTTTGTCGTACATTCGTCCGTAAATTTTTGGAAACCAGTAGTGTATTGCTGCCATGAAAGCAAAACCGGTACCCCCAAATACAATATAATGAAAATGTGCAACAACAAAAGATGTATCGTGCACATGCACATCGGTTGCAAGCGAACCAAGCACCAAACCGCTTAAACCGCCAATCATAAATACAAATATAAACGATGCCGCCCAGTACAGGGGGGTTTGCACATTGATGGATCCCTTGTACAATGTCGAAATCCAGTTAAAAACTTTTATCGCGCTCGGAATTGCCACAATAAAGGTAAGCAACGAAAAATAATACTGGGCTGTACCGCTCATTCCGGCTGTAAACATGTGATGCCCCCAAACCAGATATCCTACAAACGCTATTGCCATTGTGGAGGCAATGATGGCCTTGTAGCCAAAAATTTGTTTTTGCGAAAAAGTAGGTATGATTTCGGAAATGGCCCCCATTGCAGGTAAAATCATTATATAGACTGCCGGGTGCGAATAAATCCAGAACAGGTGCTGATACAGGATTGGATCGCCTCCCAGCGCCGGATCGAAAATTCCGACACCAAACAGCCTTTCGAGAGATACTAAAACCAGTGTGATACCTACAACGGGTGTGGCAAGCAATTGAATCCACGCGGTACCGTATAATGTCCAGATGAATAAAGGCAGTTTCGGCCATTTCAGCCCGGGACAGCGCATCCGGTGAATGGTTACAAGAAAATTAAGCCCTGTTAAAATTGATGAAAAACCCAGTACAAAAGCCCCAAATATCGCGGGCAAAAGGTTTGTCCCGGTTTTAAAACTATACGGGGCATAAAAAGTCCAACCTGTATCCGGCACGCCTTTGCCAAAAATCAGGGCCGAAATAACCAGCAGTACGCCGAAAATATATAACCACCACGACAAGAGGTTTAATTTTGGAAAAGCCACATCTTTTGCCCCAATCATTATTGGAAGAAGGAAATTTCCAAAAACAGCCGGCAAACCTGGCACTACAACCATAAAAATCATGATTACCCCGTGAACCGTAAAAGTGGCGTTGTAGGTTTGTGCTTCCATTATGGTTTTGCCCGGGGCAAGCAATTCAAACTTCATGGCAAGCCCCAATAACACCCCAATCGAAAACATGGTCATTATCGAGTACAAATAAAGTAACCCGATACGTTTGTGGTCGGTCGATAGAATCCATCCAAGCAAACCTTTGTGCTTACCTTTATATGTCAGGTAGTTTGCTTCGTTTGCAACATGTTCATTTTGCATAAAATTCAGATTAAATTATTCTTTTTTTAGGCTTAATAACCAATATCAACAATAAAACAACAGCGAAAAAAAGTATTAAGGTGCCGCTGACCTTGGTAACATTCATTACATAAGTCTGACCAACCGGGTCGTACGTATAACAGTACCTAAGTACTTTGTTTAAGGTAGCCCCCGACTGGCCTTTCGAAGCTTCGATAATGGCCATTTTCCACTCAAACGGTAAAAAATACATGCCATTCAGGTAGCGCGTAATTTTACCTTCGTTGCTGACCACCGTTAGTGAAGCGGCGTGTAAAAAGTCGTTTCCCGTTCTTTTGTATTTAAACCCGGCAGCGTTTGTCGCCTTTGCAATACTTGCGCTGTCGCTGACAAAAAACAACCATCCGTTTTTTGCTTCCGCTACCTTGTTTTTCATTAAATTCAGGTAGTTAGCCTTTTTTCTGATTCCCAAATCTATAGGTTCAGAGGGATCGAAACTGATGGTTAAAACCTGGTAGTCAACCCCAGCAACTAAATCCGATTTGTCCATAACACCGGCAACTGCTTCCATAAGTGGGCTGCATATTCCCGGACAACGATAATACACAAAATTGATAATCGTTGGCTTGTCAATAACATCTAAGAGCCAGACATGCTCGCCCGCCTCATTTATAAGTGAAATACTATCGGGTAAAAATTCATCGAGACGCTCAACCACTCCAATTTCCACATCGTTCTGATCGGCCACAGGATTAATTACATCCTGACTTAAAACGCAGATGGGGGATACGAAAAGAAGTAATAAAACGCTGGTTTTTAGTGTTTTGGTTAGTTTTTTTCGCATTAAATTTCCCATTTTTCACAAATATACCTAAAAGCTCTTTAAGTTCTCACCCTAAAAAACCATAAACAGGAATTAATGTTCAATTAAAAAAGATTAAATTCAAATTACTGCTTTGCACTTAATATTATTTCGAACCATAAAAAGAAGGGGTGATGCATTTCTTTTCTTTCATTATTATTCCTGTTTATTAGTTATCAATAGGTTAAACATCGAAAAATTATTAAAACTGAAATAAGAGTTGTAATACGTTCATTATTAATAATTAAACCTTTTTTTGTCTTTTAATTTCTGTTGTGTGAATGTGTTTGTAACTTTCATTAGATTGACTAAATTCGTAAAACAAAAAGCAAGTTTTACCTGGCATACAATTCGTCAAAAAAACGGTAATGGAGAGAAAAACACGAAGAAATTTCATGAAAACACTTGGCGCCACAGTAGGAGTTACAGGTGTTTTGGGAAGTACCAGCCTTTTAAATTCCTGCGCGAAGGTTGAAACCAATTCAGGCGATAGAATTAAACTTTTAACATCAAGCGGCGAATTGGTTGAAGTTGATAAGGCACAATTGAAACCGGCAGATTTGCCTTCGCTGACTGAAAACCAGAAACGCGGAAGATTGGGCCTTCCCGATAAAAGCTGGGTTATGGTAATCGACCTGGCGAAATGCCGCAATGCGCGCGAATGTATGAAAGCCTGTCAAAAGCACCACCAGCTGAGACCAGAGCAACACCATATAAATGTGCTGCAGATGCAGGATGCCGTGCATACGGCGCCCTATTATATGCCTAAACCCTGTCAGCATTGCGACAATCCGCCATGTACAAAGGTTTGCCCTGTAAATGCGACCTTCAAGCGCGATGACGGTATTGTTTTAATTGACAATGAAAGGTGCATTGGTTGCCGGTTCTGTATTGCAGCCTGCCCCTATTCGGCCAGGGTATTTAACTGGTTTGAACCGCGCGATGCCGAAAAGTACAAGGGGGTTACTTATAATATTGAAGCCAATGTCCCGCAAAAGAAAGGGACCATTTCAAAATGTCTTTTCAGCGCCGACAGGTTAAGAGATGGTAAATTGCCATCGTGCGTTTCGGCTTGCCCTAATGGCGTTTACTGGTTTGGCGACAGGAACGAGGATGCCGTGACGAATGGAACTACTAAAGAAACAGTAAGGTTTAGTGAGGTGATTGAAAAAAATGCCGCCTTCACGCTTATGGAAGAGCTGGGTACAAAACCCAGGGTGTACTATTTACCTCCAAAAAACAGGGCTTTCCCTTTCCAGGGCGAAATTGAACATGGCCATAAATCGTAATTAAATTAAAAGCTGAACAATGGAAGAAGTAAAATCTCCGGCTGAATCGAGGAAATTGCTTGACAAAATAACAGCCGACCTTACACGCTCGATTGTAAAGAAGGACGAACTAACTCGTTTTTGGTTCTTTATATTATTCATGTTTGCCATAGTCGGGATTTGGGGCTGGATAATTCAGATTCGCACCGGGCTTGGGGTTACAGGAATGCGCGACTATGTTTCGTGGGGAATGTACATTGCCAATTTTGTGTTTTTTGTCGCTGTAAGCCTGATTGGTTTTTTAATCAGTTCGGCCCTTCATTTACTGAAAATAGGCTGGGCAAAACCCATTTCGCGCGTAGCAGAACAGGTAGCTATTGCTTTTGTTGCACTGGCCGGGATAGTAATTGTTATGGACATGGGGCGCCCCGACCGGTTTCTGAACATTTTCCTGCATGGCAGGTTTGCTTCGCCAATCATATGGGATGTAACTGTAGTTACAACTTATCTGGTTATTTCGATGCTTCTTTTTTACATTCCGTTAATTCCCGATTTAGCTTTAATGCGCGACAGGATGGGAAACGAACTCCCCAAATGGCAACACAAACTATATTCAATACTTGCCCTTGGCTGGAAAGGAAAAGCAGAACAATACAAAACAATTTATCACGCCATGCGGGTTTTAATGCTGCTTATAATTCCCGTCGGATTGTCAATCCACACGGTTACTTCGTGGCTCTTTGCTGCAACCTTGCGCTCGGGATGGGATACGGCCATACTGGGGCCCTACTTTGTAGCCGGCGCTTTTGTAGCCGGAACTGCCGCTGTAATTATGGTAATGTATATTTACCGGCTTAGGTACGGGCTGAAAGAGTACTTCGAAGATTATCATTTCGACCAGATGGGGAAACTGCTTGTATTTGTTTGTCTTGTCTATCTTTATTTTAACATCAACGAATATCTTGTACCGGGTTATAAAATGAAAGCTGCCGATGGTATCCATCTGAAAGAATTATTTAAAGGCAATTTTTCCGGAATTTTCTGGATTGTCCAGGTAGCAGGATTAATTCTGCCTATAGTTTTACTTTTGTTTTCCTACTTCAGAAAACCGCTTTCAATAACATTAATTTCGTTTATTGTACTTGCTTCGGCATGGTTTAAAAGATATATTATTGTAATACCAACACTTGAACATCCCTTTCTGCCTGTTCAAAACGTACCGCACAATTTTCAGGATTACTCCCCAACAAGCACTGAAATAATGATTACCCTGTTTTCATTTGTTTCGGCGCTAATTATTATTTCTGTTTTGGCGAAACTTTTCCCTGTAATTACAATCTGGGAATATGCCGAAGAAAAGGGTATCGACAAAAAATACCTAACTGAAAACCCAAAAAACCAACAGCCATGTATAGAAAGATAAGCTTTGTTATAACAGCAGTTTTGTTTTTCACCTTTCAGGTCGCAGCCCTGGAATGGATAGTACCCGAAGAAGAAAAAAGCAAGGCCAATCCGTTGGATTACAACCTCGAAAACGTAAAAAAAGGGAAGGATTTGTTTTATCAGAACTGCAAATCATGTCACGGCGATCCGGGTAAAAACAACGGGCTACCGCTTGTGCCCCAACCGGTTGATATTACAACAGAAAAAATGCAGAAAAATACGGCAGGCGAATTGTTTTATAAAACATCAAATGGCCGTGGCGCCATGCCCCAGTTTAAAGCAACGATTTCTGACGACGACAGGTGGAGAATTGTAAATTATATCATGAACTACAACCCTTCACACCAGCCGCTTTTGGTTGATGCACCAAAAACAAAAGCAAAATTGCTTGCATCGGTAAACGAACAGGAAAAATTAGTCGAAGTGTTTGCAGAATCTGAAGTAAACGGGGTATACACAAAACTGCCAAATACAACGATTACCATCAGCGCAAAAAAATATTTTGGGAATATTGAAATTGGTAAAGTAAATACCGGCCAAAACGGAAGGGCAGAGTTTACCATTCCTGAAACGTTGATTGGCGATGAAGAAGGATTTGTAAACATTGTAGTGGCACTTGGCGAAGACTTTATCGCGGAGCATGTTTCGCTCGATGAGGCCAAAGTCGGCCAGAAAAAACAGGTGCAAAAGCTTATCCAACCCGGAATTTTATGGTCGACCAACGAAAACATACAGTTATGGTTGCTGCTATCGTATATCGGAGCAGTAGTTGCAGCATGGTCGGCAATCGGATATGTAATTTTTCAGCTGATCAAAATAAAACGGTTTAGCAAAAACTGATCATACAAAAAAAATGAAATGAATATTTTCTATCTGTTAATAGGAGTTAGTTTATTTGCGGCGCTTGTTTTTTTGGGTGCATTTATCTGGGCTGTCAGGACCGGACAGTTCGATGATAACGAAACTCCTTCGATAAGAATGCTGTTCGACGATGAAACAGTTAACAGCGAAGAAAAAGGGAGCAGCAAAAATCAAACGAATTAATGCGAAATGTTATGGAAAATCAAAGATTTTTTTTCGACAATAAAATTGTAAAATTATTTATACTGGCCACATTGGTTTGGGGGATGGTGGGAGTTGTTGTTGGAATCCTGATAGCCCTGCAGCTTGCATTTCCTGTGTTTAACCTGGGCCTGGAGTATACTACTTTCGGGAGGATGCGTCCATTGCATACCAATGCCATAATTTTTGCTTTTGTTGGGAATGCCATTTTTGCAGGGATTTATTATTCGATGCAAAAATTACTGAAAACCAGGATGTTTAGCGATATGTTGAGCAAAATTAATTTCTGGGGCTGGCAAATAATTATTGTACTTGCTGCATTGTCATTTGTCTTTGGGGTTTCTACCGGGAAGGAATACGCCGAACTTGAATGGCCCGTTGATATTTTAATAGCTGTTATATGGGTTGTTTTTGGATGGAATATGATTGGGACCATCGTTGTACGTCGCGTGCAGCATATTTATGCGGCAATTTGGTGGTACCTGGCTACATTTCTTGGCGTTGCGATCCTGCATGTGGTAAACTCGTTCGAATTGCCCGTTTCGCTCACAAAAAGTTATTCGATTTATGCAGGCGCGCAGGATGCTGTGGTACAGTGGTGGTACGGTCACAATGCAGTTGCATTTTTTCTTACCACGCCTTTTCTTGGTTTAATGTATTATTATCTTCCCAAAGCCTCAAACCGGCCAATCTACTCCTATAAATTATCGATCATCCACTTTTGGTCGCTTATTTTTCTTTACATGTGGGCCGGGCCGCACCATTTGTTGTACCAGGCATTGCCCGACTGGGTCCAGGCGCTTGGAGTAACCTTTTCTATCATGCTTATTGCCCCTTCGTGGGGCGGAATGATAAACGGTCTTTTAACCTTGCGCGGCGCCTGGGACAGGGTGCGCGACAGCACTGCATTGAAATTTCTGGTGGTAGCGGTAACAGCTTACGGAATGTCAACTTTTGAAGGGCCAATGATGTCGCTAAAATCGGTTAACCAAATCACCCATTTTACCGACTGGACAATAGGTCACGTTCACATAGCAGCCATGGGATGGAATGGGGGAATTGTTTTCGGGATGCTTTACTGGCTGATCCCCAAACTTTTCAGGACGAAGCTGTTTTCAGAAAAACTGGCAAACATTCATTTCTGGATTTCCACGCTGGCAATCCTGTTGTACGCAATTCCGCTATACTGGGCGGCTGTAACGCAGTGGTTGATGTGGAGGGAATACACGCCCGAAGGATTCCTGGCTTATCCTAATTTCCTTGAAACCTTGTCCCAAATACTGCCCATGTATTCCATTCGGATAACCGGTGGGTTATTATTCCTGGCTGGATTTATAATAATGGCTTACAACTTCTTCAAAACAATGGCTTCCGGTTCCTTCGCCGACAATGAACCTGCAGAGGCTCCGGCGCTGGTAAAACTTGGCGCACGCAACCCTGCCCGTGAAACCGTTCACCGTTGGATGGAAAGGAGAGGGGTGCGTTTTGCAGTTTTTACCTTTATTGCCCTGACAATAGGAGGTGCAGTGGAAATAATCCCAATGATTTTTATCAAATCGAATATACCAACCATCGATTCGGTAAAACCCTATACCCCACTTGAACTTGCAGGCCGCGACATTTACGTTTCAGAAGGTTGTTACACCTGTCATTCTCAGATGGTCCGTCCCTTCAGGTGGGAAACCGACAGGTACGGCGAGTATTCAAAAATTGGCGAATTTGTTTACGACCATCCCTTCCAGTGGGGCTCGCGCCGCATCGGCCCCGACCTGGCTCGCGCAGGCGTAATGGGTGGCCCGATGTATAAAAATGCGGCATGGCACTATAACCACTTTATGGATCCGCAAAAAATGAACGACAAGTCGATTATGCCTAATTACGCATGGTTTGCAAAAAAAGATACCGACACCGGGATTATTCCGGCAAAAATAAGGGCCATGCAAACTTTAGGGGTGCCTTATCCTGAAGGTTATGATGAAATAGCAGTAAGCGACCTGATGACCCAGGCACAACAAATTGCCGGCGAACTAAAAGCATCGGGGATTGAAATTGAACCAACCAGGCAGATGGTGGCAATGATTGCTTATATGCATAAATTGGGCAAGGATATTGAGCCACCGCCATCTGCGACTGCGCCTGCAGATTCTGCTGGAGTAAGCAGTTCTCCGGATTTGAAAATAGTGGAATTACTGAACAGTGAAGCAGATTTGGCGGCGGCCAGACAAATTTATACGACTGCTTGCGCTGTTTGTCATGGCCCGGAGGGAAAAGGAATACCCCCTGCTTTCCCGGACTTAACTGACGATATCTGGATTCATGGAAATTCACCCGGACAGGTTTATCATTCAATTGCCGAAGGGAATATTGCAAAAGGTATGATTCCTTACAAAAACCAATATTCCGAAAAGCAAATTAAACAGTTGACAAGTTATATCCTACTGGTAGTCAATAAAAAATGAAAATAATAAGCAACCTGTTGGAGAATATTGAGGGAATCAGGATTTACTATATTGTGGGTTTGCTCATATTTGTGGCACTTTTTATTGTTATTACCGTCAGGACCATCAGGATGCCCAAAAAAGAAGCAGATGAAATAAAGAATTCGATTTTAAGCGATAGTGAAACTGAAAATATTATTCCCTGATAATAAAAAAATTAAAACCATGGCTAAAGAAAATAAGCAAAACCCGAATGACGGGGAATTCATGGAGCATAATTACGATGGCATCCAGGAATTGGATAATCCGCCACCACGGTGGATTATGGCGCTTTTTTATGTCACAATCGGATTTTCGATAATTTACGGGGCATACTATTTCTGGCTGAAGCAAGGCGATAAGCAGGATGCGGAATATGCAAGGAAATCTGAAGTACACGATACAAAGTACAAAATGAACACCCCTTCGACCCTGGAATTGGTGGCTCTTACCGATGCGGCTTCTATTGAAGAGGGAAAAACAATTTATAAGGAAATGAACTGTTTTGCCTGCCACGGGACGAACGGGGAAGGAAATGCAATAGGGCCAAATTTAACCGATGATTTTTGGATTCACGGGTGCAAAATACAGGATTTGGCAACCATTGTTAAAAATGGGGTTCCGGCAAAGGGGATGACACCTTTCAAAGGTCAGATGAGCGACGAAAAAATCCAAAAAGTCAGCAGCTACATCCTAACATTGGTGGGTACAAATCCGCCAAATGCCATAGAAGCCCAGGGCGAAAAATGTGAATAGAAGGAAGCCCCTCCCGTCCTCCCCGAATGGGAGGGATAGAAATTAACAAAAAAAAATTCTGAATCAAGGCCTTTCACAAATCAATATTATCGTGCTTCTAAGTCCCCCTTCGGGGGATTTAGGGGGCTTTTAAATTATGCAGGAACAAGAACTTTCATTCCGCGACCGGCCCATAAACCTTAACGAAAAAGGGGGCAGAAAATGGGTTTATGCCAAAAAGCCATCGGGCAAATGGTACGCGCGCCGGACTATTTTTAGCTGGTTGATGCTGCTGTTTTTTGTTGGGGTTCCATTTATAAGGCTAAATGGCCATCCGTTTATTTTACTTGATATAGCCAGCCGTAAGTTTATCATTTTTGGCGCCATTTTCTGGGCGCAGGATACATTCATCCTATCGCTTGTAATGCTTTCGTTTATACTCTTTGTAATACTTTTTACGGTTTCTTTCGGCAGGCTTTGGTGTGGCTGGGCCTGCCCCCAGACCATATTCCTCGAAATGGTTTTCCGTAAAATCGAATTTCTTATTGAAGGTGACTATAAGGAAAGGTACAAACGCGACAATGGCCCCCTTACTTCCGGAAAAGTGGTGAGAAAAACAGTTAAACACTCCGTTTTTATTCTCATTTCAATAACCATGACCAACACTTTTTTGATGTGGTTTATAGGCTCCGAAAAATGGTCCAGGTTAATTTCTGAGCCAATTCGTGAAAACCTGGGCGGATTTGCTGTGATGTTGCTGGTTTCAGGTTTTTTCTATTGGGTTTATTCCTTTTTCCGCGAGCAGATTTGTACCATGGTTTGTCCGTATGGCCGTATGCAGGGAGTGTTGCTCGATTCAAAATCGATAATTGTAACCTACGATTATAAACGTGGCGAGCCGAGAGGCCCAAAAACTATGGGCGATTGTATCGATTGCCGCCAGTGCATTACGGTTTGCCCCACTGCCATAGATATCCGGAATGGGACTCAGCTCGAATGCATTAACTGCACCGCCTGTATCGACCAGTGCAATAAAATCATGCAAATTACCAATAAACCTCCTGGCCTCATTCGTTTCGACTCGGAAGAAGGAATTTTAAAGGGGCATAAAACGGTATGGAATGCCAGGAACAGGGCTTATTCGGTTGTTCTGGCCATTCTTCTTTCGTTTTTTGTTTATACGTTGGTTTCGAGGCCCAAAGTGGAAACAACCATCCTAAGGACTCCGGGATTGTTATACCAGGAAAATGCTGATAATACAATTTCGAATGTGTACAACATTAAAATCGTAAATAAAACACATAATGAAATACCGCTCGAAATCAGGATCCTTTCACACAATGGCGGGATAAAAATGGCAGGAAGCAAAATGAAAGTGGAAGATCAGGGCATGTTTGAATCGACATTTGTGCTCTATATTCCTAAAGATGGGCTTAAAAGCGACAAAACTAAGGTTGAGTTCGGAATTTTAAGCAACAATGTGCTTCTTGAAACTTATAAAACTACATTTGTAGGTCCTTAAATCCGGGCATTGTATTAAAATGAAATGAAACAGAAAATGAACCGAAATAAAAATTTTGCATAATGAAATTTAACTGGGGAACGGGAATTCTGGTTTTTTTGATATTGTTTTTGATGGCCTGCGCTGCCTTTATCATATTTGCCTTGCGGCAGGATGTAAACCTGGTTCACAGGGATTACTACGAAAAAGGAGTTGATTACACGGACCAGATGAATGTCAATGCACGCTCTGTTGACCTGGCAGACAGTGTTCAAATCCGGTTTCAGAATGAATACCTTTTTATAGAATTTCAAAAATCCCTGGTTGAAAAAATTGATTCGGGGAAAGTTCTTTTTTTCCGGCCCTCTGATAGCGGCAAGGATAAGCTTTACCCAATGAATTTTACAGATAACGGTTTAGTGATTTCAAACCAGTACCTGGTCCCAGGAAGGTACATTCTAAAACTTTCGTGGTACACGCATGGCTTAAAATACGAGATAGATAAACAGGTAAACATTCAATAAGGAATTAATGTCGTTTAGTTAAGAACTAAGATGAAAAAATCTGAAAGGCCAACACCCTTCGACCCCGCTCAGGGTGACAGTCAGACTGAGCGAAGTCCCTGTCTGCCGACAGGCAGGGAAGTCTGTTTTCACTAACTAAACGACATTGAATAAGGAATACTAATTTTATCTCATCAAATATATTTGTTTATAAAAGATACACATGGCAATTCTTCTTTCAGCATTGGTTTTAGGTTTGATGGGGAGCTTCCATTGCGCCGGAATGTGCGGCCCGATTGCAATTGCGCTGCCACTTCACGGAAACAATGTATCGCAGAAAATAGTTGGCGGCGCGCTTTACAACCTTGGCAGAACAATAACCTATGGATTGATGGGGGCTGTTTTTGGCTTGCTCGGACAAGGACTGCACCTGATTGGATTTCAGCAGGCTGTATCTGTGCTCATGGGAGCTGTTATGATTATTTCCGTGCTTTTCCCTGCGCTGTTTAAAAACCGGTACAGGGTTGATAAAAGCCTTTTTTCGTTTGTGGGCAACCTTAAAAAGCGGATAGGCGAAATGTTTGCAATCAGGTCGTTTTCGAGCCTGTATTTTATAGGGATGCTTAACGGATTGCTGCCCTGCGGCCTGGTTTACATTGCCATAGCCGGCGCCATCGGGGCGGGGGATGCTCCTCAGGGAACACTGTATATGATACTTTTCGGACTGGGGACCATCCCGATGTTACTGACCATTTCGCTTGCCGGAAACATAATGAGCCAGGCTATCAGGAGAAAAATTAACAGGCTGATCCCGGTTTTGGTTGTTGTGGTTGGGCTTTTGTTTGTACTTCGCGGGTTAAGCCTGGGAATTCCGTATTTAAGCCCCGGGAAACAAATGATTGAAAAGAAATTCGGGAAAAGCCTTGATGAAAACAGTTCTAGCCTGGTAGTTGAGCCAATTGGTGATTGTTGTTCGAAGAAATGAAAATTCAAAAGTTTGCCTAATTTTGTAGTTTTATACAAATTATCATAAATGACAGGTCATTCGGAAATAGTGAAGAAATTAAAACATCATCTGGTTCAACATTTTGGGAATAGTGTAAAAGATGTTATACTGTTTGGCTCTCAGGCAGATGGAAATGCAAATGATTATTCCGATTATGATGTTTTAATTATCCTGAATAAATCATATTCCGGGAAAGAGGAAAACAAAATTTTAGACTTGTGTTTTGACATTAATTTGAAATTTGATATCATTTTGGACGTTCACATTTTGTCCGAATCCGAAATTAATTCAACGAGAGGACGTCAGGCAGTTTTTAGCAAAGCAATAAAATCAGGAATCTACGCATGACAATCGAAGAAAAAGACAGGGAAATTCTTATTCAATACAGACTTGAACAAGCCCGGGAGACTATACAGGATGTAGAGCTGCTGTTACAAAATAAAAGGTTCCGGTCGGCTGTAAACCGGATTTATTATGGAATGTTTTATGCGTTGCTGGCGTTGGCGACAGCCCAACAGTTTGAAACATCCAAGCATGCCCAGCTTATTGGTTGGTTTAATAAAACGTATATTAATACGGGTTTAGTTTATTCAAAATACGGCAAAATAATAAACAAAGCATATAATCGCAGGACAAAGGGTGATTACGACACTTTTATTGAATTCGAAGAATCAGTTGTTTTAGAGATGTTGGGAGAAATGAAAGATTTTGTTTCTGAAATCTCATCGGTCTTAAAATGATCTTAGTTCAGGAACACTATCAACATGAACCAGTCAAAAAACATTAGCTGCACCCATTGCGGATCAGACTGCGGAAAAAACCCGGTAACCTGGAACGATAAACATTTTTGCTGCAACGGGTGCCAAACGGTCTGTCAAATCCTTTACGATAACAAATTATACAAGTATTACCAGCTCGAAGATACTCCCGGGGTAAAGGTTGAAACCACCGGTTTTGGAAATAAATATGCCTTTCTGGAAAACGAAGAAGTTAAACAAAAACTTATCTCCTTTCGAGAGGGTAATATCGCCAAAGTAAAATTCTTTATTCCCGTTATTCATTGTGCATCGTGCATCTGGCTGCTAGAAAACCTTGCCAGACTGAACAAAGGGGTTAAATACTCGTTTGTCAACTTTACAAAAAAAGAGGCCGACATTACTCTCAACGAATCGGAAATTAGTTTACGCCAACTGGTTGAACTGTTGTCGTCGGTACATTATACCCCCGATTTGTCGCAAAGTCTGACCGACAAGAAAGAGGACAGGCTGTCGTACAAACAACTTCTTTATAAAATAGGTGTTGCCGGATTTGTGTTTATAAACGTAATGACCTACAGTTTACCCGCATATTTTCATGGCCGCCCCCTCGACGATAAACTGCAGTCGGTTTTAAGCATACTCAGTTACCTGCTGGTGATTCCGGTGGTTGTTTACAGCGGGAACGACTATTATATTTCGGCCTTTAAAAACCTCAGGAAGAGAATTATCAGCCTTGACCTTCCGATTGCAATAGGAATTATTGTGCTTTTTTTTGTTTCTACCTGGGAAATTTTTTTTACCGGACAGGCCGGTTATTGCGACAGCCTTGCGGGTCTGATATTTTTTCTGCTGGTGGGAAAATGGTACCAGGGGAAAACCTATGAAGCGCTTTCGTTCGAAAGAAATTACAAATCGTATTTTCCAATTGCGGTTACGAAAATTAATAAACAAATTGAGGAAAGCATTTTGCTTGAGAAAATTGAAGTTGATGATGAATTGATAATCCGGAACAAGGAGCTGATTCCGGCCGATTCGGTGCTAATTGAGGGCGCCGGACAAATCGACTACAGTTTTGTTACCGGCGAATCGAGCCCGGTGGTAAAAAACGAAGGTGAATTTATATTTGCCGGTGGCCGGCAAATGGGGGGGATCATCAGGATAAAGGTTCAAAAAGCCGTTAACCAGAGCCATCTTACGCAACTTTGGAACCAGGATATAAACTACGGAAAACCTGCCGATTCGCTAAAAAACCTTTCAGATAAAATAGGGCAGCGATTTACCATCATCATCATTCTAACCGCTTTAGCAGGTTTTGGATTTTGGTTTGCGAATGGCGAAACGCACAAAGCCATTTTTGTTTTAACCTCTGTTCTTATAATTGCCTGTCCGTGTGCGCTGGCGCTTTCCATACCTTTTACTTTTGGCAACACCATGCGCATTTTCGGCAGGGCCGGGCTGTATATAAAGAATACAGGCGTTATCGAAAAACTATCGCACATTTCATCGGTGGTTTTCGATAAAACCGGAACGCTGACCCGTCCTAACGAAAACCTTATCGTTTATTCCGGGCACAGTCTTTCTCCCGAAGAAAAAAAAGCTGTTTTATCCCTGGCAAAACAATCTACCCATCCGCTAAGCCATGCCATCTCGGGGTATTTTAAAGAATTGAAATACAGTGTGCCTGAGCATTTTGTGGAGGTGGCCGGAAGGGGTATTTTTGGAAAAGTCAATTCGTTGAAAATAAAAATCGGTTCCGAAGAATATGTTGGCAACATCACCCCGGGGGCTGAAAGAAAAAGTTCGGTCGTTTATGTATCGGTTAACGATGAGGTTAAGGGATTTTTTACAATCAGCAACCAGTATCGCACCGGGTTTGAAAACGTGTTAAACTCGTTGAAAAAGAAGTATGAAATTTACCTGGTTTCGGGCGATAACGAAGCAGAAGCTCAGAATTTATCGGCCTATTTTGAGAACCGGAACATGCTTTTTAACCGGAAACCCGCTGATAAGGCCAGTTTTATAAGGGCGCTCCAGGAGAAAGGGGAAACCGTTTTAATGACAGGCGACGGGTTAAACGATGCAGGGGCGCTGATGCAGGCCGATGTGGCACTTACAGTGGCCGACAAGGCCTATCATTTTTCTCCGGCCAGCGATGCAGTCCTCGAAGCCTCCCGGTTTCAGCGGTTGTTCAAATTTATCAGGTTTACCCGTATTTCGCTGAACATAGTGAAACTAAGTTTTCTTATTTCGTTTTTTTACAATGTCATCGGTGTTTCCATCGCGTTAACAGGGATGCTTACTCCGGTTGTGGCCGCCATTCTCATGCCTGTAAGCTCGGTTTCGGTGGTAGCCTTTGCCACATTTGCCACACGCCTGGCCGGAAGGATAAAACTTTAAATGAAGCTGTTCGTTCAATCCGCAAAATTCTAAAGTCTTCAATCGTTAATCTCCAGTCTTCATCTTTCCTACAAATTATTTTTTTGCCCGTGTATTTTCTTTTTATTTTTACGGTGCAAAAAAATCAAGGCATGGGTTACAGGGCGTTTACCCGCGAGGCGCCCGGAGCTGTTAACTATAATGCCAGCCCCGATAATTTTGTTTTCGATAACCAGGTGCTGGCACAAATCTGGTATGCAGGTTTCGAAAAGCCTGGAATACCTGCCCTGCAAAATATTTCAACTACATTTTCCTTACAGATATCGTTATAAACATTGAAATTTGCCTATTCACCAAAGGCAATAATTTATCAAACCATCTGAAAATTGCATAAGAAAAATTGGGAAAAACCTGCTTAAACGAAACTCCACCACTAATTAAATACAAAAGAGGTGTATGGTAATTAATTTTTTCTAATCTAAGAAAAGGAAAACTCCCTGTAAATTTGTCAAAATCACGTTCAAATACGATCCAGGGTAGAGCTCCATTTGCCCCGCTCATGGGGCCGGCAGTTGGAATTTTCCAGCTTCCGTTTGGTTCAAAAGGTTCGTGATGAAAATTCTTGTAAATAAACCTGCCCCACAATGAATTGGCCGGTTCTATCATGATTAACATCCCGTTTTTTTTTAAAACCCTGTTTACTTCGGCTAAAAAAAGCTTGGTATCTGGAATATGATGAAACGTGTCGATCATAAAAACCGCACTGATTTCGTTATCTTCAAATGGCATTTCCAAAGCTGAAAAAGTCAGATCGTTGGATGGCAATTCCAAAATATCGGAGCATAAAACCGTAGGGATAATTTCTTTAAGAAAACCTCCGCCAGAACCAAGTTCAATCATTTTTCCTTTTGGTAAAGTGGGTAAAGACGAGGTAAATACGGCGTACCATTCTTCGTATAATTTCTTTAGGAAATATTTCTCTTTGATTATCTTCTGATGGGCTATTGTCCTTTCCGGTGAATCAAGATCGAAGGGAATATTGTATTTTAATGACATGTTCAAAATTTAACTATACCGTTAATTTAGATAATTGTGGTTATTTGAACTTTATTTTGAACAGTGCAAACCACCACATTTTCAGTAATAATAACCCGTGTTTGAACCTCGAAATATTTGTGTGGCCATAAATCCGCTCTTGGTACCGGATAGGCATATCAATAATTTTAAGGTTTAGTTTAAAAGCGCCAAAAAGCAAATCAAAATCGCCAAACGGATCAAAGTCGCCAAAATATGACCGGTTTGCAGCCAGTCGCAAATAGTCTTTCCTGAACATAACTTTTGTGCCGCAAAGTGTGTCTTTTACGGGCTGCTCGAGCAACCAACTAAAAGCCACACTAAAGAATTTGTTTCCGAGGGTATTTAAAAACCTCATTGCATTTTTTTCCATAGGGTAAATTAAACGGGTACCATTTATAAAACCCCCTTTATTTTGGGCAATGGCATTGTAAAATTTTGGAAGTTGCTCGGGTGGCACAGTCAAATCAGCATCAAGAATCATTAAAATATCGCCGGTAGCAATTGCGTAGCCTGCCCGTACTGCATCGCCTTTCCCTTTTCCGGGTTGCTGCAGTATTTTTATATCGTGCGTATTTTTGTACTTTTCCTGAATTTCCTGAATTTTTTCCCATGTATCATCCGAAGAGTTCCCTTCGCAAAAAATTATTTCAATGTGTTTTCCGAATTTAGGTAAACGTAAAATTGCGTTTTCAATGTTCCCGCTTTCGTTTCGGGCAGGAATTAGGACCGAGGTTGAGTATTTTGTACTGCTTTCTTCTTCGTCAATCGCTACAATTGGCTGGGCAAAAGTATATTGGTTTAATGCAAACCAATTGAATACGGGAAGCCGCGAAACAAATTTATTGAGGAAAGTGGAAATTATGGGAATGTAAAACGGGAAAAGCATCGACGAATTTTGCTTGTAAGTTTCAAATCCTGACAAGTACAACAGGTTTGACAAATCTTTTGTGGAAAGCCAGCTTTGTTGCGGCCCTTTCTTTTTGATGCCAATAAACTCGGCAAATTTTATCAACGGTTCCCAGAAAATATTGTAATAGGTAACTATTATTTTGGTTTCCGGGTGCGACACTTTTTTCAGTTCTTCAAAAACATGTTGTATGTCAAGCAAATAACCCACTAAATTCGAAAGTATGATTACATCGAATTTCTTTTCTATTGTAATTTCTTCGGCACACATACAAAGAAATTCGATTGATGGGAATTGTAATTTTGCTCCGTCGATCATTTTTTCACTAAAATCAATTCCGGTTTTTTCCTTTCCATTGATTTTTGCCAGCAACTCCCCTGTTCCGCATCCAATTTCAAGCACTGATGAATCGGGTTGAACAAAAAAATTGCAATATTCGGTAATGCTATCCCAGTAATAATGTTTGCGGTTACGGTATTTAATTCGGGTTTTTGCAACTTTATTAAAATAGTTTTTCAGGTCCAGGTTTTTGGTTTTGTAAATATTCATTCAAAAAACTTTTTAATAGTAAGATTGGCTTGAAGGATTTTAAATTAAAAACCCAAAAATAACAATACTTTTCAAAAACCGGTTTAATATTTAAAATTCAAGTAAGGTTAATCCTTAAGATTTTCCGGTTTAGTTTAAGGGATGTCATCCTTCGGAGCAAGGCAATTTTAATAGATAAAAAATAGTACTTTTGAAATAAAAAAGAAACCTGTAATACCAGATAGGAGGTGTACCTGCGAATTAAAACTCATTATAATGCCGCTGCAATAACGGCATCTTTCAAATCATAATTTTTCTGAAAATAAATGAAGAGTGTGAGTAAATATCTTTTGTTGATCGTCCCTTTTGCCTACTTTTTTATTGGCAGTTATTTCCATCAGATTATTGGCTTATATTCTTTACGGACTGCCGACCCCGAATATGCTTATTTTATGAGCGGGCTTTGTGTTGCGAATGGGAAATTTATGCTTGGGCACATAGATCATCCTGGATCACCATTACAGTATTTGGCTGCCATCGTCTTTCGGGGTGTCTATCTTTTCCGTTCACATCATGTTCCTTTTAACAACGATGTGCTGGCCAATCCTGACTTGTACCTGCAGAATCTAAACTTAGTTTTAATTGCTGTTGTTGCAGTTTTTATATATTTCTCCGGAATAATTGTATTGCGCATTAGCAAGCGCCTAACCTATTCGGTTCTGGTTCAGCTAACTCCGGTGTTTTCTAGTCTCATTTATTTGAATGTTGCGCGTATTATACCAGAGATATTAATACAAGCCCCGATTGTTTTAATGAGCATTCTAATTATCAAACAGTTTTACAATGTTGATGATGAAAAGAAAATAAGTGAGAGTGTCCTGTTTGGGTTGATTTCCGGTTTAGGGTTATCAATAAAACTAACTTATGCGCCACTTTTGATTTTGCCTTTAATTTTACTGAAAAAATGGAAAAACAAATTAATATACTCGGGTATTGCAATATTTTCTTTTTTTGCTTTTGCCTTTCCGGTAACATTGCAATTTAAAAAGTTCTGGAACTGGACCACGGCTCTTATTATGAATAGTGGTAAATATGGTCAGGGCGAAAGTAATTTTATCGACTGGAAAAGTTTTTTTGCAAACTTTGCAAACCTTTGGAATGAAAACAGGTTCATTTTTTATCTTCTAATTGCATTAATAATATTGATGGTATTAACTACTGTCTTAAACATCAGAAAAAAAGGTATTGCTTATTCGGTTAAAGTTTCGTTTGCCATACTTATAGCCGCAACAATTCAGGTAATAATGGTTTGCAAACAATATGAATCCCGGTATTTCGAGCCGGCATATATGCTTATTCCGCTTGTTTTGATTATGATTATTTTACTATTACAAGAATTTCATGCTTTAATCGGAAAATTCAAACTTGCACAAATTGCCGTAATTATTGTTGTTGCATTTTATTTTAATGCGCAAAAATCCATAGTCCATTCTTTATCCATTGTTTTACAAGAGAGAAATGAGCAGAAAATGAAAGCGGCCCACTACCTTAAAAATATCGAATCTAACGCATTAAAATTTATAGTTACCACTGATTACGGAGCGCCGCTGCCTGAATATGCCTTAACCCACAGTTACCGCTGGGCCGGCAGGTATCAGGATTTGTTTAAACCCGCGCTTGCGGAATTATATCCGAACACCTATGTTTTTTTTCCATGGGACAACTCATTGAATTACTGGGGAGCTGAACCCGACTTCAGTGTTTCGGAACGGCCTGCTTATATTTATTTTTTAACCGATAATCTCAGCGAGAAATTTTTTCAGGATGCCGCTCAATATTTCCCTGAAAAATATGAGTTAACCCGCCCATTTTTTAACGAATCTACCAACGAAGCAATTTACAGGTTGGTTAAGGTTTCTTCCGAATAACCACATCGTCGGCAAACAGATGGAAAGGATTTAAATCCTTGTTCATTACGGTAACCATTACCAAATCGTTTGTTGATTTTATTTCGAATGGGATCCGGATTCGCATCCAGCCGTCCTTAAACGAGGTAAAATGATGCTGAAACTGGTCGTATTTGTATCCCACGGTTTGTTCCCCGTCTTTCTGTATAAATTCGATAATCGAACGGGCAAACAAATCGGTTTCATATCCTTTCACCCAAAAAAGAATTTCGCATTTATCTCCCGGATTAGCTCCTTTAACATGAGTTTCCACAATACGGGTCCAGTTGCCCAGGTTGCCGGCAAGCGAGCCTGTACCGGCAAAAGTTTCTTCCTGGGGCGTATCCTCAAATCCGTTAAAAAACAGTATTTTGCTTGTGTCGGCCTGCCCGGCGTAAATGGCGTTCATTTCTGTATCGAACTTCAGTTTTCCTAAAACGGCTATTGAATCAAAGCGGTCAACTTCAAAACGGTAAAAAGCGAATTTATCACCCTTCCAGATTTGAGGGGAGTGGTTTACAAGGTTCCTCTCAGCCTCACTGAGCTCATTGCAGTTATCGACCATCAGCAAAATGGGTTTGTTGTTCGGTAATTCAGCGGCAACCCGGAATGGTGCAACCGGATCGCAAATCAATTCAAGGCTTTTATAGGTCTGTGAAATGGATGTCCGGCTAAGAAAAACACCCATCGAAGGCAATCCGCTTTTTAACGAAACAATTAACGACTGCCGTAGTGTTTCGCATTTCGAATCGAGCCAGACATTTTCAGACCCAATATGGAAATAGGGCAAGGGCAGGACCGCCTGGTAACCGGCAGGATTGATAAAAGATACCCAGCTGTTGGCAGGCGTGGAATTGGTTTTGTCGTCCAGCTCTTCGACCCTGTTGTTGAGCCGCGGTGCATATTGTTTTACATTCAGGTACCCGTCGTACAACAGAAATCCAAGCGCGACAAAGGCAATTACTTTAAACCCTGTTTTGCGTTTCAAAAGCAATGCAATCCCAACAAAAACCAAAATATTCAAGAGGTAAAAGAAAGTCCACGAAAAACGCGACAAAGCCCTGAGTTGCTGAACTGGACCCAGATATTCAAGTAAAAAATCAAGCCCCATGTTAAACGGAACGCTAAACGAAAGCAGCAAAGAAGCTACCGAACCCCAGAAAAGCGATGTAACCAGGAGGTTGTCGGAGATTTTCCACCACGGTTTCCCCGATCTTGCCCGTTTTATTAAATGAAAGATTCCCGCGCAAAAACCCAGCAATGCCACCGAGCCGATAAACGCAAACGACTCCCATTCATAATCGTGTTTTATCCCTATTGTTTTCAGAAAAACCGAATAGGGTTTATGAAGCGGTAAAAATATGGTGGCCGGGTACGCCCTGTAGGTAAACAGTCCCCATGGGTGCGAGGTACGGTCGGTTACCGTGTTGCTGTATCCCGAAATCAACTGGACCAGTATCAATGGAATAATTAACTGTAGAAAAAGATGGATTACCCACGAAAACTCCTTTACTTTCATCTGTTTAGTCAACAGTACATAGCCCCAGTAAAACATGAAGAGGAAGCCGAACAATGCAAAAAAGTACATGTGCATACCGGCGGCAAAAAATGTAACCGCACCAATCAGAACAGAAAACCAGTAAGTTCTTTTTTTATCAAACTTCATCAACAGATACACCAGCATCGGAATCCACAACTGGTGGCTTAGCGAAAAGTGCCCGCCAAGCCGCCCGATTTGCGGCGACAACATTACAATCCCTGCCGATGCAATGGCTGCAAACCACCACTTAACCTTAAATTCGTGGAATATCAGGAATATAAAAACTGCAGCAACAACAATTGCAAGCAACATCAACGCGTTCAGAATCCCGATTATTGAAGGCCGCAAATCAATCCCCCAGTTGGCCAGAATTTTTACCGGGATGATTATCATCGGCTGGCAATCGGTAAAGAAAATCATCTCGCCATAAGGATAGTTCTGCACATACGAGTGGAACAGCGTAGTATCGGTTTCAAGATGATAAACAGAGGAGGCATACGATTTTAACCCATCGCCCGATTGGGCAAAATATACATGGTTGATGTCTTTCAGCAAGGGGCCGAAAAAAAGAAAAAGGATGGCAAAACCCAGTACAACCGTGAACAACAGTCCCTTTCTGAAATCTTCCATAGGGTATGGTATTTATAGTTTGTCAAATTCAAGTATATTTACAAATTAAAAGAATTTAATGGAAACCCGAAAGAAAATATCCATTGTAATTCCTTGCTACAACGAGGAAGAAGGCCTTGCAAAATTTAACGAAACCCTGACCGGCTCGCTGCCCGAAAATTATGAGTATGAAATTATTTATATCAACGATGGGAGCGCCGATTCTACCTTGAATGTGATACAGTCGCTTGCCGGGAAAAATCATTCTGTCAGGTACATTTCATTTTCGCGGAATTTTGGCCATCAGAACGCGCTGAAAGCCGGTTACGATTTTGCATCGGGCAGTTGTGCCGTCAGCCTTGACGCCGATTTGCAGCACCCGCCCGGATTAATTACACAATTGATTCAAAAATGGGAAGAAGGTTTTGAAATTGTAAACACTATCCGGCTCGATCACGCGTCTATTTCTTCGGGAAAAAAATGGTCGTCGGGGATATTTTATAAAATAATGAAAAGGCTCTCGGATATGAATATTGAAACCGGAATGGCCGACTTCAGGCTGGTTGATCGAAAAGTGCTGGATCAGCTTAAACTTTTCAATGAGAATTTTCTGTTTTTTCGCGGAATAATTCCGTGGATGGGATTCAAACAGGCGAATGTTACTTTCACCGCCAACGAACGATTTGCAGGCGCAACAAAGTACACCCTTAAAAAAATGATAAAATTTGCGATAACCGGTGTTACAGCCTTTAGTGTAAAACCGCTCCGGATTTCGATCTACCTGGGTTTGATTATTGCTTTTCTGGCCTTTGTTTATGGCATTTATATTACCTGGGTATATTTTTTTACCGACAATGCTGTTACCGGCTGGACCTCTGTAATACTTAGTATCCTGGCAGTTGGCGGGATTAACCTGATAATGCTGGGAATTATAGGCGAGTACCTCGGAAAACTGTTTATCGAAAACAAACGCAGGCCAAATTACATGATTTCGGAGACCAACATAAAAGATTAAGTTCCTCCTAAAATTTCAAAACTTTCCAGAATTTTTCCCAACTCATGGGCGTGTCCCACCATTGGCCGGGATCATAGCGAAAAGAAAACTGGATATTATAAAAGATAAAAACCAAAATCACGACTGTAAACGCTGTAATCGCCGGTTTTGGGAAGTTTCGCGATTTGTTGATTACCAGCGCCAGCGGGACGGCCATGTACGGAAGATAGTCGATCATCGCCCGCTGCCCGACTGCCGCGCCAAATGTGGGGTACCACCAGCTGCCGTTTACGTAGATACACAATATTAAAATCAATAATACCGCCCAGCCGTTGTACAGCCGGTTTTTTACTGATAAATACAAACCAGGCAAGGCCAGGAGCATGATTGGGGTGTAGGTAAGCCAGCCGTTGTATTTGCCAAATAAAACAACTCCTATTTTGGGCATGCCCCAGTTCGGGAAACCATAATCCTGGTAAGAATAAACCAAAAATTTACCGGTTACATAATGCCAGTAAGCCATTTGTGGAACGAAAACAATAATTCCTATGACGAGCAGGGCAATTATAGAATGGTAATTCTTTATCCAGAACCTGAACCGTTCTATAAAAGATTCCCGGTTATATATTCCAAAAAGAAAAAGATAGAGTCCCGAAATGATATTTGTAGGCCGGATTAACACTGCCAGTGCAAAAGGCACGCCCAGTAAAATAAGGTTCCTGGTTGTCGGATTTTTAATAAACCGGTTGCTGTAGCACAGGTATATTGCAACCATTGCAAACGAATACACATGCGACATGCCCGCCCCAAGTAAAACTGAATAAAAAAATACGTTTGTAGCCAGAAAGAACAGGGATGTGGTTATCAGGCTTGTCTTGTGATCAAAGAAGTCGCGTAAAAAACGGTACAGAAAAACCAACCCGATATAGGTGTAAACAATTCCGGCAACCAACGCCATTCCGTAGTAAAGCGGTGCATAACCGTTAGCTTCGAGACCAAGGAAAATGCTTGCAAAATGGGCTGTTAAAAAAAACGGTGTCCATAAAATGGCAACTCCCGAAGTGAAAACGCTCAGGGTCCTGCCTTCGCCATAACCTATGGCCCAGGGCATACGCTTAAACATTTCCCAGTCCTTAATAAAAAAGTGCGAAAGGTACTGGTAATAACCTTCCATGTCGGATCCGAGAATAATCTTTTCAATCGGGATGGAGTGAAATACCATACGGTACAGGTAGTTTACCATAAGTCCTGCCAAAAGGAAAACCCATCCGTATTTAATTATTTTGCTTAGTTCCGATCGGTTCATATTTTTTCAGATAAATGCTATTTTCTATTCTTTTTTTCCAACCATAATTACGCTGAGGCCCAACCAGGTATTGGTTATCCTGTCGATTATCCTGAAAACCGGGACAAGCAAGTTGTACAATTTCATCTGCCCCTGTGGTATTACTTTTTTTCGGAGCAAAGAGCCACTTACCCACCAGCCTGCAATTCCAGCAAGGTTAAAATACTGGCTGTGAATTACTGAAAACCCATTCGCATCGAAAATAATCCTGAGGGTTTTGGAAGTGTACCTGCGGTAATGCCCCAAAGCATAGTCGAAATGGTTATACAATTGCTTGAAGGCAGGTACAAGAATAACAAGGTTTCCCCCCTTTTTCAGCAGTTTTTTACAATTCGAAAGGGCTTTTTTATCATCCTGAATGTGTTCCACCACGTTTAGTGCAAAAACCGTATCAAAGCTGCCAAACAGCCTACCAAATTTACTGTCGAATTCAGGATCGGCAATGTCCATCAGCATAACCTCTTTCAGGTTACTTTTACCGTTGAACCTATCTTTTATTATCCGGCAGTATCCGTCCTGGAAGTCGGTGACCACCATTTCGTGGCCGTCATCGAGAAAACAGTTGGTTATATTGCCGATACCACCACCGATTTCAAGGATTTTGCCCTTGCAAAATGGTTTTATGGCCTGGTACATCCAGCGGTTAAATTTGTCGGCTCCCGAAATACTTTCAAGTGTCGAAAAGCCCTCGAAATCTTTTATCTCAGTGTCAATCTTGTTTATCGTGCCCATAAATTGTATTTCAGGATTACGTACAAAGCGCGAAAACCATCGCGCCAGCCTATTTTCTTCCCTTCTTCATAAGTTCTGCCATAGTATGAAATCCCTACTTCGTAAATCCTGATGCCGGGTATGCGGGCAATTTTAGCTGTAACTTCGGGCTCAAAACCAAACCTGTTTTCTTTTAGTTTGAGGTTTTTTAAAACATCCGACCTGAAAAGTTTATAGCAGGTTTCCATATCGGTAAGGTTCAGGTTGGTAAACATGTTCGATGTTGTAGTCAGGATTTTATTCCCGATTGAATGCCAGAAGAACAAAATCCGGTGAGGTTGCCCGCCCATAAAACGCGAACCATAAACCACATCTGCGCCGGCTTCATGATAGGGTTTCAAAAGGTGGTTATATTCCCGGGGGTCGTATTCCAAATCGGCATCCTGAACAATTATGCAATCGCCGGTTGCTTCTGTAATTCCGCGGTGCAACGCGGCCCCCTTTCCCCTGTTCACAGGCTGGTGGAATAACTTCATGCTGATACCGGGATGGCTTTTTATATAGTTTTCGATTACTTCTGCCGAGTTATCAGTCGAAAAATCGTTTACAAGTACAATTTCCTTCCCAAAACCATATTTTAACTCCACAGACAGAACACGGTCTAGAATTTCGTGAATTGTTTTCGCCTCGTTATAAACCGGAATGATTATCGACAATATCTTATTGGTTTTCATTAAACAGTAAAAAAATTAAACTTTGCCAAAGATATAATTACCAAAAAAAACTGGGCACAATTACTTCAATTTATTCACTCTTTTTCTCTCCCGAAACAATTAAATAGTTGGTTGTAAGTGAATTTTTTCGTGTGGACGGATTCAGGAATTTCATTGTAATCCGGTTCATGCCGCGTTGGTTAATTTGGTAAACCGTGTCGATGGGGAATTTTTGAAACAGCATTTCCCCGTATTCGGTTTCGTTTGTGTAAAACCAGGTGCCGGGTGTAGAAAAAACTTCCCTTAATTCGACCCAGTTTTCAATATTTTCAACATGTCCGGGGGCATAAAAAAACAAATTGTACTCTTCAAGGCTCAGGTTATACAGCTTAGCCTGAGGATTCCTTTTCTCTTCAAACAATTTTAAAGCCTGCCTTGCCCCCTGATAGGTATACAATCCGGGGATGGCCTTTGCGTTCAGAAAAAGGTTTGTTGCGCCGGTAACCAGTAAAGTAGCAAGTATTGTTTTTTGAAAAACAGGCTTTTTGTATTGGGTTATCAGGAAAAATGCAATTACTGCCAGAAAAATCAGGATTACCGGGATCCTAACTTTGTTTTCGGAAAAAACGATGATAACAAAGATGAGAAATGCTGATTGAAAGACAATTAATACAATTTGTGCTACAGATAAAATTCTTTTCTTCCTTTCTGATACAAGGAGATTTTGAACAAGCCAGTTGCCGGCAATAACCGCAATTGGTGCAATTCCGATTAAAAAATAATTGGGCGCCTTACCCTTTGCGATGCTCAATATGATCAGCAAAATCAGTACACTGCCCAGTAAATAGATACCCCATTCCGTTACGGGTTTCCTAAAAATCCAGCTTTTTATTGTCGAATAAAGTGCGGCAACAACTATAAGTGTCCAGGGCAAAAATGCCCATAAAATGGTATGGATGTAAAAGAAATAGTCGGCGCTTGACCCTGCGTAACTGCCTGTAATACGGCCAATATTGTTGGTAATGAAATAAAACTTGAGCCCTTCAGGGCCAAAGCTTTGGTACAAATGGATTAGCGAAGGGGAGATTACAATGAAGACTATGAGGATGCCCAAAATCCATTTCGGATGAAAAAGTTGTTTAAAATCCCTGGTTACCAGCAAATACAGGAGAACTGCAAAAAACGGAAGTATGGCCCCGACCGGGCCTTTCGAAAGCATGGCCAGCCCGGTTCCCAAAAATCCAAAAACAAAATTGATTGGCTTTTGGGATTGCAAATAGACCGCCAATTGCCATAAAGCCAGTATTACCCCGGTTTGTAAAACCGAATCGGTATGAAAATCGAAAAAATAGAGAAAGTAGATTTGCGATGTGCCGGCAATAAGTACTGCCCACTTCCCGGCTTTTTCTGAAAATACCTGCTTCCCGAGCCTGTATGTAAAATAAAGGCCCAGCATTCCGTAAAGAAAGGGAAATAGTTTAAATGCCAAATTTGTATTTCCGAAAAGGCTGATCCCCGATCCGGCAAGCCAGAAAAACAGGTGAGGTTTCTGGTCGTAGGGAGCGCCGTTTATTTTCAGGCAGTACCAGTTGCCCGACTCCGCCATTTGCCGCGAAATTGCTGCATACAGGCCCGAGTCGCCGGTTAAATCGATAAACAAACCAAAAAAATAAGCCAACACTATCAGCAAATAAGCTAATGTCCAGAAAATATTTTCGGAATTTTTTTTCACTTGTTTTTTTATTCGTAATCACAAAATAAAGCAAATCAACTTAAATTCGTTTTTCTGAAAACCTTTTTTTATCCCAAAAAGTTAATAAAAGGCAAAATTCAAATAAGATATTTCCAAAATAAACAGGGATTAAACTAATTTTATAACTTGTTTTGAATTTTTTTTTAATCTATAATTTGAAAAAAACACAAAATGCAAAAAATTGCCATTTTCCCAGGATCGTTCGATCCGTTTACTATCGGGCACGAATCGATTGTTAACCGGGCGGTATCGTTGTTTGATAAGATTATTATTATGATTGGATATAACGCCAACAAAAAATCGTTTTTCCCGATCGAGAAAAGGATAAAATGGATTAACCAGGTGTTTGAGAATGTGGAAAAGGTGGAGGTAAGGTTGCACGACGGATTAACGGTTGATTTCTGCAGAGAAGTTGGGGCACGTTATATCCTGCGCGGGTTGCGGACATCGGCGGATTTTGAATACGAAAGGGCCATTGCACAGATAAATAAGAAAATGCACCCCGAAATCGAAACTGTTTTCATGCTGACCCTTCCGGAGCATACCCCGGTAAATGCGACCATTATCCGCGATATTGTTTTTCATGGCGGCGATGCAAGCATGTTTCTGCCTAAAGGGCTCGACATGAGCGAGTTCAGAAATGCCGGGAAACGGCCAAATGGTTAACCACTGAAAATCTGAATTTGGCAGCAATAAAATATCCCGAAATATCTCCGGATTCAATAAACACGTTAAACCTTCGTTTTTAATACAGATACTTTTACAAAGTTTTAATTCAATCTTGTTACTGATGCGGTTTTTACTCACATTCTTATTTTCAATTTTTTTATCATTTGCTGGTTTTACATCGGTAACCATTCAATGCATAAATCCAAAATACGCTGGGCGGCAACTGGTGTTTTATTCGTATGCCGATCCGGTTTCATCGGAAACAAAAATTGCCTTTACGCTTGATTTTGATAATACCGGAAAATGCGCCAAAACAATTGATTACCAGTCGACAGGATTTGTGTTTTGCGACTTTGATATCTATCGCGGCCTGCTTTTTCTTGAACCCGGACAAACCATAGTCCTTAAACTTCCCCCTGTACGCGAAAAGTCGTTTGCCGACCAGAAAAACCCTTATTTCGAGCCGGTTTCGTTTTGGTTTGCCACCGAAAACAGGCAGCAGTTAAATAATCTTGTATCCGGTTTTACTTTGCGTTTAAACCAGCTTACCGATAAGTATTTCGACCAGTTATATTTCAGGCAGTCGAAGCCAATTTACGATTCGTTGAATTATTTTATCGAAAAAGAATTCGGAACAATCAAATCCGAAGCGTTTCAGTTTCATAAAAAGTATTCGCTTAGGCTGGTCGAAGCGGAGGCCTTCCGGCTAAAAGCCGACGATTATTCGGCGATTTTTATGGAAGCAAAACAACAATTCTGGTTGCATCCGGGGTTTAACACGCTATTTGAAAAAACTTTCGCCGGGCAGTTGAGTTTTGCTGTAAAATCGGTAAAAGGCGATGAAATCCGCAAAGCTGTAAACCAGGGAAATATTCAGTTTTTAATTGAATACACAAAAACCAAATACAAAATTGCGGGTGAAATGGCGGAACTTGCCTTGTTGAAAATGCTCCACGATGCCTTTTATTCGGGTGATTTCTCTGCAAACTCTGTCAGTCAAATGATAAAATCGGCACGGTTTACCAGCCACCAGAACCCGTTAATCTTCGAAACGGCGCAGAATATTGCTGAGAAGATTTTGTTTTTGCAAACCGGAAGCGTTGCACCAGCCATTTGTCTGAAAAACACGGAAGGCGCAAAAACCTGCACCAACTCCACAAAAGGAAAATACAAATACATCCTGTTTGCCGACACCGAAATGGCAGTGAGCCGCGAACACCTGAAATACCTTGCCGATGTGGAACAAAAGTTTCAGAAGAACCTCGAAATCTTAATCGTTCTCAGGAAAACGGAACCCGCTGCACTGAAAAAATTCTTTACCGAAAACCAGGTACCGGGGGTAAAACTCATCGACGAAAACGGCGAATTCACGAAACAATACAAAATCAGGTCGTTTCCGCAATGTTTTTTGCTTGATGAAAACCACCGCGTTAAACTTGCCCCGGCCAAAGCCCCGCTCGATGGTTTTGAGCATCAATTTGGGACGCTTTTGCAAAACGACCGGATTTATAATCTGAGGAAGCAGGGAAAATAATCACCGCATATTTGCGGCGAATATCCTTGTTTTTCACCGTACGGAAATTATTAAAACGTATAATTATTGGATTTTTGGAAGGGGAAAAGATTTTTGGAAAGAAAATATATCTATGTAAAAATCATCCTTCTCACGAAATAGGAGAATATTCCATATCTTTGAATAAATAAATTCGAGTGACATGCTAATAGAAAGAACAAATAATGAGGTAATTATCAGGTTGCCATCATATGTTGATACGGAGGGGTTACAACGTCTTGTTGATTATTTGTGCTATAAGGAAGCAACTTCAAAATCAGCCGCTACGCAGGAAGAAGTTGACAACCTTGCAAAAGATGTTAAAAGGGGTTGGTGGGATAAAAACCGTAGTCGTTTAATCAGGTGAAAATCGTTGTTGACACCAATATTATTTTTAGCGCTCTTGTAAATACCAGTGGAGTTATAGGTGATTTACTATTCAATTCGGATGAGTTTTTTGAATTCTACAGTTGCAGTTATATGCGTTACGAAATTGATAAACACTGGGATAAACTGAAACGGATTTCAAAACTTTCTGATATCGAACTTAATGAATCGAGGTTTTTTGTTTTTGCTAAAATCAATTTTATAAACGAAGCGTTGATTCCTGAAAAGACCTGGATTGAATCAGAAAAAATGGTTGAAGATATTGATATAGACGATGTTGATTTTTTGGCGCTTACAAGACATCTGGAAGGTTTTCTCTGGACTGGCGATAAGGAACTTTACAGTGGACTAAAAAGAATAGGATTTGAACGGGTGTTTTACACTGCAGAATTAATAGGATTGAGAAATACAGAAAAGTAGGCTTTCCCTCACTGCGACAGCAACGCACAGCAATATGCTACTCATTTTCTTCGTAATAATACGAGTAATCAATCCCTTTCATAAACATTTCGTGGTCGTTGATTTGGGTGGTGAGTGCTTTTTCAAGCAGGGTTTTCAGTGCATCACTATTTGTCGGGCTCAGTTTCATGGCGTTCATGTATTCCTGTTTGCCGATGGCACTCCAGTCAACACATTTTCTGAGGCGTTTTTTCAGTATCAAATCCAGCCAGATTCGGGCGTTTCTCCATTGCCCTCCATAAACGGGTGTGCAGCGTTCATTTCCACATATTTGCCAACGATTTCGTCAAAAGTGGTTTCGGGCATCGCATCGATTTGCTGTAAAGTGTTGCCCAGAAAGTGTGAAACGGCAAACTGAAAACCCCCTTTTGAAATATTTTTTTGCCTGATTTGTCCCGCAAAATCATACAACCCACCAAACAAATAAGCATGAATCTGCTGCAAACCCTGGGTTGTGCCCACTTCGATATTGTCGATAAACGAACTCTCGAACAAAGCATAAGCTTTTGTTTTGCTTTTTCCGTCGATGCTTTCAGCGCTGAAGGTAAACCATTCGATAAACCGGTTGGCTTTTTTGCCGGGGAATTCTTTGCCAAGGGCGATGATTCCTTCATAATCCAGCATGTCGGCTAAACGCCTTTTTCCGTCGGGTGCCAAAAATTTCAACTGGGTAGTGGCACTAACCACTTGGCTGTTTTCCTTCTTTAATTTGGCTTTAAGGTATTTCCAGTAGTTGCGGGTTTTGGCGTAGTCGTTTTGGTTGGTAAGCACGGCAACAATATCCAACACCGAAAACCACCATTTGGCATTTTGTTCGTCCCAAACAGCCCGTACTTCGCGGTCTTCAAAAAAGCGGATAGATATTTTGGTGTTGCTCATTTTTAACTTTTACGCAGTAGTTTGTTGGGTAAAGTTAGGATTTTATATAAGGAATGTTTCCTATTCATTCTGAATTGCGTATTGGGTGCTAACCTGCGCGAGCGAAGAGCAGGGAAGACCTCCGCCTGTCATAAACAGTTTATTATACCTCGATTTTCATTCTTCTAAATTTTCATTTAATTGTTCCAAAACTTCTTTTACAAACTCTTTTCCTTTTGCAATGCTGTTGTTCCCGCCTAAAGAGTCATAAACAATGAAAGTATTTTCTATTGCTTCATTTATTATTTCATCAGTTAAATTCCCCAAATTAATATCAGCTATTTCTTGTGCTCTTGGTTTTAATTTATTTGTTAATCTCCCAACTACATACATTGATACATGAAATTTAATGTCACCTATTTGTGGTCTTGAAAGTTTTGGATTGCAAAAAGTCTTTAGATGAGTTTCGACAGTCTGATGGATAGTTACCAATTTGAAATACAATTCAATTGGGATAGAAGCATTAAATATTCCATCATAGTCTACATTGTTTTTAATAATTGTAGATGGTCTTGCTCGTGCATAGTCCGGCTTTTGCTGCAAAACAGCCATTACTATTTGTGCCAAATGAGGAATGCTTACTATTTTATTAATTGGTCTTTGTTGATTTTTATGGTAGTTCTTTCTTCTGTCGTAATAATATCCTTTTGCGAATAAATAATCTTCAATATCTCGGTGTAATGGGTCGGTTGCTCTTAAAGAAGCAGGAGGAATGTTGGTCTGAAAGTTTGTAGATTTTATTACTTTCAACCTGCTTTTTTCGTCTTGAGTTTTAACAACTCTTACCAAAACATTTCGATTGTCATTTTCAACTTTATTTAAACGGAAGTAATTGTAAATTTCAAATGAGGTTTGAAGTCCATTAACAATTTGAGGTTCCTCTATTTGTAAGATTTTACTGCCAAAAGTAGCATCTGACGCTGTAATTGTAATTCCGTTGTTTAACCACCAAAAATCTTCGGTCGGATTAATAGTCATTAATGTTTCTTTAATTCCCGAATTAACCTCGACACTACCTTGGTAATCTCGAATATTTGAATCAAAGAAATATTTTATAATCTCACCGTTTTCATCGGAGATGAAGTCAAAATAATTCTTTAATGGTGCAATTGCAATATATCCACCATCTTGAGTTGAAATTGGATTATCCAATAGTGTAATTCCTTTTGTTTTAATTTGTTCACGACGAGATAAATCAATCAATTTACTTGCTGTTAGGAACTCAAAATTAATTTCTGCTTTGTCGAAATGTTTGTTGATAATATCTCTTAAGTTTTCCACTTTTCTCTGAACATTCTCATGTATTTCAGTCCCTTTAGAAGCATAGAAATAATGAAACTTAAGTACTGGAAATTTTGATGCGAGGTGTAAATACTGATTTTTAAAAACTTCTCTATTTGCTAGAAGTTCATTGTTATAAACGGTTTTTAGTTGCTCTGCTGATTTTGTAAAATCAAATAAATCGTTTGCAGACGAGGTGCATTTTTCAATTGGCGTTTCTCCAAATCCATTCGAATTCTTTGATTGAATTATGTATACATCAATTATTGAGTTTCTTTTTCCATCTATTAGTCCAGTATCTCTTTGAATCAACTCGGAATTAACTAAAGTATAGATTGCATCTATTCCTCCGTCACCGCCATTGTCAACTATTCCTTCTTGGAGTTCGTCATATGACAATTCAAAGTTTTTCAGCACTTGTTCGGTTACAAACAAATGAAAATACTCATCTTCTTTTAACGTTGAATCCAATTGTATTTTTTGTTGGTCAAGCAAGGTGTTTAAAATAATTTGCTGATTAGTTGTCATTGTCTATGTTCATTAAATTGAGGTTTAATTAGTTAATATCCCGAAGTTCTTACCCTTTCCCCCCGTTTTTCCAGTATCAATTCTGTATACAAAAAAACTTTTCCCCAACTCCCATGGGAAAATTTTAAACACTGAGATTTTTCTGGCGGCTGGCAATTCATGTCAGGTTAATTTTTCTCAAATGTAACAAAAGCCCAATAACCAGGAAGTTGTGGCGGTATGTTTTTTTATGTAATGCAGCGATTTTTAGATGTTCACCTGGTGACTTTCCGTCACCTGGTGAATAAAGACCCACGCAAATCCACCGGATATTAATTTAACCCCCAGTTTTAAAGTATTCACCAGGTGAACTGAAGTCACCAGGTGAAGTACAAAAAAAATCCGTTTTTTAAAAAATAACCGCGCAGTGGTTGAATAAAAATAGCCCTGAGTGAAACTCAGGGAGTACGGAAATGATAGATTTAGCAACCCTGCAAAGGGTTGAATTTATTCGTTTTCGATATTCAACCCTTTACAGGGTTGTTGCTCATCGTTGCAATCTTTCCCCGGATGGAATCCGGGGCTATTGTTATTAAGTCCCTTCAGGATTTCAATGAATTACAGTTAGTTAAAAGCTTAAATAATCTACTTGTTTTTCTGGCGGCTGGCAGTTCATGTCATATTATTTTTCCAAATGTAATAAAAGCCGATTAATCAACTAGTTGCGGAGATGTGTTTTTTATGTAATGCAGCGTTTTTATTTACCGGCAATAAAATGATGTTTTGGA
>JBBINB010000016.1:0-50761 GCA_037444065.1 Draconibacterium sp.
CAATGTCGTTTAGTTAGTGAAAACAGACTTCCCTGCCTGTCGGCAGACAGGGACTTCGCTCAGTCTGACTGTCACCCTGAGCGGAGTCGAAGGGTGTTGGCCTTTCAGATTTTTTCATCTTAGTTCTTAACTAAACGACATTAAATCTACTTTAAAGATTAGCTTCTGGCTTCTGGCTTCTGGCTTCGATCTTCCAACTTCGCGCTTCCATTCTCTCGCAAAGGCGTAAAGCCACAAAAAAAGTGCTTCGGGCTTTCAACTTCCCTCGCTACTACACTACTCCCGGCAAACTAATCCCCTTTATTTTACGGTACAGGTCGAGGGCAAAAACGTCGGTCATCCCCGATACAAAATCAACAACCGACTGAATTTTAAGGTAAACCGAATCGGTTTCAACCTTGTGCTGTTCGGGGAGAAGCGAAAGGATTTTTTTGCTGTACAAATCTTTGGGGTTAGTAATTGCTCCCACAAACTCTTCTAGCAGGGTTCCGATAATTTTGTAGCCCGCAATTTCAATTTCAACAACCGAACGGTGGGCGTAAACCTGCGAAAATGAGACCTCCTGAACCAGGCGCATGGCTTCTGCCTGTTTGTTTTTTAACGATTTGATTAAACAACCTGTAAATTCGCCTTTCAAAATCTGCTCCTGGTTCTCGGTGAAAATACGGATGCATTCATAAATTAATTTCCCGATAACCCCGGCCCGCAGGTAACTAACCTGTTCATTTTTATCGGTTACCCGTTTTAATGTCGCCCCTATGTTTTCAATTTGCTTTTTATCCCCTGCGCTGTCGTAAAAACCCGTATACAAATCTTTTGTCTGTTCATAACTCAAAATCCCGAGTTTAAACGCATCTTCCACATCCATAACCTGGTAGCAGATATCATCGGACGCCTCTACAAGATAAACAAACGGATGACGAGAAAAGAAATCATTGTTTTCAGGTTTTGGCTGAATTCCAAGATGGTTGGCTATTTTTTTATAGTCTTCTTTCTCAGACTGAAAAAACCCAAATTTCTGTTTTGCGGCATGCACCGATTCGAACGGATATTTTACAATACTTGCCAGCGTTGAATAGGTAAGTGCAAAACCACCCGGCCTTTTGCCTTTAAACTGGTGTGTTAATATCCTGAACGCGTTGGCATTTCCATCGAAATGGGTAAAATCTTTCCATTCGCCTTCTGTAAGCTCTGTTTTGAATTCCTTCCCCGCCCCGTTTACAAAGAAATTTGAAATAGCCGCTTCGCCCGAATGGCCAAAAGGAGGATTTCCCAAATCGTGCGCCAGGCATGCAGTTGATACAATTGTTCCTATTTCTGGTACAAGCGGATTTTCCTTTACATCGGGTTGCAACCTTTCGGCAAGCAAATTACCAAGCGAGCGGCCTACACTGGCCACCTCGAGGCTGTGTGTAAGCCGGTTGTGGACAAAAATATGTTCGGGCAGCGGAAAAACCTGGGTTTTATTTTGCATCCTCCTGAATGGCGACGAAAAAATAATACGGTCGTAATCGCGCTGAAACTGGGTCCTGTCTTCAGCTTTTCCCGATGAAGACCAGTCCTCCATTCCCAAACGCTCTGTCGAAAGTAGTGTGTTCCAATCCATACAAATTGTTAATAGTGCGAAAATAGTTGAATTGCCCGTAATAAATGACAAAAAACAAAAATCAAATCTCAAATAAAACTCAAAGTCAAAAAATTAAATTTCAATAACCGGTTTGAAATTTTGATGTTTCCAAAATTGGAAATTATTTGTGTTTTGGGAATTGGGATTTGGGAATTGGGATTTGGGAACTGTAATCTGGGATTTTAAAAGGACAAAGGAAATTCCATTTCATAAAGTATAGGTCGAATACTGCCTTACCAGTTTTGCCATTTTTTTTGCCCTGAAATGGGTCAACTCATCGAGTTTCTGCCAAAAAAGCGGCCCGTGGTTTTTAATTTTTGTATGGACCAATTCGTGCAGAATAATGTATTCAATCAGTTCATCGGGTAATTTCATCATTTGAAGGTTTAGGCTGATATTGTTTTTCGATGAGCAGCTCCCCCAGTTTCTTTTGTTGTTCCTGATGGTAACCCTGCCAAACTGAAACCCGTGTTTATGGGCCAGTTCAGCTACTTTTGCGGGTAAAAGTTTTTTGGCTTCATTCCTGAAAATACCCACCATTACATTTTCGAGGTAATTTATTGAGCCATAGTCATTTAAATTGGCCAATTGAATTTCAATCTGCTGAAAATTGACTGTGGTTTTATTGGCATCGCCTTCTGTTAAAGTTATGGCGTGTAATTTGGTCTGAAACCGGCCAGGCTCAATTTTACTTTTCCTCACCTCAAATTTCTGCTGCTGATTGGTAATCCACTCCAAATTTTTTATTACAAACCGGGCTACTTCGTCGCCTGAAACATAAAAAGGAAAAGAAACACGCACCGATTGGTCGGGTTTAACGCTAATTTTTATATTCTTAGAACGCCGGTTTTTAACAAAAGTTACCGGCCCGATTTGTGTAAAATGAACTACTTTAGCAGTCATATGTTTATTTAATAAAATCAAAGATATTAATTATGGGAAATAACAAAAAAATAGAGGTCTTTTTAAACCTCACCAAGGGCGATACAGTAGTTGCAATCGAAGAAAAAGTTTTACCGGGCAGCCTGGTTTTCGATTCGCTCAATCCTTTTCCAGGTTATTATCACGAAACACCCACAAGTTCAAAACCCATATACATTTATATGGTTATGGCCCGGCAATACCCTCTCGAAGAAATTCTCAGGGCCACGCAGAATATTGAGAAAATGTACAACTGGAATTTCGATGCTGGTAAAGGATATATGACCATCGGATCTGAATTCCTCAATGTTATCAGGGTAAGGCATTTGCCAGAACTCGATATGGTTGCAAAAATACAGGAAGCTTATATTGAACAGGGAATTGAATTCCTAATGAATAAAAAATTAAGGGGAAAGCTTGATGCAACCGTAAAAATTGTAAAATTCCTGGTGCTTGAGGTAATTGATGAAGGGATTTATTTATATATCGAAGATCCGACATTTGCTTATGTTGAGATTCCGAAATTTCTGAATCAACGCGCTTTTCAAAAGGTTTCGATGGACGTAAAATACAATTGGGACGGGCATGAATTTGACGCCGCCCCTGCATCGTTTTACTATAAGGGAAAATTACACGAGGCCGTAAGAATCAGGTCAGATCAAATGGACGTGGAATACCTTTCGCGAATAAAAAGGTTGTATGCCGATAAAATCAGGTAAAATTCAATCGGTAAAAATTCATGTAATTTATCCGCATTTATTAACTTTACCCTCCGAAATGGATGCATAGGCATTTGCAATCCCATTAAAATACTTTAAACCAACTATTTCCCATGGGAACAAATAAAAAATTATCCATAGCGCTGGCGCTTGGTATTTCTTTAATTTTAATTGCCATTGTTTTGTTTCACTACGGCGTGTTTAAAACAGGGAGTGTTAAATCAGGCAAATTCACTACTGTTACAGTCGACAGGGGCGATGTTGTTTCCACTACCCTTGCCACAGGTATTATAGTTTCCGAAAACGAAGTAATTCTACTAAGCCCGGCTGCAAGTATAATATATAACATCGTTAAGGAACCGGGCAGCCATGTCAATGCAGGCGATATTATTTTACAATTGCAAACCGCCCCGGTTTTAGATGAAATTGAAAAATTAAAGGACCAGCTTGAAGTTAAACGCAACAACCTCGAGAAAAACCAGCTGAACTCGCAAAGCACCAAACTCGACCTGGATTACAACGAGGAAGTTAAAAAACTAAAAGTTATCTCGCTAAAAGCCCAGTTATCCGACCAGGAAAAACTTCTTGAAGTAGGTGGTATTTCGCCGGCCAGGGTTGAAGAAACGAAACAGGAAATTACGCTGGCTGAGAAGGATTTGTCAATGCTTGTCGAAAAAAATTCGATCAGGTTAAAACAGCTTAAAGCCGAAGACAGGGGATTATACCTTCAAATTCGAATGGATGAAAAAGCGCTGGAGGAGAAACTGGTTTTACTTTCGAAAATGAGCGTCCGGGCCCCTTCCGACGGAATTATTCTACATATATCGGGCAATGTGGGTGAAAAAGTCCCTGCAGATAAAGCCCTTGTTACTATGTCGGACCTGAGTTCGTTTAAACTAATGGGGTCGATTGACGAACAATATGCCCGCCAGCTAAAAACAGGCTCGATGGTTTATGTAACTATTGAAGATGAAAAATTAAAAGGTCTGATTGGGAATATTACCCCAATGGTTGAAAATAAAAAGGTGCAGTTTAATGTACATCTCGATGAAAGCAGCCACCCCAAATTAATTGCCAACCAAAATGTTCAGATTGAAATCTTTAATAATAAAAAGGAAAATGCCCTGAGAATTAAAAAATTGCCCGATTTTGAAAACGGGAAAAAACAATATGTTTTTGTATTAAATGGCGACAAGGCAGTAAAACGTGAAGTGATTCTGGGAATAGTGGGCGATGTGTACTGCGAAATACTGGCGGGGCTTAAAGAAGGAGATATTGTTATCTCGGATGAAACAGGTTCGCTGCGCAACAAAAATGAAATTGATATTAATGACTAAAATGTTATGAGACAATTTACTTTTTTGTTCACATTAATACTTTTGCGTGTCAATCCGCTTTATTCGCAAACCGATACCATAAAATATGTACTGACACTGGAAAATGTGATTGACATGGCCATTACCCAATCGTCGGCAGTTAAATATATTCAAAACACAAACGTAAACCACTACTGGCGTTACCGGAATTATAAAACACAGTTCAGGCCACAACTGGTTTTAAACAGCGATTTGCCAAACTACAACCACTCTACACAACCCATCACGCAGCCCGACGGAAGTATACAATTTAAGCAGGTTTCCAATCTTGCTGCTTCTGCCAATCTTTCGCTCAACCAATCTATCCCGCTTCTCGGGACATACATATATGCGAGCACATCAGCTTATGGAATCAGAAACCTTAACCGAAACACAACAAGTTTTTCGGGTTCCCCGTTTGTTGTTGGTTTTAGCCAGCCGTTGTTTGGCTACAACTGGATGAAATGGTACAAAAAAACCGAACCAATGGTTTACGACGAGGCCCAAAAACGGTTTATAGAAGAAATCGAACAGATTTCGTTATATGCTACCTACCGATATTTCAATTACCTGTCGGTTCAAACAAATTATTACCTGGCCGAAAACAACCTGAAAAACAGTCTCGACAACCTGAAAATTTCGCAAACCAAAAAAGAATTGGGGCAAATCTCGGAAAACGATTTTTCGCGTATCGAACTTTCAGTGCTGAACGCGCAAAAATCGTTAAATCAGGCCAGTATGGATTTAAAAAATGCCGATTTTGAACTGCGCTCTTATATTGGTTTAAAAGAAGACCTTAAACTGGAATTAATAATTCCTCTCAACATGGCGCTTTTCGATATCGATCCTAAAATTGCATTGGAAAAGGCGAAAGAAAACCGAAAGGAAACAATCCTTTATCAGCGCAGGCTAATTAATGCCGACCGCGAACTGGCCCAGGCAAAAAGCACCACAGGAATCAGCGCCACATTGCGCGGTAGTTTTGGCCTTTCAAACAGCGCCGAAGATTTTCTTGGAGTTTATGATCATCCTCAAAAAGACCGTACCCTTCGCGTTTCATTAAGTTTGCCGATTCTGGACTGGGGAAGATCGGCTTCATCGGTAAAACTTGCCGAATCGGCCAGAGAACTGACCATATTCGATGTAAACAAGGATATTAAAGAATTTGACCGCGAAATTATTGTGCAGGTTGAGCAGTTTAGTTTATTAAAAGACCAGTTGAAAACTGCCAATGAAGCCGATAAAGTAGCCGGGAACGGTTACCTGATTGCGTTACGAAAGTTTCAGAACGGGGAACTAAGCATAACCGATTTAAATATTGCCTTACAGGAACGCGATAAAGCTAAACGCGATTATATTTATTCCATCCGCACCTATTGGGTTGCCTATTACCAGCTACGTATTTTTACGCTGTACGATTTCGAAAGAAAGGGTAATATAACTTACGGAAACCCAATGTTGTAGAAGAGCCTCCCCCTGCCCCTCCAAAGGAGGGGAGAAGAATAAAATGCCGAAAAATTTGGTAAGTCTGGATAAAATCCATAAAACATATTCCTCATAAAAAAGCCCGGAAATCCGGGCTTTTTTAGTGGTCTTCAATCTTAAACCTATTGTATTTTCTGCTACCTGATCCCTCTCCCCCGGAGGGGTTAGGGGAGGCTTTCCTTATCTTACTTCGCCATTGGCAATCAGCCATTCGGCAATCTGGACAGCGTTCAGCGCGGCACCTTTTTTTATCTGGTCGCCAACACACCAGAAAGTAATTCCGTTGGGATCAGTAATATCTTTTCTGATTCTTCCAACATATACATCGTCTTTACCCGAAACAAAAAGTGGCATGGGATATTGTTTTTCAGCCGGGTTGTCGATAACCGTTAATCCCTCGGCTTTTGCAAATGCAGCTTTTACCTCTTCAACCGAAACCGGATTTTCTGTTTCTACCCAAATTGCTTCCGAATGGGCGCGGGCAACCGGGATACGCACACAAGTTGCGCTAACTTCGGCATCGGTATGCATAATTTTTTTGGTTTCCCAGTTCATTTTCATCTCTTCTTTGGTGTAATCGTTTTCGAGAAATACATCGATATGAGGTATGATATTCATGGCCAGTTGGTACGGAAATTTTTGAATGGTGGGTTGTTTTCCACCTGCCAGCTCCTGCGCCTGTTTTTCGAGTTCAGCAATTCCCTGCGCGCCCGCGCCGCTGGCTGCCTGATAGGTAGCAACTTTTACACGTTTAATTTTCGATAACTGGTCAATAGGTTTTAAAGCCACCACCATTTGAATAGTAGAACAATTAGGATTGGCAATTATGTTTCTTGGCCGGTTTCTCGAATCTTCGGGATTCACCTCCGGAACAACCAGCGGAACATCGTTATCGTAACGGAATGCGCTGGAATTGTCGATCATAATGGCGCCATGCTTTGTAATTGTTTCGGCATATTCTTTTGAAATACTTGCTCCCGCCGAAGTAAGGGCAATATCAATATCCTTAAAATCGTCGCCTTGTTTTAATTCTTTTACCACAAGCTTCTTTCCCTTAAAATCATATTCTTTCCCGGCGCTCCTGGCCGAACCAAACAATACCAACTCATCCATCGGGAAATTCCGCTCGGCAAGCACCTGCAGGAACTCTTGTCCCACTGCCCCGCTTGCACCAACAACTGCAACTTTCATTTGTTAATTTCTTTTTTAAATATTAATGTATTAGCTATCTTTAAACTGTGCCAAAGTTAGTATTTTGCTTCTAATTGTAAATGTGATGATTAGCAATTTTCCCAAATTCTTAATATACCTGTACATCCTGTTTAACAGTTCGTTACAGGCACAGGAAATATGGCGCGAAAGCTTTGGGGTACCCAATAAAGGAATTTGGGGCAGCGAAAAAGGGACTATTCTGTCAGATTTTGAAGGGATTAAAACCTGGACATTGGAGTACCCAGGAGTTAAACTGGAAAACACAGACGACTACGCAAAAACAGTTGCTACATCAGGGGGCCGGTTTGAGGTTGTTGATATTACCGGAAAAGTAACCTGGCGCTCCGAAATAATTGATATTGCAGGTTATCTGGAAGTGGATATTGAGCTAACTGCCTCCGAAACAGGTAGTAATAACAATGCCAGCCTTAAATATTTAAAGGCTTTTTACAGGCTGAACGATGGACCTGAAAAACCTTTTTCAGTTAATGGCGAAAACCTTGGAGACTGGGGTTCTTCGGTTGCAAAACAGCAACATTTGGCAGGAGAAAAACTTCAGATTTTTGTGCATTTGGCAAACGATTTCGCCTCTGACAAGGCAATTCTTGACGAGGTAAAAGTTATTGCACTTGAAAAGCCTGCCGAACCCATCATAAAAAATGATTTGCTTATTAACGAAGCGCTGTTTAACCCTGTCGCGGGGGGAAGCGATTTTATTGAGATTTACAACAATTCGCAAAATGCGGTTTCAACAAACAGGCTTTACCTTGCTTCGCGCGACAGTAAACTTGAACTGACACAGGTTTACCCGGTTTCGGTTTCCAAACGATTGTTATTGCCGGGAAGTTACCTTGCTCTGACCAGGGACACCAACGGCGTTTACCCCTTTTTTAAAATTAAATGTGCCGAATGCTTTATTCAGATGGGAAAATTTCCTTCTTACAACATCGATTTCGATTATGTGGTTTTGCTCGATGAAAAAATGAACATCATCGACGAGTTTTATTATACCGGAACGATGCACCACCCATTGCTGGCGCTGGAAAAAGGGATCTCGCTCGAACGTATTTCTTTCAACCGCAGTACCAACGATGCCGCAAACTGGCATTCTGCTTCAACAACCGCAGGATACGGGACACCGGGCTATGCCAATTCGCAAGCCGAACCGGCGAATACCAAAATTCCCCGAATTACCTTCAGCACCGAATCGTTCTCGCCTAATTCCGATGGGTATAACGATGAATATAAAATTGAGTACGAACTCGAAAAACCCGGATACATTGCCAATATTTCCATTTTCGATGCTGCCGGAAGGTTTGTAATGAAACTTTCTGATAATGAAATACTGGGAACCGGCGGGACTATTGCCTGGAACGGAAAAGACCAAACAGGTCAACGCAAAAACATGGGCGTTTATATTGTACTTGTCGAGATTTTTAATTCAGCCGGGCAGGTTTATCGGTTTAAAGACGGCGTGGTATTAACCGATATTTTGGATTAATAATTGTAATTTTATCACCCTGAATTTTACTAACCAAAAGTCACAATACTTAATACTAAATACTCACTACTAAAATATGAAACGCAACTTTTTCTATTTTGGCTGGCGCGAACTCGCGCGTTCGGCTTATTTTAGCAAAAACATGGCGGCAAAGGGGGTACTAATTTTCCTGGCGCTCTATTTTGCAGCCGTGGCGCTTTTAATGGGCTTCAATTTAAGCGTGTATTTCGAAAAAACTTTTCCCGGGCACCAGCAGGTCCCCATTTTCAATTCAATGATTTTCGCTTATGTCGGGTTCGAACTGGTTTTACGCATCATGATTCAAAACCTGCCGACTTTTGGGTTTCAGCCGTTTTTGCTTATCCCGGTAAAGCGTGAACGCATTGCAAGGTACATGCTCAATAAATCGATGTTGCATTTTTTTAATCTTCTTCCCTTGTTTTTGGTTTTACCCTTTACATTAAAATCAGCGGTTAACGAGCTGTCGGCACCGATTTTGCTTACCTGGCTGGCCTCGTTGTTTTTAATGATTTTTGTAAACCATTTTCTGGCCATCTACATAAAATGGCGCACCAACGAATCGAACTGGTTTTTCTATGGATTTCTGGCGCTGGCTGCGGGTATATTTGCCATCGATCATTTCGGAATTTTTGATGTAAACGGTAACTTCGGAAAAATCTTCGATTTTATTGTACAACAGCCACTTGCAGTTGTTGTTTTTCCGGTTCTCATCGTTCTTCTTTATATTTTAAATCTCAGGTTTCTTTTGAGCCGGTTTTTTTTAGACGAACTTTCTCAATCGAAAAAGAAGAATTTAACACATGATTTTTCGTGGCTGAACCAGGTTGGCGAATACGGGAAAATGCTTTCGCTCGAGGTTAAAATGTTAACCAGGAATAAACGTCCCCGTACATTGTTGGTTATGTCGATTATTTTTATTTTATACGGCTTAATAATCTATCGCGATTACAAAACCGATTCACCCGAGTTGATTTTGGTATTTGGGGGAATGTTTATGACAGGTATATTCAGCATGTCTTATGGCCAGTTTTTCCCGGCCTGGCATAGTCGCTATTACTCATTTTTAATGGCGCAAAATGTAAAAATGAAACAAATCCTGCAATCGGCATTTTTCCTGATGGCCGTTTCAAATGTAATATTCTATCTGCTTTCGCTCGGGTATATGTATATCACGCCCAAAGTGCTTTATATTCATCTGGCAGTTATGCTTTACAATGTGGGGGTAAATACATTTGTAATTCTTGCCCTCGGCCTGACCAGCAGGAAAGCCATCGATCTGGAACAACGCGCCATGTTTAATTACCAGGGGATGAGCGCATCCACCTGGCTGATAACTTTCCCGATATTATTCGGGCCAATGGCAGTTTTTGGATTGCTCACATTCTTATTTGGCAATATTGTGGCCTACTTTGTACTTGGTGGATTAGGATTGGCCGGTATTATTCTGCATCCGCGTTTGATCGACTATTTTACCATACAGTATTTAAAAAGAAAACATACGATGATTGCTGCGTACAAGGCAACATAATTTCCGGCTATTCGTGCTGATATCAGCCACAACAAATCCCGGCAAATCACTATTAGTCAATACAAATAACAACTTCAATATGATACAAATAATAAACTTACAAAAAGCATACGGCGGAACAACAGTGCTTGATATACCCGAACTAAAAATCGAAACCGGCGAAGTAATCGGGTTGGTTGGAAATAACGGCGCCGGGAAAACCACCTTGTTTTCGCTGGTACTCGATTTAATAAGGGCAACAAAAGGAAAAGTTATAATAAATGACATTCCGGTTGCCAGGTCGGAAGAATGGAAACCGATTACCGGTGCGTACATCGATGAAAGTTTTACAATTGGATACCTAACTCCCGACGAGTATTTCAATTTTATCGGCGAACTCCGCCAAATGAATACCAACGATATCGAAAGGTTTTTATCGAATTTCGGGGAATTTTTTAACGATGAAATTTTGGGTAAGAAAAAATTTATTCGCGATCTGTCGAAGGGCAACCAAAAAAAAGTAGGCGTTGTAGGCGCATTAATGGGTAACCCTGAATTGGTTGTTTTAGACGAACCTTTTGCCAATCTCGACCCCACTTCGCAGTTTAAACTCCGGAAAATAATAAAGGAATTTGCCGCACAAAAATCAAAAACTTTCCTGATTTCAAGCCACGATCTCGACCATGTAGCCGATGTTTCATCGCGTATTGTTATTTTACAAAAAGGGCTTATTATTAGCGATGTGCAAAAAACCGAAACCACTCTAGCCGAGTTGGAAGAATTTTTTACGGGAGTAAAATCAGGGGAAACTGCAATCAACGAAAACTAAACTTGTAAACTTAAATTGTCTTTTTGATGTTAAAAACTAATTAGCAGGATATTGTAAGCTATAGCTTTTCCAAAGTTCAGAACTTTTGAAAAGTTTATTCTTCTGATTTGTTAGCCTGAAGGTTTTACACCGTGGCTTTAACCCGGCGACTAATAAAATAGTTTAGATTTTGGCTAACCCATTAAAAGATTAGTTACAATTCACTCATTCTTTTGGTGAAAATTCTTTTTTTTCCGTAAATTGTTGACCTGTAAAAATTAAGTTTAATATGGAAAACAGAGAATTGTTGTTGAAAGAGGCATACACTAAAATGGCCCAGCTCTGTGGCCGATCGGAACAATGTTCAGCCGACATCAGAAGAAAAATTATCGCCTATGAAATCATGGACGAATTAGTTGATGAAATAATTTCGAAACTTAAAGAAGAAAAGTTCCTCGATGACGAGAGGTATGTAAAAGCCTATATTTCAGATAAATTCAGGCTCAACAAATGGGGCAGGGTTAAAATGCGGTATTATTTAAAAGGTAAAGGTATAGATGATAAATTAATTGAATCGGCGCTTAACGAAATAGATGAGAAATTGTACAAGGATACACTTATCAAAATAATGAAAGACAAAGCCAAAAAGGTGAAAGACAAAACCAAATTCGAAAAAGCCGGACAAATCATCCGTTTTGCCCAAAGCCGCGGCTTCGAACCCGAAATTATTCACCGTTACCTGCCCGAGGTGGAAAAATAAACTTCTTTTCTTTTAAACCTGACTTTCCAAAACCAGCAATTCCTGTATCCTGAATCCCCCTTCCGACTTAGATTTTGTAGACACTAAAATCTACACTTGAAAATCTTATTAACTTTACGCTCAGAATAAAATAAGAATAAATGATTTTTAAAGACCAGATTACCGATGTTCTGGAGCGCCGGGATGCGCTAAGGAGACATCTTTGACTACGATGCAAAATTAATTCAACTTCAGGAAGAAGAACTCAAAACCCAGGATCCCAATTTCTGGAACAATCCAAAAGAAGCCGAGGAGCAGATGAAAAATGTTCGCGCTATTAAAGTGTGGACCGATGGTTTTCAAGCTGTTAATCAAATGGTTGAAGACTTAATTGTACTTTTTGAATTTTTCGAAGAAAAAGAAGCAACAGAAGCCGAAGTTGATAAAGCGTACAGTGAAACCCTTGGGGAAGTTGAGAAACTTGAGGCAAAAAACATGTTGCGAAACGAGGAGGATCGGCTGGGCGCTGTTTTAAAAATAAATGCTGGAGCTGGTGGAACCGAAAGCAACGATTGGGCTGAAATGCTTTTCAGGATGTACTCGCGTTATGCCGAAAAAAGCGGATATAAACTTAAAGTCGACGACATGCAAAATGGCGACGAAGCAGGTATTAAAAGCTGTACCCTCGAAATTGAAGGCGAATTTGCGTACGGTAACCTAAAAAGCGAAAATGGCGTGCACCGCCTGGTTCGGCTTTCGCCGTTTAACGCCCAAAACAAACGGATGACCTCGTTTACCTCGGTGTATGTTGCCCCGTTGGTCGACGATACCATCGAAATTGAAGTAAACATGGCCGATATTACCTGGGATACTTTCCGGAGTGGTGGCGCCGGCGGGCAAAATGTAAACAAGGTTGAAACAGGAGTCCGCTTAAAACATGCTCCCTCAGGAATTATCATCGAAAACACTGAAAGCCGGTCGCAGCTTGGCAACAAAGAAAATGCCCTGCGCTTGTTAAAATCGCAGCTTTACGAGATTGAACTGCGCAAACGCTACGTAAAAACTGCCGAAATCGAGTCGCAGAAAAAGAAGATTGAATGGGGGTCGCAAATCCGCTCGTATGTTCTGCAACCTTACAAAATGGTTAAAGATGTGCGCACCGGTTACGAAACCGGTAATGTAAACGCTGTTCTCGATGGCGAAATAGATGACTTTATTAAGGCTTATTTAATGCAGTTTGGGGGGAAATAAAAAGCTCGCCCTTTAAAATAAGCGACCTGAAAATAATTTTTAACTATGTACTCAGAATATAACTTTACAAACCGCGAAATCAGCTGGCTTTCGTTTAACGAAAGGGTTTTGCAGGAAGCTTCGGATCCCAACACCCCGCTTCTTGAACGGCTCCGGTTTATCGGGATTTTTTCGAATAACCTCGACGAGTTCTTCAGGGTACGCGTTGCCGCCGTACGCCGGATGGTCGATTTTGGAAAAGACGAAGAAAACCTTTTGGGAAATTTCACCCCAAAAGAACTGCACGATAAAATTCAGTCGGTTGTTATTGGCCACCAGCATAAAGTACACCATATTTTTAAAGACATCATTGAAGAACTTAAAACCGACAACATTTTTCTTATCCACGAAAAGGAATTAAACCATCAGCAGGGAGTTTATGTAAAAAAATACTTTTACGATAAGGTATTGCCCAACCTTGTGCCGATTATGTTGCGTAAAAACCACAAGTTCCCTTACCTGCGCGACCGTTCGGTTTACCTGGCAATTAAACTTTCAAAAAAGTCAGGCCCCCAGGAGTTTGCATACTCACTTATCCGGATTCCTTCATTTTCAGTACCGCGCTTTTTGGTTTTACCTAAAACAGCAAGTAAAAAATTTGTAATCATACTCGACGATGTAATAAGGTATTGTTTAAACGACCTGTTTTTTTATTTCGATTACGACATTTATGAAGCTTACACCCTGAAAATTACCCGCGATGCCGAACTCGATATCGACGATGATATCTCGAAAAGCTTCATGGAAAAAATGAGCAGCAGCCTTAAAAAACGTAAAATTGGAAAACCTGTGCGGTTAATCTATGATCGGTTCATGCCTGATGATCTGAAAAACTTCATTTTCAAAAAAATGCGGATCAATGTCGAGGAAAATGCCATAGCCGGTGGCCGCTACCATAACCATAAAGATTTTATGAATTTCCCCGAAATAGGGAAAAAGAAACATTATTATCCTAAACTTCCCCCGTTCAGGCACAAGGATTTAAGGCCAAATACAAGTATTTTGCATGTACTGCGCAAAAAAGATGTAATGTTGCATTATCCATACCAAACTTTTAACCATTTTATCGATTTGCTTCGCGAAGCTGCTATCGATCCTATGGTTAAAGAAATTGGGATAACCATATACAGGGTCGCCGAAGCTTCGAAAGTGGTAAACGCGCTTTTGAATGCAATCAGAAACGGCAAAATTGTTACTGTGGTTATTGAATTGCAGGCCCGTTTCGATGAGGAGGCAAATATCTATTGGTCGAACAAGTTGCAGGAAGAAGGTGCAAATGTTATTAATGGTATACCCGGAATAAAAGTGCACAGCAAGTTAGCCCTGATCAAAAGAAAGGAGGGCAATGTAATTCGAAACTATGCCTATATCGGAACGGGGAATTTTCACGAAGGCACAGCACGTATTTATGCCGACGATGGTTTGCTTACATCAGACCCGCGTTTGGCCGACGAAGTGGCTAATGCCTTTGAATTTTTCAAACTTAATTATCGCCATTTCGATTACGAACACCTGGTTGTAAGCCCGTTTAAAATGCGGAAATTCTTTACAAAAAAAATTGACCGCGAAATTGAGTTCGCCAAGAACGGAAAAGGGGCATACATGATAATTAAAATGAATAGCCTGATAGACCCCGGCATGATGAAGAAAATTTTAGAAGCCGGGAGGGCGGGGGTTAAGGTCCAGCTCATCGTTCGCGGGATTTTCGGGCTGAATATTTCCAAAGAACTTTCGGACAACATAACGGCAATAAGCATTGTCGATAAATACCTTGAGCATTCGCGCATATTCCTGTTCGGAAACGGGGGAAATGAACAAATGTATATTTCGTCGGCCGACTGGATGCCACGGAACTTAACCCGCCGGTTTGAAGTTGCTTGCCCGGTTTACAATAAAGAAATTCAAAGCGAACTGAAAGAAATGCTGAATATCCAGCTAAAAGACAATTCGAAAGCAAGAATACTGGATTCGAAATTATTAAACGAATACAACAGGGACGAAAACAAGGATAATCATATTTACCGCGCCCAGGAAGATTATTACAAATTTATTAAACACAAACATTATATTGTTATGAAAATATATCACAATCCGCGATGTTCAAAAAGCCGGGCAGGATTGCAATACCTCGAAGGAAAAGGGTACGACGTTGAAGTCAAAAAATACATGAACGAAGGTTTGACTTCAACCGAACTCAAAGAAATTATTGAAAAAACAGGCAAAGGACCCTTCTTTTTTGTACGCATACAGGAAAAAGATTATATAAAAAACTTCAAGGGCAAAGATATAAGCGATGACGAATGGATAAATATCCTGGTTGAATACCCACACCTGTTGCAACGCCCTATTGTTATAAACGGGGACAAAGCGGTTCTGGCCAATCCCCCTGAAAATATTGAATCTATTGTTTTATAATTGGCCTTCCCTTTAACGGATCCGGAGTTTTTCCTGCAGGGTTTTTATCTTCTGTTCAAGCGCCACTTTTTGCTTAATTGCTTCCGACAGGGCCAACGCATCCTGAACAGCCTTTTTATCAGAATCTTCAAGAATTATGTAGTACTGGCCTTTACCCAGAAACACGGCCTTTAATTTTCTTTCCGCGTTATCGGCAATGAACTGGATTACCCCATTATCCCTGCCATTCCGGTACGAAACTTTTTCCCATTTATACTCCATAAAATCCGACTTGTGGTTATTTACATCACCCAAAGGAATGGTATCGGTTTTAGCGCTGATTTCATTGTCGTATACCCGTATTCCAACATGGTTAACCGGAGTTTTGCCGCAATAATTGCTGCTGATAAACAATTCACCCCGCTCATCGAGATGTACCTCGATAAACGAACGGTTTAACGATTGCTGAAGTGTTTGTTTTTTATGAATGATACGGGTATACCTGTCGAATTCAGTTTTTTCCTTTACAAACGATCCTTCGAGTTTAACAATCCTTGCGTTTACCGAATCAAGCTCTGTTCCTTTTCTTTGAACCAAAACGGAGTTTATCTCCAACTTTAGATTTTTTGCCGCATTTGCAGAATAGGTTGACTTTGGGTGCAGAATTGCAACACTGTCGAGTTGAAGCAGCGCCTGCAAAGTATCCTGCCTTTCAAGCAATAACCTGGCATAGTTAACCCTTACACGCGCCTTGTCTTCATCAGATGGCCCACATGATACAATTGCCATTACCAGTGAAAGCGCTAAAAAATATAACGTAAACTTCATAATTCTGAATGTATTGGGCAAAATTACAATTTTCCGTTGATTAAACCCTTTTTAATTTACGACTTACAATTCATACAAATTAAGAGTTGAACATGGGGTTTGCAAATTAACCCGTAACCTTTTTCATAGTTTTGATCTTTGGAAAAGTTAAATCTCAGCCATAGCTCTGTAAATAAGCAGTTTAAAAAAGAAATCCTTGTTTGGCATATCCCGAAAAAACAATCCATTTTAATTAATATCGGGCATTTTTGTCATCGGTTAGGAAAGTTCCTTACATTATGAATGTTATAAAATGATAACATAAAAAATTAACAACAACAATTCTAATCGAGATAAATAGATTATTCCTATTTTTAAACAAAAATCAACTATTGCTATGATAACGCTAACTCAACTTGAATATATTGTCGCTGTTGATACTTACCGGCATTTTGGCCGTGCAGCCGAAAACTGTTTTATCACCCAGCCCACACTTTCAATGCAGATAAAAAAGCTGGAAGAAGACCTTGAAATTATTATATTCGACAGAAGCAGGCACCCGCTTGTGCCAACCGATGTAGGCCAGCGTATAATCGATCAGGCACGGATAGTGTTAAAACAAAGCGAAGAAATAAATAATATTGTCAAAGATCATAAAAACCAGGTTTCGGGTTTAATCCGAATCGGTATTATACCTACAATGGCTCCCTATCTTTTACCTGTTTTTATTGGAAATTACAAACGCAAGTACCCAAATATTTTCATAAAAGTAGTCGAACAAACAACCTCGAATATTGTAAAACTATTGCATAAAGATCTTATAGATGTTGGTATTCTTGCCACGCCGCTAAAGGAAGAAAAGATAATCGAAAAACCTCTGTTTTACGAGGAGATGCTTATTTATGCAAATCATTCTCACCCATTACATAAACAAAAAGAAATATCCATAAAAGACATTGCCACGCCCGAACTCTGGTTATTAAGCGATGGCCATTGTTTTCGCGACCAGGTAATCAACCTGTGTTCGTTTCTGGGCACAACCGAAAGCCAACTCCCTTTTCATTTTGAGGCAGGTTCTTTGGAAACCTTAATGAATATTGTTGATCGGGAAGGCGGATTGACCCTGATACCCGAACTTGCAAAACTGGGAATGTCTGAAAAACGGCTTGCCAACGTTCTGTCGTTTTCCAATATTAAACCCCTTCGCGAAGTCAGCCTGGTTTATTCAAGGCATTTTGCAAAATATAAACTCATAAATTTACTTTGGAGGGAAATTAAAGATTCCTTAGCGCCTGAGTTGCTCGACGGAAAACGTGGAACCGTGGTTGAATGGAAATAATCAAATTACTTAACCCAATTTTAATATTTAAAAAATATATTTACCTTTGCGCGCTGTTTGGCGGGCATGGCGGAATTGGTAGACGCGCTAGACTTAGGATCTAGTGCCAAACGGCGTGGGGGTTCGAGTCCCTTTGCCCGCACAAATAACCGCCGGCCTTCTTATTTATAAGCAAGGGTTGGCGGTTGTTTTTCGATTTAATACATGTAAATTTTTTATCATCATGAACATTAGCAGGGAAAATATAGATGCCGTAAATGCTGTTCTTAAAATTGCAATTGAAAAAGCAGATTACGAAAAAACTGTTGCCGGCCAACTGAAAGAATACCGTCAAAAAGCAGTAATCCCAGGTTTCAGGCCCGGAAAAGCCCCGGAAGGACTTATAAAAAGAAAATACAGAACTCCTGTCCTGGTTGAAGAGGTAAATAAAATCCTCTCAAAAAATCTGTCGCAATATCTTGTCGACGAAAAACTCAATATTTTGGGAGAACCGCTACCTAACGAGGAACAAAAAACCATTAACTGGGAAACCGATGAAAATTTTGAATTCGCCTTCGATATTGCATTGGCGCCCGGGCTCAAAATTGAACTCGATAACCAAACCCAAATAAATTATTACAAAATTGCCGTTACAGATGAAATGATTAACGAACAGGTTGAAATGGCCCAATCTCAGTTTGGTAAAAACACGGCAGATGACGAAATAAAGGAAAACAGCTCGGTTCGCGGAAATTTTGTACAACTCAACCCTGAAGGCGAAGAAGCGGAAAACGGGTTCAGGCCAGATAACGTTTTGATTGCCATTGATATGATAAAGGACGCTGAAATTAAAAACAGCTTTATTGGTAAAAAGAAAGACGATATTGTTGTTTTCGATCCGGTAAAAGCCTTCGAAAACCGGAACGAAATAAAGCACATGCTTAAAATTACCCAGGATGAAGCCGAGACCCTGAACAGTAATTTCAGCTTTACAATAACCGAAGTGTTAAAGTTCGAAAAAGCCGGGCTTAACGAAGAGCTTTTCAAAAAAATATACGGCGAAGAAAGTAACATCATTACCGAAGAGGATTTCAGAAACCAGATTAAATCGGATATTGAAAGAAACTTAACCTACTCGTCGAACCATAAATTTGCGGTTGATGCCCACCAAAAACTGCTTGAGCAAAACAACATGGCCCTGCCTGAGGCATTTTTAAAACGCTGGTTAATTGCAATTAATAAGGAGCTGACTGTAGAACAAATTGAAAATGAATTCGATGCATTTATCAGCGATTTAAAATGGCAACTGATTAAAGATGACATCATAAAAGCAAATGGGTTATCTGTTACAAAAGAAGAAGTTCAGTCGTTTGCGGTTCAAATGGCACGCGCACAATACAGCCAGTATGGTATTTACGATGTGCCCGAAGAACAGCTTGAATCGTTTGCAAAAATGATCCTGGAAAAACCTGAAGAAAGAGAACGTATCTACAAAAGGCTTAACGAGGACAAAGTTATAAACGTTGTAAAAGAAAAGGTTGCAATGGTAGAAACCGAAGTCAGCAGGGAAGAATTTGATAAAATGATGAAGTAAACATACGGTAAAACCCGGCAGAAACAGAAATATCGGTTTGCTGAAAGAATCAGCAATGAACTTTTTTATAACTTTGTAGCTTATTTTAATTAAGATAGTTACAAAGTTATTTTTTATATACATTTTTGAATAATGAACAATAACGGCGAATTTAAAAAATATGCCCTGAAACATGCAGGTTTAAGCAGCTTATCCCTTCACAGGTTTAACTCCATGTACGGCAGTTACATATCTCCCACAATTATCGAAGAGCGCCAGTTAAACGTTGCCTCAATGGATGTTTTTTCAAGGTTAATGATGGATCGCATTATTTTCCTTGGTGTCCCGATCGATGATACAGTGGCAAATATAATCCAGGCACAGTTGTTATTCCTCGAGTCGACCGACCCAACGAAAGATATCCAAATCTATTTTAACTCACCCGGTGGATCAGTACATGCAGGATTGGGAATTTACGACACCATGCAGTACATTTCTGCAAATATTGCAACCATTTGCACAGGGATGGCCGCTTCGATGGCTGCTGTGCTTTTAACCGCGGGAACAAAAGGAAAACGCACAGCGCTCAAACATTCGAGGGTGATGATCCACCAACCGATGGGCGGCGCTTCAGGACAGGCATCGGAGCTGGAAATTACAGTTCGTGAAATAATGAAATTGAAAAATGAACTTTATGCCATTATTTCTAAGCACAGCGGACAAACCATTGCACAGGTCGAAAAAGATGCCGACCGCGACTATTGGATGACTTCTGAGGAAGCAGTGAAGTATGGAATGATTGACGAAGTTTTGGTTAGAAATAACAAATAATGTCGAACAGAATAAAATCGGACAAGTGCTCGTTTTGCGGACGTGAAAAAAACGAAGTAAACCTGTTAATAGCAGGTATCGACGGACACATCTGCGACAGGTGTGCCGACCAGGCGCATGCTATCATCCAGGAAGAAAACAAAAAAGGAAGTTCATTCGATATCGATGGCGCCAAACTGTTAAAACCAAAAGAAATCAAGGAATTCCTCGATCAATACGTAATTGGGCAGGACCAGGCAAAAAAAATACTTTCTGTTTCGGTTTACAATCACTATAAAAGGCTAAGGCAAGCCGTAGATGCCGATGAAACCGAAATCGAAAAATCGAATATAATTCTTGTAGGCGAAACCGGAACAGGTAAAACCCTTCTCGCCCGCACAATTGCAAGGATGTTGCATGTGCCTTTTACCATTGTAGACGCTACGGTTTTAACCGAGGCCGGTTATGTGGGCGAAGATATTGAAAGTTTGCTAACCCGTTTGTTACAGGCATCAGATTACAACGTTGAAGCGGCAGAAAGAGGGATTGTTTTTATCGACGAAATAGACAAAATAGCACGCAAAGGCGATAACCCATCGATTACCCGCGATGTTTCCGGCGAAGGAGTTCAACAGGGATTGCTTAAACTTTTGGAAGGATCGATTGTAAATGTTCCGCCTCAGGGAGGCCGTAAACACCCTGAACAAAAACTGATACCCGTAGACACAAAAAACATTTTGTTTATCTGTGGCGGGGCTTTCGATGGTATTGAAAGAAAAATTGCCAACCGGCTGAACACAAAAGTAATTGGGTACAGCGCCGCTAAAAATGCCGACCGCATTGAACGCGAAAATTTATTGCAATATATCTCCCCACAGGATCTGAAATCGTTTGGGCTTATTCCAGAGATTATAGGCAGGTTGCCGGTGCTGGCATATTTAAATCCGCTTGATAAAACCACACTTCGCAACATTTTAACCGAACCGAAAAACTCGGTTATCAAACAGTATAAAAAGCTGTTTAAAATCGATGGGATAGAACTTGAGTTTGAGGAAGAAGCTTTTAACTTTATTGTCGAAAAAGCCATTGAATTTAAACTGGGCGCCAGGGGGCTGCGATCAATCTGCGAAAGTATAATGAATGACGCGATGTTTTATTCTCCTTCCGAAAAAATAGAGAACCTGCATATTACCAAAACCTATGCAGAGAATAAACTGGAACGCTCGAATATCCAACGGCTAAAAGCCAGTTAAAAGGAAAAACTCAAATAACAATTTATTAAACTCCAAATAAATCGCTAATACAAAAATCTAAAGTTTCAAAACTATTTGGATTTTGAACGTTGTGATTTTTGAAGTTTATTTGAATTTTGGATTATTGTTTTTTGAAGTTTTCTTAAGATCACGGCTGATATCCAATATCTTCCTTTAAAACTGGCTGCATGGACGCAGCAACAGCCAGTTCGTCGCAACGTTCGTTAAAAATGTTGTTGTTATGGCCCTTTACCCACACAAACTGTACGGTGTGTTTTTTATAAATTTCGAGAAAACGCAACCACAGATCGGCATTCTTCTTGCCCTTGAACCGCTTTTTCACCCAGTCGAGAACCCAACCCTTTGTAACTGCATCGGCCACATATTTCGAATCGGTGAAAACGGTTACTTCGCTCCCCTCAATTTTCAGGGCTTCGAGTGCAACAATTACAGCAAGCAGTTCCATCCGGTTATTGGTGGTATGCCAGTATCCCTCCGAAATTTCCTTCCTGTTCCCGCCCGACATCAACACTACCCCATACCCTCCCGGGCCGGGATTGCCGCGTGCAGCCCCATCGGTATAAACTGTTATTTTCGGCCTAACCATATTTTTTAGTACTTAGTAATTAGTACAAAGCAGGCAGTAATTTTGACTTTTCATTTCCTCACCCTTCGGGGGAGCCAGAAGGGGCTTTTTACTCCCTGATTTTCATTTCATCGATCAGGTGTGTTGCACCGGCGTAAACATCGATAACCCAAAGTACAAACCTGATATCGACACTGATACAACGCTGAAGCTCAGGTTCAAATACGATATCACCACTCATACCTTCCCAGTTGCTGTCGAAAGCTATCCCGATTAATTCGCCGTTTGCGTTCATTACCGGACTGCCCGAATTCCCGCCGGTTATATCATTGTTCGTTATAAAACATGCATGCAACGAACCGTCTTTATCAGCATATCTTCCAAAGTTTTTTTCCAGCAACAGGGTTTTCATCCGGGCGGGAACATCAAATTCGTCATCGCCCGGAATTTCTTTTTCCAGATAGCCATCGGTTGTTGTAAAGTAGTTATAAATGATACCGTCGCGCGGCTGATAATCATTTACCAATCCGTAAGTTAGCCTCATCGTTGAGTTTGCATCGGGATAAAATATTTTACCTGGCTGCATTTCCATTAAACCTGCAAGAAACAACCGTTCCCCTTCGGTCCTTTGCTTTTGGCTATCGCGTGCATCGTTGCTTATTTCGCGGTATTCTTCGAAAATATCGGTTGCAGCAATTAGCGCCATATCTTTCTTCAAAACTTTTAGGGAAGGATTATCGAGGAAGGCTGTTAATTCATCCTTGCTATCGAAAACTGTGCTTTCAAACAATTTTTTAGAATATTTTTTGTAATTGCCCTTGTATTTCTTTTCGATGTGGTTAAAAAACGAAGGATAATATTTTTGATTATTCTTTTCGGCATACAATTTTAATAATGTGCCTATTACTTTTTGGTCGGTATAAGCATCATAATCCTTAAAAAAGTCTTCCATACTTTTCCTGATTGAACTGGTAACCCTCTCAATTTTATCCTTGTTTTCTTCCGGTTTTTCCAGAAGCTCAAGTAAAGATTGCGCCCTGTTGGCAAACATAAAAATTTCAGGCCCCCTCAGCAGCGCTTCAGACATGTACGATCTTGCTTTTTCCAGTTCAATGTCTTTATAGGAATTTTCAATCATCGAAAGTGCCTTTCCGTATTTTTCTGTACTGGCATTACCGGCCTTTACCCACGATGTAAATTCTTTTTCCAGGGCTTGTTTTTGGTCGATAACTTTCAGGTCCGTAAATCCGGCATTTTGGCCTATACTGTATTTATAATAATTTGAGCTCCGTGCATATTTCGAAGCATACTGGATACGCGCCTTTTGCCCGGAACTCATATATTTGCCCCATATATCGAGCAGTTCCTTGCGGACTTCTATTCTTATGTTGTTGGTAACATTCATTGTATTTTTTACGCCAAACGAAGTTTCGTACCGGTTTGTCCGACCGGGGTAGCCCATTATCATTGCGAAATCGCCTTTTTCAACTCCTTTTAACGAAACCGGGAGAACGTGTTTAGGCTGATAAGGTATATTTTCTTCAGCATATTCGGCAGGTTTGCCATCGGGCCCGCAATAAACCCTGAACAAAGCAAAATCGTTGGTGTGCCTTGGCCACATCCAGTTGTCGGTATCGCCGCCAAATTTACCCAAAGCCTGTGGTGGGGCTCCCACCAACCTCACATCTTTAAACGTTTCGACAACAAACAAAAAATACTGGTTCGAATTAAAAAAGCTGCGCACATAAGTTTCGTAATGCGTATCGCCTTTGGCTTTTTTCTCAAGTTCGCCGGAAACCTTACTAATAGTCCTGCCCCTTTCTTCGTCGCTCATAGACCCGGTAACCCCGGCCAGAACCTGAGAAGTTACGTCTTCAACACTTATTAAAAAGGTTACGGTTTTGCCCGGGTTTGAAAGCTCTTCCTTTCGCGACATTGCCCAGAAACCATCTTGCAGATAGTCGTGTTCGACACTCGAGTGACTTTGAATTTCGCCAAATCCACAGTGGTGGTTGGTAAGCAATAAACCGTCTTTCGATACCACTTCTGCCGTGCACGAACCGCGATCGAGCGCAACAACAGCATCTTTCAGGCTCGAGTTGTTTATGCTGTAAATTTCCCCGGCGCTTAATTTCAATCCCATATTTTGCATTTCGCCGATATTCAGTTTATAAACCAGCGAAGGGAGCCACATTCCCTCATCGGCCACTGCCCATCTGCCAAAAAAAACAGTTAGTAGCAGTATTAAATTTAATTTCCTCATTTTTTTGCTTTTTTCTTGAAGCTTGCAAATATAATCTTTCAAATATTAATGCCTTGTGATAAAGGTCTTTTTATTACGAAAGTATTTGGTTAAAAAAAGATAAACAACTGTATTGTTTATCAATTCTTTCTAAATTTGCATTCTTAAAAAATAGAAATGTGGGAGAGAAAAAGAAAAGGGTTTTTATAGATAAATTAAAAGATCAGTACCGGTTAACCATATTCAACGATTCGACATTTCAGTCGGTTTGGAGCATTAAACTTTCGCGTTTAAAAGTATTTACCATTGTAAGTGTGGCTTCTTCGATAATTGTAATACTTGTTACATTTATAATTGCTGCAACCGGATTACGCGAATACATTCCGGGTTATCCCGATGCAAAGCAACGACAGTTGATGGTGGAGACTGCCCTGAAAGTTGACTCGCTTGAGATGGAATTGATAAAGCGCGATGAATTCTTTAAAGGGATAAAAGCTATTATATCGGGCGAAATACCTGAAGAAAACGTAACTATTGATACAACGCCGGAAACTTATGATGTGAATTTTACCAGTTACAACCATGATTCGGTTTTCCAGGATAACCTATTGGCCGAACAGTTAAGCCTGTCGATACAAAATAATTCGCGAAAAAAAACAGAACTGAGCCAAATGCACTTTTTTGTACCTGTAAGGGGCATAGTTACCAACAATTTTAACAGGGCTGGCGAACATTTTGGAGTTGACCTTGTTAGCCAACCAAATTCCAGGATTTCATCGGTTTTAGACGGAACCGTTATTTTTGCAGGATGGACACTGGAAACCGGGTATGTTATTTATTTACAGCACGATGCCGATTTGGTTTCGGTTTATAAACACAATGCCGAACTGTTAAAATCAATAGGCGATATGGTGAGAGCAGGTGAAGCAATTGCAATTATTGGCAATTCGGGTGAATTTTCGACTGGCCCACATCTCCATTTCGAGCTTTGGCACCGGGGGACCGCCATCAGTCCAGAACTTTATATCGATTTTTGAACTATGAAGAAAAGAATAGCCATTCTTGGGTCGACAGGTTCAATCGGTACCCAGGCATTGGAGGTGATTAAACAATATCCTGAAAATTTTGAAGTTGAAGCGCTAACCGCCAACAATAATGTTGACATTTTAATAAACCAGGCCAAACTTTTTCAACCAAATGCCGTGGTTATTGCCAATTCCGAAAAATACCTCACAGTTTCGGAAGCGCTTAAAAACGAACCAATAAAGGTTTATGCCGGGCCCGATGCACTGAACCAGGTTGTTCAGATGGAAACCATTGACCTGGTTTTAACGGCTATGGTTGGTTATTCGGGCTTAATGCCTACATACCATGCGATAAAAGCCGGGAAAAATATTGCTTTGGCGAACAAGGAAACACTGGTTGTAGCCGGAGAAATTATAACAAAAACAGCACACGAAAATAAAGTTGAAATTCTTCCGGTCGACTCAGAACATTCAGCTATTTTTCAATGTCTTGTTGGCGAATTCTTTAATCCGGTCGAAAAAATATACCTTACCTGTTCGGGTGGCCCTTTTCGTGGAAAAACCATTGAGGAACTGCAAAATGCAACGGTAGATGGTGCATTGAACCACCCCAACTGGGAGATGGGAGCTAAAATTACCATCGACTCGGCTACTCTTATGAACAAAGGATTCGAAATGATTGAGGCGTGCTGGTTATTTGGGTTAAACCCGTCAAAAGTCGATGTAATTGTACATCCGCAATCCATAATCCATTCCATTGTCCAGTTTGAAGATGGCTCCATGAAAGCCCAGATGGGCCTTCCGGATATGAAATTGCCCATTCAGTATGCTCTTGGGTTTCCTTCCCGTATAAAAAACAATTATCCGCGGTTTAACTTCCTCGATTTCCCATCGCTTGATTTTGAACTTCCAAATACAAAAATTTTTCGTAACCTTGCACTCTCCTACGAAGCCATGAAACTTGGGGGCAACATGCCATGCATAATAAATGCGGCAAACGAAATTGTGGTTGAAGCATTTTTAAATAAAAAGGTAACATTTTTGCAAATGCCCGATATTATAGAGAAAGCCATGCAAAAAGTTGCATTTGTTGAAAAACCCGAAATAGACGATTTGATTGAAACAAATAGTGAGACCAGAAGAATAACGAAATTATTAACAGAAAATCAGAAATAAGAATAAATAATTGAATGGATACAATACTTATAAAAACTGCCCAACTGCTTTTAAGCCTGTCAATCCTTGTAGTTCTGCACGAACTGGGGCATTTTATGTTCGCCCGTTTGTTTAAAACCCGGGTCGAAAAATTCTACCTTTTCTTTAATCCATGGTTTTCGCTTTTAAAAGTGAAAAAGGGTGAAACCGAATATGGAATTGGCTGGCTACCCTTGGGGGGTTATGTAAAAATTTCGGGGATGATGGACGAATCGATGGATAAAGAAGCCATGAAACTACCAGCCCAACCCTATGAATTCCGTTCGAAACCGGCATGGCAGCGATTGCTGATAATGGTCGGGGGGGTTTTTATGAATTTCATCTTTGCTTTTATTATTTATATCGGTATTATGTATGCCTGGGGAGAAGAGTTTCTTCCGACCGAAAACGCAAAATACGGGATAGAGACAAACGAAACCGGCGAGAAAATCGGATTTCAGAATGGCGACAAAATACTGACAGTTGACAATCACTACGTTGAAAGTTTTACGGCAATTATACCTACCATTGTACTCGATAATGCCAAAACTGTTCAGGTTGAAAGAAATGGCCAGCGAATTGATATTGAGATTAGTGACTCGGATTTGGCGCTACTGTTAAAAAGCAAATCGGTTATAACACCAAGAACCCCATTCGATATTAAAGTTGGAAGAATTGAGAAAGGCTCGCCTGCCCATGACGCAGATTTGCGCAAAGACGATGTATTTTCGAGTGTTGACGGGCAAAACTTTGAATTTTACGATGAGTTTACAAGTTATCTCGGTTCAAAAAAAGGGCAAACCATTCAATTGGGTATAGTTCGCGACAAGCAATCAATCACCAAAGAAGTTGCTGTTACCAATGAAGGAAAAATTGGTTTTTACGCAGCATTCAATCATCCTGAAATCTTTGAGTACAAAACAGTAAAATATGGATTTTTTGAATCGATTCCGGCGGGCATAAAAAAGGGTGTACAAACCACAGGCGATTACCTGAAGCAATTCAGGTTATTCTTTAAAAAGGAAACAAAAGCATACGAACAACTTGGCGGATTTGCCACAATTGGCAGCATTTTCCCTGGTACCTGGAACTGGTTTTCGTTTTGGAATATGACTGCTTTTATTTCCATTATTTTGGCCATAATGAACCTTTTACCCATTCCTGCCCTTGATGGCGGACATGTTATGTTTCTGTTTGGCGAGATGGTTACAGGCAGAAAACCGGGCGAAAAATTTCTTGAATATGCTCAAATTTCCGGAATGGTAATTCTGTTAGCATTGGTACTTTATGCTAATGCTAACGATATAATAAAATTGATAAACGGTACATTCTAATCAAAAAAAAACTATTTTTGTTCCAAATCTTTAATAATATTTGATTATGAATCTATTTGTAATTTCAGGCATAGTTGGACCGCAGGAAATTATTATTATTTTAATAATTGTGCTGCTGCTTTTTGGTGGAAGGAAAATTCCGGAGCTTATGAAAGGCCTTGGAAAAGGGATGAGCGAATTTAAAAAAGCCAGCAAAGGCACAGATGGAGATGAAGAAAAGCCAGATACTGGAAGGATTGAAAGATAATTTTTTGAAAAAATAAACTGAAAAATCCTGTTCTGATATATTCGGGGACAGGATTTTTTTATGGTAAAGTTTTTGTGGTACACATATAACAAAAAACTTTAAAAATTTAAAAATGAGCCGCAATTTTATTCTCCCCATCATTCTTATAACACTGTTTATTTTCTTCCAGTCATGTTCAACAACTGCCGAAAGGCCTCAAAGTATTTCTGGCAAGGCAAATGAAGTGGTAATTGTAATTCCTGCTGAATCGTGGGATGGCAAACCCGGTGAGCTTTTAAGAAACACGCTGGCACAGGAACACATAGCCCTGCCCCAGCCTGAGCCCTTATTCGACCTGACAAATGTCCCACCCGCTGCATTTACAAAAATTTTTAAATCGGCACGTAATATAATCAGGGTGACAATATTATCCACAGTTGCGACACCCGAGGTAATACTAAAAGACGATGTTTGGGCTTACCCTCAGGCTACGGTCGAAATAAAAGCAAACAGCAACGAACAGTTTGCTGAAGCCTTTAGTAATAACCGCAATAAAATATTGGCGTATTTATTATCAGCCGAAAAAAAGAGACTGACCGCAACCTATGAAAAAACTTATAATAAAACCCTTTACAATAAGTTAAGCAACGACTTTGCCTTAACAATGAAAGTACATCCGGGTTTTGTTATAGCAAAGGAAAGTAATAACTTTATTTGGTGCAGGTACGATACACCCGAAATATCGCAGGGTGTTGCACTTTTTACGTTTCCATACACAACCGACTCGGCTTTTACCATAAATAACCTGGTTCCGATGTGCGACAGTGTTTTAAAAGCCAATGTTACCAGCGAAATAAAGGGAAGTTATATGAGCATTGAAAAAAGACTTGAACAAACGTTAAATATTATTACCCACAATAAAAATTACGCTGCTGAAATGCGTGGGCTTTGGCGTCTCGAAAATGATTTTATGGGCGGCCCTTATATTGCCCTTGCAGAACTCGACGCATCGAAACAACGGGTTGTTGTAGTTTTCGGATTTGTTTATGCTCCCAGTAAAAACAAACGGAACCTGCTTCAGCAGGTAGAATCCATGATTTATACCTTAAAGTTAAACGACCAGGATAAAAGCGATAAAATAAACAGCCAGATAAAAATGGGAAACTGAAAATAAGCCCCTCCTAACCTCCCCCTGGGGAGGAATAATAAAGCAGCCCGTGAAATTTAGAATCTCACGGGCTGCTTTATTGTCTAACTACTCAATTCTAACAATCTAAAATCACTGTTAAAATACCGCCTTTACTATATCTTTTACGTTATCTGAAACTCCATAGGTGTAAATATGCAGGGAAGGTGCATTATTGGCCACCAAATCTTTTGCCTGGTAAATTGCCCATTCGGTCCCGACTTTTCCGGCATCGGCATTGGTTTTACATCTTGAAAGTTCATTTGCCAGTTCAACCGGAATATCGATGCTGAAGATTTTTGGCAGCACTGTGAGCTGGTTGACCAGGTTTATTGGTTTTAATCCGGGAATAATTGGCACCGTAATCCCGTTTTCGCGGCATTTTTTTACAAAATCAAAGTACACTTTGTTATCGAAAAACATTTGTGTTACAATATAATCGGCCCCGGCATCCACCTTTTGTTTAAGATAAATCATATCCAGTTCTTTGTTTGGAGCTTCGAAATGTTTCTCAGGGTATCCGGCAACACCTATACAAAAATCCATCGCCAGGTTATTTTTCAAATCATCCTCAAGGTATTTTCCACGACCCAAATCTTTTATTTGAGCAACAAGCTGGTTTGCATTGGAATGCCCGCCTTTTTCGGGTTGAAAAACATGCTGGTTTTTTATACCGTCGCCACGCAAAGCCAGCACATTTTCAATCCCAAGAAAATTCAGGTCGATTAAAACATGTTCAGTTTCACTTCTGGTAAACCCTCCGCATAAAATGTGTGGCACCACCGGTATCCCGTATTTATGCTGAATTGCCGATGCAATTGCCACTGTTCCCGGCCGCTTGCGCACCGTTCGTTTTAAGATAGATCCATCAGGCATTTCCTTAAACTCCAGTTCGTCGCGGTGGGTTGTAATATTCATGTATTTCGGGTTAAAATCTGTCAAACTCTCTATGGTTTTGTAGATTTTACTAATATCGTTCCCTTTGAGCGGTGGCAAAAGCTCGAACGAAAAAACTGTATTTTTTGCTTTGTTTATGATATCTATTACTTTCATTTCGTTTTACTTAAATACATCTTCAATTTTTTGTTGTGCTTTGTTGAGCTCGCGGTTTATTCCTTTTTCAACCGAATTGTTGAAATGAAAAATCATATCGAGCGCCAACATAACCAAAAGGCCCATGATGAACCAGATTATTTTACCCAACACACTTCCTGCTTTTGATCTCTTTGCCATATTTTTAAAAGATGATTATGAATTTCAAAAATACAAATGAAAGATGAGATTCCACTTTATTTCTCCATTTCCTGCAATTTTGTGACATTTAATAATGAATTTCTAAAATTCAGTGTTGAGCTTACTCCGAAAAGTCACAAATCCCCTAGCCCGATAGCTATCGGGCCCCTAAAGGGGACTTTGAAGAGTTCATTGATTTTCAGCGAGTTCCCCTTTAGGGGTCAGGGGTAAAAGAGTTGAAAATCAATGAACTCGGACTTTTCGGAGTGGACTCAGTGTTAGAATTTCAAGGATACTTTTAAAGTTTTGAATTTGTGGTATTTACTTTAGCTATGCAACCTAAGGCAATAAAATTTGTAAGCTTACTGCATCGCGGTTAAAAACCGCGGCACCCTCCTTCAGCCTTCGCGCTTCCGGCTTCCGGCATTTATTTGTAATTAAGGTTGGTTGGCAGAAATTTTTCCACAAACTCCACCGTTTCCCCTTTTCTTTTTGCGTAATCCTGTACCTGATCCTTTCCGACTTTTTCGAGGCTGAAATATTTCGATTCGGGGTGGACAAAAAACTGCCCCGACACCGATGCATTTGGGTACATGGCATAATGTTCGGTTAGCGATATTCCTACTTCCGCTGCTTTTAACAGTTTGAACAGATTATCTTTCTCTGAATGTTCCGGGCATGCAGGGTAGCCTATTGCAGGACGAATCCCCTGGTAATTTACTTTCAGCAGATCATCCAGTGTAAGATTTTCGTCGGGAACATAACCCCAGTAATTCTTTCTTACCTGCAGATGCAGCTGTTCGGCAAAAGCCTCGCTTAACCTGTCGGCAAGCGCCTCAAGCATAATTGCCTTAAAGTCATTATGTCCGGCCCTGAATTCCTCCTTCCACTTTTCAATACCTATACCGGCAGTTGTTGCAAAACCGCCGCAATAATCAATTTTTTCTGAACCGAGTGGCGCTACAAAATCGGATAAACAAAAGTTTGCTGCATCTTCCTTCTTTTTTTCCTGTTGACGGAGGTGGTAAAAACGGCCAACTTCCTTTCGACGGGTTTCATCTTCATAAAGAATGATATCGTCCCCCACGGAATTGGCAGGCCAGATTCCAAATACAGCATTTGCCTGAAGCATTTTCTTTTCTATGATTTCGTCCAGGAATTCGCTGGCTTCGGCGTACAATTTTTTAGCCTCATCGCCTTGTTTTTCATCGCTGAAAATCTGTGGGAAATGCCCTTTTAAACCCCAGGTCAGGAAAAAGAAAGTCCAGTCGATGTATTCCCTTAACTCCTGTAACGGGTAATCAATCAATTGTTTAACCCCAGTGAAATTGGGTTTGTATATTGGGGCGCTGTTCCAGTCAATTTTAAAACTATTTGCCCGTGCCTGTTCAAGGGTCAGGTATTCCTTTGGTTTGCGCTGCCCCTGGAAAGAGCGTACTTCGGCATAATCGTTCTTAACCGATTCGATAAAATCAGCGTTTTTTGCGATTAGGTTTGAAACTACATTTACCGCCAGCGATGCATCTTTTACATGAATGACCGGGTGTGAATATTCTGGTTCGATTTTTACAGCTGTATGGATTTTTGAAGTGGTTGCCCCTCCAATCAACACCGGAATGGACATCCTGCGGCGTTCCATTTCTTTGGCAATATCGACCATTATTTCGAGCGAAGGCGTAATCAAACCGCTCAATCCAATTACATCGGCCTTTTCGTTTATGGCAGTATCGAGGATTTTTTCGGTTGGGACCATCACCCCCAAATCGATAATTTCGTAATTATTACATCCCAAAACAACGCCAACAATATTTTTTCCGATATCGTGAACATCACCTTTAACAGTAGCCAGCAACACTTTTTTACGGTTACTTTCGGTCTGGAATTTTTCCTTATCGGCTTCGATATAAGGCAGTAAATAGGCAACAGCTTTTTTCATAACCCTGGCCGATTTAATTACCTGTGGCAAAAACATTTTCCCGGCGCCAAACAGTTCTCCAACCACGTTCATCCCGTCCATTAGCGGACCTTCAATAATATCAAGTGTCGGCTGGTATTTCTGTATTGCTTCAGCCATGTCTTCATCAACAAATTCCGGAAATCCTTTAACCAGAGAGTGTTCGATTCGTTTTTCAAGCGGAAGTTCGCGCCAGTCGTCTTTTTTCCCCGTTTTTGTACCGTTCGACACCAGTTTTTGGGCAAAATCCAAAAGCCTTTCCGTAGCGTCGGGCTTGCGGTCCAGAACTAAATCTTCCGTTTTTTCAAGCAAGTCTTTCGGGATTTCATCGTAAATCTGCAACATTCCGGGGTTTACAATTCCCATGTCAAGCCCGGCTTTGATGGCATGGAAAAGAAATACAGAGTGCATAGCTTCGCGGACCATGTTATTACCGCGAAACGAAAATGACACGTTACTGATACCACCGCTGGTTTTGGCATGGGGCAGGTTCTCTTTGATCCATTTTACCGATTTGATAAAGTCGACCGCGTAATTGTTGTGCTCTTCCATTCCTGTGCCAATGGTCAGAACATTCGGATCGAAGATGATATCCTGGGGTTTGAAATGAACTTTTTCGGTTAGAATCCGGTAAGCGCGTGTGCAAATCTCCTTTCGCCGCTCAAAATTATCGGCCTGGCCTTTTTCGTCGAATGCCATAACAATAACGGCAGCGCCAAACCTTTTTATTGTTTTTGCCTGTTCGATAAAAACCTCTTCGCCTTCCTTTAAACTTATGGAATTAACGATTGCTTTCCCCTGCAAACATTTTAACCCGGCCTCAATTACTTTCCATTTCGAGGAGTCGATCATTACCGGAAGTTTGGCAATATCCGGCTCAGCCATTAAAAGATTCAGGAAATTAACCATCTCTTTTTCGGCATCGAGCATGGCATCGTCAAAGTTTACATCGATAATTTGTGCGCCATCGTCAACCTGTGCGCGGGCAATCGAAAGCGCCTCCTCGTATTTCTTTTCGGCAATCAAACGGGCAAACATACGTGAGCCGGCCACGTTACAGCGTTCGCCAATGTTTATAAAATTTGTCGTTTCGGTAAATGTAACCGGTTCAAGCCCGCTTAACCGGGTTTTGGTATCGGGCTCAATTACTTTATGTGGTTTTGCATGCTCGGCAATTTTGGCAAATTCGTGAATATGCCCGGGGGTTGTTCCGCAACAACCACCAATAATATTAACAAAGCCATTGTCGAGATAGTCTTTTATGAAACCGGCCATTATTTCCGGTGTTTCGTCGTATTGGCCAAACTGGTTGGGCAGGCCGGCATTGGGGTGTGCGCTGATATGGAAAGGCGCTTTCCGGGAAAGTTCCTTTACATAAGGCCTCAAATCGGTTGCTCCGAGCGAACAGTTTAACCCAATACTTAATAGCTCGGCATGAGAAACTGAATTCAGGAAAGCTTCAAGCGTTTGGCCAGACAGAGTCCGCCCACTGGCATCGGTAATTGTCCCCGAAATCATCAGCGGGAGTTTCATGTTTTGTGCTTCCAATGCTTCCTCAACAGCAAAAATTGCCGCTTTTGCATTCAGCGTATCGAAAATTGTCTCGATTAAAAGCAAATCTACACCGCCATCCAAAAGACCTTCAACCTGCTCGCGATAAGCCGCTTTCATTTCATCGAAAGTAACCGAACGATACCCGGGATCATTAACATCGGGCGAAAGCGAAAGCGTTTTGTTGGTTGGGCCCAAAGTTCCGGCTACAAAACGGGGTTTGGCAGGATTTTGAATTGTAAACTTTTCAGCTTCATTTTTTGCAATTTCCGCCGAAACCTTATTCATTTCGAAAACAAACTCCTCGGTATGATAATCGGCCTGCGAAATGCGGGTTGCGTTAAAAGTGTTTGTCAGCAAAATATCTGCCCCGGCTTCGAGGTATTTCCGGTGAATTTCGCGGATAATCCCGGGATGGGTAATCGAAAGAATATCATTATTTCCTTTTTGGTCGAATGGAAAATTTTTTAACCGCTGCCCGTGATAATCGGCTTCGGTTAGTTTGTATTCCTGAATGAGTGAACCCATTGCCCCGTCCATAACAAGAACGCGGGTTTGGAGTTCGGTTTTTATATTGTGCTTCATGTTTTAAATTTTACCGCTAAGACGCAAAGGCGCATAATTAACTCTGCGTCTCCGCGTCTCCGCGGTTGTCTATTATTTCAAAATCCTTATTTCATAGTCGCCCCTGACCCCGATTTTATCTTCGCAAATTATTACCATCGAAAGAATTTCGGGATATTTTTCCGACTGGTTTATTACTTTTTCCACATCATTTGGAGTTTTGACCTTGTTGCCAAAAGCTGTTGCATACGCGTCGGCAAGCAAAACGTCATTGCAAATTATTACCACCGCATCTGCCTTCCCGTAACTAAGCGATGGGCCTACAGTACCGGCCGAAGTACAGATTCCGTATTTATTACCTCCCGGAATAATGAGCCCGATCCGTTCCGACAAAATGGACTCTCCGGCAAAAACCGAGAGCAGCATTTCTTCTTTCAGCATGGCATAAATGTCGCCGCCGTTCTCAATAACCATTTCGTCTATTAAAAAGTTTTGCAAAAGTGTTTCTCCCACTTCCCGCGCAAACAATCCAGCCACTGCCGACATAGGGCCGATACCGGCTTTCTCCGCTGCCAATGCCATTTCTTTTGCTTCGGAAGGCGCATTATCGCCAGGTTGAAAAGGCTTTAAACTTTTTTTGAAAAAAGGTTCAACCTGAATGTATCGATCCAGTTTATCGCGCAGATTTATTATTTTTTCAAGCGCAATCTCTTTCATCATCTGATGAAACGCCTCTGGATTAACGCCAATCCAAAGGTCTGTTTCAAGATACGACACCTCGAACCCTGCGAAACGTTTCGTATTAAACTGGGTACGGTAAGTCCGTTGCTGAAAAAGGTTCATCATTTTAAAATTGAGCCGTTTTGAAGTTCTAAAATTACTTACGAAAGTTATAATACCAACTGGTATTATACCGCTTGGTATAAAAGTTATCTGAAATCTATCTCAAACAAATTCAACGGGCAGGCAGGGATGCACAATTCGCAGACAACGCACAGGTTTTTGTCAAATCCGAGTTTCCAGGTTTCCCTGTTCATGGTTAATGCACCTGCAAAACATACTGCCGTGCAGTTTCCACAGTCGATACATTTTTCCTCCTTAAAATGAATGCGCTTATCGAGCGATTCGCAAACAATTTTATGGCTTTTTATGTATTCAACCCCCTTTTCAATATTTTCTTTTTTACCCTGAAGTTCCAAAAGCAAACTACCCCTTTTGCCGGGATATACTTCGGCTTTCAGGATATTTATCCTGATATCGTAGTCCTTAACCAGGTGATAGGTAAAGGCCTTGTCGCCGCTTTCGGGTGGAAAATTCAGGATGTATCTTTTTTTAATCATTTTCAGCCTCCGTTTCCTTTAAACCTTTTAACGATGTATTTTTTGGGAACATTTGCACTGGTTTACTGATTTCGAAATCACCGGCAAGAAGCCAGTTTTTCAATTCACCGGCAATTTTACGCGCTTTTGTAAGGCTTGCCACGGGTGCGGTCCTTATTTTTTTCCCTGCAATTTTTATTGTTCCCGAACGAAGTTCTTCATAGTTGACCTGTGCGAGTTTAGGCGTGCCAACAGTTCCGTAATCCAGAACAGAAGTTTCGATTTGGCTGTTTCTAATCGAAACTCTTTTGGCCATTTCGACATCGAGTACCGGAATAGGAATACCGATTCCCACAAACAAACTTGTTCCGTATTTTTCGTAACAGGCTGCCTGAATGTATTCTGACGACATCTCTTTCAGATTGCCGATAACCGCAATGGTAGCCGAGTTTGAAACCGGAATGCCGTGCTCGTTTTTTGGTTTTGAAGTATTAAACTGGGTGCCCGGCCAAACCACAAAACCCTGTGTTCCTCCCAAAAAAATACGGGTTCCAAGCCCTATTGTGCGAAATTCCGGGTCGTTTAACAGCGGGCTTAATTCGCCTGAAGTGGAATAGGTGGCATTTCGCAGGTTTGGCAACAAGGTTCCCATGTATGTGTGTATCATTCTTGCAGAAGTGTTTACAGCCACATTGTAGTTTTGATAAGCATTCCGCGGGTTAAAAAGCGTTAACTCGTTGATGGTGTTAATGTATATTTTTGTCCGGATGTGTTTTCTTGGATAGCAGTCGGTACCTTTTCCCCAGGCTTCCAGAAGTACGTCTTTCCCTTCGAGTAAATCCTGAATTACATGGGCACCGCCGTATGTAGGATTTTCAGGATCGCACGAGGTGGCTCCAATGTACGAGTCGACTGCAGCCAAACCACCATAACAGGGAACACCGTTTAAACGGATTTTTTCCATTCGTATTGGCGGACTGGCATGGCCAAAATTTATGATTGCCCCCGAAGAGCACATGGCCCCAAATGTGGCGGTTGTAACAACATCCACTTTTTCCACTATCTCTTCGGGCGAACATTCCAGGGCCATTTTTGAAACTTCTTCGGCTGTTAACACAACCGCCTTTCCTGATTTGAGTTTCAGGTTAATTTCTTCGTAGGTTTTTGTTTTTTGCATTTTCAATTGATTGTGTTCAAATTATAATTCCGTTTCCGGTCGGGTGTTGGCACCTTTTCCGTTATCAAGTTAAAACGATGGTTGCCAGAGTTTCGTTGAGCCCGCTCTCTCCACTCTTCTTTATAATCAAACATTGCTATTTGACAGGGTACAAATTTAGTTGAAATTGATTCAAATCAAACAATATTTAAGGAGGCGCCATAATTTGCTGTAATCTGTTAAGAAATTAGGAAAATATATTTGTGTATTTTCGCTTAAAGTTGTAAACTTGCACTCCGAATTTCGAAGCATATAATTCAAGATTTCAACCCGGAACATTGAATTTGCGACTTTGAACTTCTTTGGGCCTATAGCTCAGTCGGTTAGAGCATCTGACTCATAATCAGGGGGTCCCTGGTTCAAGCCCAGGTGGGCCCACTTCGGTGGTTAAAGCACTTGCAAAGTGGCAGGTGCTTTATTTTTTTTACATTTTTTTTGTATATGTAATTATCATGTCTGCTGTATGTTACATCCTTTTCAGTGAAAAACTCAATAAGTTTTATGTTGGTGTAACTCATGATGCAATTGAATTCAGATTGCAAAAACATAATATGCATAGCTATGGCACACATCGTTTTACCGCTGGGACAAACGACTGGGATATTATCTTAATTCTCGAAGCTGTTGATTTCCCTCATGCCGTGCGAATGGAAGGTAAGATTAAAGCAATGAAAAGCAGAACTTATATTTTGAACCTGAAAAAGTATCCTGAATTGCAGGAAAAACTGAAAAACTCAACGGACATCTGACTCTTCCGATGGCTATCGGAACAGGGGGTCCCTGGTTCTCACGATAGCTATCGCGACCAGGTGGGCCCACAAAATATAAAGGGAAGGGTTATCAAAACTTTCCCATTTTAATATACAGGAATAATCAACTTGTGATAAACTACTTTTACTGCTCTCCGGTTTCCCATTCCGAACTATAAAGGAAATCGTTATAAGGAAATCGTTGCGAATGAATTTCCTTCACAATATTGTAAATATTGATTTTAAAATCCTCAAGGTTTTCTTTGAATTTAGCCGAAATAAACAGCGATGGGGTATTGTGTTTGGCCATCCAGGAGTTTTTCCATTCTTCAAGCGAGGAATTTTCTTTGGTTTTTAAACTCAAATCGTCGTCATCTTTTTGAATATAGGTAAATGCATCGATTTTATTGAAGATATAAATTGTTGGTTTATCGCCTGCCTTTAACTCTTCGAGCGTTGAATTTACGGTTTCGATTTGCTCTTCAAATCCCGGGTGGGCAATGTCAACAATATGCAACAAAACGTCGGCTTCGCGGACTTCGTCGAGTGTCGACTTAAACGATTCAACCAGGCTATGCGGCAGTTTTCTGATGAAACCAACTGTATCGGCAAGCAGAAACGGCAGGTTTCCAATAACCACCTTCCGCACCGTTGTGTCGAGTGTTGCAAACAGTTTGTTTTCGGCAAAAACATCCGATTTGGCCAGCATATTCATAATGGTCGATTTGCCCACATTGGTATAACCTACCAAAGCAACGCGTACCAGTTTCCCCCGGTTTTTGCGTTGAATCGACTTTTGCATGTCAATCTTTTTCAACTTTTCCTTTAATAGGGCAATTTTATCAAGAATAATCCGGCGGTCGGTTTCGATTTGGGTTTCACCGGGACCACGCATCCCGATACCTCCCTGCTGTCGTTCGAGGTGTGTCCACATTCGCGTTAGCCGGGGCAACAGGTATTGGTATTGCGCCAGTTCTACCTGGGTTTTTGCATGAGCTGTTTTCGCCCGTTTGGCAAAAATATCCAGAATCAGGTTTGTCCTGTCCAATACTTTGCATTCCAGCGCTTTCTCAATATTCCGGAGTTGAGTTGGTGTAAGTTCATCGTCGAAAATAACCGTGTCGGCTTCCAACATTTTTACATAAGTGCTAATTTCCTCCAGTTTACCTGTGCCAACAAATGTTGCCGTATTGGGCACATCGAGTTTTTGGGTAAACTTTTTTAACACTATGGCACCGGCTGTATCGGTAAGGAATTCAAGTTCGTCCAGATATTCCAATGCTTGTTTTTCATCCTGTGAACTGCCAATCAATCCAACAAGAACAGCCTTTTCGGTAATCGGTGCGGTTTCAATCATTTTTCTGTTATGTAAAATAAAAAACTCCCGGCTCATAACTGGACCGGGAGTGCAAAAATAGATTTTTTTTATTTCTTATTGCAAAACGAAGTTAATAGGCACTGTATACGACACATTAACAGGTTTACCGCGCTGTTTTCCCGGTTTCCATTTCGGCAGTGTCCCTACTACGCGCAAAGCCTCTTTGTCGAGCGACGGGTCAACTCCCCTGGCAATTGTAGCATCTCTAACCGAGCCGTCTTTACTAACAACAAATGTTACGTAAACTTTACCCTGGATACCGTTCTCCTGAGCAATTACCGGGTATTTAATCGCATTGGCAATATAAGTGCGCAACGCCATTTCGCCACCGGGGAACTCGGGCATGTCTTCAACAATAAAGAAAACCTGAGCTGCTTCCTCTTCCTCTTCTGCTTTAGGCGCAGAAATAACAGGTGCAACATGAATTAGGGTTTTATCATCGGCCTCGCTATCATCAATTTTAAGTTCATCATCAATTTTAACATCATTATCAACAATGTTTAAAACTTCGATAACTTTTGGTGGTGGCGGCGGTGGCGGCGGTTTTATTTCCGGCTCACGCGTAATCGGAATAATTTCATCCTCAACATCAGCGGCGTTCAACACACCCAGCGAATCAGTTTTTTCGGGCTTAGCTGTCCATTCAAAAGCAACAAGCATAATGCCCAACGAAATTACAAGAGCAATCATGAACAATAGATTCTTCTTGAGCTCCAGATCTGCTTTTGGTGATTTTTTTAATTCCATTTTTGTTATTCTATTTAGTTTATATTCGATTTTTACCCTAATAAATGGGGTCTAAAGATAAAAATTAATTATCAATTTCAAATCAATATTACCCCGATTTAAAATTTCTGTTACAATTCAGGTTTAACTGAAATCAGAGCCTCATTTTATCACTTTTACATTCTTTTCAGATCAGGTTTATAATTATGAAAAAGTGCTGTAATTAAACAATTTGCCTGTTTTATTTTCCTGTTTTCCCCGAAAAATGCAATGTTAAAAGCGATTCAATTGTGAAGGAACTATTTGCAAATTTGCTGTAATATTAACAGCAAAAACTTTACCAAAAATTGATTCTATAAAAGAAAACTGAGAAATTTTAAATGCATTGAATTTTTGGATTGACAAAATTGCACTGTTTGGGAATTTAATTGGAATACAATCAAACTGATGGTATTAATTTTTCATAAGCAGTAATTCCCTTCAAAAAATAATTTTCTATATTTGCACGCTCAAACGGGGGATTAGCTCAGTTGGCTAGAGCGTTTGACTGGCAGTCAAAAGGTCATGGGTTCGATTCCCATATTCTCCACTTAAAAATCAGGGAGTTACAAAGATGTAACTCCTTTTTTATTAGAGGAGTGCCTTTCTATAGTGCCTTTTTTATTGTTATCAGGAAAAATCCGAAAGCCATTTAGAGCCATCTGTTTTGCCATAACACTTTTATCAACCTTAGAACTCGTACGGCAAAATCAAAACTCTTATTTTTTATCACATTCTCTTTCATTGTATAATATTGACAATTAAAAATTTACCAATCTATGTTGTTAATTCTGTATTTTAATTCTTTAATTCGTTGAATGAGCTGTTCAAATGGCAACGAATCGCCATAAATCATTTCTAATTGCATTCGTTGGTAGTCCTTTCCCCAATTGACCATAACAGCATCGGGTGGAACCATATTGATTGATTTGGGCTGATGCTGAGCGTAATCAATACCACTTATTTTTGTGTAGATGCTCCTGTGTTCGATTATTTCATAATAAAGTTCGTTATTTGCCAGGGCAATATCAGCAAACTCGGTTCGCATAAGCATCTCAATATCATATCAATGTCGGCTTAAACGGTTAATCTGAATTTCCGCTTCTGGCTTTTGAAATTCTTCGTGTAGCAGGAATAATTTTTCAAGAAAAGTACGTTCGGGATTTACACTGGGTATAGTAATCGGGGTATCGGCAAAAGGTTTACCCGAATAATGTTCGCCAACCAACGATGAAAACTCCCGATTTGTAAAAGGTTCACGTAGGGAGCGGCTTCCAATCTCTATCTTCACTTCTGGTTTTGTATATGACGATGGCGGTGTACATGATTCGTATCTCACCAAAATCTGAACAGGCTCCAGATATTCACCTTCTTCTTCGTACAACTCTACTTTCACATCGGTATGGCCAGCACTGATAAACAACTCCTGCAACGCAGGGATAAATTTGTTATAAATATATTTTCGGGTAACCGCCCTTAACGTTTTTACCTGCTTTACCGTAGTGCATTCTTCAATTTCCAGAAAATGTTTATCGAGTGCGAGGTCAATATCTTCCGAAAAACGTTTAATTATATTCCATGCTTTGCTTAACGAAGTGCCACCCTTAAATACGATATGCGGTGCTGCTTCCTGTTTCAGAATTAATTCGAGTGTTTGTACTACCCACCAGTCTTTTTCAACTGCCAATGCAGGAATGCCCATTTCATTGCCGATGGCTTCAAAAATGGTGTTTTTTTCTTCAGGAGTGAGTTTATAAAAATCTATTGCTGCCATATCAAAGCGCCTTTCTCATTATAATTCTTATCCACTCTGGCGCCATTCGTAAATCGTGTTGCAACCTGGTTTTTTCCTCTTTTTTCAGCAGTTCAATAATTTTATTTTCCTCCCATTCCTGTACTTTGTCTTTTCCTTTTTCTTTTAATGCCTGAATAACAAGGGTACTTATTTCGCCAATGGTTGCCAGGTTTTTCGGTGTGGTTTTTTTAAAAGTAACCGTTCTTTTGTTCAGTTTAATTTTTCTGGCGGCTCCATCGGTAAGGTAAACCACATTCATTGGAACCTGCGTTGACAAACCAATTGCATTTAATGCATAACTGCCCGTTGGGACAATTCTTGCCTTGTCTCTTTTGGCAATGGCTTTTGCAATGTTTTCGGCTGTTGGCAATACTTCGCCAATTAAACTACTTACTTTGGGCCTGGTATAAATTCCTCTGGCTACTCTTTTTATTTCATCTTTAGCCCCTAACCTTTCCAATGCTTTATTCACTGCTCCCGAGTTCCCAAAAGCAATAAAATCATCGGTAAAAAACAGCGTACCCCGTCCCGCTTTTTTTATTTTTGTAATAATCTTATTTTCAATTGTTAACTGCATTAATGTTGTATTTTATTGTCGCAAATATAGTAAATATTTACGACAGAAGTGTCACAAAAACTGCCAACATTTGTGACTAAACCTGTTCAAATATTTTTTCAAAAATGCTTACATGTCAAAAGGTCACCGGTTCCCCCGAAGTATCGGGGCCGATATTCTCCACAAATTGAGACAGAAAGAGTTACAAAAATTAATGTTGTAGCTCTTTTTTCATTTATGCCAGGTTTTTCTATTTACGACTCAATACAAATTTTTAAGGATTGGAAAAATTAAGCGTAAATATTTGATAGGCGATATAAGTGGAATGGAATATTAACATCCTATCCGCAAAAGATCCGAATGACCAAAATATTATATTTCAGAAAAGGCTTTCAAAATAAATCCTGACAGAAACAATTTGTCAGGATTATATTCTATGTGTTTGAAGTCCAAATTATTAATTCGCTGGTTATTTTAATAATTGGCAATCATAATTTAGGTGCAGTATTACCACTTCGAAGCTATTTAATTTCAACATGGAATAAGAAACCTCTTTTTTACCGTTGCTTTTTTAAGGATAACCGTTGAAACAGTAAATATTTTATCTGCCGGAAGATTAAAAATCAACTTCAACGATTACTTTTAGATTTAGAATTAGATTCCATTGTAATTAACGGATATGAGCCAAACAGAAACGTTAAAAAAGTCCATTTACGAATAACTTGTAAATACCTGAACTTTATGGAAAAAAAGGAAATGTTTCGTGTTGTTATAATAGATGATGAACCTGATGCCATAGATGTACTGACAAAGTTCCTGCAAAACTTTTCATCGGTTAAAATCCGTATTGTAGGCAACTCCCATGATCTTGATTCGGGATTGGAATGTATTAAAAAAAATAAACCGGACATTGTTTTCCTTGATATAGATTTGCCCGGTAAAAATGGGCTATCAATTTATGATTCAATTCCCGAACCTGAATTCAAAATAGTATTTGTTACTGCTTATGACCAATATGCCATTGAGGCTTTAAAAAAATCGGCTTCAGATTATCTTCTGAAACCAATCAATATTATAGAACTCAAGGAAACCATTAAAAAGGTTACAAAGCAAATTGAAAAAGAGCGACAACAGGAAGAGTTAATTGAAAAAATAAACTTTATCAATAATTCAGGAAACGAAGGTGTAAATGTGATTCTTGATGTTGAAGATGGATTTATTGTTGAAAACACCAATAATATTATCTACTGTTTGGCAAACCAGTCGTATTCGGTTATAATAACCAACACAAAAAAGGAAATTGTTGTTTCAAAATCATTAAAACAACTTCAGCAACAACTTCCGGCAAATCAATTTATCCGCACTCACAAAACGTATCTGGTTAATATTCATCACATCAAAAAATTTGTACGGGCAAATGAAAGTTTTGTGGTTTTAAAGAATGGAGATAAAATCCCTGTCTCGGTAAGGACTACTCCCAATTTTACTAAAGAAATCAGGCAAATGCTTCTTAAATGAAAGTGGTTAAAATCATATTACTTTCATGGTTGCTGGTTCTTTTACCATTATTCTTATTTACTCAGGAAAAACCATACATTTTACTCACTGAAGAAAATGGATTGGCGAACAATGATGTCAGGGATATTACCCGCGACAACAAAGGGTTTCTTTGGATAGCCACAAGCAATGGATTATCAAAATACGATGGTGAAAAATTTACCAATTTTGGTATAAAGGAAGGAATGCCGGGAAAATGGGTCTGGGCAGTTGAACATGATGAAAAGGACAGGATTTATGCAGCCTGTTATACCAAGGGATTGGTAATTATAGAAAATGACCGGATTAAAAAGATTTTACATGTGAAAGCAAACAAGGACGATACCTTCAGAAAATTGTATTTCAGTCAAAAACACCAGGTTCTTTTCGTTGGAACCGATTTCGGGATATACGGATTAAAAGACACAACGTTGTATTTGATATCTTATCCCAATGCTCCAAAAGAGAAGTCATCAATCTTGTGCATTAAGGAAAATGATGGGACGATATTTTTTACAGTGCATAATACCTACGCGAATGGCGGGTTGTACCGGATTGATGTTGACACTACAAATTTTTCAGAATCGAAAGTCAGAAAAATTGTCGGCGGCGGACAAGGCACCGGATGCGATATAATTGACGATGATGTTTATTTTAACCTTAATAGTACAATTTATAGGTACTCCAAAAACATTGAAAAAACCGATTCATTATATCAAACTTATTTTCAAATTTCTACCTGGTCGCTTTCGTCATTTGGAAATAATTTTATTGCCCTTGGAGGAATCGGACAAAACCGGTTTATGGCAGGACTAAAAATATTTGATTTAACCAAAAAACAAATACTTGAAAGCCCCTACAAATTTGATGGCGTAACAATCAACAACCTTGTACATAATAAAAATTCTAATTCAACATGGGTTTGTTCAAATATTGGACTCGCCTATATTGACAATTCATCTCCTTTTGAATTTTACGAAAAGGGCGACGATTCAGTAATAAAGGATATCGAAACCGTAAATGATTCAATTTTTGTTTTAACCGACAAAGATGTGTGGTTGCTTTATAATTCTGAATTGAAACCATATCTTAAATACAGCGACCTGGACCGGATTGCCCACAAAAAATTGACTGAGTATTTTAACAAGGCTAAACTGAAGAAAGTAGTTAACAAAAATTGGAAATTACAGATCATGGATTTCAACGAAACTGTAATTCCTTTGAACTTTGCCAAAGAAGACAATCAACTGTACTTAACCACTTCTTTAGGGACAATATCATTCCCCGACTTTAAAAATTTCTTGCCAGTTATTGATGGCCATTTTATTAAAAACGACAATTACGGACGCTCATTATGGATCCCGGGATATGACTCGCTCCGGTATTCTGAAAATGGCACCGACCCTTTTTACAATAACTATTTTGAACCCAAAAGCAGATATAAAGTCAGAAGCATTTTCAAGGTTTTGAAAGCACGGGATGTAGTGTACTTTGCCTCGTCATTCGATGGAATTTTTGCAATCAGGGGCAATCAGGTTTTTAATCTGAACTCCAAAAATTCTCCAATTGGCGACAACCTGACAGATATTGAAACCGACAACGAAGGAAATCTCTGGTGTATAAATTCAACCAGAAACCTTTTTAAACTTGAATTGGATGACAGTTTATATGTAATCCGTGAATTTAATGAGCATAACAGTTATATCGTTGGTGATAGTTATAAATGGCTGAAATTCAACAAAAACTTTCTTTATATCGGAACAAATAAAGGGCTCAATAAAATTCCGACAGGGCAGTTGGAAAAAGAACGAATTGATTCGGTTTCGTTTTATAATCAGTTCAACGGGTATAATTTTATTTCGGCAGAATCGCCGGTTACTGATACTGAAGGGAATATGTATGTACATACTGCCGGTAAAATTATCAGAATAAACAGTAAAACCCCGGTACAGCCTTTGCTTGATTTGAAATTTCAGGAGATTCTGGTTGATGGGCAGAACTACCTTTTTGATGATTTCAATACCATTAATCTGAAAAGCTCAACCGAAAACATCAGGATGATATTCTCGGCTTTTAAAATGCCAACTTCGAAAAATATCGAATATCGTTATAGAGTGAACGAAGGCGTTTGGGAAAAGGGGAACATCATTTCTTTACAATCGTTAAAACCGGACAATTACAAAATTACCTGCGAAGCAAAGGATATTGAAACATCAGTTAACTATCAGAGGGACATACAATTCATTATAAATCAACCATTTTGGTTGAATCACTGGTTTATTGCATTTTTTACCTTGATTGTTGCGGGGATTACCTATTTGTTATTGAAGGGATATTTTACTAAACAAAAGCGACAGCAGGATGAACGGAACCGGATAAATGCTGAACTTAACGATTTACACATTAAATCGCTGCAATCGCAAATGAACCCTCATTTTATCTTTAACTCTTTAAATTCAATACAAAATTTTATCCTTTCGAACAATACAGAAGATGCACTAAACTATCTGGGGACTTTAGGCGGCATAATCAGGATGAATCTTGAAAACATATCAGAAGAGTATATCCCACTGGCCATTGAAATTGAATTCCTGAAAAAATATATCAATGTTGAAAAAATGAGGTTTAAGAAACTGCTTGATATTAAGATTATAAACCAAATCGATGATTTGGATAAATTCAGGATACCTCCCATGTTAATCCAACCTTTAATTGAGAACGCCATAAAACATGGAGTGCGCCCATTGAAATACAAGGGAAAAATCAGTGTTGATTTCACAAATTCAGGCGATTGCCTTATAGTAACAGTTACAGATAACGGGATTGGCCGGGAAAAAGCTTCAGCTTCAAAAAACCAAAACCAGAAAAGTATTGGGCTCTCGTTAATCGTTAAAAGGTTAGACCTTCTAAACCAAAAGAACAAAACTGATAAATTTAGGATAGAGATTACCGATTTGTTTGAAGATGGAAATCCGGCAGGGACAAAAGTTGAGCTAAGCATTCCTCAAACCAATTAAAAAACTATTCAATAAATCGATTTTTATTCGCGGTTCACCTATTCTTTACCCAAAAACTTTTTTAACCCAGACAACCACGTTTATTGGTTAAAATACTACGATAAGAAAATGTGTAAATATGGTTTCAGTTGAATAATTAAGTTTACCCAACAAAATCAATTATTTCAAACAAACCAATTATTATGAAGAAGTTAAATCCAGTTTATAATTCAAGATATGTTGTTTTGTTATTGGTGATATTCTTATTTAACTCTTGTTCATCTTTATTTTATGGCTCTAAAAGAAGCAGCAATAACAGTATAATTGTTGAATCAAATATTAATGATTACACTGTTCAATTTCCTCTTGAAAATAAAAGTTACGGTTATTATACCAAAGGGATAAAATCTACCGATAATACAGCAAAGATTGAGTTACCAAAGCTTACCAAAAAGTATTTGACAATCAGCATTGAAAAACCAAATTACGATACACAAAGTTTAAAAGTAAAGAAAACAGTTAGAGGCGGAGCTTTAATAATGGATATAGGACTCTCCCTGTTCACATTTGGTATCCCATTATTAATTGATCCTTTTAGAAGTGATTTTTACAAAATTCAGCCTACTTCTAAAAACTTGTTTGTTGATATGAAATATTCGCAGTCATTTCTGGATGAAGAATATAACAAAATAAAAGATGGTGACCGGATATCCGATTTTTATGATTATAACAGCAAATATCCTGAGTCAAATTATAAAAAGCAGGTACTTGCTAAAATTGATTCGCTTGAATTTAAAAGAGCCTCATTGAGTCAAAATATTGCGACACTTACTGATTTTGTAAAAAAGAACAGCAACTCAAAATATTTGGAAAATGCTCAAACACAAATTGATTCACTCGAACTTCAAATTGAAATTTTGAAATATAATATTGAAGGAATACAACAGTTTATTTCATCCCATCCAAATTCAAAATTTATTGAGAAGGCCAAAAATGCGATTAATGATTTTAAGGAAATAGATTCTGCTTATGAAGGGGCAAAGAAACTCAACACTTTGGTTGCTTACAGAAGCTTCAATAACAAATATCCAAACTCAAAATATCAGGCCGAAACTAAAAAGGCAATTGCTTCAATGATCGAAACAGGAACTTTTGAAATTAAAGATGGAGTAATGTATAAAGGTGATTTTAAAACTACAATTGACGATAAGCGGATTAAACATGGAAAAGGAATACTAATATCCCCAAATGGCTGGAAATATGATGGAACCTGGAATGAGGATAATCTTACATACGGTATTTTCTATGATGAAAAAGGGAAAAAAATTTATGACGGGGAATGGAAAAAGGGAGAATATTCCGGCAAGGGTAAATTAACACCAAGAAAAGGAGAATTAGCAGGTTATAAATTAGATGGGCATTTTTTGAATGGAAAAGCCAACGGATTTGGAACTTTGTTCAAACCAGACTCCACAATAGAATATGAGGGTTATTGGAAGGACGGCAGATATGACGGGAATGGGACATTCTATTTGAATGGGAAAAAATCGTATGTGGGGGAATTTAAAAATGGTCAACCTGAAGGCAAAGGGACGGCATATTCTCAGGACGGGAAGATTGAAAGCGAAGGAGAGGTTAAAAACTGGAAATTAAATGGCTATGCTAAATGGTATAAGAATGGAAAATTATATTACGAAGGCTATTTGACAGATGATAAGCCTAATGGTCAAGGCATTATGTATTATGAAAATGGGAAAAAGGAATATGAAGGTTATTTTGCTAATGGTCAACCCAATGGTTCGGGAACATCATATAAGAAAAATGGTCAAAAGGAAGCTGAAGGATTATTTGTGGCTGGTGTTTTTAAACCTGAAAATTCTAATTCAACTTTGACAAATAATAATCCATGCAAAGCAAAAGGCAATGGAACAATCTCAGAACTAAAAAAATGCTCTTCATATCAATCCTTTTTAGATTGGATTTGTGGATGGGAAGCCACATTTACAAAAGAACTAAATGGAATAAGGACTTTTAAAAACTTTGACAATAGAAGTTCAAGGGCTATTTCAATCTTAGAAAAATACGGGAATTACAAGGAATATGGATATAGTAATAATTACAGTGGGCCTATGAGGTCATGGGTAAATATTATAGCAACCTCAAAAGATTTATCGAAACAAGAGGTGGAAACTTTAGTAGATTTATTTGATGAGGCGTATGATCGATGCTCTAAAGTATATTCATCGGTTATCAATATGAATTAACGCCGCCAAATTATTAATTAAAAATCTGAAAAAGAGGTATTGTTGTCATTATGATTTCCTAAACTACAAAATATTAGATTTTTTAATAAAAATTAAAAATTGATATTCACATGAAAAGAATTTATTTATTGATTTTATTTAACGGAATGCTTATCATTTACTCTTGTAATTCAGGTGAGAAGAACCAAAGCATTCAACCGGCTAATCTCGTAGTAAATAAAGACACTATTAAAGTAGGATTTTTAGAATTAATACCAACAGATGAAGTAATTCAGAATGAAATCTCTTCAAGATGCAGTAAATACGGTGTTAGTAGTAATGTTAAAATTATAGGAAAATATAAAATTACAGAGAATAAATACTTAATATATGTAAAAAGAAACGATTATATAATTCCTTCTGAATTAATATGTCTGGAAAATGGAACTTGGTTATTAGATATGGCTAACCTTAGTATGGGTGATTCATTTATTATAATCGATAAGAAATGATTTGTAAATTACTTTAACGTCATAATAATATGAGAAACAGTATAATTTTTCTATTAATGATATTTTTATTTGGAGGATGTTTAAAGCCTTTTGATACAAAAGAACAGGCTAAGAATGAAGTCAACAAGAAAGGTTATCGAGTTGGTCGGTGGGTTGACTACCTTGACTCTACCGGAGTGAAAACTAAAGATGAAGTTAATTATAAATCATACATTTTGTCTGAATATAAAGATGGTCGTCCCTTGGGATTCTTTAGAGAATTTAATAGCAATGATGTATTAATTTCTAACGGAAGTTTTAAAACTGAGGGAATTTTGTGTGATATGAACACTCTGCCACAATTATATGTTGGTTGCCGGGAATTTTATGATGATAATCAAAATGAATTAAAAATAAATGGCAAAGAATATTACAGTCCTGACGGCGAACTGGAAAAAGAAATTTTTTATAAACACAATCAAAATACTACCGACTCAATTAGTATAAAATATGAGTATTTCGGGGAAAGTAAAGAGACAGATTCTGCGTTAACCAACAGGTCGATTAAAGAAATAATGTTTTACAAGAATGATACATTAGATTATAAACTTACATTCGACGAAAAACCGTGGACTGAAGGTTTAAAAAAATCAGAAAAATTTGTAGAATATGTTATAGACAAATTATCCCCTTCTTTGAGAAAGCAAAAATTTAAAACAGATTTAGCTCGTGAAGTATTTGATTATTATGCTGATAAATTATTTAAGCCTGATTATTTTAATCGACTTCATTTTGTTTATGTCAGAGGAGATGATATTAATAAAAATGAAGAATTAGATATTAAAAAACAAATGGTTGAAGGTTATCAGATTTGGCTTTCCAGTGTTGACGTGACTTCTTCTTCTATTGCTACATGTTCTTATTGTGGACGTAGTTTTAATAAACAAGTAGGTTTTGTATCAGGCGCTCAATCGATAGATATAAAAAGTTATTCATCGGTTTTATTCGAAATGGAAGTTGCAAAACAAATTGATCCTGCAATTGCTAAAACACTGATGTGGAATTATAATTATGGGACTTGGTATTGTTCCCGGCAATGTGTTTTTCTTTCTGGGCATAATATTTTAGAATAGATTTCAATATGGGATTTTTAATCGGAATACTCATAATTGCCTTTATTATTGGGCTCATCTTCAGGGATAAAGGGGATGGATTTTTAGATACCCTAAGCTCAGGTTGTTTAACAATTATAATGATAATAGTAGCCATTGTTGTTATAATT
>JBBINB010000017.1:0-50077 GCA_037444065.1 Draconibacterium sp.
AACTAATGTGGCGACATTTGGTACATTGACGACTAAATTCCTTGTCCCCTGCACAATATTTGGTGTTCCCACATTTGGGGCAGAGATAGCCATCGGCCCATTTAAGTTCTGACAAATACTGCATACAGGCGCGATCATCAGGAAACCTGGCCTGAAAATCAAAAATCGTTAGGCTTTGAAATTGTTGCTCCATACTCTAATTATTGAATGGCTTGAATTTACTCATTTTTACGTTATTGACAAAATGCCTATTTCAATAATTTATTTATTAACTAATTTTTATAATTATGAAACGGGCATGATTCGTTGATCACAAACACGGATGATTGTTCATCATGCGAGTTCCATCCGGCCTTAAAAAACAAATTAATTACAGATGAAAAAGAACATGGGGACCATTGACAAAATTGTCAGTATAATTATTGCTGCTGTAATAGCTTATAACACAAGTTTCACCGACATTAAATGGGTAACAACCAATATCGCCGGTTTTGATAATTCCGTTGTACGGTTGTATCCTAATCCGGCTACCAACCAAGTGACAACCGAATTTGACAGTTTTCCGGGATCATAAATCCATGTTTCTCTTTTTGATATTCCGGGTAAATTAAAACACCAGGTCGAATTACAAAATATCAACATTGTCCAGGTGGATATCTGGGATTTAACACCCGGTATTTATTTTATCAAATTGAGAACAAATTACAAACAACAAATGTTAAAACTCCTGAAACAGTAAAATTAAGTTGCAATGAAGAGAATTTCATTATCAATTTTGGCCATAATTTTATTTTTTGGACTGAAAGCTGAAGAACCGGAACCAGTAAAAAACATATTTCTGGGTACCCGGTTTATAAATCTGCATTCGACCAACCTGGCAAAAAGAAACGAGTTGCAATATTTAGTACAGCACCGGTTTGGCGATGTCAGCGAAGGGATATACCAATTTTTCGGGCTTGATATGGCCTCCATGCGGATGGCTTTGGAATATGGATTTACCGATAATTTTATGGCAGGAATTGGCCGGAGCGGTTTTATGAAAACCTACGATACATTTCTGAAATACAGGCTTTTCAACCAAACTGCCGATTTTCCGGTATCGGTTGTTGCTTCTGTCGCAGGATCAGTACCGACAATCAGGGATGTTGTCCCTGAAATGTACGATAACTTTTCGGACAAAGCTTCAGGTGATATTCAGGTGCATCTGTCAAAAAGTTTCGAATCGGTAGGTCTCCAACTGTCACCCGGGTTTATATATACCGGCTATGTGTTGGAAAAGGCAGATAAATTCTCGTTCTTCACTTTGGGTGCAGGCGGTTCAGTGAAACTTTCAAAAAAGGTATCTGCCAATATTGAGTATCTGTACCGTTTCGAAAACGAATTAAGTTATAAGAATCCCCTGTCGGTAAGCGTCGATATTAAAACCAGCGGGCATTTGTTCCAGTTAATTGTTTCGAATACCCAGCAAATGTACAACCAGGCAATAATTACCAATGCATCGGGCAACTGGGCAAAAGGTAACTTATTTTTGGGATTTAATTTAATAAGGGGCTTTGATTTTAAGAAGTATTATTAATAAGGCAAACGAAGGAAAATCATTAGAAACTTTGCATTGGGGGGGGGTGTTTATTTTTAACCACCCCCTTTTTTTTTACGACCAATAAGTATTGCGAATTACAAACTGAACATTCGAATTACAATTTTACTATTTTCGGACACTTTTTTAGTTTATTTTTAAACCTTTCCATAAATGGAACCATTTATAAATTACCTGAATAAACTGGTCAATAAAAACAAAACCGATTTTTCTGCTTACCCCGAAATTACATGGCTCAATATTTCGCGAGCTGTTGAAGCACAGAAAAAACGTGACAAGCTAACCGGCAAGCTGAATAAATCGTGGCTATTCAAAGAAACAAAACCTTATTACAAACAGATTTCGGATGGCTGCCGGAAATGTGGAGAAGGAACCTGGAGTTGCCTGTTTATTACCGGGAAATGCAACGCTAATTGTTTTTATTGTCCTGCACCTCAGAACACCGATGGTGTCCCCACTTCGCAAAACCTTCAGTTCGAAACTCCTGAAGCCTACTCGGAATATATCAATCAGTTCAACTTTAAGGGGGTGAGTTTTAGCGGAGGCGAACCTTTGCTTTACTTCGACAGAACACTTCAGTACCTCGGGTCAATCAGAAAAAATTGTTCTCCCGACATTTACATCTGGATGTATACAAACGGTATCCTTGCAGATGAAGATAAATTCAGAAGACTTGCTGCAGCCGGGTTAAACGAGGTGCGGTTTGACATTGGAGCAACCAATTTCAAATTAAACCGGATTGCTTTTGCCAAAGGGATTATTCCAAATATCACCGTCGAAATTCCTGCGGTGCCGGAGGAAAAAGAGAAAATTAAAAAGTTATTGCCCGCAATGATTGACGCCGGGGTAACCAACCTGAACCTTCACCAACTGAGGTTGACAAAACACAATGCCCCAAAACTGGTAAAACGCAATTACACTTACATACATGCCGAACAACCAATTGTACTTGAATCGGAGCTGGCCGCACTCGAAATTGTAAACCACGCCAAAGAGAATAAACTTGAAATCGGCATTAATTACTGTTCGTTTTTCTTTAAAAACCGCTTTCAGAAAGCCGGTTTCAGAAACCAGGTTGCCCGGGCACTGGCTGGCACAGGCGAATTTATCACCGAAAAGGGATTTGTCAGGGAGTATTCGGGGAATGAAATTGGTTATAAGGCAATTGTAATTTCCGATAAGGAAACCCCTTCGGTAAAAACCGAAGAACTTCCCCTAAAATTCAAGACTTACCAGATTAAAAAAGAAACGGCCCTTGATAAGATTGCTTTCGATGAAGAATCGAAAGCAGGCATCGATGAATTGTTAAACTCTCAACCTCTGGAAATCCCAACCGATGAACTGCTTTTTAAAATATGGCAAATGGAATATATCGAAAAAGGATTGAGGGAGTATTGATCACACCTTTTTCAGGAAAATATTTTTATTGTCGTTTTCGCCATAAAAATCGGGTAATTCGGAAACCAGTTTGTAACCGGTTTTGATATAAAACATCCGGGTTGGTTCGTACAAAGGCCTCGACGAAGTTTCGACCCAAATATTTTTTCCGCCGAGTTCCGCTATCTCTTTTTCCACAAGGCTAAGTAAAAGCCTGCCAATCCCCTTCCCTTTCAGATTTTCGTGAACCGCAATCCAGTATAAATCGAAACTATGGGCTGTGCAGGGCGTTTTTCCATAACAGGCGAAAGCCACAGAGTTCCCGTCAATGTCGGCCATTATAAAAATGTACCCGCTTTTTTCTTCGCCCTTATCGAGGTTTTCAACGGCCAGTTCGACGGCTACGTCAATTTCGTAATCGTAAAAAAAACCTGTCGACCTCAATATTTCCACAATCGAAACTTTATCGCTTTCCTTTAATTCATGTCTGAATTTCATCCCATTCAATTTAAATCCTCAACAATACGTTTAACCATGATTTCCACGTTGTAACCTGCTTTTTCAATTGCTGCCACAAAGCCGCTGTCGGGTGCAATACACGGGTTTCCATTGATTTCGAGAATATAAATATTGTCGCTTTTATCCACCCTGAAATCTATACGGACATACCCTTTCAGGTTAAATGCCTTCCACGAAAGCCGGCATATTTCTGCCAGCCTTTTTTTTAATTCAGGTTTATCTTCAATTGTGCCAAATGCCCGGTTGGTGTGTTTGTATTCCTCGCTGGTTTCGTCCCATTTGGCTTTGTAACCCACAATTTTAGGTTTGTCGCTGAAATACGACGAAAAAACTATTTCGGGTACAGGTAAAACCTCGGGGCCGTTTTTGCCGCCTAAAATACTGACGTTAAATTCGCGCCCATCAATAAACTCCTCAACAAAATAGTGAGAATGAGGAAGTTGTTTTATTTTTTCGAATTTACTTTTTTCGGAGGTGTTGAATATTAAATCTTCCGTAATTCCAACCGAAGCTTCTTCCCAAATGGGCTTGGCTATATAAGTTTTACGGGGATCCAGTTTATCGAGCCCGCCAATGTCAAAAAAATCGGCAGTTGGCAGATTATTTAGACGCATCATTTTTTTTGCCAGAACCTTGTTAGAAGTGACAAACAGCGCATCGAGCGGTACCCCTGTGTAAGGCAGTTTAAATGTATTTATAAGGGCCGGGGCAAAATAAACTAACTCGCCTATCCCCCATGTTGCTTCAACAAGATTAAAAACAACATCCGGATTTTCATTCTTTACCTTTTTGACATCGCCCATCAAATCGTTTCCAACTGTGAGGCAAACCACTTCGAAGCCCATTTTTTCACATGCTTTCCAAACCAAATCCCGCTGGTTTATTACATCCACTTCATCGGGATTGTCTGTAAATACTTCGTTATAAAGGATTACTATTTTTTTTCTCATCTTCCAAAATGTCTTTTTATGGCCGAATTAAGAATTTCATTAATTATCTCCTGGTAAGAAATACCGTTCAGTTTGCAAAGAATGGGTAAATCAGATATTTCGGGGTTTAATCCGGCCAAAGGGTTTACTTCAATAAAACTTACTTTTCCGCGTTTGTCGACTTTAACATCAACCCTGCCCCCATCCAGACAATTCAGCGCCCTCCATGCATTTAGTGCAACCGATTTGCATTCTTCAAGCAACTCACCGGTAACAGGGATGTATTCAATAATACCTTCCCAATTTTCCTTGTTGTTGTATGAATATATTTTTTCGATACCGGTTTTGTACACTATTTCCATTGCGCCCGGAACGTAGGCCTCATCGGCGCTTCCCAACACACCAACGGTAAATTCCCTGCCGGGCAGAAATTCCTCGACCAGTACGGGCTGATTAAATTTTGTAAGCAAATTGCCACAAACCTTTTGCAACTCTTCTTTTGAATTGATTACCGAAGCATTATCAATTCCCTTTCCGGTACCTTCAGAAACCGGCTTGGCAAAAAGCGGGAACCCGAGATTTATGTTCCCGACATCGGAAATTTGGGAAACCACAAAAAAAGCCGGAGTATTCACCCCGCTTTCCCTCACGATTTGCTTGGCAAAAGCCTTGTTTAATGAAATTCCAAGGGTAACCGGCCCTGAAAAAACATAAGGTATTTTACAGGCATCGAGCAAGGCGGGCACAAGCGACTCGCGTCCTTCGCCATAAAGCCCCTCGGCAATATTGAAAACCAGATCCCATTTTTTACCTTCAAGCAAAAGTTTCATCAGGCTTTGGGCATTCCCAATCCTTTCGGTCTGGTGACCGGCATTTTGTATGGCTTGTTCAATCCCTTCGATGGTGCTTTCCTTGTCGAATTCAGCGGTTTCTTCCATCGAAAAACCCTGTTTCAGGTAATCTGTGCGGAGGTCGTAAGTAAAACCGATATTCATTTTTTCTTTAAAATTCTTGTTGATAAATACCCTTCAAAAAAGTTTCTTCGGGGCAGTTTGCGGGGTATTTTCTTTCGAAAATAGCCCTTACTATTTTTTTTGCCCGGGTTGGATGGAGGTCGGTGTTATTTTCCAAATCGTTGAAAACGAGGTAAGGCGGACAGTCGTCACCGGGATTTACTATTTCATTGATCTTTTCTTCTTTTAACGGGGGGGATTTAAGCCGGAGAATTTTGAATACCCGGCTTATTGCCGGAGCATCCGACGGAAGGTAAGTATCGGTTATTTTCCTGATTTTGAACAGTGCCATTAAACCGGATCGTAATAGGTAAATGTTTTTCCTTCGAAGTTTTTAAGTACCACACTATTGCCATCGCGCCCCTGGTAATATTCGGGGATTAGTGGTACTTTTCCACCTCCGCCGGGGGCATCGATTACATAGTGCGGAATTGCATAACCGCTTGTGTGACCGCGCAGGCCTTCAATAATTTCGAGGCCTTTTGTAACCGGTGTCCTGAAGTGTGACGATCCCGGAATTGGATCGCACTGGTAGAGGTAGTATGGCCGTACCCTTAATTTTAACAAATTATGCATAAGCTCTTTCATGGTTCCCACACTGTCATTCACCCCCTTTAGCAAAACAGTCTGGCTTCCGAGCACAATACCGGCGTCGGAAATACGGCTGCAGGCTTCGGCCACTTCCGGGGTTATTTCATCGGGGTGGGTAAAATGAATGCTCATAAAAAGGGGGTGAAACCTTTTTAACATTTTTGTGAACGTGGTTGTTATCCTTTGCGGCATTACAACAGGCACTTTCGAGCCAATCCGAATTATTTCGATATGCGGAATTGCCCTAAGCGATGAAAGTAAAAATTCGAGATGTTTATCGGGCAATGTCAATGGATCGCCCCCTGAAATAATTACATCCCTAATCTGTGGATTGTTACGAATATATTCAAACGATTTTTCCCAGGCTTTTACCCCGTAATGTTTTTTATCTTTTGCAACCATGTGAGTACGTGTACAATACCTGCAATAAACCGAACAAAACCCGGTAGATAACATCAAAACCCTGTCGGGATAGCGGTGTACCACATTTAAAACAGGGCACATCGTCTCTTCGTGCAGGGGATCGTTTTCTTCGCCCGGAGACTCTACCAATTCCAGTTTGCTGGGAACAACCGACTTACTTAATGGGTAATCAATAGGTTTTCCGTACAAAAGGCTGGCATAGTAAGGAGTTATCCGAAGCGGCAATTTCCTCGATTTCATTAAAAAATCCAAATCACCAATACTTTCAGTGTTGAGTATTTCGGAGAGTTTTTTGAAATTTGAATAACTGTTTTGAATTTGCCACCTCCAGCTGTTCCACTGTTTGTCGCTTGCCTGGGGGAAGAATTTCTTTCTGAAATCTGCTGTCACGGGGTTAATAATTTTAAAATCTGAATTGGGTATTTCAGTTTTTCTGAAAAGTTCATCGTCAGGGGTGTTTGTGCCCAAAACAACCTCGATTGATGATAACTCCTTACCTAAAGGAGGTTCATATTCCTGTTGTGTAATTTCGTTCATTAAACTATTTGGCTTTATTTGTTTAATAGTTACAATATCAAATTTGTCAGGACTTTTTAAATTGGCGGTTACCAAAAAGTCGAACAAATTTATGCAATAATTTTTAATTACTTCCAACTATATCCCCGGGTTTTATTCAACTTTTTTTGAACAATAAATTCACGATCGGGAGTTACCGAAAAATTTAAATTCAAATTTATAACACACTGTATATCTATCTGTTAATGATACTTTAATTTCGATTCGTTTTGAGTGAGAAGAAACTTTTTTGAAAGCATTTTTTTTGCTTGGGCAATTATTTCACGCCAGATTTTAGCATACAAAAAGAAACGAATTTACCGTTTACCAAGGATGATTTTCCCGGTAAAAATGTTATTATCCGACTGAACCTTGCAAATATAAATTCCGGATTGGAGTTTTTGTCCGGCCTGATTTTCGCCATTCCAAACATATTCATTGCCGGGCGTAACATCTTGTCTGACTATCCTCCCTTCCATCGAATATATTAGCACAGTCATTGGTTTGCCCCAGTTATTCTGGATTTTTATTTTTGTTTCCGAAGTAAAAGGATTGGGGAAAATACTTAGTTCTTTTTCAGGTTTACCAATTGCAAACAATCCCGGATTTGTTGTAATGCTGTTTGTTCTGCCGGGTGTTCCGAGGTTTTCTGACGATGATTTCCACGAGCCGGCCAGGGTGTTATCCAGATTGTATTTAATAAGTTCGAGGGATGGGCCGGCGCCGTTGGGCCCAACAGGCCAGGGAGCCACTCCTGAATACGATACCGAATCGACAAGCAGGCCGGTATTGTCAAATAGCCGCACCTGGTCGGCCGGGCTGCCCAAACCAAAATCGAAATTACCAATTTTGTTAACCACCCCTGGGTGAACGGTACTAAAACCAATCAAGCTCCTGCATAGCACAAGGTATTGCCTGGTTTTCAAAATCGTGTTAGCGGGTATTATGTATTTATGGGTATTATCGCCGTCCTTAAAAACCCATCCCGAAATATCCAGATCTACCCTACCCCAGTTGTAAAGTTCTATCCAATCGCCTGCATCTTTTTCTATTGCCGAATTGTAATTTATCTCGTTAATCACCACCGAATTGCCATCGTCGATTTGGACTTCGTAAACCGCCTTTACGGTGGTTGCCTTTTTAAGATTAAGTTCGATGGTTTTGTCTAAAACCGTTACCCCGTTAACCTCCCAATGACGGAATTTATATCCCCTGAATGCTTTTGCGGTTAATGTAACCGGAACATTTTCGAAATATTTTCCCTTCCACATTTCGCCGGGAACATTAATGGTATTCAGGTTTATTGTACCGGCCAAAGAAGGGGAATTGGCAAGGGTAATTTCGTAGATTCCTGCTTTTACAAACCGTTCATTTAAATGTGTTTGTACATTCTGAACCCTGTTCCTGGCAAAAATTCTCATTTTGTCGACATGATATTCCCATGACATTAACGGCAGATTGTTCCATTTTTGATTATTCCGGGTGATTTCGGGCCTTATTATCGCAGCAATGCTGTCAATTTGTGCGATAACCCTTTCAGGGACAAAAGTAGTGTTTAACATATCGGCATACCTGTTCAAAAATTTATTTCTAAACTTTTGGTTCTCAACAAGTTTCCGCAACAATAATGTCGACCACGGTGGATTTGGCCATGCAGGCCCATTCGTTTCCAATGCAAACTGGACCGTATTCAGAAGGTAGTCGGTATTTCCCCAGATTCCAAATCCAAAATCGGTATCAAATAAAATCCATCTCCATTTGCCGTTTTCGGAATGCGGGCGCCAGTATTTAATATTATTTCCGGGCCAGTCGCGGTTGTTGACATATATCTGGGTAAGCTGGTAATCAATGTAATTGTCAATATCAATCTGGCTGGCTATTTTTTCATAATTTTCATTGCTAACCAAACTGTTTCTGGTTATAAAATCAATTATTTCAAGGTAATCGGCATTGGTTCCTTCAAGAGTTACCGCGTTTCCTTCAAGTAAGTCCAGTTCGTTTGCATTTACCTTATGATTATTTTCAAGATAATCTTCATTTACCTTTTCGCGTAAATTAATCAATCCCCAATACATACCATTTAAATACAAAACCGATGGTTCAAATGCCTGTATGTCGATATTCATTTTTTTTACGAGGTTCGTCATCATACCGTCCCTGAAACGCGTAACGCCATAGTCATTTCCTGAATTTCGCAGCACAAACGATTTAAACGAAGTGATTTGTGGCTTTGATTTAAAAAGCCTGACGTCTTTCAGTACAGGATCCCCGTATTCGTTCCGAAAAAATACCGACAATGACTTTTGTGGGTGTGCCCTGCTCCAGCCGCCAAATATTTTTATTCCGCCATTCATTGCAAAAACTTGTTTCCCATCAACGCCGGTTAATTCAATACTTGCCGGTTTTTCCCAGTCCTGCCAGAAATTTGCGCCGTAGTACGGTTCTTTATTTTCGTAATTTTTCCCCAAAATATAAATCCCCGAATCGATATCCCATAAATTCAATGAATCTGTTGAAATTGAAAAAACCTGCAGACTGGGTTTCTCGTCGAAAATGTAAGTGCGCGCTGCCACTTTACCCGGAATTGCGCCGGTTTTAAAAATACGTGCCCTTACAACTTTGTTTTTGTTTATCAGAATGCCGGTCTGATATTTTTTACTTGCAATTGTTGGTTCACTGCCATTTTCAGTAAACCTTATCTCTTCGCCGTTTTGGGCACCGCTTAACGAAAGGTAAACAGGCGATTTTAGAAACATTTCATTTACCGAGAATTTAACTTCCCCTTTTACAACATCGGTCAAAAACTGCGACTGGTTTGGAAGGCCCGGAGTTGGTATTGCAAAAAAGCCCCAGTTAGTTAAATTATTAATATTGCGGCCAAACGAATAGTTGGTTGGAATTATATCGAATTTAACCGAATCGGATATTGAACCATCTTTAAAAGTCAGGTAAACCGTTTCGCCTGCTGATGAAAGTTTAAAATTGGAATGTGGATACAGCGCAGGCATATCGAGGTACTGAGAAACTCTTGTATTCGTTCCTGTTTCGCCCGAATATCCAAGCGATAAAAAAGGTATGGCAGATAAATCACTTGAATTCTGGCCTGCATTGTGCACCTGAATGGCAAGAACATTATCGGAGCTGTTTAAAAGATGAATGAAATTCGAAATATCAAAACCATCAGGCCTTCCACCGCTGTACATTTTTGCTTCGTGAGAAGTTGCCGAGGTATTAAAATTAACAACCGAGCCTGGCTGCCCCAAACCTGCCCTGGCAATTTCTGTTCCGTTAAGGTAAGCCACAAACCCGTCATCGTAATCCATATGAAACCACATTGATTTAACAGTAGTTAAGTTAGTTACCGTAAACTTCTTACGCATAAAAACCGATATTATTCCCGAATTAATAACCGTATAGTCGTCATTGTCGCCAAAGCCAATACCGCTTGGGCCGGTAAGCCAATCGCCATCCGAAAAACCGGCTAGTTTCCAGGTTAAGGGCGGCTCGCTGGTTGGAACAGTATATCTCCAGTTTTGATTTACATCGATTACCGTATGCCAGGTTAAAGGCGCTTGCAGCCTGTCTTTACCTGAAGCATACACTAAAAGATATTTATCGGACCCAAGTTTTAAACCGGGCATTTTCCATTTCAGCAGATCTTTTTTACTATCGCTTAAATAATACTCCGACAGATTAACTGAGGTATTTCCCTTGTTTACTATTTCAAGCCAGTCGGGCGTATCTCCATCCTCGTCGTAAAGAATTATTGTATTCGACGACATGATTTCGTTTATTTTTAAATCCTGGGCATTTAAAAGGGGGGTACAAAAAATAATCAGTAAAAAAAGAGTAAAAAAAGAGTAGTAAAATTTCATAAACAAAGGTTGAATGAATAATTAAACATTTTAATCGAGATATGCTTATTAGTTTAGTTGATTCTCAAAACAACCAAAAACACTGACCTTCAATTTATTAAAAAAACAAACCAGATATTTCAGTGATTTTGTAAATTCCCAAAGATAATAATCGCCCGCAATAGTCATAAACATCTTTAACTTTTCCACCCCTATTTAAATAAAAAAAGGGCCCGGAAAACCGGACCCTCACGTTTTTTTATGGTGTATTATTATTATTAGTTTTTTGACAATTTAGCATTATCATTTTTAGCCGCTATATCGAAGGCTATTTCAAACTCGTCATAAATCATCCTGTCACCAAGCCCTTCAAAAAATTTACCCGAGCCATAACGTATATCCCATTTTGTGCGGTCGAGTTTGGCCGTGCCGGTTGCTTTTAAGCTACCACCTGAAATATTAACTTTCGCAGGAAAACTAATTTCGTTGGTTATTCCTTTAATGGTCAACTTGCCTATTACATTATAATCACCTTTGGTGGGAGCGGGTTTTACTGAAGTAATTTCCAACGATGCTTTCGGAAATTTTTCAACCGAAAAGAAATCGTCAGACTTCAAATGTCCCACCAGTTTGGCATTCCATTCTTTATCGGTCAAATCGGTACAAACTATACTGTTCATATCCATAACAACCTGCGCACCAACCAAATTACTGTTTTCGACATAAACAGTTCCGTTACCAAGTGATACATGGCCCGAATGTTCGCCGGTTACTTTTTTAGCAGTCCACTGAACTTTACTTACGCTTTTGTCGATGGTAAGCTCAGCTTTTTCTCCTTTTTGGTTTGCAGCAAAAACAGTAGCAGCGCTTACTAAAATTCCTAAAATTATTCCACTTGTTTTTTTCATTTTTTCGTGATCTTATTTATTATTTCTGCAAAGTTAACAGTTGAGTTTCTCAGAAAAAATAAACTAGTTTAAGAAAAATACTTTTTAGTATTTATTTCGTGCATTTTTTGATAGAATTTTACTTAAAAATACCGAAGTAACCCCAAGGTACGATGAAATATGATATTGAGGCAACCTGCTAATCAACTCCGGCGATTGTTCTACCAACTGCTTATAATTCTCTTCGGCAGTGTTAATTAAAATCGATACCAGCCTTTTTTGTAAAAATATATACGACTTTTTAATGTATTTTACGAACATTGAAAAGTCGTTGGTTAGCTTATTCATGTTTTCGTCGCTTATTGAATAAACTACGCTTTTTTCAACTGCATCCAAATAAAACAATGTTTCCGAAGGAGTTGCCAAATCGCCGATCCATTGGTATTCCCGGGCAAAAAGAATATTAAACTCCTTACCTGCCGAATCGATTACATACATCCTCAACAATCCCTTTTCGATAAAATAATGCCGTGTGTTGGAATCGCCGCCCCTGAAAATAATTTCCTTTTTTCTGATGGTCTCTTTCCTGAATGAACCCTGTATTAAATCCTTTTCAGAAACGGTAACCGGCCTTCCATAAATCTTTTCGTAATATCTGATGATGACTTCGAAATTTTCCATAATAACTAAATTCAGTTAACCTGTAAAATTAACAAATAAGAACTTGTTTCATCAAACCAACTCTTTATGCTTAATAATTCAAATTTCATTTTTCAAGTTTTTTATTTTTGCAGAAAACAAATAATTATCTTTACAGGCAATATTTCAATAAACCTGATTTACTAAAATTTCCTCTTGGAATTAAAAATTTAAAACAATGAAAAAGATTTTGTTTACCATGTTTTCGCTTTTTACGGCGATGTTAATTACTAATTTGGCTTTAGCGCAGAAACCTAATCAAATTCCAAAAAAAGAGAAAAAAGAGGGTTGGGTTTTGCTGTTTAACGGCAAAAATTTCGATGGCTGGCGACAGTGCAATGGTACTGGCATGCCAGTTAACTGGGTTATTGAAGAGGATGCAATGAAAGTTGTCCTGGGAGAAGGCAAAAACCCCGGGCAGGGCGCTAACGGCGATATTCTGTTTTCGAATAAGCAATTTAAAAACTTTGAACTTTCGATTGACTGGAAAGCAGGTAAGATGGCCAATTCGGGAATATTTTATTTTGTCCGCGAGGTACCCGGCAAACCCATCTATTACGCCGCGCCCGAAATACAGGTACTCGATAATGTTGATGCAACAGATAATAAAATCGACAGCCATCTGGCAGGTTCGCTGTATGATTTGATTGCTGCCGATCCAAAAACAATTAATCCGGCGGGAAGTTGGAATACATGCCTGATTAAGGTAAAAGACGGAAATGTAAGCGTTTCGATGAATGGGACGAAAGTAGTTTCTTACACACACTGGACTCCCGAATGGGACGCCATGGTTGCTAAAAGTAAATTTAAAAATTTCCCGGGCTGGACCGAAGGAATTTCAAAAGAAGGATACGTTGGTTTGCAGGATCACGGATACCCGGTTTGGTTCAGAAACATAAAAATAAGGGAGTTATAGCTTTTTGTTCAAGAATAAAGGGTGTTTCCGGATAAATTCTGTCTTGACACTTTTAGTAAAATATTACTCAATGTCGTTAACGCTGTCAAGTCTAAAGACATTGACAGGTTATATGAGTTGCTGACTTGTCAGCGTGTGTAACACCTGACAACGTCAAAATTGAAAAGGATGGGCCGAAGACCAAGGCACTGAGCAACGAATGCGGATTGAATTTTGTTAAAAAACAGGGTTTTATCCCTGCCGGTTCGCAGGTTGGATCGGCTTAATGGGAGGTGAAAAGGAATTTGTTTCGATGCTTGACACGGTCTTCGCCATGCCCCCCCTGTTCGTTGATTCCTACTACGGTTTCCCGATTCATGAAATCAGGGAAATGCAGATTGCCGGAATGGGAAATTATGCCCACGGATACCAGCCCATACAGCATATGATTTACCTTTGCAATTATGCCGGCCAACCCTGGAAAGCACAAAAACATCTCCGCGAGGTACTTTTCAATAAAATTACCCTTCAGTTTGAAAACGGGAAAGAGTTTGTTATCAGCGCGAAAAAAAATTCGAAACAGAATTTATAAGTCGACGATATTCAATTAAATGGCAAAAAATACTGCAAAAATTTTATTACACATTCAGCGCTGACGGATGGAGGAAAACTCAACATTCGATACCAACTTCCCCAATAAAAACAGGGGGGTTACGAAAGAAAGTTATCCTTACTCGATGACAAATGAGGAGTAAACCATAATTCCGGTATCTCAAAACAAATATTATTGTTTCCTGGTAAAAACCGGGTTCCCGGGTTTTGATAAACGCATATTATAAATGTATCCCCCCGAATCGAAAGCAGCGAGATCAACCGGGTTTGAAATTTCGTTTTCAAGGATAAAACGTGTCATTAAACCGCGGGCACGTTTGGCAAAAAACGAAACCATCGTATAATTTCCATTTTTGAATTCCTTAAAATCGGGGGTGACAATTTCGGTTTTCAGTTTTTTCCTGTCGATACTTTTAAAATATTCGTTCGATGCCAGGTTTATCAGCACTTTGCTTCCCGAATCATTAACCGCCGCATTTATTTCCTTTGTAATCAACAGATTCCAGAACGAATACAAATCATTCGACCTGTAATAATTAAGTTTTGTTCCCATTTCCAACCGGTAGGGCTGCATCAGGTCGAGTGGTTTTAAAACCCCGTACAATCCAGATAAAATGCGGAGCCTGGTTTGTGCAAGCTGTAGTTTTTCAGATAACAGGGTGGCAGCATTCAAACCCTGGTAAACATCGCCGCTAAAGGCAAAAACCGCTTGTTTTGCATTTTCGGGAGTAAAAGGCAAATGCCATGTTTGGAACCTCTGAAAATTTAATTCGCCCAGTTCGGCTGAAATTCCCATCAGCGCAGAAATTTTCTTCGGGCCAAATTTTTTCAAACGGCCAACCAGTTTTTCCGATTCCTTCAAAAACACAGGAACAGTAAAATCTGAAATTACCGGTGGAGTAGTATAATCAAGTGATTTCGCGGGTGAGATAACAATAAGCATGTTAAAATATTTTTATATTAAAAAGAATTTTATGTTTTAAAATGTATTTCATTTCGTTACATATTTTTCTGAAGTCCGGCAATAGCCTGCCTGATTGAATTCTTATCCTGTTCAGAAATTCCAGCCGCATTTAACGCCTGCTGGTAAACCTTAACCGCTTCTCCCCTCTTCCCGTCTTTCACATAAATATCGGCAAGGAAACTAATAGCGGTTAAATACCGGGGATTTGATTTAAGAACCTGCTTCAATGTTTGAATAGCCTCCGCTTTTTGATTGTTTTGCAACTGATAAAACGCCAGAGTATACGCGTATTTTGGCTCTTCGGGCATCGCCCCGGCGGCTGTTTTTGCATAGCCAACAGCTTCCCTGATATTGTCTTTTGCCGAAATAACACTCAGATTATAAGCTGCAACCGCCTGCTTTGGGTTGGCTTCCAGCGCTGATTTTAAAGCCAGTTTTGCATCTGCCATTTTTCCCTGCTCGGCCAGCAACAGGCCCAGGTTAAGGTTGGCAGCTTCATTTTTCGGATCAATCTGTACAGCCGCCATCAGGTTTTCTTCGGCTTTTGCAGTATTTCCAATATAGGAGTAAAGCACGCTGCTGTTGATTAACGGCATCAACGATTCGGGGTATAACCGTGCTGCGGTTTCGTACGAATCGAGCGCCTTGTTTGCATCTCCCTGGTTTTGATAAAAAATTCCGAGGTTATAATGCGAACTCCAGTCGTCGGGCCTTGAAACTACCGAAGTCATATATTCTGCTGTCGCTTTCGCGAGAACTGTATTTTCCTCGGGGGTAAATTGTTGTTTGGGAAACGCGGCAAGCGAACTTGCAGCCGAAATCCGTACCAGCCGGTATTCATCGCCGCAAGCATGAAGAAGAGCTGATTTCGCCATTGATGTGGTATTTCCGTTTAATCCCGAAGCTGCTGCAGCACGCACCAAAGGCGATTTACTTTGCAATGCATTTATTAATGTTGGCCATTTCTGTTCGATGTTGCAATTTGCCAGTGTCCGCACAAATGAAGCCGTAACCACTTCGTTTAAATCTTCTTTAGAAATGTGTTCAAGAATTTTCTCCAGGTTTTTCCATTCACCCTGCCGGGCGTCGCGCAACAAGGTGGCCCATTTTATGGTTTCCACCTGGTAATTTCCGTTTTTTCGTTGCTTTACTATGTTGTTGGCCCATTCGGGCGATTTACCGGTATGACAAAGGTTGCAGGCATTTGGCGAATTGAACTTAATGGTTGCTTCGGGCATTGGCGGCCTGAAGGAATGGTCGCTTCGGTTCATGTTTCCAAACATTGTTTTGGGCATGTGGCAGTTTATACAAACCGCCCCAGGGCTACCTGCCTTGTGTCCCGAATGTGCCACTACGCCGGCTACCCTTTCGGCATGGCAACTTTTACAGGCATCGTTTGGATTGTTTTTAAACCTGTCGCGACCGCTTGATGTGTGGCACATAACACAATGAAACTGTCCGTTACTGTTACATTCATTCATAAGCCAGCCGGTATAGGTATAGTTTTCACCCAGGTCGCGGCCATCAGGGTAGAAATCCACATTGTCGAGTACAGTCAAATCATAATTGTCAAAATACCTGTCCCCGGGCATATAACCCGGTGTAATCGGGCGCATTTTTGCATGACACGGAGCACACGACCAGTTGTGCTGATCGGGTGTAAATAACTTTGTCGAAATCAGCCCCAGCTCTTTGGGTTTTTCTCCTTCCTTTGCGTTCTGATATAGTCTTACATGCCTGCCACTGGGCCCGTGGCAGGTTTCGCAGTTTATACCCGGTTCCTTCCAGGTTGACTGGTAGGAGTCGGTTGCGATATCGTAATTGGTTTGTAACTGGCTGACATGACAACTATAACACGAGGAATTAAAATTGTACATCCTGTCCATCCACGGGAGCGCTTCATCGGCAGGGCCTTCGGGAAAATGCCTTACAGCCGATTGCGGATTGTTGTACCAGCATTTAAGGTTTAAATTGTATGCAAGCGGAATTGTCTGGAGTTTGCCCTTATCCAGCAAAGTAAGAAAATAATACACATTTTTCCCTCCGAGCGCCCAAACCACTTCAAAGTTTTTTGTTTTGTCGCCATCTTTTTCAACCATTGTCATTGTTGAATCTCCTATGGCAATTTTATAAATTTTCCCCTCTATCGGAAATTCTTCGCTATCCGGAAGTTTTTCGTTTTTAATAAACCCGGCATTTAGCGGTTGCATTGCTTTACCATGGTGCGAAGTCGACCAGAGTTGATAAAACTTTTCGTGGCACTGAATGCAACTCTCCGATCCTGCATACTCATCATCAACAACCTGAGGCGCAGGTTTGCGCGTGCACGACACGGCAAACATAAAAACTGCCCCGCCCAATATTATCCAACTTCTCATAACGCACAATTTGTTCCCATACAAATATTGGAATATTTTATTAAAGATTGAATTTTTATATATGGCCGGGTTAAATTCAACCTTGAAAGTTAAACGCAATCTTTATTAACACTACACGAAACATAAACTGAAATGTGAAAAACCTTATACAAATTCCACTTTTAAATTAGAAAAGTTATTTTAGTACAACATTTGCTTTTTATAAAGAAGATAAGCCAGATATTTATTGTGAATACCTGTTGTAATTGTTAATAAAACGATGTATGATATGAAAATTGGCATTTTACGTGAAAACAAAACTCCCGCCGAAAAGCGTGTGCCGCTTACTCCAGAACAATGTGTTGAAGTGCGGCAAAAATTCCCGGGTGTTGCCGTAGTGGTTCAGCCCAGCCCGGTCCGGAGTTACAGTGATAGTGAATATCAGGAAGTGGGAATCGCGTTAAACGAGGATTTAAGCAGTTGCGATGTTTTGCTTGGTGTGAAAGAGGTACACCCCAAAGATTTTATTGAAGGAAAGAAATACCTGATTTTTTCTCATACTATAAAAAAACAGGAGTACAACCGGGGGTTACTCCAGTCGGTTCTGAAAAAAAATGTCCAGTTAATCGATTACGAAGTGTTAACCAACAAACAAGGTTTCAGGATTATCGGATTCGGGCGTTTTGCCGGTTTGGTAGGCGCCTGCAGCGGAATCAGGGCATTTGGGTTGCGGCACAGGCTTTTCGATTTAAAACCCGCCCATTTGTGTTACAACCTGGCCGAAATGCTGATTAATTTGAATACCATTAACCTTCCACCATTAAAAATTGCCTTTACCGGCGATGGGAGGGTTGCAGGCGGTGTGCTAGAAATTCTTGAATACCTGAATCTCCGGCGGTTGACACCCGGACAATACCTTCAAATCGACAAACCATCAGAGCCGGTTTATGTCCAACTGCTTCCTGAAAACTATGTCATGAGAAAAAATGGGTATGAATTTGATTTGTTTCATTTTTTTACCCACCCGGCAGAATACCAGAATGCATTTATCCCATACGCCAGAACAACCGATTTACTCATTGCTTCGGCCTACTGGGACCCAAAAGCTCCGGTCCTTTTTACTGCAGATGACATGAAAATGCAGGGGTTCCGTATTTCGGTGATATCAGACATCACCTGCGATATAGGGGGCTCGGTCCCTTCTACTAAGCGTGCTTCTTCTATTGACGATCCGTATTACGATTACAATCCTGAAACCGGAGAACTTGAACCGCCTTTTACTTCGAATAAAAACATTACAGTTCAGGCGGTTGATAATTTACCCTGCGAATTGCCCAAAGATGCTTCGGTTGATTTTGGCAGGAACCTTATCGACAAGGTTTTTCCCAGTCTTTTGGGCGAAGACTCCGACGGGATTATTGAACGCGCCAGCATTACAAGGAACGGAAAACTTACTTCCAGGTTTGCTTATTTGAGGGATTTTGCAGAAAAACAGGGGTGATGCGGTTTCCAAACCGCATTTTAATGGCGAATTGGTATTCACCTCACCCAAAAAACAAGCGTCACCCGCTTAAAAACAGGTGGCGCAGGTTTGCTTATTTGCAGGATTTTGCAGAAAAAAAAGGATGCTGTCCAAAAAGAGAAATCAAAAAAGATGATACTTTCAATTTGTAAGTCAATGACCCCTCCCGACCTCCCCGAAGGGGAGGAGAAGTCACCCTTTGGGGGATTTAGGGGGTCAATTTTTGAAGAGTACTTTCATTTTGTATGTTATAAACCTTCAAAACAGACTTTTTGGACAGCCTCGCATTTTAAAGGCGATTCGGAATTCGCCTCACCCAGAAAATCCTATTTTATCAATTCAACACTTCGTTTAACAAATTTGTCCAAATCGGCACCTTTTAACATTCCGTTGGCAAGTAAAGCCAAATCGGTGAGTTGCTTCGCAAGTTTATTCTCTTTACCAAAAGCTGTAAGGCTTTCACGTTTTGTCTCCTCGAGTTTCGATAATTCTTTGTTCAAATCATCGAGTTTTTCTTTATCAGCCTGTGGAACTTCTTCGTCTTTTTTGCCTTTTTTAGCCTTTTCCAAGACTTCTATTTCTTCTTTTTGGGCCGAAATATCGGCAACAAGCTTTTCGAGTTTTGCCCCCAGCTTTTTGTCTTTGCTTTCGAGCACCTTTTTAACCAGCGGATGGTCCATGTTTACCACAAGGCTTAAACTTTCGGGCATTTCGCCGTACATGCTCATTCCGCCCTGTGCCTGGCTCATATCTTTCATACGGCGCATAAATTCGCTGCGTGTTATAACAATCGGCGAGCCGTTTTCTCCCAGGTTCTGAAAATCGACAGTAAAATAGTAATCCTTATTTTCGGGGCAGACCGCCTGGAAAATCGGGGAAAGTTCATCTTTTTCTTCCCAGCTCAGCCCATTTTTATCGTTGTCTTCCTTTTGAACAAGGTTTTCAACAACATCAGAGTCGACCCTTACAAATCTTTTGTCAGTGCATTTCTGTTCAAATTTCTGAATAAGATGCGGTGTAAGCACATCGTCGAGCAACAAAACATCATAACCCTTATTTTTTGCAGCCTCAACAAAAGTGTATTGTTCAACTGCATTTGTGGCGTAAATATGAACAAGGTTTTTGTCTTTATTTTTCTGACTATCGCTAATCAGCTTTTCATATTCCTCGAAAGTAAAATACTTGCCATCGATATTTTTGAACAGGAAGAAATTCGTTGCCCTGTCGTAGAATTTTTCTTCGGTAAGCATACCGTATTCGATAAAAATTTTCAGGTCGTCCCATTTTTTCTCGAAATCCTCGCGGCTGTCCTTAAAAATCTGTTGCAAACGGTCGGCAACCTTTTTATTGATGTGGCTGCTTATTTTTTTCACATTCGAATCGCTTTGCAAATACGAACGCGAAACGTTTAACGGGATATCGGGCGAATCGAGCACTCCATGCAGCAGCGTCAAAAACTCAGGAACAATTCCTTCAACCGAATCGGTAACAAAAACCTGGTTGCTGTATAGCTGAATTTTGTTTTTCTGAACTTCGAAGTTGTTTTTGATTTTTGGGAAATAGAGGATACCGGTCAAATTAAACGGGTAATCGACATTCAGGTGGATGTTGAAAAGAGGCTCGTCAGCCATCGGATACAGTTTCCGATAGAATTTTTTATAATCCTCGTCGGTTAAATCAGTCGGAGCTTTTGTCCATGCCGGTGCAGTTTCATTCACCTTGTCATCTTCTTCAGTATCAACCTGTTTACCGTCTTTCCACTCTTTCTTTTTTCCGTAAATTACCGGGACAGGCAAAAACGAGCAGTATTTATCGAGGATTTCCCTGATTTTAGCATCATCCAAAAATCCTTTTTCCTCTTCGCTAATGTACATTACAATGTCAGTACCTACCTCATCCTTTTCGGTTTCATCGAGGGTAAACTCGGGACTTCCATTACAACTCCATTTTACAGCTTTGGCATCGTCGCGGTACGATTTGGTAATAATCTCCACTTTTTCGGAAACCATAAACGAACTGTAGAATCCAAGGCCAAAATGCCCGATAATGGCGTGCGCATCGTTTTTATATTTTTCGAGAAACTCGTTGGCTCCCGAAAAAGCAATCTGGTTAATGTACTTTTCAATTTCTTCAGCAGTCATTCCAATTCCATTGTCTGAAACGGTTATGGTTTTTGCCTTTTTGTCGAGTTTGACCTTCACCTTCAAATCGGTGATATGGCCTTTGTATTCTCCTTTTGAAGCAAGGGTTTTCAGTTTTTGTGTGGCATCTACGGCATTCGAAATAATTTCCCGCAAAAAGATATCGTGATCGGAATAAAGAAACTTTTTAATAATCGGAAAAAGGTTTTCGCTGGTTACGCCTATTTTACCTGTTTGCATATGATTTGATTTTTATAATTATTAATGTTTGCCGGGCTAATTTCAAACAACATGCCATTTGGAAATTGTGACTAATTGTCACTTCTGAAATTCCAAAAAAGTCAGATTTGTCGCAAAAAATGATCTTTCACCAATTTTTAATCCATCTAAAGTAGCTTATTTTGTTCCGGTTTATCAAGTTTATTTTTATGGATAATCTCGAGAAATATTTTTCTAAATTCAGAAATAATATCATTGGTATCAATCAAACTTTTGATTCTCCCTACGGCGAGCAAAAAATAATTTACTGCGACTGGATTGCAAGCGGGAGGTTATATGCCCCCATTGAAAATAAAATTTCCAATTTAATCGGGCCTTTTGTTGGCAACACGCATACCGAAACCAGTGAAACAGGAATCAGGATGACGCAGGCCTATTTAAAGTCGCACCAGATAATAAAAAAACATGTAAATGCCGGCCCCAACGATGTGATTATAACATCAGGATCAGGTATGACCGACGTTATCAATAAGTTTCAGCGGATTCTCGGGTTGAAATACTGTGGAAAAATAACCCACAAAGGATGCGTGGCCGAACGCGAAAGGCCGGTAGTTTTTATCACGCACATGGAACACCATTCGAACCAGACTTCGTGGTATGAAACCAATGCCGATGTTGTGGTAATTGAACCGGGCGAAGGATTGCTGGTTGACACGGATAATTTACGTAAAGCATTGGTTGGCTATGAAAACAGGCCATTTAAAATTGGTTCTTTTACTGCATGTTCGAATGTTACCGGTGTAAGAACGCCCTACCACGAAATGGCAAAAATAATGCACGAACACGGGGGGGTTTGTTTTATCGATTTTGCAGCTTCGGCGCCTTACGAAGAAATAGATATGCACCCCGAAGATCCGATGGAAAAGCTGGATGCCGTGATGTTTTCGCCCCATAAATTCCTGGGGGGTCCTGGCTCTTCAGGAGTTCTGATTTTTGATGCAACGATGTACAAAAACGAAGTCCCCGACAATCCGGGCGGCGGTACGGTGGACTGGACCAACCCCTGGGGAAAATACAAGTACGTTGACGACATTGAAACCCGCGAAGATGGGGGTACCCCTGGATTTTTGCAATCGATTAGAACGGCACTTTGCTTCGATTTAAAGGATCAGATGGGCGCCGAAAACATAAAACAACGCGAGAAGGAGTTGCTTGATCTGGCTTTCAAAGGCCTGGACAGCATAGCGGGGCTTCATATTCTTGCCGACAATGTACGTGACAGGCTTGGAATTATATCCTTTTATGTTGAAAATATACATTACAACCTGCTGGTACAGATTTTAAATGACAAATATGGCATTCAAACCCGGGGAGGTTGCGCTTGCGCTGGTACTTATGGCCACTTTTTGTTAGAGGTTTCGTACGAAAAATCGCAGGAGATAACCGACAAAATAAGCCATGGCGATTTATCTGAAAAACCAGGCTGGGTGCGTTGGTCGTTACACCAGACAATGACAAATGATGAAGTGGGAATAATGATTAAAGCCCTAAGAGATATCACTGAAAATATTGAAGAATACAAGAAGGATTATGTCCATATTGCAAGATCGAATATTTTCAGGCATAAAAATCAGGACGGGTACAACGACCTGATGAAGGAGTGGTTTGTCATTAAATAAGCCCCATCCCGGCCTTCCCCAACGGTGAAGAAAAAAAAAGGAAAATTCAGGATTTTATTATCAATAATCATTCATTGAAATAAAATTTGATGCCACAAAATCTCAAAAAACGCTAAAACCCACAAAATTTTAACCATGAGTTTATTTGTTTTAGTGAAATTTTGAGTTTTGGTGTTTTTGTGGCAAAAATTTAACTTTATATTATGAAAAAATACAAAACAGGATTGGTACTGAGCGGCGGGGGCACACGCGGATTTGCACATCTTGGCGTAATTTCTGCCCTTTCTGAAGCTGGTATAGTCCCCGATGTAATCTCGGGCACCAGCGCCGGGGCAATTGCAGGCGCTTTTATTGCTGCCGGAAAAAACCCGCGCGATATTCTTGAAACATTCAAAAAAGGATCGTTTTTCAACTATTCAAAACTGCAAATCCCGCGCGATGGACTAATGAAACTGGATGGATTGAAAGAGGTTATCCGGAAAGAAATCATTTATAAAAACATCGAAGATCTTCCTATCCCCATGTTTATTACCATTTCCAACCTGAACAAGGGCACCATTGAATACCGGAATACCGGACATCTTGGGGAAACGGTCCTCGCTTCTTCATCGATACCCATTCTTTTCTCACCTGTAAAAATCGATGGAAACCTGTACGTTGATGGCGGTTTGATGGATAATATTCCTGTTGAGCCCATCATCCCAAACTGCGAACAGATTATTGTCTCCAATATCAGCCCTATCAATCCGAAAGAAAAAATAAAAAACCTGGTTGAGATTGCCACACGCACATTTTACATGAGTGTAAATGCAAATATCGAACGTGTACGAAAATTTGCCAGTATGTATATTGAACCTGAAGGGATTGAAAATTACGAATTTTTAAGCCGTACCCATGCCAATGAGCTGTTCGAAACGGGTTACAATACAACTATAAAAATGGTAAAATAACCTGAAAAATATTGCCTAAGTTAACTTACTTTTAGAACTTTCGTATTTTTGAAAAATAGAAACTATTAAATAAATTGTATCGACCTGAATTACATAATTTTCTGCAAATCAGTTATCCTTAAATGAAAAAAATACTCGTCATATTTGCACATCCGGCCATTCACAAGTCGAAAATACACAAACGGCTTACCGAATCGCTTAAAGACCAGTACGGAATTACAGTTCAGAATTTATACGAGAATTACCCCGATTTTTACATCGATGTTATTTCCGAACAGCAGTTGCTTATTGAACACGACATAATTGTCTGGCAACACCCGCTTTACTGGTACAGCTCGCCCGCAATCTTAAAAGAATGGTTTGATTTGGTATTACAACCCGGTTTTGCATATGGCAATAAAGGCGATTACCTTAAAGGTAAACAGGTACTTTCGGTAATCTCGACGGGTGGAAATAAAGAGGTTTATACAAAAGAAGGCAGTAACCACTTTACAATCATCGAGTTTTTAGCGCCTTTTAAGCAAACTGCAAATTTGTGCCGGATGGAGTATTTACCACCTTTTGTAATTTACAACGCCAATAGGTTATCCTCTTCGGAACTTGAAGACTATACAAGAAAATATAGAAAGCTGTTTCTAGCTTTACTCGATGAAGAACTTGATTATGATAAAATTAAATCTGTTGAATACCTAAATGATTTATTAGATAAATATGCAGAATGAAGATTTTTTCTTTCAGGCGCTGATATATTTGGGGGCGGCGGTGATTGCTGTGCCTGTTACCAGGAGGCTGGGCCTTGGGTCGATACTTGGATATTTGTTTGCCGGTATAATTATTGGCCCGTCGGTTCTTGGACTGATTGGTTACGAAGCCGGAAAGGTAATGCATTTTGCAGAGTTTGGCGTGGTTTTAATGCTTTTTGTTATCGGGCTCGAACTACAACCATCATTACTGTGGAAAATGCGCCGCTCAATTTTCGGTCTTGGTGGCTTGCAGGTGATTGTAACCGCGATAGTAATTTCGATTCTGGCATTTATTTTAGATTTTAAATTAAATGGAGCCGTTGCCATTGGCCTAATCCTGGCGCTTTCTTCAACGGCTATTGTTTTGCAAACCCTTACAGAAAAGGGGATGTTGCAAAATCCTGCCGGCCGATCGGCCTTTTCGGTACTTTTATTTCAGGATATTTCGGTAATACCTATCCTGGCGCTTATTCCTTTGCTGGCAACCTTAAACGGCAATATCAACCTCGATGGACCGGCGTTAAACCGTTTCACCGATATGGCCTCCATGCCGGGTTGGATGCAATTGGGAATTATTCTGGCTGCAATTTCAGCCATTGTCATTATCGGGCGTTTTATCGCTCGTCATATTTTCAGGTTGATTGCCCAAACCGGCATGCACGAAATTTTTACTGCAATGGCCCTCCTGCTTGTCATTGGTATCGCCATAGCCATGACAAAAGTCGGCCTCTCCCCTGCCCTTGGGACTTTCCTTGCCGGGGTGGTACTGGCCGACAATGAATACCGGCATGAGCTGGAGACTACCATTGATCCCTTTAAAGGCCTGTTACTGGGGCTGTTTTTTATATCGGTTGGCGCGAGCATTAATTTTGCAATTCTCATCGAAGATCCGGTTTTGATACTTAGCCTTGTGTTGGCCCTTATTTCAATAAAATTTACCATCCTTTTTATTCTTGGGCGGTTTTTTAAATTACGCAAGGGCTACGACTTTCTTTTTGCTTTTTTGCTTTCGCAATCAAGTGAGTTCGCTTTCATATTAGTGTCTTTTTCAGAACAAAACCAACTTTTAGACGAAAAAACAGCCGGTTTATTGCTGTTAATTGTTGCCCTATCGATGGCAATAACTCCGTTGCTCCTTATTTTCAACGAAAAAGCGCTGTCGCCAATTCTTACACACCGGCAAAACAAGATGGAATACGAATACGTCGACAATGTTGAAAACCCTGTTATTATTGCGGGTTTTGGCCGCTTTGGGCTTGTAATCGGGCGTTTGTTGCTTGCCAACAATTACCCCGTCACTATCATCGACAGCAACCCGGGCAATGTTGAAGTTCTGCGCCGTTTTGGGTTCAGACTGTTTTACGGCGACGTAACCCGGCCCCAGGTTATTGAGCAGGCCGGTATAAAAAACGCAAAACTTGTTATCCTGAGTATGGCCGAATACGACGAAGCGCTGAAGGTTGCCGATTTCCTGAAGAAAAATTATCCGCAGGTAAAAATACTGGCCCGGGCAAAAGACATTTACCATGCCTTCGAATTTTTTAAACGGAATGTTAAAACCGTTCAGCAGGAAGTTTTTGAGTCGGCTGCCGAGTTGGGCCAAAAAGCCCTCATTCATCTGGGTTTTTCAAATTACGATGCATATCGCGCGGTCCGTACCTTTAAACACCACGAAAAACAAGTATTGATCGATTTATATGCATTATGGAAAGACGACGAGAACAAGTTTATACAGGAGACAAGGCGTTTTTCGCAACAACTTTCCGAAACTCTGCAGGCTGAAAAAGATTTCTTAATTCATGAAACCGATTATACCTGGGATGCTGATTTAAATGTTGAGGAAGAAAAACCTGAGGTGAAAACCGTACCCAAAAAAAGAATTTGGAGACGGAGATGAAAAACCGGATTTAGACTTTTTCTAAATTGTCCATTTTCTCTTAAAAACTTATTTTGGCATTCCGTGATCGACAAAAATGGCTAAATTTGCAACCTGTAAATAGCAGAATATTTTAAATTTTGAATTCAGAAATCAAACATACAGGTTTTGTAAAACGTGTAACAAACGATTCGCTGATTGTGAATATTGTAAACCAATCTGCCTGTTCAGCCTGCCATGCTAATGGCGCCTGTTCAGTTGCCGATTACCAGGATAAGGAAATTGAAATCGGCCATTTTACCAAAAATTATATCCCCGGACAGGAGGTAACTGTTGTTTTCCGCCAGTCGCAGGGTTTTGCAGCAGTAATGTGGGGATACCTATTTCCGTTTATTTTGGTTTTAACCACCTTAATTGTTTCTGTTTCAATTACAGGCAACGAGCTTCTTAGTGGTTTATTATCTCTTTCGGTTTTAATACCTTACTATATAACATTACATTTTTTTCGGCATTTATTAAAAAAAGTTTTCAAATTCGAAGTGGAAGAAAAGTTTTGAATTATGAGCATAACAATTATATATACCATTGCCACTTTAAGTATAATCGGAACATCGTCGGCGGTAATCCTGTACTTTGTGGCGCGGAAATTCAAGGTTTTTGAAGACCCCAGAATCGATGAAGTAGAACAGGCGCTTCCGGGAGCCAATTGCGGGGGATGCGGTTTTGCCGGTTGCCGGGCATTTGCAGAGGCCTGTGTTAAGGCCGATGAATTATCGGATTTGAATTGCCCGGTCGGAGGGAACGATACCATGGCCGGTGTTGCAGGAATCCTCGGACTTGACGCTGTAAAAAAAGATCCGCGAACGGCTTATATCCGTTGTAACGGTACTTGCGACAACCGTCCAAAAACAAGCAGCTTCGACGGCGCCTCAACATGCGCAATTGCATCTTCGGTATACAGTGGCGAAACCGATTGCCAGTATGGATGCCTGGGATATGGCGACTGTTTTGACGTATGCGAATTCGATGCCATCGAACTGCGTTCCGGCCTGGGCGTACCATTAATCATCGACGACAAATGTGTTGCCTGTGGCAAATGTATTGATGCCTGTCCTAAAAACCTGATCGAACTTCGAAAACAATTCCCAAAAAACCGGAAAATTGTGGTGGCCTGCCGGAACGAAGACAAAGGCGGCGTTGCCCGGAAAGCATGTTCGGTTGCATGTATTGGATGCAGTAAATGCGAAAAAGAATGCAAGTTCGATGCAATAACAATCTCAAACAATCTTGCATTTATCGATTCAGACAAGTGTAAATTATGCCGCAAATGCGTGCCCGTTTGCCCGACAAATTCAATTATCGAATTAAATTTTCCGCCACGGAAACCAATGACCGAAGAAAAAGAAGAATGTAGCACAGCAAAATAATACCGGAATGCTAAAAACTTTCAAAATTGGCGGCGTTCACCCGCCCGAAAACAAAATATCAGCCGATTGTAAAATTGAAGAATTACCCTTGCCTAAAACGGTAATTATTCCGGTTGCCCAGCATATCGGCGCTCCTTCAACCGCTGCAGTAAACAAGGGCGATTCGGTAAAAGTCGGACAGGTTATTGCAAAAAGCAGTGGCTTTGTTTCAACCAACATCCATTCATCGGTTTCGGGAAAAGTTAAAAAAGTTGATCTTTCGGCCGACAGTTCGGGCTACCCAAAACAAGGGATTTTTATCGATGTTGAGGGAGACGATTGGCTCGATGAAATCGACCGCACCGGCACGCTTGATAAATCAATCCAACTTGATGGGAAAACTATAATCCAAAAAATTCATGAGGCTGGAATTGTAGGTCTGGGGGGCGCTACTTTCCCTACGCATGTGAAATTAATCCCGCCGGTGGGTATGAAAGCCAATGTTTTGCTGATTAACGGAGTTGAATGCGAACCATTTCTTACATCAGACCACAGGTTAATGCTTGAAAAAGCTGAGGAAATACTGGTTGGCACACAGTTGCTTATGAAAGCAATGAATGTTGAAAAGGCTACAATCGGCATAGAAAACAACAAACCCGATGCTATCAGGCTTCTTTCTGAAAAAGCAAAAGGCTACGCTGGAGTTAATGTTGTTGCGCTTAAGGTTAAGTATCCGCAAGGCGGCGAAAAACAGCTCATAAAAGCCGTTACCGGAAAAGAAGTACCTTCGGGTGCCCTGCCAATAGCTGTTGGGGCCGTTGTTAGTAATGTGGGGACCGCGTTTGCTGTTTACGAAGCTGTTCAGAAAAATAAACCACTTTTTGAACGGATTGTAACGGTCACCGGAAAAGGCGTTGCCAAACCAGCAAATTTCAAGGTCCGAATCGGAACTTCAACCTCAGAACTAATTGAGGCAGCGGGCGGGTTGCCCGAAAATACCGGAAAAATAATTAGCGGCGGCCCAATGATGGGGCGCGCCCTTATGTCGCTCGATGTCCCGGTAACAAAAGGAACTTCGGGGATTCTGGTTATTCAGAATGAAGAAACAAAACGCAGGGAGCAAATGGACTGTATCAGGTGTTCGCGTTGCGTTTCGGTTTGCCCCATGGGTTTGGAACCCTTCCTGCTGATGACACTCTGCCAGAAACAGATTTTCGACAGGGCCGAAAACGAACATGTAATGGATTGCATCGAATGTGGTTCGTGCAGTTATACCTGCCCATCGAACAGGCCACTGCTCGATTACATTCGTTTTGGCAAAGCAAAGGTTGGACAAATAATAAGAACAAGGAAAAAATAAATAGGTTACGGGTTACAGGTTGCAGGTTACAGGTTGCAGGTTACAGGTTACAGGTTGCTAAAACTTAAAATACTAAAACCCGATACCAGAAACCAGAAACCCGGAACTTGAAACTTGAACATTAAATTACATTTCTCCGATAATGAATAAAATATTAACAATTTCTCCGTCACCGCACATCCATTCAGGCGATACGACCCAAAAAATAATGTACAGGGTAGTTTATGCCATGATTCCGGCGTTGCTTTGGTCGGTTTTTGTGTTCGGTCCCGATGCTTTGCGGGTTACGCTGATTGCCGTAGTTGCGTGTCTCGCGTTTGAGTACCTTATCCAAAAATACCTGATGAAAATTAAGCCAATGATTACCGATGGCTCAGCGCTGATAACCGGAATTTTGCTGGCTTTTAACGTTCCGTCGAATATTCCCTGGTGGATTATTATAATCGGGGCATTGGCATCAATCGGGATTGGCAAATTATCGTTTGGTGGCCTGGGAAATAATATTTTTAATCCGGCATTGGTCGGAAGGGTATTCCTTTTAATTTCGTTCCCAGTTCAAATGACAAGCTGGCCGGTTAATAAACAAAGCGGCATTGATGCTTTAACAGGAGCTACACCCCTTGGAATTATAAAAGAAGGGATTAACAACGGTACACCAATAACCGAAATATCGGCGAAACTGCCTGCCGCAACCGATATGCTTATCGGAAACATTGGGGGTTCGCTGGGAGAAATATCGGCATTGCTTTTAATTTTAGGTGGTATTTACATGCTCATAAAAAAAGTAATAACCTGGCATATCCCGGTTTCTGTTATTGGTTCGCTGGCATTGGTTGCCACTGTTTTCTGGATGGCGAACCCTGAAATCTATATCAATCCGGTTTATCATGTGCTTACGGGTGGTTTAATGCTGGGAGCAATATTTATGGCCACCGATATGGTTTCTTCGCCAATGAACCCGAAAGGGCAAATTATTTATGGTATTGGCATAGGATTAATAACAATCAGCATCAGGTTGTTTGGGGCATATCCCGAAGGAATTTCGTTTGCTATTTTAATTATGAATGCATTTACACCGCTCATAAACTCGTATGTAAAACCAAAACGATTTGGAGGAAAATAAGACATGGCAAAACGCGAATCGACATTTACAAACATGGTAGTAACGCTTTTGGCCGTTACTGCAATTGCGGCAACAGCGCTTGGTTATGTTCACGATTTGACCAAAGAAGCCATTGAAATTGCCAAACAAAAAGCTCAGGCTGATGCCATTAAAAAAGTACTCCCTCAATACGAAACATTGGGAAATTCTTTTAAAGTAGCAGCCGGTACCGAAGGCGACAGCCTTGAAATTTTTCCGGCTTTCAATGGTCAGGAATTAGCCGGGATAGCGATTAAAACATATACAAAAAAAGGGTTTAGCGGTTTTATTTCGGTTATGGCTGGCATCGATAAAGCGGGCAATTTTTCGGGGTACGAAGTTCTGGAACATGCCGAAACACCCGGGTTAGGATCAAAAATGGGTGTTTGGTTTAATAACCCCGAAAAGCCAAATCAGAATATTATCGGGAAAAATCCGAGATCAATTAAATTCCAGGTTAAAAAAGACGGGGGCGATGTGGATGCCATTACGGCTTCAACAATAACTTCACGTGCATTTTTAGATGCCCTTAACCGCGCATACATTGCATACGAACAGAATTCAGGTTTAACTGCCGGCGCTGCCGGAAATCAACAATAATGTTATGAATCAGTGGAGCAATTTTACAAAAGGATTTATAAAAGAGAATCCCATATTTGTGCTGGTTTTGGGTATGTGCCCAACACTTGGCGTAACATCTTCGGCAATTAACGGATTGGGAATGGGCCTTGCAACAACCTTTGTTTTAACGATGTCGAACATAGTAATTTCAGCGGTAAAAGATGTAATTCCCGATAAAGTCAGGATCCCCAGCTTTATCGTAATAATTGCGGCTTTTGTAACCATTGTGCAGCTAATTATGCAGGCCTACGTGCCAGGGCTGTATAAAAGCCTTGGGTTATTTATTCCGTTAATAGTGGTAAACTGTATAGTTTTAGGCCGTGCCGAGGCTTTTGCTTCGAAGAACGGCATTTTTTCATCGTCAATCGATGGCGTGGGCATTGGACTCGGGTTTAGTTTTGCACTTGTTTTGCTTGGGGGTATTCGCGAAATACTGGGAAGCGGTAAAATCTTTAACATGACCATTTACCCTGAGAACAATGTTACATTGGTGTTTGTACTGGCGCCCGGTGCTTTTATTGTCCTGGGTTATTTAATTGCACTTGTTAACCGGATTAAAAAAAGTTAGGAGGATAAAAAATGAGCTATATAATTATAATCATATCTGCAGTTTTAGTAAACAACATTGTTTTAATGCAGTTTTTGGGAATTTGCCCGTTCCTGGGAGTTTCAAAACGTGTTTCAACCGCTGTTGGAATGGCCGGCGCAGTTGCCTTTGTATTGGTTCTGGCAACTATTGTCACCTACCTCATTCAAAACTATGTTTTAAACAAGCTTGGCCTCGCCTACCTGCAAACTATCGCTTTTATTCTGGTAATTGCTGCTTTGGTGCAACTGGTCGAAATTATTCTGAAAAAAGCTAGTCCGTCTTTATACCAGGCGCTTGGCATTTTTCTGCCTCTAATAACTACCAACTGCGCAATATTGGGTGTTGCCATTCTTACCATTCAGAAAGAATATAATTTGATGGAAGGGGTAGTTTTTGCAACTGCAAATTCAATTGGATTTGGTCTGGCGCTCCTGATTTTTTCCGGAATTCGCGAACATCTCGATTTACAGAATATTCCAAACGGACTAAAGGGAACGCCAATAGCGCTTATTACTGCCGGTATTCTTGCAATGGCCTTTATGGGCTTTTCAGGATTAGTGTAATATGAAAACAATACTTTTTGCATTTCTCTTCATTATTGGGCTTGTTAATTATTCAAAAAGCCAGGTCACGTTTCCCTATGAAATGCAACAGGCTATTGATTTTTACCGGACCAATAAATTTATTGCCGAATCGAAAAACAGTTCGGCAAATAGCGGCATTGAAGGTTCGCCCTATTTAGAAGATGAGTTTGTAAAAGGCTCAATTTTTACCATTCAAAGGCAACAGTACGTAGATATCCCGCTTCGTTACAATATCTATAACGATGACCTTGAATTTAAAACGCCAACCGACGAAATTCAGGCGCTTGCAACACCCGGGATTCTGGAAAAAGCTGTTTTTGGAAATACTCAAATTGTGTACTCTTCTTTCGAACTGGTAAATAAAATAAAGAAAGGGTTTTTTATTGTTTTGGAAGAAGGCAAGGTTTCGCTCTACGCTAAACCCGGAATTATGTTCAGGGAAGCAACTTTGCCCGGCGCTTATAAAGAGGCCGAACCTGCAAAATTTGTCAGAAAACCAGATGAATATTATCTTCGTATTGGACAGGAACCCGCAAAATTAATTGGCAGCAAAAAAGAACTTGAAACCGCTTTCCCCGATAATCAGGATAAAATAAAAAGTTATATTTCCAAAAATAAAACCAAAGTCAATAAACCCGAAAACCTGATAGAATTGGTTAAGTACTACAATTCGCTGTAACATCAGTAAAAGATATTTGAATTTCAAAAAACTAAATTTTTTTTCCCCACGTGCAACATTGATTTTTTATTTTCGTCATTCATTCGGAAACAAAAAAGAAAGGTTGAAAACTCTTTACGAAAATATACATCAGGAAATAATTGACCAGTGCCGCGAAGGCAACCAAAAGGCACAGTTTCAGTTGTACAAGTTGTATTACAAACCCATGTATTGTGTTTGCATGCGCTTACTTAACAACGAAACCGATGCTGAAGATGCAATGCAGGAAGCTTTTTTGAAAGCCTTTACAAAAATCGGCACTTATAAAGGTGAAGTGAGCTTTGGCGCCTGGCTTAAAAAAATAGTTATCAACCGTTCACTCGACTATTTAAAAAAACGAAAAGTAAAGTTTGAGGAGATAAAAGAAAAAACAAATGAAATAGCCGATTACCAGATGGAAACAAAAGAGGTAAATATGAAGGCGATAAGGGATGCCATCCAGAAATTACCTGACGGATACAGGGTTGTGTTGAGCCTGTACCTGATAGAAGGCTACGACCACGAAGAAATCAGCGAAATTCTAAATATCAGTAATTCGAATTCGCGGACCCAGTTTTTAAGGGCGAAAAACAAACTAAAAGAAATTTTAAAAGACACTGAAATATTTTCGTACAACTAACATCGAAACAAGCATGAATAAAGGATTCTTATAAATGAAAGCAAAAGATAACATAGAGGAAATTATTTTGAAAAACCTGAAAGAATTAAACGATTTTGAACCTGACGAAGGTCATTTCGAACGGTTTCAGGCAAAACTAAAAAAACAGAAGAGAAAGAAATTAATCTCCTTTGGCATGGTTTGGAAGGTTGCAGCTGCTGTGGTTTTTGTTTTGCTGGCGGTAAACCAGGTAAATATGTACTTTTCACCCAACAAGCAAACTCAGTTGCTTACCGGTAGCGATTCGGAAATTACTATTTCAACAATTTCGCCCGAATACGAAGAAGTTGAGTTTTATTACACAAATGCAATAAACGTTGGTCTTAACCAATGGAATTCGCTGCACGATGATGGTTTTGTTTCGGATGAGGAAAAGAAAATGATGGATGCCGAACTTGCAGAATTTGAAACAAGGTTTAAAAACCTGCAATCCGACCTGGCTGCAAATCCGAATGACGAACGCGTAATAAATGCCATGCTGGAATATTACCAGGCAAAACTGAGCATCATAAATCTGATAGTAAACAAATTGGAAGAAGTAAAACAGCGCAATAAATCCATTCGGGAAATTAACACCAAAACACCCGATGTTTAAAAAATAAAAGAAACGGTTTATTAAAATAGTAACTGAAAGAAATAGAAAACAATAAAATTAAATGAGATGAAAACTACTTTAAAAATTACTTTTCTGCTGATTTTTGCATTAATTATCGGCACCGCATTTACAGTTGAGGCTGTTGAAAAAACAAAAAAATACCACGAATCGTGGTCAGTCCGCGATGTTGAAACGCTCAATATCATAAATAAGTTTGGCGAACTGAAATTTAAAAACGAAGGTGGGCCGGAAATTACAATCGACGTGGTTGTAACTGTTGAAGCGGCTAACGAAAACAAAGCAAATGAACTTTTAGACAGGATAAATGTCAGTTTTAGCAAAAATGGTAAAACGGTAAAGGCTGAAACATCAATCGAAGATAATTTCCGCAGCCAGCGGAAATTCAGCATCAATTATGTTATCAATGTCCCATCAGATAAAAACCTGGTTGTTTCAAACAAGTATGGAAATACCTTTGTAAACAAATTAAACGCGAACGGAAATTTCGATATTCAGTATGGAAATATTACAGCCAACGAATTAACTGCCACTGCCAGCGGAAAAATGGATATTTTGCTTGCTTATGGAAAAGGAAATATTGAAACTGCAGCAAATCTGAATCTCATAAGCAAGTATTCGGCAGTGTCGTTGGGAACCCTGAACGATTTACTGCTCGATTCGAAATATTCTTCGGTTTCGTTCGACAAAGGCAACGTTCTTCAAATCGAATCAAAATACGATAATTTTAACTTTGGCAAAGTAAAATCGGTAATAGCCAATACAAAATACACGAATATAAAAATTGGGTTTCTTGCTTCGGCCTTAAAAATTGAAAATGGTTATGGCGGAATTAAAGTAAATGAGGTTGGCGCCGATTTCGAATCGGTTTCCATCAACAATTCATACGGACAAATATCAATAGGGCTGGGCAAACTGAATTACACTGTTGATGCCAATTGCGAATATTGTGGCATCTCTTATCCGGCTGACCTGTTTAAAGGGAATAAAATAAAAGATGGAAAACTAACCAGCATAAATGGCCAGGTGGGTTCGGGAAAGGGAGGAAACGTGGTAATTAAGAGCCGTTACGGTGAAATAAAATTAGGTGAATGATAAAAAATAGTTATCCCCCTCCCCTTTTTAGTGTTGAATAATAACCCAATTTATACAAATCGAACAGAAAAAGATTTGGGTTGGTTCCGGTTAGTTTTTTTTCTATAAAACCACTGAAAAGCTTAAAGAAGAGTTTCAAAAAAACCACAGGCAAAACCCTGGTTACGCCGCTATACCGGGCCAGGAATTTTACCTGCATTGCAAACGCCGTGTCGCCGTGCAACATTGTCGCAGAAATTTCGTGCAAACTTGCAAGCGCTGTGCGGGTTTTTTGCAAAAAAATCACAGAATTCTCCAGACCAGTATGTTCCACAGGGTTGTCGATATGAAAAATCGCTATTCCGTTACAAAATAAATCGTAACCCAATAATGTATCCTCGTGCCCGTACTTATTAATATTCTCCCGGAAATGAACTCTGGTAAAAACTGTTTTCGCAATTAAAAAGTTGTTTGAAGTTATAATAAAGCCCTTTTTTTTATTCCGTGTTTCAGCCGAAATTGCTTCGCGTTTACTTCCATAATACCAACGTAAAAATTTTTCAGGCTCTGCAGGCTTTTCCTTCTGATACGCGGTGCCACCGCACAAAACGATGTTTGGTTTTGCGTTTTCAATAAAATTTTTCAGATAGTTTTCCGAAACCGGCATCGAATCGGCGTCGATGAAAAGCAGGTATTCAAAACGAGATTCAAAACCCATTTTATTTCTGATTGCTGCCCTGCCAATATTCTGTTTCAATTCGCGATAAACCACCTTTTCGTAATCAGCAATTTTTTGGTTCAGGGCTTTGTAACCGGGTTCTGAACCATCATCATAAACCCTGATTTCGTAACCGATATTTAGTTTTTCAGCCTGATCGATAAGCTGCTCAACCAAATCGCAAACCACATAATTATAAACAGGGACATTAATTGAAAGCATAGCTAAATTTTGAATCTGCGAAATTTACTGAAAGAATTGAAATTTAAGTTTCTTTGATTGCCTTTGGTTAAAACTTTGTTTTTTCGAAATTATTTTAATTTTGGGAAGCAAATTTTTACTGAAATGAGACACACAATCGCATTTATTTTAGTTCTGCTTACGGGGCTGGCCGGCGCTCAGGGGTTTCAGATAAACATCCGGATTGATTCGGCTGCAAACAAAGAAATTAAACTGGCACATTATTATCTCGGAAATATTTTCTTAAAAGACTCGCTAAACCTCGATGTAAATGGCTCAGGTGTTATTAAAGCCGATACCTTGTTGCCCCAGGGGCTTTATAAATTTTATCTCGACGAAAATAATCATTTCGATTTCCTTCTTGGCGCCGACCAAACTTTTTCGCTTTCGAAATCCACGTTCAGTTCGTCAGATATGGCAATTACCGGGGCAATCGAAACGCAGGAGTTTGTAAGCTACACGGCTTTTATGAAAAAACTTCAGACCCGGGGCGCCGAACTAAACAAGAAACTCGAGGGGGCCTCCGGGGATGAAAAACCAACTATCCAGGCCGAGTTGGGTAAATTAACTTCCTTCCTGCACAATTACTGGTTTCGCATTGAAAAAGAGTATCCAAATACCATGCTTGCGGCCTTTTTGCTTGCCAATTATGTTCCTTCGCCCGACATTTCTACTTTTCCGGTTGAAGTCAGGGAAAATGATTCGTTACTCCTGATGGCCCGTTTTAAATTTCAGCAACAACACTACTGGGATTATTTCGACTATACCGATGAACGTTTGCTGTACACCCCCTTTTACAAATCGAAACTCGAAACCTGGTTTACCAAAGTAATGTTCCAGCATTACGATTCGTTAAAAGGGCCGGTTTTCAAACTGATAGAAGAGGTACGGCCAAACAAACGCATTTTCCAGTTTGTGTGTTCGTGGTTGCTGAACTCAAGTATTTCAAGCAACATTATGGGCATGGACGCGCTCTTTGTCGATTTGGCACGCGCATACTATTTAAACGGACAAGCGTTTTGGGCAACCGAAGAGTCGCTCAAAAAAATCAGGGAAAATGTAATTTTTTTCGAACATAACCTCATCGGTAAAACTGCACCCGATCTGACACTCGAAAATATTGACGGTGAATTTGTTAACCTTCATAAATTGAAGTCAAAATTTACAATACTTGTAATTTACGAACCCGACTGTTCACACTGCAAGGTTTTTGTGCCACAACTTTATACCAAAGTTTTCCAAAAGTTTAAAGATAAAGGGCTTTCGGTGTACGCCATTTATTCGATGGACAAAAAGGATGAATGGAGTGAGTTTTTAATAAAGCATAATTTATTTGGCTGGATAAATGTGTGGGACGAGACAAATATTTCGCAATTTAAAATTCTTTACGATGCCCGAAAAACACCAGCTGTTTACATTTTAGACGAAAACAAAAAGATTGTTGCAAAATCGATGGTAATAGAGCAAATAGAGGACTTTATGACCAGGTCTTTACAGTGATTTATTGAGTTTTTTTTACAGTGCAATAAATTCAACGGCAGCTTTAATCCCGAACCACATTCAATATTTTCATGAAACCAATGGCAAGTTAAAATCAAATAAAAACAAACTCTTTGTGTCGGTAATGTACAATTTTATCAAAAAGATTAGCTGAAACAATTTATGTTAGAAATTTGTTTTCATTAAAAAAGTTCAATGAAAAACAATGTGGTAGGTTGGTTCGAAATTCCGGTTTCAGATATGGAACGTGCTATAAAATTTTACGAACAAGTATTCGGTTTTAAACTTGAACGCAATCAAATGGAGCCGCTTGATATGGCTTGGTTTCCATGGGCGACAGACGGATTGGGCTCGCCGGGTTCGCTGGTTTATCTACCCGATTTTTACAAACCTTCTGACAATGGTACCCTGGTGTATTTTACAGCACATTCGGGCGATTTAGCCAACGAATTGTCTCGCGTGGAAAAAGCCGGCGGCAAGGTTTTACAAGGGAAAAAGCAAATATCTGAAGAATATGGATTTATGGCCCTGATTACCGACAGTGAAGGCAACCGTATAGCGCTTCATTCGCGGGAGTAAAATCCAAAACCTCACATTTACCTTCCTGTATAGGCAGGATTATATTTACCGCTCTCCTTAAAACCAGGAAAATCGCGCATAGCAGCGAACCGGGGATACGATTCGAAAATATCTCCCTTCCGAATCAACAACACCCTGTTTGCTTTATTTATTTTCGGCCTGCATGTTGAATGTGTTTGATTCAGTAAAAATCAATTTATCCGGATTAAGCATTCATTCATTAAATAACAATCCTGAACCCACCCCGAGAACGACAATTTTCAGGACTAAAGTCCTTTAAGTTTTTGATTTTCAATTACCCCGGAATTAATTCCGGGGTTAGTAAAGCCACCTGAATATCAAGGCTTTAGCCATTAAGCTTATTTTAAAAATGATTTTTCAAAGTGTACTCAATTTTCTAATTTTACTTCAACAAGCAATATATTTCTTGTTTTAGGGTCAATTTTAAACCTGTTATCAATTCTGTGACCCATAATCCAGACAATTTTTTCGCCGCTGCATAAAATCCAGGTGTTCTCTTTTTTATGAAGCGGTACTTTTTCGTCGATAAAAAAGTCGCTGACTTTTTTAAACCCAGTCATTCCAAGCGGTTGAAAATAATCGCCCTGCTGCCATTTTCTTACGAGCAACGGAAAGTGGAGTTTATCCATATCGAGGCACGCAACATTTTTCTCTTTCCTGATTTTAAAACCGGTGGCCGAATATTTTCCTATATTAATTTCGAAGGGCCTAAAAAGCTCAATATCATCGTTTTCAATGTAGTAAATTTTATTCCCATTTTCTTCAACCACCGAAATAAAAAGTTGTTCACGGTCTTTAACCAGCCGGTGTGTCTTCGAAAAAAACTGTTTCCCCGAATCGCCTTCCAAACTTTGAAACACCTCATCTATTACAACCGGATTAAAATTAAATTCGGCTAATATCTCGAAAAGCAACAACCGCGGATACATGGTATTTTTCAGCGACCAGATATCGATAACCACAGAGTCTATTGCCCGCTTAAGTGCTTTATTTTTTTCTGGCTCAAAAAAGCCTGAATACACTTTTTCGGCATCTCTCAGGTTTTCGATGCTGGCAACAATATTCTTTTTAAACGAAGGGTTTAATTCAAGAAACAGGGGAAGTATTTTATGCCGCAAAAAATTACGCTGGAACACTACTTCGCTGTTGCTTGAATCTTCCCTGAAATCGATATAATTTTCACAGGCTAAGGCTTCTATTTCAGCGCGACTGGCAAATAACAAGGGGCGAATTATTTTGCCGCTTTTTTCTTTTATACCGGTTAATCCTTTGATCCCGGTTTTCCGGGTAAGGTTAAGAAAGAAGGTTTCGATGAGATCGTCGGAGTGGTGCGCAGTTGCTATATAATCGTATTTATTTTCAGCACGTATTTTTTCAAAAAATTCATACCGCAGTTCGCGGGCAGCCATTTCAATAGAAATACCGTTTACCTGTGCGTAATCCTCCGTATCAAACTTTTTAAAATACGAGGGTACACCATGGATTAAAACCTGCTTTTTCACAAATTCCTCGTCTCCATCCGATTCATTTCCGCGAAGTTGAAAATTGCAGTGCACAATCCCGTATTCGAATCCAGATTTCTCGAAAAGGTAAAGCATAACCATACTGTCGATTCCACCGCTAATGGCAAGTAAAACTTTTTGACCGGGCTCAAAAAGCTTTTTTTTCGCGATATTTTCAAGAAAATTTTCGAGCATTATTTGTTTGTTTTCCAACCAGTTCAACAATGTTCAGAATTACTTCAACGGCTTTTACCATCGAAGGTATTGGAATAAATTCATACGGCCCGTGAAAATTGTGGCCCCCCGAAAAAATATTCGGACAGGGTAAGCCATTGTGCGAAAGCCGCGCCCCATCGGTCCCTCCGCGAACCGCTTTTATTTTGGGCTCTACGCCGGCCTTAAACATGGCTTGTTTCGCGATTTCCACGATATGTATTACAGGTTCAATATTTTGCCGCATATTAAAGTACTGGTCTTTAATTTCAAGTTCAACCAGATTTTTTCCAAACTGAAAATTTACGAGCGAGACTGTTTCTTTAAGAAGGTTTTTCTTTTTTTCGAACAAACCAAAATCGTGATCCCTGATTATGTATTGCAATTCGGCACTTTCAACATTACCGATCAGCTTTGTCAGATGAAAAAATCCCTCATATTTTTCGGTATTTTCAGGGCGTTGCCCAGGAGGAAGCATGCCAATAATCTGATGGGCCACCAAAATTGCATTTATCATTTTATTTTTTGCTGACCCGGGGTGAACGCTTCTGCCCTTAATTTTTATTTTGGCCCCAGCAGCATTGAAATTTTCGAATTCGAGTTCCCCTGTTTCACCTCCATCGAGCGTGTAGGCAAAGTCGGCCCCGAATTTTTTAATATCGAAATAGTCGGTGCCTTTGCCAATCTCTTCATCGGGTGTAAAACCCAACCTAATTTTTCCGTGTTTTATTTTCTTTGTTTTCAGTAAAATTTCGGCGGCTGTTACAATTTCGGCAACACCGGCCTTATCGTCGGCGCCAAGAAGGGTTGTGCCATCGGCTGTTATTAACTGCTGGCCCACATAATTGAGAATCTCGGGGAATTCGACAGGATTGATTTCAACACCGTTTTTTAGCTTTACCGGTTTACCATCATAAGATTCAATAATTTGAGGATTTACATTTTCTCCCGAAAAATCGGGGCTTGTGTCAACATGCGCCACAAACCCGACTACAGGCGCATTTCCAATAACATTTGCCGGAATTGTGGCAGTTACATAACTAAACTTATCGATTTCAACTTCCGTGCAACCAATATCCTTTAATTCATTAACCAGTTTTTTCATAAAATCAGTTTGGCGGCCCGTGCTTGGGTAAGTAAGACTTTCCGGATCGGAGGTTGTATATTCTTTCGCGTATTTGATAAATCTTTCTGCTACTTTTTCCATTTAAACGGCGTACTTATTTTGAATTTTTGATTTACCCAAATATACAAATTAATAAAACCGTAATCAGTAATATTTCAAATCCTCCTGAACCGCGCAAGCCAACCAGTTAAGTTAAACATCATCAGAGTTAAATGCAAAACCGAGCCGTTTACCCGTGGTCATTTTCGAAAAGGTAATTTTTTGTTTCATCTGGTCGACAGTTGCAATTTTTACCTGGTCGTAAAGCGGTACAAGTAAATCGAACTCAATACAATACTGTATAGCTGTTTCAACTATCTGCCGTATAATTCCCGGCGAGATGGTATCCATAGCAAAATCCTTCACCACTTCGGCATCCTGGCGTTTTCCTTCAACAAAAAAATGGTTCTCTTTATTTACAAAAATCCGCGCCACAAGGTATCCCAAATCGTTCATCCGGCTGTATTTGAACGAATCGGCCAGAAAATTGTAAATATTAATCGTACCGCAGTACGATCTAAGCGGGTCGTCTTTGAGGTATTGGGTATCCCAAACCGGGTGCCTGTCGTCGAACTCGAAAACATTGGAGTGCATACTGAAAATCAGTAAATCGTCGCCTATTCTGAACTCAACCTCAAACAATCCCTTTTCCCTGTATTCGGGCAGCAACGATTCAGGGACATCGTCTTTTATTTTGGAGAGGTACGTTTCTTCGAGCATTTTCAACACTTTTTTCAGGATATGAAAAGTTTGAAGTGTGTTTTCGTAAACCTTACGTTTAACGGTTGTTTTAATTACAAATGCCTCAAGCAACGATTCCCTGACTTCTTTTTCTGTCATAACCTGAATTATTTAAATGTTCCTGAATAGTTTAAAATCAACTTCCGGACTTTGCCTGAAAATTACAATGTATGCGAATGAAAAAAAAGAAAGCAGCCCCATAGAGCTGCCTGAAAGTAAATATTTTATTGCTAATAGGCAAGGGCAAAAATTACCCTCCGTTTTGATGGATTTCCCGAATAGATGCAGGCGCCTGCTTCCTCCCCGTAATCCAGCGGCAAACAGCGGATGGTTGCCTTTGTTTCGGCTTTTATCATTTCCTCGGTTCCTGAAGTTCCATCCCAGTGTGCCAGAATGAAACCTCCCTTTTTTAGAGCTTCCTTAAATTCATCGTAGGTATCAACTTTTACCGTATTTTCTTCCCTGAATTTTAAAGCTTTTTTAAAGATGTTATTTTGAATATCTTCAAGCAGGTTTTCGATGTAATCTTCAACACCCTCAAGCGGAACCACTGCTTTTTGCAATGTATCGCGACGCGCAATTTCTACCGTTCCGTTTTCCATATCCCGGGGCCCCATTGCCAGCCTTACCGGGACTCCCTTCAATTCGTATTCTGCAAATTTCCATCCCGGCTTTTTATTGTCGCCATCATCGTATTTGACCGAAATCCCTTTCGCTTTAAGCTTGGCAATAACGGTATTAACTTTTTCTGATATAGCTTTAAGTTGTTCATTTTTTTGATAAATCGGGACTATAACCACCTGGTAAGGCGCGAGTTTTGGCGGAAGTACCAGCCCGTTGTCATCAGAGTGCGCCATTACCAGGGCCCCCATCAACCTTGTTGAAACACCCCACGATGTAGCCCATACGTATTCTTCTTTTCCTTCCTTGTTCGAAAATTTCACATCGAATGCTTTGGCAAAATTCTGCCCAAGGAAATGTGAAGTACCCGATTGCAAGGCTTTACCGTCCTGCATAAGCGCCTCAATAGAATATGTTTCAAGAGCGCCCGCAAATCTTTCGTTTGCAGATTTTAATCCTTTTATTACAGGAACAGCCATATAATTTTCAACAAAACTGGCATAAACATTTATAATTTTTTCGGTTTCCTCGATAGCCTCTTCCTTTGTTTCGTGTGCGGTGTGACCCTCCTGCCAGAGAAATTCGGCGGTACGCAAAAACAAGCGGGTACGCATTTCCCAACGAACAACATTTGCCCACTGATTAATCAGTATGGGTAAATCACGATAAGAGTGGATCCAGTTCCGGTATGTATTCCAAATAATGGTTTCGGAAGTTGGGCGAATTATTAACTCTTCCTCGAGTTTGGCATTGGGATCAACAATTATTCCACCATTTTCTTCGTCGTTTTTGAGGCGGTAATGGGTAACAACTGCGCATTCTTTTGCAAAGCCTTCAACGTGACTGGCTTCCTTGCTAAAAAAAGATTTTGGTATAAATAACGGGAAATAGGCATTTACATGCCCTGTTTCCTTAAACATCCTGTCGAGTTCAGCCTGCATTTTTTCCCATATTGCATAACCGTAAGGTTTTATTACCATACATCCTCTTACTGCTGAATTCTCGGCGAGATCAGCTTTTATTACCAGATCCTGGTACCATTGTGAATAATTTTCACTTCTTGAAGTTAATTCTTTGGCCATTTAATTTTAATTGTGGTACAGATTTTGCTTTGAAACTTATGATTTTGAGTTTACAAATAAAGTAATTATTATTGAAAATAAATCAAAAGAGGAGGAGTTATGAAAGCAAAAATCACATATTTAGGAATACTGGCAATATTGCTTAGCGCCTGTTATACTGGTAGTTACCTTACAAACTCCTATACCGATGACATCTATTTTAATCCTGGCGATGTTCCACCACCCATTGCAGTTGCCACGGAAAAAGTAAAAGAGCCTGTCAGGGAGAAATCGGGTGAACGACTCATTATCAGCGAAATCAGCGAAAACGAGAATGGCTCAAATACCATGAACAATTACATTTTCGATGGAACAGAGGAAGACGCCAAAGCGCTTCATTACAATATAGAACAAATGGATTTGGAAGGAAGCGACACCACGGTTTATTACGAAGATGATGATGTTAAATACGTAATCAACAATTATTACGATGGCGAAAACATTGACTTTGCCTACAGGATAAGACGCTTCCACAACCCGTATTTTTACGATCCGTTTTACTGGGACACCTGGTATTATGACCCGTATTACAGCCACTACTATTATGGTTATTATCCCGGATGGTCGTTTGGTATGAACTGGGGCTGGGGCTACCCGTATTATAGTTATGGATTGGGTTACCCGTATTACAGATGGGGATACCCGGGTTATGGCTGGGGATACTATTCGCCATATTATGCTGGATATTACGGTGGTTATTATGGAGGATTTTACGGAGGTTATTACGGTAATTACTACGGATATTACAACTACGGAAGATATGCCGATTCAGGTAATTACAGGTATGGCCGGAGAACTACCGGTACAAATACAAATAACTACAGGGCAAGCGACAGTTCTCAAAGAAGTTTTACAGGAGCTGCGGGCAGCGGTTCTGCACGAAGTAAAAGCGCTGATGCCGGAAGGTCAAACGAAACGCTTACCACAAGCCGAACTTCAGGAAGATCGTCGACAGGTAATATTACAACACAAAGGAACAGTGATTTGAATAAATCGGGGGTTTTAACCGAGAAGAGAAGGTCCGCATCTGAAAGCGCCTATACCCGTCAGGCAGAAACAAACAGTAACGTAACGGGTAACGCTGCAAGAAGCCAGGCTCAAAATTATTCACGACCCGGAACGGTAACACAAAACAGGAGCTATACAAGGCCGGGCACATCATCAAGTTCGATAAGCACCCAGCCGCGTGTTGTAACCAGAAATGCTGTTTCAAACAGTTCAACTTCGGGTTATACGCAACCAAAATCGGCTGCAACATATAACCAGATTTACAGATCGAGTTCGACGTACAGCAAGAGTTCCAGCGCCGGGGTTTCGTCGAGAAGTTACAGCTCGCCCGCATCCTCGCCGGGGAATTACAGAAGTTCGTCACCGGGCAGTGGAAACTACAATAGCGGAAGTTACGGCGGCAGCAGGGGCAGCGAATCATATTCAGGTGGCTCATATTCAGGCGGTTCTTCGAGCAGAAGTTCAGGCAGCAGTTCTGTTAGCCCGGGCAGCGGCTCTTCAAGTGAAAGTTCCCGATCTTCCGGAGGTGGTTCATCATCGGGCCGCAGATAAAAAACAGACCATTTTATAGTCGATAATTTAAAAACGTTCCATATGAAAAGATATTTGTATCCAATAATGGTTTTTATATTAACTCCATTTCTGATTAATGCTCAAAACTTATCCGATGCTTTCAGGTTTTCAAATTCACAGATTTCGGGGACTGCACGTTCTGCCGGAATGGGAAATGCAATAGGAGCCCTGGGAGGCGACTTTACTTCACTTTCAATAAATCCGGCAGGTTCGGGAATTTATCGTTCAGGGGAATTTGTTTTTACCCCTGTTTATAACCTTAATAATTCAAGGATTACCTTATCCAATGCCTCTTTTAATGATAACCAATCATTTGTAAATTTTACGAATATTGGAATAGTTGGCAGTTTTAAGGTAAACTCAAATAATTCGGGCCTGATAAGTGTAAATTATGGTTTCGGGTATAACCGGGCAGCCGATTTTCAGAATACTTCGTATGCAAACAAAGATGGTTCAGGAATATCCTACCTGGATGATATAGCGGATTGGGCAACAAGCGAAGGTTTATACAATTCATACTTAAACAAAGATTTCAAGGACGTAGAATACCGCGATTGGCCTGCAAAACTAGCGTGGGAAACTTTTCTTATCGATCCGGCAAAAGACAATAATGGAAATGAAGTTGATACCCGGTATGTGCCCATTCTTGTTACTGACGAAAAAGTTGATCAACGAAAATCATTTTCAGTTGAGGGTGGCATTAATGAGTATTTAATGAACCTGAGCCTCAATTTCGACCATGTATTTTATGTTGGGGGTACTATTGGCATTCAGGATATCAGTTACAGACGTTTATCAGTTTATAAAGAAGATTTCCAGGAGGGAGGATCATTTACATTTAAAGACAAGTATTCGGTTGATGGACAAGGATTTAATATTAAAATGGGGGCGATTTACAAACCTGTAAATTTTATAAGGTTTGGACTTGCTTTCCATTCCCCCACTTTTTTCAAATTGGATGAATTATCGGACCTTGAAATGGAATCGTTCCTTGCGAAAGATTACACCTCGTATGGAATAAATGAATACAATTATGAATTTCATAATCCGCTTAAATTAATCTTCAGTGGAGCACTTGTACTTAATAAAACTGGATTGATAAGCGCCGACATAGAATACCAGAATTATTCAAATGCCAGGTTTAGAAGAGGTGGTGATGGTTCTGACGATTATTCGGACGTAAATGGCGAGATTGACAAGAATTTTAAAGATGTGCTCAACTTGCGTATTGGAGGGGAATTAAGATTTACAGATAAATTTACAGGTCGTGCCGGTGCTGAATTTTATGGCAACCCATACAAAGGAAATTACGACGGCGATACTTTTCTTACTCACGCAATTCCGGTTGGATCGTTAGGATTTGGTTATGCAATTAATAATTTCTCTGCAAACGTAACCTATCGCCAATCGATGATAAAAACTTCGCAATTTAACGAACAACCCAACTTTTATCAATTATCGCAAAAAGACGATAAAGGACAATTAATGGTTTCGTTTGGTTTTAGGTTCTAAATATAAAATATATACATCTTAAAGGAGGCTGTCTAAAAAGAGAAATCAAAAAAGATGATACTTTCAATTTGTAAGTTAATTACCTTTAAAACTGACTTTTTGGTCAGCTTCTTTTTATTAGATATTCTATCGGTTCTGAATTTTTTATTCAGAAACCACATTTTTTGTTTTTCAAAATTTAATTTTTAGAAATGCCCTTTCATAATTTTCGTCGAACAAAAGAATTTTGAAAAATATTCCTATGTTTGTTTACATCAAAACAAACTGACATTTATGTGGATAACTATCGCTTTGCTAATTTTTTATCTTTTAGCGCCTGCACTTTTAATCCATCTGACAAAAATTTCGAAAGTACTAAATAAGCTGGGAGCAGTAGTTTTAGCCTATATGCTTGGATTAATTATTGGAAATATAGGTATTCTGCCGGTTGCAAGCGAAGAGTTTAAAAAATTGCTTGGTGTAAGGACACACATTCCGAAAGATGAGTTTATTGGGCTATTATCGACTTCAAAATTACCCGCAACCGATGTTGTTGTTAACCAGATAGCGGGCTTACAGGATATTCTTTTTACAATTATTGTCCCGCTGGCAATACCGCTTTTACTTTTTTCTCTCGATATCAGGAAATGGCTCAGATTGGCAAAGGGTGCGGCTCTTTCAATGACACTTGCTGTTTTTTCGCTGTTGGTTGTAATATTTACCGGGTATTATTTTTTTGGAGGGACAATACAAGAATCGCAGAAAGTGGCCGGTATGCTGGTTGGGGTTTACACCGGCGGAACGCCAAATTTAGCAGCAATTGGCAGCGCCCTGAAAGTAAGCCCCAATATTTTTATTTTGACCCATACGTATGACCTGATTGTAGGCGCAGTAGCGCTTCTCTTCCTAATGACAATTGCGCAGCGGGTTTTCCATACTTTCTTACCGAAATTCCAGGTGGTATACAAGGCCGAAAACAAACTTCATCTTGCCGATGAAACGGATGAAATTGAAAACTATGACCAGCTTTTTAAAAGAAAATCGGTTCCCGATTTATTCAAAGCGCTTGGCATTTCGGTTGCAATTTTTGCTATTGGCGGAGGTTTGTCGCTGCTCGTTCCCAAACCCAATGATACTATTGTGGCCATTTTATCGATAACCACATTGGGCCTGCTTGCCTCATTAATTAAATCAATCAATAACCTCCGGAATAGTTTTCAGTTTGGAATGTATTTAATTATCATATTCTCGCTTGTAGTTTCGTCGATGGCAAATTTAAGTAACATGTTTCAGATTGAATTTCTGAATTTATTTTTGTATGTGCTTTATGCTGTTTTTGGCTCAATAGTTATTCATGTTGCCCTTGCCCGGTTGTTTAAACTCGACGCCGACACCACCATTATTTCAATTACCGCATTGACCTATTCCCCACCTTTTGTTCCGGCAGTTGCAGGTGCAATTAAAAATAAAGAGGTAATAATTTCGGGGTTGACTATCGGGATACTTGGTTATGCCTTTGGCTCATACCTGGGAATTTTTGTTGCCAAAATTCTGGAGTTATTTTAACGTATTGCACCGTTACTTTTAACCTGGTTTTTTAAGGAACTGTTCTTTAAAACTTAAACCATCAGGCAATTTATGCGGCCCAACTTTCACATGGTTTCCTTCAACATAATCTGTTTTTGAAAGAGATATTACGTACGATTTGTGAATTTGTCCAAACAATTTTACAGGTAACTGCGAAATAAAATCTTTTAATTTACCATGCACCTCAATATTCCGGCCTGTTGACACAAATTTTACATAATCGCCCTGGGCTTCGAGAAACAGAAGTTCGTTAAAATCAACTTTGTAATTCTTTTTATCGGCGCGCAGCATAATGTGTTGTAAACCAATATTCGAAGTTTCTTTGGCTAAAAAACGCTCCAAAATCCTGTTTATGGCTATTCTGAACCGCTCAAACGACACCGGTTTCAATAAATAATCCATTGCATCAACATCGAACCCCACAACAGCATGTACGGGATAAGCTGTAATAAAAACAAACAAAAGGGCATCTTTTAAACTCTTTACAAATTCCCTTCAAACTCAACTCGGGGCAAACCGAAATATAACCCGAAATTACTTCCCTCGAAAGGGGTTCATCGTCTACTATTAAACAATTTAGCTGCATTTTTTATTTAATTTGAAGGTGCAACAATACTTTTTTTGTTTTATCGCTGTCAATGATTTCAGAAAATACAACCCGGGATAAATCAATTCTAACCGTTTTTTCACATTTTCAATCCCTGTTCCTTTATATTTCGAATCCTCAGTTTCAATGGGCTTCCCTTAACTGTTTTCTATTTCAAAATTCAACCTATTCTTAAAAACTTCGAGCTTAATTCTCACAAAAGTATTTTCGGCCCCGCCTTTTAAACCGTGTTTGAAACTGTTTTCAGTAAAGGCAGAAAAATTAAAGGTGCAACCTTTTTCCCTCAAAATCGCCTACCAACCCGAACCCGATTTTTTCGGTTTCGGTTGTCCGCAGGTTTTGTAATCCAATTTAATTCCTGACTATTTTCACCTCTTTCGACAGGGGAATGAGATCCCCATCGGAATCGTAAATAACATGCCTCAATAAATCGCTTAACTGGATTATTTTACCTGGAATCCATTGCAATTAAAGCAAGTACAGAAATGATGTACAATATGTACTTCCGTTTTTCGAGAAAAACCGGGATAAGAACTTTCAGATTCAGATAAACAACCAAGATTATTGGCACGTGAAAAATGGCGGTGTAAACCAGGTCGATTTGTTTTACTCCGGCAGAAACTTTTAACAGGTAGGTTAGAATTAAAAACGATAAACACCAAAACAGGATATGCTGAAATATCCTGTTCTTCATAACACCTTTAAGAATTTACAAAACCAATTAATCATTTATTTACGGGTTAAAACAACTTCAATCCCATCTTTAAAAGCTTCTTCCGGACCGGCATATTTTGTCACAAATTTTTGCAAATGTATGCACCGGAATAATATGGAACGACGCCAAATCTGGTTCCTGTTTACCAAAAAAATCTTCAAGATAAAAATCAAGAAAATAATGGCCGCCCAATTTAATAATATGCACACTAAATTGCGACTCCTTATTTTCTTTGTCTTTCAGAATTAAAACATACGATGTGCTGTCGATTTTCCCCTTACCCTTTTTACCTGTTACGGCATGTTTAAAACTCCAGCTTGTACTGTCGTCATCAATTTGCATGAAATATTGTAGAAACTGCAATAAAAAAAGCTTTTCCAAAGTTAAAAAACTATGGAAAAGCTAAAAGCAAAAAAAAATTACCCAACTATTTTAACAGCGCACTATAAACCGTTTTGTAAAATTCATCGGCATATTTATAATCGCTGGGCATTAACTGCGTACAAATA
>JBBINB010000018.1:0-48454 GCA_037444065.1 Draconibacterium sp.
ATTCAAAAGATATTCTCGATAAAGTACTGGAAGAAGCAATAAAAGTTGTCGGGCTCGAAGGGGGCGCCATTTGCCTTGTTGAACCCGGCGAAACATTAAAACTGATTAGCCATACAGAAACTTCGGAGGCCACCGTGCGCTACCTTACCGAAAATAAAATAAAAACAGGCGAATGTTTGTGCGGCAAATGTGCACAGGATAAGTGTACGTTAATTCTTAACACTCCCGAAGAAGTGCTCCAATTCGCAACACACGAAGTATTACAAAACGAAAACATAAAGTTTCATGCTTCTTTTCCGTTTGTTTCGAAAGACAAATGTGTCGGGGTAATTTGCCTGTTTACAAAAACCGATAAAAAACCAAGCCAACGAAGCCTGAAATTAATCGAAACTATATCCGGAAATGTGGCTTTATCCATCGAAAATGCGCTTCTTTTCGATACCATACAGCAACATGCGGCCATTTTGGAAAGGAAAGTGGAACAACGCACGCAGGAACTTTCTGAAAGCCAGGAAGCTTTAATCAACCTGCTCGAAGATTTAAACGAGAAAAAAGCAGAACTCGAAAAAAGCAGTAAAATGCTTGAGGCAAAAAACAAGGCGCTCGAAACGTTTACCTACTCCGTTTCGCACGACCTGAAAGCGCCGCTCAGGGGAATAGATGGTTACGGGCGGTTACTCCAGGAAAATTATGCAGGTAAATTATCAACCGAAGGGCAGCTCTTTGTAAAAACAATCAGGGAAAGCACCCACCAGATGAACCAGTTAATTGAAGATTTGCTTGCTTATTCGCGCCTTGAAAGGGGCGTTTTAAGAATTACCAATGTAAAAATAAAAGATATAATTGACAACATTTTGTTGCTTTTTAAAAATGAAATTAAAACGCACAACGTTTCGGTTAGTGTCGATGTCCCCGATTGCGAAATCAGGGCCGATAACGACGGTTTATCGGTTGCCCTGCGGAATATTATCGAAAACGCAATAAAATTTACCGGTAATGTTAAATCGCCCGAAATTATTATCGAACTAAAAGAAAATGTATATTCGTGGGTTTTAAGTGTTAAAGACAACGGAATAGGGTTCGATATGAAATACCATAACCGTATTTTCGAAATCTTTCAACGCCTGCATTTGCCCGAGCAGTACAAAGGGACCGGCATAGGGCTGGCAATGGTTAATAAATCGATGGAGAGGATGGGCGGAAAAGTCTGGGCTGAAAGCCAACCCGGCGAAGGCGCTGTTTTTTATCTTGAACTTCAAAAAAATTAAAATATGGCCACAAATAACAAAAACCTTCCAATCCTGCTCGTTGAAGACAATCCAGTCGATGTCGATCTTACCTTAAGGGCTTTCGGGAAAAAAAATCTTATCAACCCAATTATTGTTGCCCGCGACGGCGAAGAAGCCATAAACTGGATTGATAAATGGGAAAAGGGCGAACAAATTCCAATTGTAATCCTTTTAGATTTAAAACTGCCTAAATACAGCGGCCTTGAGGTATTGGAAAAAATTAAAATTCATGAAAAGTTTAAAACTATTCCGGTGGTTGTGCTAACTTCATCTTCAGTCGATGCCGATATTGAATCGGCATACAAGCTGGGGGCCAATTCGTACATTGTAAAACCGGTCGGGTTTGAAGACTTTGTTGAGGTTGCAGCACAAATTGAATTATACTGGAGTGTAATTAACACCCCTTGTAACTATATGATATAATGGTTTTTGAATTGGATTGAATAAACAGTATTGAACCGAAATAAACTGAAATGATAAAAATACTTTACCTCGAGGACAGCGAAGTTGATATTAATTTAACCAGGTATGAACTTGAAAAATCGTTCCCATTATGCACCATTTCCATAGCCCATACCGTAGGTGAAGCTTTGGCAATACTTAAAACCAATCCCGGATTCGATGTCGCTATCCTCGATCTGAACCTCCCCGACGGGAGCGGGATGGACATTTTAATGCATATCAGGAAAATGCATTTCCCGATTGCAACAATAATTTTAACAAGCTCAGGTAATGAAGAGGCCGCCATAGCCGCCCTAAAAGCCGGCGCCGATAATTACCTGACCAAAAACCAGGGGTACTACGGCAAGCTTGCCCAAAACATAAAAACCGCGATCGATGAATTTCACGAAAACATAAAAAAAATATCGAACCCCTTAAAAGTACTTTACGTCGAATGGAACAAGCCCGATATAGATTTTACGCTTCGGCACATGCGTAAATATGCGCCATACATCCATATCGATGTGGTTACCAGCGCAGAGGAATTTTTAGATTTGATCCCTGAAAACAAACCCGGAAAATTCCCCTATGATATCCTGCTAATGGACTACAGGTTACCGGGTTTAAATGCGCTCGAAACCATAAAAATTATCCGCCATGAACGAAAACTCCCGATTTCGATTGTAATTGTAACGGGCCATGGAAGCGAAGAAGTGGCAGTGCAGGCCCTGAAAATGGGCGCCAACGAATATCTTGTAAAACGAAAGAATTACCTGTTCCGGCTGCCTTCGTTATTAACCAGCGCACACCAGCGGCAGGCGCTCGAACAACAACAGGCAGCGCTTGCCAAAAGCGAGTCGAAATACAGGTTGCTGGCCGAAAACTCGAAGGATGTGATCTTTATCCTCGACATGGATCTTAATCACGTTTATGTAAGCCCTTCTGTCAAACAATTGCGTGGGTTCGAGGTAGAAGAAGCCATGAAACAAAACCTGGCGCAGGTTTTAACCCCGGAATCGTTCAATAAAGTGCAGGAACTAATCGTTTCTGTCAGCCCGCTTTTAAATAAAAATCACTATCTCGAAATAGAACCCCGGATCTTTGAACTTGAAATGATAAGAAAGGACGGAACTACCGTCTGGGCAGAAGTAAATGTTTCAATTTTGGCCAACGAAAACAATGTGCCGGTTGGCGTACAAGGCGCGGCGCGCGATATTTCGCAGCGAAGGGCCGCCAGCGAAGCGCTCTACGAAAGCCGTGAAGAGTACCGGAAATTCTTTGAAGACGATATAACCGGGAATTTTATTTCGCACATCGACGGGTACCTTATCAAGGGTAACCCGGCCTATTTGCAAATGCTTGGTTTTAAATCGCTCGAAGAGGCTAAAAACTACGACCTTAAAAAAGTTCATGTCAGCAGCGGACAGCGGGCGAAAATGCTGGAAGAAATCAGAAAAAACAAAAAAGTGATTGGGTTCGAACATGACCTCGTAAAAACCGATGGAACCATTATTCATGCCATTGCCAATATTATCGGCCAATTTAACCGGCAGGGCGAATTGGAAACCCTGAAAGGATATATTATAGATGATACGCTCAGGAGAAAAGCAACCGAAGAATTAAGAAAACTTTCGCGCGCTATTGAACAAAGCCCCGCATCGGTAATTATAACCGACCTGGAAGGTAATATCGAATACACCAATCCCAGGTTTACAGAGATCAGCGGATTTAGTTTCGAAGAAATTAAAGGCAGGAACCCGCGCATTCTTAAATCTGGCAATGTTCCTGACCATGTTTATTCAGAACTCTGGGAAACAATTACTACCGGCAGGACATGGAGCGGCGAATTGCTGAATAAACGAAAAGACGGTTCCTTGTTTTGGGAATCTGCATCAATTTCGCCGGTAAAAAACGATATTGGCCAAACTACCCACTACCTGGCTGTTAAAGAAAATATTACCGAAAAGAAAAAATACGAGGAAGATCTCATAATTGCACGCGATAAAGCCCGGGAAAGCGACCGTTTAAAATCGGCTTTTCTGGCAACCATGTCGCACGAATTGCGCACCCCTTTAAATGCTATTATAGGTTTCAGCGATTTGATCAACGAGAAAATGGAAATAAATGACATTGTCCATTTTACCAAAATTATCAACAACAGCGGAAACCATTTACTAAACATTATTAACGATATTTTTGCCATTTCGCTTTTACAAACGGGGCAGACAAAAATAGTGATCGAGGAATTTAAATTGTCCGATTTCTTCAAAACACTCACGCAATATTCAAATTTAGAACTGAAAAACAGGAATAAAACCTTTTTGAATTTACATTTTCACCTTGAAGAAGAACAATCGCGGATTATTGTCTCCACCGACAAAACAAAAATCTCACAGGTTTTAATCAACTTTATAAAAAATGCTATCGAATACACCGAAAAGGGGGAAATTGAAGTGGGTTACCAAATCGAAAACCAGAACATCCTGTTTTTTGTAAAAGACACAGGTATTGGAATTCCCAAAGACAAGGTGGATATCATTTTTGAAAGGTTCAGACAGGTCGACGACACCCATACCCGCTTGCACGGAGGGGTAGGTTTAGGCTTGTCTATTTGCACCGAAATAGCAAAATTGCTAAAAGCAAAAATATGGGTTGAATCGGAGTTTGGGAAGGGTTCCACCTTCTTCTTTTTATTAAACGATGTTATAGTGCCGGTTAAAACATTTAAAAAGGACGAAACTTTGCGGTTTCCCGATTTCAGCAATAAAACAATACTGATTGTCGAAGACGATAAAAGCAATTGCCTTTTGCTAAAAACCTATCTTTCGAAATCGAATGCTAGGATTGTTTGGGCTAATTCAGGCGAAGAGTCAATTCAAATGTGCAAGTCGAATCCGGACATTAACCTCGTGTTGATGGATTTGAGAATGCCCGGAATGGATGGAATAGAGGCAACCCGGAGAATAAGGGAATTCATGCCGGAGCTGGTTTTTGTGGCCCAAACGGCTTATGCTCTGGAAAATGACCGCAAATTTGCCAAGGAAGCACATTTCGACGATTATATTACAAAACCAATCGATCAACATACCCTGATTGAAGTTATAAAAAAATACCTGGTGTGATTATGTTAAGTTTTAAAACTGTTGACGAATACATATTAAACGCCGGGTATGGTAAAGAAATCCTCATTGTATTGCGCGAAATTATCCTTTCAAGCGGGTTAAAAGAGACCATAAAATGGGGAGGGCCGGTGTACACTTTTGAAGGTAAAAATATTGCCGGGATTGGCTCTTTTAAATCATATTCAGGGCTTTGGTTTTACCAGGGGGCGCTTTTGAACGACAAAACAGGCGTTTTAATTAACGCCCAGGAAGATGTTACTAAAGCATTGCGCCAGTGGCGCTTTAATTCGGCCGATGAAATTGACGAAAAATTGGTTTTACAATTTATCGGGGAAGCTGTTCAGAACCTGAAAAAGGGAAAAGAAATTAAACCCGACAGGAATAAACCAGTTGTCATCCCGGCCGAATTGCACGATGCTTTAAATGAAGATCCGGAGCTTGGGCTTTGTTTTAACCGTTTTACACCAGGGAGACAACGCGAATTTGCCGATTTTGTTTCTTCAGCAAAACAAACTGAAACCCGAAAAACACGCGTACAGAAAGTTATTCCGCTCATTCTCGATAATATTGGATTGAATGATAAATACAAAAAGTAATTTCGATCGTTCATCATTTCGTTTTATTTTCATCCATTAAAAATCTCTCTAAATGAACGTAAAAATCAAACTTTTACTGGTTTTAGTTTTCTTATCGGTTCAGGCTAAACCCCAGGATTTGGCAAAACTGGCCCTTGATGACAAAAAAGCGGAATACCTGTACCATTTTGCGTACGTATGCATCGACCAGGAGTACCCGAACAAACTTAACCAGGTATTGGGCAACGAAAGTTACCTCGCACCTCCCCGCGAGTTGCATCCTGCGTTTTACGGCTGTTTCGACTGGCATTCATCGGTACACGGGCACTGGGCTTTAGTCACCATTTTAAACGAGTTCCCCGATTTTCAACACCGCGAAAAAATAATTGAAAAACTCAGCAAAACTCTTACCAGCGAAAATATTTTGAAAGAAATTGAATATTTTAACGACAAACACAACAGCGATTTCGAACGTACTTACGGTTGGGCCTGGCTCTTAAAACTCGACGAAGCCCTCCGGGAGTCCGTCCCGAAAGCTTTCGGGATTCCCAAGTCGGGCACTTTTAAAAAAAATCTTACACCATTGGTCGATTTAATTTCTGCCAAATTCATCGAATTTCTCGACAAACTTAACTATCCAATACGGGTTGGCGAGCATACCAACATTGCTTTCGGGATGTCGTTTGCCTACGATTATGCAAAGAAATACAACGCCAAACTTGCCTCAAAAATCGAAGAAAAGGCAAAACAGTATTTTTTGAACGATTGCAATTGCCCGCTCACATGGGAGCCCGGCGGCTTCGATTTTCTTTCTCCCTGTTTGCAGGAAGCATCGTTAATGCAAAAAGTTCTTCCCGAAAAGGAATTCAAAAAATGGTTGAAAAAATTTTTACCCGGTTTTGAAAAAAATCCATCAAAATTTTTGGAAGTTGCTGTTGTTACCGATCGCAGCGACGGTAAACTGGCCCATCTCGACGGGTTGAATTTCAGCCGGGCCTGGTGCCTTTTTGAATTGGGACACGGTTTAAACAACCAGAAAATGATTGGCCTCGGGACCAGGCACTTTAATTACAGTTACGAAAAAATGGATTCGGGCGAATATGCCGGGGCACACTGGCTGGCATCGTTTGCGCTGTACGCGTTAAAAGCCTCCCCCTCCCGATAGCTATCGGGACCTCCGAAGGAGGGGAGTAGGAAATGCCTCTCCAGACCTCTCTAAGGAGTGGAGAAAGAATAGAGAATCTGTTTATTGAGTAAAAAACAACAAAAGACAAATAGCAAAAAACAAATAAAAACCAATTCTCAATATTCCAATTTCAAAATCAATAAAAGAAGTTTGGATTATATGAAATTTGAAAATTTGTTATTTGAATATTGTTTGATTTTTTAGAAATTGATTTTTTGAATTTATTTGAGATTTGTCTCTTGTTATTTGAGATTTATTTGAAATTTGATTTTTGATGTTTGTGATTTGGAACTTGTTTCCATTTTTAATTCAATGTCGTTTAGTTAAGATTGAAAATACGGGACACTGAATAATAAACACCCTTCGACTACGCTCAGGGAGACGGTAAGACTGAGCGCAGTCCCTGTCTGCCGACAGGCAGGGAAGTCTGATTTCACTAACTAAACAACATTGATTTTTAATTTCTAATTTTTCATTTTTAATTGCTTTATGAACTTACAGATAGAAGGCAAAGTATTTATGGTAGCCGCTTCAAGCAAAGGTTTGGGATTTGGAATTGCCCGCGAACTGGCTAAAAATGGCGCTGTTGTTTGCATAGCCAGCCGTAAAAAAGATGACATTGAAAAAGCAGCCGGAACTCTGAGAAAAGAAACCGGTGCAACGATTCACTCCACAGTTTTTGATGCTTCAAACCCCGAATCGGTTAAAAACTGGATTACAGAAGTTCAGGCAGCATTTGAACGCGTCGACGGGCTGGTTGTAAATGCCGGCGGCCCCCCACCCGGAAATTTTGACGATTTTACCGACGACGACTGGCAGGTCGCTTTTAACCTGACTTTAATGAGCGCTGTAAGGCTAATACGGGGTGTTTTGCCTGCAATGCGAAATAATGGTGGTGGTTCAATACTTACGGTTACTTCGATGTCGGTAAAAGAACCCATTAACCGCCTGCTGCTTTCCAATGTATTCCGGTCTGGGGTAACAAGTCTTGTAAAAAGCCTTGCAAACGAGCTGGCAAAAGATAATATCCGCGTAAATAATTTAATGCCTGGCCGTATTGATACCGACCGTGTAAGGGCTTTGGATAATAACATGGCCGAAAAAACCGGGCTTCCGGTTGCAACTGTTAAAGGTAATATTGAAGCCACTATTCCGCTGGGGCGTTACGGAAATATTGAAGAATTCGGGAAAGCAGGCGCTTTTTTGCTCTCGCCTGCAGCCTCTTACATTACAGGAGTGAGTCTGGCAGTTGATGGAGGTATTATGAAAACAGTATGGTAAAGGGTGGCGCGGATTCCGATCCGTGGTAATGGGTGACGCGGATTCCGATCCGCGCTATTATTAATCAGCGGCCCGGAAACCCTGTCTGCCGACAAGGCAGGCGCTGCAACGTGTTGATAACAATGAAAGTTGAGCTTACTCCGAAAAGTCACAAAACCCCTAGCCCGATAGCTATCGGGCCCCTAAAGGGGACTTTGAAGAGTTCATTGATTTTCAGCGAGTTCCCCTTTAGGGGTCAGGGGTAAAAGAGTTGAAAATCAATGAACTCGGACTTTTCGGAGTGGACTCAAGGTTTTAAGATTAATTACCAATTATTTTCCCCTACACTACCTGTTTTATACGGAACACTATCCTCAAACAAAGTATCGGGACAAAAATCAGCTTCGTTTTCCATTGCACAGTCCCTTCGGAAATATGGGCAGATTTGAATTTTTCAACCGATTTTAATTCTGTGAAAATTCCGTTATCGGGATATGGTTTCCCATCAATAATCCGCTCTTCCCCGTTCCCAAAAACCAGAAAAAGCTTAAAATCATCCAATGTCTTAACCCTTTTAACACGCGGTTCATAACTCTTACGTTAAACCGTCAGTTTTAACTACCATTTCACCCTTTTTGGCGAGTTCCCCTCCGCTGGCGCGGTTTTGCAAACCGTGTCTTGCCCCATTTGGGCAAAGAATTTTTTGCTTTTTCAAAGCAAGACACAGGTCGCAGGCCTGCGCCAGCGTGGGGCTGGTTTTCTTTTTATAAATTAGTTTTCAGCAACATAAAGCTCTACAATATTCTTTTTTGTATCAATATTGATTCTAGTCGGGTTAATCATTGAAGTTTTTTTATTGGCCAATGTAATGTCATATGCTTTTCTATCATATTTCATTACCGCGCCTGATATGGCGTCAATTCCCCATCCCAGCAAGTTGCCAAAGTTTAGAATGCTAACCACATTAAATTCTGTACTCAAAGTAATTAATCGAGTTTCAAATCCATCCAATTTAAATTCTACACCAGTGTCATTTATACTCCGCTTAACTTTCAATGTGCAGGGAGTTTTACATTGCTCTATTCCGTCAATATATATGGTAGCACCTTGCGGTTCTGTATTGAATCGAATTGAGTCTTTTGTACCTGTAAATAACGTAGCACAGCTTGTCATAAAAAGCATCATTGCCGCTAGTAAAATTATTGAAATATTTTTCATAGTATTTTGTTTTTAAGTTTTAAAAATTTCTATTCATAAGGCTTTTCGGTGTCGCCTTGTTTTTATAGTGGTTGCTGAACTCCACTTTATAACAAACTTATTTCATGTCTGCTATTAAAAAAATCACGATGAATCAAAAGTCGGTGGGTCTCTTGGCTGTGTCATTCTGCTGAGTCTTTTGTTAAACTTGCCCATAACGTTTCAGTGCAGGTTTTCGGGGCGGTTTGCGTGCGATTTCCTGTCCGGAAGGACAAGGGAATCGAGCGTGAGACGACCTGCGAAAACACCATTCCCGCCCTTAAATTTGCATATTGTTAACGGCTGGTTTTTCATTAACCGTCAAGTTATTAACAGCATAAATATAAAATAATTTTTAATCACCTTTTCAGGTAGCCACGTCCGTTTTTCACCCAAAAAATCGTGGTTGCCCGCAGGGTGCGGTACCCACTGCCGGTTACCACGCCAAACCAGGCGCCTGCCCTTTCCTCCGCTGGCGCGGTTTTGCAAACCGTGTCTTGCCCCAAAGGGGCAAAGAATTTTTTGCTTTTTCAAAGCAAGACACAGGTCGCAGGCATGCGCCAGCGTGGGTGGAAATCGCAAAAGGTGTTGTTTTTATTGATTAATAAAAAAGTCGATATTTTCCCTGTTAATTACTTCAAACCCTGCAACATTATAATTCTCTTTAAAACTGATAGGAAGCGCCCTTCTTTTATAGGGATTCCATTTAAACTCGAAAGCGTATTTCTTTCCGTCCCTTTCCTCAACCAAATCAATTTCAGCGCCATCGTAAGTGCGCCAGAAATAAAGGTTTGACAATAAATCCTTGTTTTCAATCATTTTTAAATACTCCGAAATACAAAAATTTTCCCATAGCGCACCAATATCTGTCCTTTCATTAATGGGTACAAAATTGTTCAAAACAGCATTTCTGAGCCCGTTGTCGTAAAAATAGTATTTCCTGCTTTTCTTTAGTTCGTTTTTTAAATTATTGCTAAATGAACATAATTTGAAAATTACAAAACTCTTTTCAAGTAAATCTAAGTATCTTTCAACTGTTAAAGAGCAAACACCGGTTAACCCGGCCAATTCAGGAATTGAAACCAAATTGCCTACCTGTAAGGCAATTGCTTTTAACAGCTTTCGAAGTATTTCAGGATTTTTCAATTGTTCAAATTTATAGATGTCTTTAAACAAATAATCGCCTGATAACTCAATTAACTTTCTCTTCTTTTCAGAAACAGTTAAGTCGATAATACCTGGATAACTGCCATAAATCAAAATTTCGTTTATTAATTCCAAAGTATTTAACCATCCTCTTTTTTGCGAAATTTCATTTAACGATAAAGGAAAAACCCTGAATTTCATATTTCTGCCTGTAAGAGGCTCTCCCGTTTTATTTGCAAATTCAAAACTGCTTGACCGTGTTGCTATTATTTTTTGGATTACCCTTTTATCGTCAAATAAAAGTTTCAGGATTTTACCAATTTCAGGTATTTCCTGAGCTTCATCAAGGGCTACAATCTTTTTCCCTTCAAAAAGGTTCAAAATTCTGATTATATCTTTACTTAAAAGTACATCAGAAATAACAGGATTTTCGCAGTTCAAAATCAACATTTCTGAATGTTGCAATGATAATATTTCGAGTAAAGTTGATTTACCAACTTGCCTTGCGCCAAACAAAACAATTATTTCTTTGGTATTTATCCACCTGTTAATGATTTGTGCAATTTCTCTTTGATACATTGGACTAATTTTTAACAAATTTAATAATTTAGGCTCAAATTCATAAGTTAACATTATAAATCTGGCGATATTTCATGAAATTTTATACGAAATTCCCGTTTGCTTATAATGCAATTACGGAAAGCCGGACTCAAATGGTATAAAAAAACTGGCGCGGTTTTGCAAACCGTGTCTTGCCCCATTTGGGCAAAGATTTTTTTGCTTTTTCAAACTAAGACACAAGTCACAGGCCGTACGCCAGCGCGAGATACACAAATTAACCGAAAAATTACATTCTGCCCTGAACACAATTCGAGCGGTTTTCATTTATTTTAAAAATTTTTATGCCTTGAGTTTCTTTTTCAATTTAATGTGTATCTTTATGAAACTCAGTAACGTATCAAGTTTCTGACTTTAAAACAATTTAAATCCTGCATTATGAAAAACATAGTAATTTTCTTTCTGACGCTTTTGATTATTACAAATGCAAAAAGCCAAACCAATTGTACTTTAAAAATTGTTTTTTCGGTGAATAAAACCAATCCACCGTCGTATACCTTTAAAACCGAGCCACAAACCGAAGGGGCCAAATACCGCTGGTCATTTAGCGATAATGTGGTTATGGAGCTGGTTTCTCCTACACGCGAATTCAAGGTTTCGGGAAATTATGTAACAGAAGTAACAGTTACAAAAACCGACGGTACGAAATGTTCAGGCCGGCTTGAAGCCAGGTTCGAAGGATCCTCAACCTCTTCGGTTTTGTATGCCAGTGGTAAAGTTGTTGAACAAACCGGGTGCGGGCTGGTAATCGTTCCCGAAAATACTGCAACCCTTGTACCTGCTGAATTACCACAGGGTGTTACCCTAAAACCGGGTACGGTTGTTGAACTGGCTTACGAACTGGCGCCCGATAAAAAATCGGAATGCGGAACGGTAATTAAAGTTTTACGGATTGCAGAAATTGTGCAGAATACCTGCAATGTTCCAATTCAAATAACAAAAGTTGCAAATTCTCCCGGAACATATCAATTCAAAACAGCCGAACAACCTGCCGGCACAAAATATTACTGGTATTTTGGAGAACTGGGAAAATCAGATTCCCCTTCTCCTCTATTCACATTCAACAATAAAGGTGTTTACAAAATTACCCTTAAAGTGGAAGATGCTTCAGGCAAAATTTGTACAAATGCCGTTTCGGAAACATTCGAAGGAAAAAATCCGGTAGTTTTAACGGCAAAAGGTAAAGTGGTTGAAAAAACCGGGTGTGGGCTAGTAATTGTTCCTGAAAATGCCACAATCCTTGTTCCGGCTGAATTACCACAGGGTGTTACCCTAAAACCGGGAACGGTTGTTGAACTGGCTTATGAACTGGTACCCGATAAAAAATCGGAATGCGGAACGGTAATTAAAGTTTTACGGATTGCAGAAATTGTGCAGAATGCTTGCAATGTTCCAATTCAAATAACAAAAGTTGCAAATTCTCCCGGAACATATCAATTCAAAACTGCCGAACAACCTGCCGGCACAAAATACTACTGGTATTTTGGAGAACTGGGAGTTTCTGACACCCCTGCGCCAGTTTTCACTTTCAAAACCGGCGGCGCTTATAAAATTACAATAAAAGCGCTGGATACTGCCGGAAAGGTTTGCACAAATACCGTTTCAGCAAATTTTGAAGGAAATACAACACCTGTTTTGTATGCAAAGGGTAAAGTAAAAAAACAGGATGCCACGGGTTGTGAATATGTTGTTGTTCTGGAGAACGGGACAATTCTAATCCCGGTAAAAATGGCCCCCGGTTTTCAACTTAAACAAGATCAATATGTTGAATTATCTTACGAAAAGCTACCTGAGAAAGTATCTGCCTGCCGCGAAGGAACAGACATTAAAGTGATTACGATTAAGGAAATTAACGTTACACCTTCCTGCAAAGCCTATTTCACCGCCGCAGTTTCAACCGCGGTTGCAGCAAATTCCTCCTCTGGAAAAGTAGTATTCACCAACCAGTCGACTGGGGAACTCAAGGAATGTTTATGGAATTTTGGCGACAACACCACAAGCGCCTCGACCGAAAAAACTGTTACGCATGAATATGCTGCACCCGGTGAATACAAGGTTTGCCTTGTAATTACAACCACTTCGGGTTGTAAAAGCGATTTTTGCTTTGCTGTTAAAATAGGCGCTTCTTCGGAATGTAAATTTGATGCAGTTGCAAAACCAAAAGAAGAGGGTTCAAAAACGTACTTGTTTGCCACGGTTAGTCAGTCGGAAATAAAATCGTGGAAATGGAGTTTTGGCGATGGAAAAATCAGCGAAGAAAAAAGTCCGGAGCATACATACGAAAAATCAGGAGTTTACGAAGCAACCTGCACTATTGTAACCACAGCCGGGTGTACAGCAACTCGGACAGTTAAAATAAATGTTGCAGAAACCGTTCTTCCGATTTGTAAGGGGCCGGTTAGCCTTGTATTGTTTGACCCTGTCGACAAAAAATGCAACGGAAAAGCCATTGTTAAACTTTTATCGGAAAACGGGGAAGCAATGACAAATGTAAAATATATCTGGTCGCATGGCAATTCCGGATCGGTTGCAGAAATGCTTTGTCCCGACAAAACGTACATGGTACAGGCTGTTGTTGAAGGTGTTTGCCAGAAATTCACATCGTTTGCCATGCTATCGAAACCACTTTGGAGGGTAACTTCGGCAAACGGGACCAACATATTCTCGGTTTTAGAGCCAAAGGAAGGAGTTGAATATGTGTGGGATTTGGGTAATGGAAAGACTTTGAAAGGGGCTGAAATTAATTTCGAATTTGAAAAAGAAGGGATTTATAATGTCAAATTAACTGCAGTAAGCGGTACAAATTCGTCAGAATTTTCGCAACAGGTAATTGTTATGAAAAATGTTACGGGCACGACTGTTTTGACTAAAAAAGATATCCGTATTTTCCCGAACCCGGCAAAAGATGTTCTGAAAGTTAATTTTGGCAATCCGGTGGATAAGGCAATGGTTGCCGAAATTGTGTCGGTTACCGGCAGGAAAGTTTTAACCCAACGAATGGCCCCGACTGGTTTGGATCTGGCCGAGATTGACATTCGTTCTTTGAACAGGGGCATGTATTTCCTCCGTATTAACGATGGCAATCAAAATATTTTCATGCATAAGTTTATAAAAGAATAATTTGCATAAACAGGGGTTCAGGTTTCCCAGGAATTTGTGAAAAGAGCAACGACCTGGAAAGTCGCTGTCCGGCAAAAAAAAGCCCTGATCCGTCGGTTGACGGACCAGGGCTTTGTATTTCACCAAAAATAATAGCGCTTTGTTATTTTTTTACTTTATCAACGATTGCTTTGAACGCCTCGGGCTGGTTAAGGGCCAAATCGGCCAACACTTTGCGGTTGATCCCGATTGCATTCTTTTTTAACAATCCCATGAATTGTGAATACGACATTCCTTCCAAACGTGTAGCAGCGTTAATACGCTGAATCCACAATGCACGGAATGTTCTTTTTTTCGCTTTTCTGTCGCGGTAAGCATACTGCTGGCCTTTTTCCCAGGTATTCTTTGCAACCGTCCAGACATTTTTACGGGAGCCGAAATAACCCTTTGTTTTTTTCAGTAAATTTTTTCTTCGGGCCCGTGATGCTACATGATTTACACTTCTTGGCATACTTTTACTTTTTTTTGATAACCGGCGTCCCCCCGTCTGCTGACGGAGAACACTTTAAAGCACAATTATCTGGTTAATAACTTTTTTTACCTTTCTCTTTTAAAAGGATTTTTTTAAGTCCGTCAACCGACGGTTCACTTCATTGCTAACAAAAGCTTTACGTTACTTTCATTGGTCTTGTCTATTGCAGTCCAATAAGTTAAGTTACGTTTACGTTTTGTACTTTTTTTAGTCAAAATGTGGCTTTTGTAGGCATGTTTCCTTTTAATTTTCCCACTTCCGGTAAGTCTAAAACGTTTTTTAGCGCCGGAATTTGTCTTCATTTTTGGCATAATCCTACTAATTAAATGTTATCAAAGAACTATTATTTCTTTTTTGGTGAAATATACATTGTCATACGTTTGCCCTCGAGCTTTGGCAACTGCTCAACAGCGCCGCAGTCTTCGAGCGCTGTGGCCAGTTTTAAAAGTAAAATTTCGCCCTGCTCTTTAAAAAGTATCGAACGTCCTTTAAAGAATACAAATGCTTTTACTTTGGCCCCTTCTTTCAGAAATTTTTCGGCATGGCGGAGTTTAAAATTAAAGTCGTGATCGTCGGTTTGCGGGCCAAACCTTATTTCTTTGATAACAACTTTTACTGTTTTAGCTTTTATCTCTTTTTGTTTCTTTTTTTGCTGATAAAGAAATTTAGAGTAATCGGTAATCTTACAAACAGGCGGCTCGGCTTTTGGGGAGATTTCCACCAAGTCCAGTTCCATCTCTTCAGCAAGTTTAAGGGCGTCGCGTAATGCATAAATTCCGGGTTCCGGAATATTATCGCCTACTAACCTAACCTGAGGCACCCTTATTTTATGATTTAACCTGTGTTGAGGTTCCAACTCTGCTTTGGGTTGGTAATTTTTCGGACCTCGATTTTTAATAGCTATTTTAAATTCCTCCTATAAATTAGTTATACAATCCTGAAAGTTGTTCTCTTACTTCTTTTAAAATAAAATCAGCGAATTCGCTGGTTTTCATAGTCCCTTTGTCCCCTTCACCCTGCCGGCGGACTGCAACGGTTTCGTTTTCAGTCTCATTTTCTCCGACAATAAGAAGGTAGGGTATTCTTTTTAATTCGTTGTCGCGTATCTTTCTACCAATCTTTTCATTACGTTCGTCAACGACGGTGCGAATATCGGAAATATTTAGAAAATCTGAAACTTTTTTAGCATAATCGTTATACTTTTCACTAATGGGTAAAACAACTACCTGCTCGGGAGTAAGCCATAACGGGAATTTTCCGGCAGTGTGTTCAATTAAAACGGCAACAAAACGCTCCATCGATCCAAAAGGCGCCCGGTGTATCATAACCGGCTGATGACGGTTATCGTCGGCGCCGATGTATTCAAGTTTAAAACGTTCGGGCAGATTGTAATCAACCTGGATAGTCCCCAACTGCCAACTTCTGCCCAGTGCATCTTTTATCATAAAATCGAGCTTGGGACCGTAAAAAGCAGCTTCGCCCAACTCGGTTACCGTAATTAAACCTTTTTCCCGGCAGGCTTCGATAATTTCCTTCTCGGCTTTATCCCAGTTTTCGGGAGAGCCAATGTACTTTTCGGGTTTATTTGGATCGCGCAGTGAAATCTGCGCAGTATAATTCTCGAAACTTAACGCTTTAAAAATGATAAAAACTATGTCGATTACTTTTTTAAATTCATCTTTAAGCTGGTCGGGGCGACAAAATATATGGGCGTCATCCTGGGTAAAACTGCGAACACGTGTCAAACCATGCAATTCGCCGCTCATTTCGTAACGGTAAACAGTACCAAATTCGGCCATGCGAACGGGTAAATCTTTATACGATTTTGGGCGTATTTTATAAATTTCGCAGTGATGCGGACAATTCATGGGTTTTAGTAAATACGACTCGCCCTCAACCGGTGTAGAAATGGGCTGGAACGAATCTTTCCCGTATTTTTCGTAGTGGCCTGAGGTTTTATACAGTTTGATATCGCCGATATGAGGTGTCATAACCTGCTCGTAACCATGCTTTTTCTGCACTTTTTTCAGGAAATCTTCCAGTTGCATCCTCAGTTGAGCGCCCTTGGGCAACCACAATGGAAGACCCTGCCCGACAGACTCTGAAAATGCAAACAAATCCATCTCCTTCCCAACTTTGCGATGGTCGCGTTTTTTAGCCTCTTCGAGCATAACCAGGTATTCGTCGAGCATTTTTTGTTTTGGGAAAGTTACGCCGTAAACACGGGTAAGCATCTTGTTTTTCTCGTTTCCGCGCCAGTATGCACCCGCGATCGAAGTCAGCTTAATAGCTTTAATATATTCAGTATTTGGAAGGTGTGGGCCGCGGCACAAATCGGTAAAATTTCCCTGGTTGTACAAGGTGATTGTCCCGTCTTCCAGTTCGCTTATTAATTCCTGTTTAAGCTCATCGTTTTTCGAGGTGAAAATATTCAACGCTTCGTCTTTTGAAATATCTGAACGGACAATCGCATTTTTTTGGCGGGCAAGTTCAAGCATTTTCTGCTCAATTTTCTGTAAATCCTTTTCGGCCAGAACACTTCCATTGGGCAAATCGATGTCGTAGTAAAAACCGGTATCTACTGTCGGTCCAATCCCGAATTTGGTTCCAGGATAGAAAAATTCAATTGCTTCGGCCATCAGGTGCGCCGATGAATGCCAGAAGGTTTCCCGGCCTTCCCTGCTCTCCCAGGTATTCAGTTTGATTGATGCATCAGTTTTTATGCTTCTTGTTAAATCCCATACTTCACCATTTACCGACACCGAAAGAACTTCTTTGGCCAGGCTGTTCGAAAGCGATTTGGCAATTTCGTATCCGTTTACCGGGGCTTCAAATTCCCTAACACTGTTATCAGGAAGTGTTATTTTTATCATTTTGTCAAAATTTTCAATTCAAAAAAAGAGTTGCAAAGATAGTTAATCAAATAATATTTCAATAGATAAAAAGCTGCACATGCCAATGATAATTAACATTTGGGCAAATTGAAACTCCCCGCAGCAAAGCTTGCAAGGAATCCATTAACCAGCAACCGACACTTTTGCAACTTAGAGTTTTTAGTAAGACAAGCGTAATTAAAAATGAATGACGGGAGATTAACCAATACCATCATCAATTGTTTGAATCAATTTGCCTGTTGAAAAACTATTTCGCTTATTCCGGCAACAATTTCGCCGGTTTCATCGACAAAAATCCTTACCGTCAACTTTCCGTCTTTTACTCTCACTACCCTTTCGGAAGTCCAGTCGAATTCGTTTTTATCCAAAGCAAATGTTCCTGCCTCAACATTTTCGAAACTCACTTTTTGCCATGATGGCAACTCCACATCACCTATTTTTGCACGAATACGATAAATTCCGTTTTTCACGTTTATTTCATAATCGAACCAATTGTTTGGATTTGTGCATTCGGCATTTGAATGCCGGAAAAATGTTTTTCCAAGTCGTACATTACCAGAATTGCCTTTTACATAATAATCTACCTTATCGGCAGCATTCCATTTGCCCAACAACCAACCTTTTCCTGAATATTCTTCAAAAGCTGATGTTCCTTTATGATTACCGTTTGACGAATCATTTTTCCCAAAAAATATTCTTCCCTTAGCAAAATATTTTGATAGCGAAGTTGTTTGCTGGAAATAAAGCTCAAAAATTTGCGGAAAGCAGTTTACAACATTTTCATCGCAATTTTGAGGCGTTGGTGCGGTTTCTGCCTTAATTACAGAAAACGTAAGGTGTCCCCACGAATCATCTCCCCAGATGGTCCCAATTGGCTCACCCATAAGAAGTTTTTGTCCTTTTTTTACTTCGATATTTTTATTGTATAAATGCTTGTATAAATAATAAATTCCGGGTTGTGATGCGCTGCCCAGCAACACCCAAACCTCCCTGCCGGATTTTTCGGGATTTTTGTTTTCAATCCAGATAACCGTACTGTTTTCAATCGCAACAATCCAGTGCTTCATCAATCCCCTCGCATCGTGCATATTGAAATCTATTCCGGGATGTGTTCCAATAATTACCTTATTTCCTGTGTTGCGCTTGTTAAATGAAAACATATAATTGTCTTCTTCGGCATTCCATTTATAGCCATCGCTAAAACTTACAGGGAAGATAAATTTTCCAGGATCCAGAAGCGGGAAACCACTCCGGGAAATGCAAAGCAACACTTCTTTTTTTAACAAATCATGCATTCGGGTATTTGCCGACAATGCTTTGACATTTTTGTTGTCGGCTACAAAAATCCGCAAATTACCAATATAAAAAGGCAGGGAACGTCTGCTAACCTTCATCCAGACTGTATCGCCAGCAATTTTTATTAGATTGAAATGGTTTTCGACTTTAAGCAATGTTATTTCTATTCCTTCAAAAAACACTGTATCACCGGTATTGAAATTAAAATAAGATGCATTGGCCCAGGTAAAATCAGGATTGGTTTGTTGCCAGGCAAAAATACGGCCCGGTGCAGTCAACAAAAAAAATAATATTAACAGCTTATATTTCAATGGTTTATTTTAAAAGCCGAATCGTTCAAACTAACAGGAAATTCTTTTTCTTTTTGATCTAAAATCGACTGGAACTTATTCTTTAAAATCAGTTCCCCTTCGGTTAAATCCGATAAAGGTTTTATTTCAAAGGTATCGTTAGTTGACGAAAAAACCGGAGGGTGCGTTCCGTTATCGGCAGTAAATATAAAAAGAGTGTTTTCCCATATTCCTTTTTCTTTCAATTTACTTTCCATCTGGCCTATTATTCTGCCGGTAAAAGCCATCATATCAAGCGGATCGGCATACCTTTGGCCATCATTTTTTCCATGGGTCAACTGCACCAAACAATATTTATCAAACCCAAAATGACGTGGCCGATTAACATCCTGATTTCCTTTATAATTCCGGTTTAAACCGTTTAACTGCCATTTTCCGGCTATACAGGAAGCATAACCTGCTTCCTTTAATAAATTGGCAAAGGTTTTTTGATCCGGATTTAGATATCCGAAGTATTCATAATCCCCGAAATTGTGCATGCATGCATCTGGCGCGTCTTTGGGTTTTTTCATGTATCCGGGCAGTTTAATATTGTCGGATTCATACAAATCCCAATATTTTTTGGGGGCATTAAACGGGAGGTGTGGCTTTAAAAAACCAAGCGCCGGAAAAAACGGTTGCTCCGAATTGTTAAACTCCCGAAGGCGGCGGATAGCCTCTTCGGCAATCATACCATCAGGATAAACATGGTCAGGTGCATCGGGGGATTCAAAAGACAGGCCATTTATTCCGTTGTTGTTTTTACTTGAATCAATTTGCTTAAACGATCCGGGTAAAATATAAGCCTGCCAGCCATTCCAGTCGCCAGGCGGAAACCAGGGAGTTTCAGACCAGCTTCCCTTACCATCGGTAATATTATGGAAGATTTTACCCAGCGAAACGATATAATATCCGATATTTTTAAAGTGCATTGGCAAACTCACAACCCCTGGAACATCCTTGTCCTGCCAGCAATCGAAATTCACAAAACGGTTTCGGTTGTGACGGATCCCGGAAAGGATACTGGATCGAGATGCGCCACGCACCGGGATATTGCAATATGCGCGGTTAAATGTGGGCCCCGATCCGGCCAGTTTATCAATGTTTGGCGACTTGATATGAGTTTGGCCGTAACCTCCAAGTTCAGGCCTTAAAACATCGACAGCTATAAAAAGAACATTTGGCTGGTTTGTATTTTGAGCGGATAGTTGCGGGAGTACCAGCACAATTACAAGCCAAACAAATGTTGATTTTTTCATTGGAACTAACAGTTAAATTGATATCAGGTTTAACGAATAAAAATTTATTCTTAGCCAACTAAAGTACAATAATGAAATTGAATTTCCGATATTTGGCTATTAATTATGGAAGTAATAATTATTATAGCAATCTATTTTCTTGTGGTTTTAGCCGTAGGAGTTTTTTCGTTTTTCAAGATAAAAACACCCGAAGACTATTACATTTCGGGGAAAAGGGCCGGATTAATATCCGTTTCAGGCAGTTTGCTGGCAACAATACTCGGAGGTTCTGCAATACTTGGGACAATTGAACTCAGCCAGAGAACAGGTTGGGCAGCGCTTTGGTTTTTGGGCAGTGGCTCACTCGGACTTTTTTTACTGGCCCCGCTTACAAAATACGTGAACAAATTCGGGAGGTATACCCTTCCGGAAATGCTGGGCACATTTTACGGTAAAAAAGCCGAATTTTTGGCTTCTTTAATTATTCCTCTTGCCTGGATCGGGATAATTGCTGTACAGGTTATCGCTGCTGCCCAGGTTTTGGGAGGGCTTGGTTTTATAAGTTATAACAATGCTGCTATTGTATCTGGTGTTATTTTTATTCTTTATACGCTCGTAGGAGGTCAAATCAGCGTTTTAAGAACTGACGTTTTTCAATCGGTTATTATAATAGCGGGACTTGCAGTTTTGCTCGTATTCACGTTGCAAGACCATAACTGGCAACCTGTTGAGCCATTGAGTTTTAACGCACTTTTTAATAAGGATTTTACTTTTTTTGATTTGATAATCCTGATTTTTACTTATTCGGTAACTTTTGTTGTGGGACCAGATATTTATTCAAGGGTATTTTGTGCAAAAAATGAAAAAACCGCAAAAAGGAGTATTTTACTTGTTGCTATAATGCTCATTCCAATTTCGTTTGTATTAACCTGGTTGGGAATTTATTCGGGCAAAACCGCCAACAAAGGGATTGTAACTTTTGCCGAAAACCTTTTGCCGGGTTGGGGGTATGGATTATTTATAGCAGCCCTGCTTTCGGCGGTAATGTCGTCGGCTTCAACTGTGCTCCTAACCTCATCGATGATTTTAAGCGAAATAACAACCGGCAACCTGAACCAAAAAAAGGCATTAAACATTACCCATTTATTTGTTGTGCTTATCGGGACTGTAAGCATTGCAATTGCACTCTATATTTCGTCTATTATTCAAACCTTGCTTTTTGCACTTACCATATTTTCGGGAGCTTTTGTAATCCCTACTTTAGCCGGGCTTTTAAGGCTGAATGTTAACAGAAAAAGGGTTGTTCCGGCAATAATAACAGGTGGGTTGATGGCATTAACTGGAAAAATTATACACGATTTTTATTACGATTTTGCCGGCAGTTGTATTATTCTGGCAACCTATTTAGTAAATGCAGTTTTATTGTTTACCCCTTTTAAAAGGAATAAATAAATTTATGTGTATTTAATATACAATATTTTAAATAATATTATAAATTTGCCATCAAACCATAAAATCGCGCCCTTATGAACAAACCCGTAGTTGTCTGTTTTTCACATAATAACAATAATTTAGACCATATTATTTGTGAATTAAACAAATATTACAGCATTTCTATTGATCAAATTACGTTTAACAATGAACAAGCATTAATCGAATCATTAAATCCTGAAAACTATAAGGGTGCAGAAATAAAATTGTTGGTTATCGACGTTAATGATTCAACCCCTGAAACCATTGATTTCATAAGAAAGATCAATAAACTTTGCCCTGTTTCGTTTAAACTGATTATCGCTAACGAACACAACCTGGAGAACATTCAATATGAGATAAAAGACAGCAGCAACATTCAATATTTGAATCACCCCTGGTCATCAACCTTAATAAATTACGCTTTAAAATTAGCTTTACACGAACAGGCTGATAATGAAAAATTTAACCTGCTCAGCAACGAGGAATTATTATTTAATGAACTCGTAGAGGAAAAAGTAAACGAAAGGTTGCAAAAACTTATCGATTCGAACAGGGCAAAAGACAGTTTTCTTTCAATTATCGCCCACGATTTAAAAAGCCCGTTTAACGTTTTGCTTGGTTTTTCGGAAATACTGATAAATGACTGGGAAATGCTGGCTGAAGAAGAAAAGCTTGAACTGATAAACGACATAAACAGAACCTCAAACGAAACTTTTAAGTTGCTTCAGAATCTAGTTGAATGGGCTAAATCGCAAAAAGAAAAACTTGAAGTTACTGTTCACGAAATATTAATCCATAGTTTAGTTGACACTACCATAAAAGTAGCTGAAACAAAGGCTGCATCAAAAGGTGTGACTATTGAAAATACAATCGACGACAAACTGACGGTTAATGCAGATAAAAACCAAATTGCCACGGTTTTTAGAAATCTGATTTCGAATGCTGTAACCAATACCCAGGCGGGTGGAAAGATTAATATATCTGCAAAAAATGAACAGGATTTTTATACTTTTTGTATTGAAGATAACGGGACCGGAATTGACAAACCTCACATACTTGAAGTTTTTAAAAAGGGTAACACGAAGAAGTTAAACGGTAACGCTAAAAATTTTAAGGGATTGGGCCTGGTTATTTGCAAAGATTTTGTTGAAAAAAATGGAGGCAAAATCTGGCTCGAAACGAAAAAAGGCGAGGGCACTAAATTCTATTTTACTATTCCAAACTGAACTTTTCACAGTTCGGCAGTCAACCCATCAAGAAACTCATACAAATCCATTCTAAGTGCAGGTTTTAATAATTCGTTTACTTTCTTATGGTAATTGTTTAACCATTGCTTTTCGCGACTGGTTAATAATGAGCCGTTTATTAAATTTAAATCAATCGGACAAACAGTAAGAGTTTCGAATCCAAAAAAACGGCCAAATTCGGTTTTTTCCTTTTCAACACATACCATCATATTTTCGGTTCGAATCCCGTATTTGCCTTCGCGGTAAAATGCCGGCTCGTTCGATAAAACCATGCCCGGTACAATGTTATGCCCGTCGTATTCCTGCCTAATCGACATCGGGCCCTCGTGCACATTCAGGAAATGCCCTACCCCGTGGCCTGTGCCGTGACCATAATTCATCCCGTTTTCCCAAAGTGGTTTACGCGCAAGTATATCCAGGTTGCATCCTTTGGTACCTTCAGGAAACCTGGCCAGTGTTAACGTAATCATGCCCTTCAACACTACTGTAAAATCGAATTTCTGCTGTTCCGTAACTTTACCGAGGGCGACTGTCCGCGTGATATCAGTGGTGCCATCGAGATACTGCCCACCCGAATCGATTAATAAAATTCCCTCAGGTTCTATTTCGTAGGCATCATCGGGCCCAACATGCAAATGAACGATGGCGCCGCGACTTTTATAGCCAACAATCGGGGCAAAGCTCTCCCCCGTAAAAAGATCCTGGTTCGCACGGAATCCGGCTAATTTTCTGCCAATCTCATACTCAGTTATTTTTATTTTACCCACATTCGATTTTAACCAAAACAGAAACTCTACAAGGGCAACGCCATCTTTTATCATCGCATTTCTGAACCCCTGCAGTTCAGTTTCGTTCTTTACTGCCTTGGCAATTGAAATGAGTGATGTGCCCTCGATAATTTCGTTGTTTTCTTTTAACGAGTGATAAATTGAATAATTGGCTGTTAAGGGATCCAAAAGAATTTTTCTGTTTCGTATTTTCTTGAGAAATGAATAAAACGAATCATAATCATAAATGCAAAGGCCGTCATTCCGGAGTATTTCACCCAATTCAGCAGGTATTTTTGAACTGCCGGCAAAAAGAAAATTTTCGTCTTTACCAACTAAACCAAATCCTGTGAATAGCGGGTTATAACTGATATCGGACCCTCTTAAATTATTGACCCATGCCAGTTCATCGAGCATTGAAACCACCTGCAAATCGGCTCCGTATTTCTTTAAATCAGCGGCAAGGCGGTGTTGCTTTTCTTTTCGCGAAAGACCTGCAAAAACTGTTTCATGTTCAACTATTTTATTTTCAGGGATCCGGGGCCTTTCGGGCCAGATAAATTCAAAAAAATCTGGGGTATTAACCAGTTCTATTTTTTCTTTTTGCAATGCCTCGCACAAATTACGATACCCTTTCACCGGTATTGTCGTGGGATCGATACCCACCCGGTTTCCGGCAATTAATTTTTGAACAAGCCATTTTTCGGGCGAAACTGAGCCGGGTACCCGAAGTTTGTGCATCGATATGCCCGACCCCGCCAATTGTTCTTCAGCCTGGATAAAATACCGGGTATCGGTCCACAAACCTGCTTCGGTTTTTGTGACAACAACCACACCGTACGAACCGGTGAAACCGGAGATAAAAGACCTGGTTTGCCAGCGCGAAGGCAGGTATTCGCTTGAATGCGGATCGGTCCCTGAGATGTACCAGGCATCAAGCCCCAATTTTTCCATTTCCAACCTAAGCGCAGCTAATCTTTGCTGAATAATGCTCATTGGCTAAAAAATTGTTTTACAAACTGTTTCATCGAAGGCGATGGAATGTCATCGTAATCAAGCTCATTTTCAGCATAAAAGCGGTATTCAAGGATATCGTCCCCTGGATTTAAATTGTCGATCGATTCAGGAATCACATCGAAAGCCAAATCGACAGTAAAGACACTGAATCCGGAAAAAATATACTCGTTGGGAGCTGAACAAATGTATCTCATCGACCTTACCTTCATTCCCAACTCCTCGTACAATTCTCTTTTTAATGCATTTTCAACCGACTCAAGGTGATCGACAAAACCTCCAGGTAAGTCCAACTTCCCATAGTCGGGTTCAACACCCCGGGTCACAAGCATCAACTTCCCGTTTCCGTTGGTTACAAGCCCGGCCACAGCAGCCGATGCATTAATATAATAATGAAACCCGCATGAGCGGCACTTTAACGAACGTTCGCCGGCAATATCAAATTGAGGCGATCCGCATTTCGGGCAGAATTTAAAAACTCTTAATGGATGAGAATTTTGCATTTATTCAATTATTTTCCCTGATTTCAACCAGTTATAAAACAAATCGGGCCACTGATCGACCGGCAGGTTCTTTTTTGTTATGCCAAAACCATGCCCGCCATCCTGGAAAATATGCATTTCGGCAGGTATATTGTTCTTTTTGAGTGCAAGATAGAACTCAACCGAATTATGCGGAATCACTGCTTTATCATCATCTGCCAGTATCAGAAATGTTGGCGGAGTGTCGCGTGTGACATTATATTCATTGGAATATGGTTTTGCGAGTTTCCAGTCGTTAGTCTCTCCGATCAGGTTTTTGCGCGAGCCCATGTGTCCGATTTCCTCGTTAAAACTGATAACCGGGTATAACAACAGCATAAAATCGGGGCGGCAGCTTATTTTTTCAACAGGATCGCTGCTTTGCAGATTTCCCTGATCAAAACGCGTACCCACTGTCGATGCGAGGTGTCCGCCAGCCGATGAACCTGCAATGCCGATTTTATTGGGATCGATTCTCCATTCTTTTGCATTCATCCGTACAATGCGCATGGCCCGACGTGCGTCGCCCGACGGAATTTCGGAATGACCATACGGAAGCCTGTATTTTAGCACAATACCTGCTATCCCCTTTGATTTCAGCCACTCTGCCATCTGAAATCCTTCGTGATCCATGTCTTCGATTAAATAACCGCCACCCGGGCAAATTACTACTGCGGCGCCTGTATTTTTCTCTTTTTCAGGCAGATAAACATACATTTCAGCTTCAGAAACATTGCGGACACGAACCCCGTCGTATTTTTCTTCAGGCAGTTTCATTCCATTGTCGTTTGGCGCCCCGTTTGGCCAAACCTTCAAAGTAATATCCTGGGCCAAAACAGGTGACGAAATAACGAGTAACAAAAAAAGCATTTTAAACCGGTTCATATAAAATGGATTTGTTAAAGTAATTTTTTTTGAAAATCAGACGATTTCGATTTATTAACACTCAAAACAGAATTAACATTATTTCGACTTTGCACCAACAAAATAATGATCCTTTTCGGAAAACAAAATATTAAAAGTTGTGAGCGAACCATAAATTCTTGTAATGTATTGTTGCAAATCAACCTTTTCCTCATCTGTTAAAACATTGTGGCTGTTGATGTTTTGTTCCAGCACTCGCAACCTGTCCCTTAACATTACAATTTTGTGAAAAAAGGTTTCAATCGGGATTTCTTTGGGCTGTAAATTTGTGTTGGCCGGCTGAAGAACCATTGTTCCCCCTAACCATTTATCGCCAAGCGGTACAACTTCGTTTAACGATGCGTACCTATCCAGGACATAAGTCATTACTTTTTCTAAGTCGCTGATTGATAAACCACTCCTGGGAGCATCCTCATTTTTGGTTAATACGGTCAAATCGGTATTTCTTTTGGTAATCTCCATTTTACCTCCCCTTTCGAAGAAAATTTCGTAAGCAGTTATATTATTTTTACTGACAATTCCTTCGCCATATCTCGGATGATCGACCCTTGATCCTACTGATAGTTCTTCCATTTTGTAATTTTTTATTTGTTGTTATTTAAGAGGGGAGTCGGGTTCTTTGGCAAAAGTCCGGTAAATAAACCCATCGACCAAATCGGCCCACAATTTTGCCACCAGCACGGTTGCTTTGCCTTCGAAAAAAGTGAGGATTAATTTGCGCCTTCTTCGTCTGACGGCGTTGTAGATATGATGTGCGCACTCTTCGGCCGACATCATTTTATTTTCGTTCCGGGGTGTTTCGCCTTGTATGTCCCCGTTGGCCACCAGCGCCGATTTACGAATTTCGGATGTTGTAAAACCCGGGGCAGCAACAAGCACATGCAATCCCGACCTGCGGTGTTCAACGCGAACCGAATCGAGAAAACCGCGCATGGCAAATTTCGAGGCCGAATAACCCGATCGCCCGGGCAGTCCGACATAACCTCCTACCGAGATTACACCTACAAGCGAACCTTTTGAATTTAACAGATGTGGCAAGGCAAATTTTGTACAATACACGGTCCCCCAGAAGTTTACATCCATCACCCTCTTCAGTACATCCATATTTACGTCAATTGTTGATGCCCTCATCGAAATGCCGGCATTATTGATTAACACATCAATCTGCCCAAATTTTTCAATTGCAGTTTCAATAAGTTTCCTGCAATCGTCCTCAACAGTAACATCGGTTTTCACCGAAATAACTTCAACATTTTTGAGCCTGTTTTCTATCTCCTTCAAACGATCGGTACGTCGTGCAGCCAAAACCAGGTCCCAGCCTTTCGACGCATATTTTTCGGCTAATGCTTTACCAATCCCCGACGATGCGCCGGTTATTACAACAACTCCTTTATGCATACTGATACACCTTTAAAAACAACTGTAGTTTGTAAACTTGAAGATGCAAATTAGCAATTTAAATGATTAAAACCTATGAAAAAATCAGGATAAACAGGTATTATACACGATATGCCGGCGCTATTTTTCAAGCAACTTCTTTAATCCCTTTCCCAGTTTATCCAGCGATTCGTTTAATCCTTCCTTAGCTGCCTGCGTAATTATTTTACGGGTTTCCGTCAAATCGACCTTTACTTCAGGTTTTTTTACCGGTCCGTTTATGGTTACCCCTGCCGGAACAACCGTAATCCTTTTGTTTCCGGGAAGTGCGCCCAAAATGTTTTGAATATCGGCGCCAAATGCATCGCGGTTAATATTAAAGTCCATACGCATGCTGATTAGATTTTCAACATTCAGAGTACCGGCAATTGTGGTTTCCTGCCCCGAAATTTTTGTTCGAAATGGTTTAAGGTTAATGTTTCCGTTTTCAACATTGAAACTTGCATTTATATCCTCGATATCTACATTTTTAAGCATCCCGGGCAACAAAATTCCTTTCAACTGGTTAAAAACCGGAGAATCAATGATTTTCAGATTTTCGGTATTGAGCAACCCGGTACCATTAACAGATGAAGGAATGATTTGGAACGATTCGCTTAGCTGTCCCTTCATTTTCATTGTTGCACTTAACTTACCCTGGCTTTGGGCCCCAACCGGCAATATTTTCTGAAATCCGGTTAAAGATTGGTAAGCCAGTGGTATATCAAATTTTACCACTTCGAAATTAAAATCAAACAAAGGATTATTTTTCACCGTGTTTTCATACGACCCTGTAAGAATTAACTCCCCATCTACCATATTCATATTCAATCCGTTCAGGATTAATTTTCCATTCCTTGCCGTGATTAAACCTTGGATTGCTGAAATAGGGAGTTTATCAAAAACAGCTTTGTCGATTTTTGAACGGAAGGTGATATCTATTGTTTTTGGAATATCGAAAACCAATTTTTCTGTTCCTGCCGGTGAATCCTGGCTTGCCGCTGCTACTGCTGGTTTTGTTTTCGCATTTTCCCCGGCATTTCCTTTTTTCTGTAACCGTAAAAGTTCGTTTAAATTTACAAACGACGAAACCAACTGTAAATCTCCCTGTAAAACTCCATCTTTCAGTAAATAGTTGAGATAATTATTTATTTTTCCGGTCAGGTTAAAATCGCTTTGCCCCACTTTCATGTTTAATTGCGAAAGGTTAACATACTGGGGCGAAAAATCGAGTTTCCCGCTTGGAATACTGATTACCTGTGTAAATCCGGGCGAGTCGTATAAAAAATTATCGAGCAGTACAATACCGTCCGATTTGATTTTATCATACTGTTCTTTTTCAATGTCAGAGTAATTTCCTTTTACAAAAAGATTGGCGTCGATTGTTCCAGAAATATTTACACTATCCATAGGCAGTGCATTTTTTAACTGGCCGAAATTAATTTTACCCACAAAAGCCCCATCGAAATAAGGGTCTGAAACCAGGTTTTTTAACAACAGCGTTAAATCAACAGGGTTGTTTTTAATTTCAGCGCGGGCATTTTTGATATTGACCACAGTTAAATCCAAAACTCCCTCTGGTTTTGACAGCGAAATATCGGCCCTGATGTTTTTAATTTCTTCCGGCAAATCCTGGTATTTAAAGTTTCCGTTTGCAACATTTACTTTGAAATCAATGGCCGGGTAAATCTCTTTGTAATACAATCCTTTTATGGTTCCCGATACGGTGGCAGTACCCGTGGTTTTAACTTTTTTCAGGTATTCTTCGTAATCCGGTGGCACAAGGGCAAGAAAATTTTCAAAACCCGAATCCTTTGTTTTCACGGTTAAATCGAAAAACATACTGTCAGACGGCATTTGGATTAACCCGGTAACCTCCATAGGCAAGCGGTTTACGAATAACTCATTTTCTGCAATCGATATATCCATTTTGTCATAATCGACTTTGAGCAATGATTTGGTTTCGAGGGTGATATTTGAAATGTATTTCACGCTGTCGTAAATCAACGAATATGATCCTGCCTTTCCTTCAACGGTTAGTTCGGTTGACGAACCAAACATTTTACCTTTTACACCCAGATTTACCTTGTCAAAGACCTGGTACATGTTAATCTCCCTGTCATCATAAATTATAATGGCATCTTTTATTTCAACTTTGTCCAACTGAAGCGTAAACGGTTCTACTATTTCACCGGAGGCTGGCTGCGACGGAATTTGAGCGCCGGTTTCAGGCTTAACCTCCAAATCCCAGTTGACATTTCCCGATTTGCCTGCAATAAAGTTGAGTATCGGCTGTTCAAGAACAATCTGTTCGATATTTATTCCCGATTTTTTGAATAAGGCCGCCAGGCCCGTCTGCGCAGAAGCGTTTTTAATGCTTAACAAGGTATCGGATTGAAATTCTTCTTTTCCTACAACCGAAACATTGCCAAAACCAAGGGTTAATTTTGGGAAGTTTTTAAATAACGAAAGATGAAACTCCTCAAACTCTACTTTGGCATTAATATTTTTATTTATAGAGGTTTTTGTTTTCTCGAGAAGCGACTGTTTGAAAAGCAGGGGAATCGAAATTAATCCAACCATTAAAACAAAAAATACTAGTGTGATTATTAAAACAACTTTTTTCATTACCAAAATTTTCGACAAAATTAAATGAATACGACTTATTCTGAGGCTCAGAATCGTTAAAAAACCCAAATGTACGTTGCTTACAACTTTTTATAGTTCCTTTAGCAGAATTTTTCGCAGCATTTGCAGCGCTGTTTGGGCCGTGCGGGTGATATTTCGTTCGCGGTTGCCGCCAAACACAAATTTTTGGGCGATGGTCGATTTCTCAGTGGAAACAGCTATCCATACCGTACCAACAGGTTTTTCTTCGGAGCCGCCATCAGGACCTGCAATTCCGGTTGTTGAAACGGCAATATCGGCATTTAACGCCTGTTTTACACCTAATGCCATTTCCTTGGCAACCTCCTCGCTGACAGCTCCATACTGCTGCAAGGCTGACACTTTAACACCAAGTATTTTTTCCTTTACCTGGTTTGAATAGGCCGTTACGGAACCTCTGTAGTAAGCTGAACTCCCCGGAACACTTGTAATTAAATGCGATACAAACCCTCCTGTGCAACTCTCGGCAACAGCAAGGGTTTTCCCGTTTACTTTTAATATCCGGCCTATTACTTCTGCAAGGGTTTCGTCATTGTAACCATAAATATTGTCGGGTATTATTTCATGAAGTTTTTGAATTTCATGCTCCACCAGTTTTTCAAGTTCAGATTTATTGTTTCCTATTGCAGAAAGCCGTACCCGCACTCCCATCGGGCTGGGTAGATAGGCCAACTTAATATTTGCAGGCAATGAGCTCTCCCAGTTTTCAATTTTTTCGGCAAGCATCGACTCCGGTAAACCCTGGGTAAGAACTGTTTTATGGTAAATTGCCTTAACCTTTTGGTTATTAACCAGGCGGGGCAGGATTTCATGCCCGACAAGATATTTCATTTCGAAAGGAACTCCCGGAACGGATACAAATATGGTATCGTTTTTTTCGAACCACATTCCTGGCGCCGTACCTGCCAGGTTTGGCAATACGGTGCAATTGTCGGGCACCAGGGCCTGATCGCGGTTTAATTTGTTCATGTCGATTCTGAATTTGGTAAAGCGTGCCTTTATGTGCTCAAATGTGGGCTCATGAACAATCAGTTGCGACCCAAAATATTCACATAACGAGTGTTTTGTAATATCATCCTTCGTGGGGCCAAGTCCGCCTGTTAAAATCACCAAATCAACCTTTTCTTCCGCTTTTTTCAGGGCTTCCATAATGTGATTGTGATCATCGTGAACCGATGTAATCTGAAAAATCTCTATTCCGTTCAGGTTAAATTGTTCGGCTATCCAGGCTGAATTTGTATCGATAATCTGGCCAATAAGTATTTCGTCGCCAATTGTTATTATTTCTGCTTTCATGGTGGAAAAGAAAGTCGGAAGTCAGAAGTCGGAAGTCAAAAGGTTGCATACCGAAAACTGATATCCCGGGTAATTAAGTTATTTAAATGTATTTAAGTGTTTCAAACGCTGTAAAAGTGTGGGGTGAGAGTAATGGAAAAAAACATATCGCGGATGCGGTGTCAAATTGCTCAGGTTTTTTACCGAAAGCTTTTTTAATGCCGAAGCAAGCGATTCAGGGTTAAAATGCCTTGCAGCAAAAGCATCGGCCTGGTACTCGTTTTTACGCGACAAAAGATTCATAAAAATACCCAGTACAAACGATACCGGGGAATATAATATTCCAAAAGCCACCAAACCGATATGAAAATTGGGTGTTTCAACACCCAGCGCTTTGCTCAGGTTTACGCTGTTAATCAGCGCCGAAAATATAAAAAGTACAATACCTGTTTGCACCAGCGAAATCAGCAAACCCTGTATCACATGTTTCTTTTTATAGTGCCCTATTTCGTGCGCCAGAACTGCAACAATCTCATCTGTTTCCATATCGTTAATTAAAGTATCGTAAAGAACAATTCGTTTTTTGGCCCCCAAGCCTGTAAAATAGGCGTTGGCTTTTGTCGACCGCTTTGAACCGTTAATCACAAAAATATTGTCGAGCTTAAATCCCACCTTATCGGCAAATTTCTGGATAGAATCCCTCAGTTCGCCTTCCTCAAGCGGAGTTTGCTTATTAAAAAGCGGTACAATGAGGTTGGAATAAAACATGGCCATAAAAATAGTGAAGGCAGCAACAAGGACCCAGGCATAAATCCAAAACATATTCTGTGTTTTCTGATAAATAAGGATTATTACCGAAAGCAAGCCACCGCCAATAAGAGCGCCGATTAACCAACCTTTCAGGGTGTCGAGAACAAAAGTTTTGGGTGTGGTTTTATTAAAGCCGTATTTTTCCTCGATTTTAAATGTGCCGTAAACCGAAAACGGAATGCTTAACAAATCGGAAGCAAACATTATCACACCAAAGAAAAACAGCCCTGCCAGTACAGCGCTCGACGTGATATCCCAGGCAAGGCCGTCGATAAAAGCAAAGCCATAAAACAGGAACATAGCCAGGGTCAGTGCAAAACTGAAACTGCTGCTTATCAACCCAAATCTTTGGTCCTCCTTTTGATAGGCCTGTTGTTTCCGGTATTTTTCCTCGTCGTAAATACCTTTCAACTCATCGGGCAATACTTCGCCCATGGCGGTGGTATTTAAGTAATCGAGGTATTTTTCGAAAATAAAATCGACCACAATAATTCCAATTATTATCCAGAAAAGAATTTCGTACATAGCTGTTTTTCAAATTAAGCGACAAATATAAGGAAAGAATGGAGTTGTATGTAATGAAGTTGGAAGACCGAAGACGGGAGACGGGAGACGGGAGACGGGAGACGGGAGACGGGAGACGGGAGACGGGAGACGGAAGTTGGGAGCGCGAAACGCGAAGTTGGAAGCCAGTATCCAGAATCCCCGCTTGACTGACGCAGTCGGGCAGGCAGAATCCATAATCCAGTTGCGGGCAAATCAGAATTCGCGATGGCTAAAAAAATCTTCAAGAATTTGCTTATGGTCGAAAGCCAGTTCGGGTAAGTTGTAAATTGAAAACCAATCGGCGTGCGAAGCATCGTCACCTCCTTTTACTTTGCGTTTGCTTTCCAACCCGGCATAATAAATTACAGAAATGGTCCGGTGCCTTGGATCGCGGCCGATCTCATCGTAGGTCCTGAATTGTGTCATTTTTTCCACCGCCAAACCAGTTTCTTCCAGCAATTCCCTTTTGCAAGCCAATTCAAGCAGTTCGTCGGGGTGTACAAAACCGCCGGGTAAAGCCCATTTGTTTTTAAATGGTTCGTTGTCCCGCTCTATCAGCAAAACAAAAAATTCACAGCCCTCTTTAACGAAAACAATTGCATCGGTAGTTAAAGCTGCCCGCGGATATTTATATGTATACATTTCAGGATTGATATTTCGAGGTTAAATATAACCTTTTAAATATTCAAATTAACTTGCTATTTTTATTTAAAAATTCATTTATGAAAGAACTATTTATTAAGAACCTAACGACAAACAAAGCAGCCTTATTAAAAGAGGCCGAACACATACTTGAAACACAGACCGTTAACAACCAAATAGATATACTTAACTGGAAGGAATTCAGTTATCTGCCTAAAGTAAGTTTCAGGATTGGGCATTGCGGGAATGAAATCTGGTTGAAATACTATGTGGCAGAAAAATATGTTCTTGCGCAGGAAACCCGCACCAATGGCGATGTGTACAAAGACAGTTGTGTTGAATTCTTTATTTCGGTTGACGGCGTTAACTACTATAATTTCGAATTCAGCTGTATTGGCACCATCCACCTGGCCCACGGACCGGGCCGTGGAAACCGGAAACCTGTTGATCCTGGAATTATTAAAAAAATCGAGATTGAATCCACTCTTGGAAAACAACCCTTTGCAGAAAAAAAGGGTAACTTCGAATGGGAAATGGTGATTCGGATCCCGGTTGAAATTCTTGCATTCGATAACCTAAAATCATTTAAAGGATTAAAAGCCACAGCTAATTTTTACAAATGTGGCGACGAAACTTCTGAACCACATTTTGTTACCTGGAACCCAGTTAAAACTGAAAATCCGGATTATCACCGACCGGAGTATTTTGGTAAAGTACTGTTTGAAATGTAATATCCTTAATCTGTGATTGATGCTGTTTAGTTGGTTTTTTCATTTTTCGGAATAAGCTCAAAATTGAGCTTACTCCGAAAAGTCAAAAACCCCTAAATCCCCTAAAGGGGACTTTGAAGAGTTCATTGATTTTCAGCGAGTTCCCCTTTAGGGGTCAGGGGTAAAAGGGTTGAAAATCAATGAACTCGGACTTTTCGGAGTGGACTCAAAATTTAAATTCAAAAAATAATTTCAACTTTTTTAATCAAAAATGCTTTTTGTTTGTTTAATACATATCATGAAATATTAAACAAATAAAATGACTTTTTCTCAGATATATTTTGATGGATTGCTGATAATTTGGGCATTTGTTACCCTTGTTTGGGTGCTGAGCGTTTTCTTAAAAAATGCAAGTATCGTTGATATTTTTTGGGGGCTGGGTTTAATTTTGGTTTCGGTGTTTTATTTTTGGGCTACTCCCGGGTTTTCAGAAAGAAAAATTATTGCATTGATTTTAGTTGTCATTTGGGGATTACGACTCTCGATACATATTTTCAATCGGAACAAAGGCAAATCTGAAGATTACCGCTACCAGGAATTCAGGAAAAAATATGGTGCAAACCGGTATTGGTGGTTTAGCTATTTCCAGGTGTTTCTTTTACAGGGATTTTTGATTTGGTTGATTTCTGCTCCACTTCTGGCAGTCAATTATTTCGGATTGGAGAAGGATTTAGGGTTACTGGATGCAACTGGAATTTTAGTCTGGCTTACGGGGTTTATTTTTGAGGCCGGGGGCGATTGGCAACTGGCGCTATTTAAAAAGAATCCTGCTTACAAGGGTAAACTGCTTACATCCGGTTTCTGGAAATATACCCGGCATCCCAACTACTTCGGCGATGCGGCGGTTTGGTGGGGGTTTGCCTTATTGAGTATTGGAGTTGGTTGCTATCTGCCCGTTTTAAGCGCTGTTTTAATGACCTGGCTCCTGTTAAAAGTTTCGGGCGTGTCGATGCTCGAAGGAACACTTGTAAAAACCAAACTGGGCTATGAAGATTACATGAATAAAACCAGTGCTTTTATACCCTGGTTTAAAAAAAATAAAGCATGAATGTAACGATAAACATCTGGCTTATTTTGTTTGTTGTGTGGGGATTACCGTTGACCTTTTACCGGAGCAGGTTCAGAAAAACTGTGTATCAGACCGAAAGTTGGAAAATAAACATCAAACCTGTTTTTGTTAAGGAAATACGGGGCCTTTTTGGAAATTTATTCCCCGAAAACAAAAAGTACCTCAAAATAAGAAATTCCTACCGAACCTACCTGATGGTTTATCTGCTGCTTTTTACAGCTTACACAACTTTTGGAAATTCAACATCTAAAGAATACAATATGAAAATTAAAGAAGGCAGCATCATTCCTGATATAGAGCTGCATGATCAGAACGGAAAGATTTTTAATCTGAAAGAAAAAACAAAGGGTAAAAATGTTGTTTTGTTTTTTTACCCAAAAGACGACACTCCGGGGTGTACAGCGCAAGCCTGCTCTTTTCGCGACCAATACCAGGATTTCACCGACGCTAATGCCGTTGTAATCGGAATCAGTGGCCAGTCGGTGGAAAGCCATAAAAATTTTGCCATTAAGTACGGTTTGAATTACACATTGCTGAGTGATGAAGGACATAAAACAAGAAAGAAATTTGGCGTTCCGGCCGATTTTTTTGGCTTATTACAAGGCAGGGTGACTTATGTTATTAACAAGGAAAACAAGGTAATTTACATTTTTAATTCGCAAACAAAAGTTGAAGAGCATGTAAAAAATACGCTCGAAATTTTAAAACAAAATAAATCAAATCTGTAATACTTGTTGAATAAAATGTAGTTTTGATAAAAAAACTGTTTTATTGAATCTGGATGAACAAAAATACGCTTGAATATGTAATACTTGTTGGTAAAAACGACAATGAAACCAATAGGGTTGAAAAGATGGAAGCGCATAGAAAAGGGCTTCTTCACAGGGCGATTTCTGTTTTTATCTGTAATTCAAAAAGCGAGTGGTTATTACAGAAGCGTGCTACAGGGAAATATCACTCAGGCGGGTTATGGTCAAATACCTGTTGTAGCCACCCGTTTCCGGGTGAAACAAATGAAGATGCCGCCAACAGGCGCCTTTCGGAAGAAATGGGATTAAAGGCTAATCTTAAGGAAATTTTTCAATTTACATATAAAGCAAAGCTCGACAACCAATTAACCGAATACGAAATAGACCATGTATTTTTAGGGGTTACAGATGAAATTCCGGTTCATGATCCGAATGAAGTTGATGAATGGAAATACGTTAATTATGACTTTCTAAAAAACGATATTAAAGCATCTCCTGAAAAATATACTGAATGGTTAAAAAAAATCATTGCTATGGAAAAAGTGAGTTTAATCAAATAAAGATATCTTTTACAAACTTTCCTGTTTTTTTTTGAATACTAAACTATGTCACAGCTTGAAACACTGAAAACACAACTTGGAAAACCTTATTTCGATTTGGAATTTCTTTTACATTGCTTTAGGGAAGTCCTGGTTGAAAACAATGAAACCCTTATTGCAAGCCACATCCCGTGGATTTCGGAAATGCGCGATTTGGATAAAATCGAATTTACCGAGAAACACTTTCACATGTATTCCATTTGTTTTCAGTTGCTCAACCTTGCCGAAACCAACGGCGCCGTTCAAAACCGCCGGAAAGAAGAAGAAATTAACAAGTTAAATTCGGTTAACGGCTTGTGGGCAAACAGTTTCGATCTCCTGCAGAAAAAGGGGTTCACCGAAGAACAAATCTGCACTGTTTTTAGCGAAATTGAAGTTCAGCCGGTTTTAACCGCCCACCCCACCGAGGCTAAACGACCCGTTATTTTGCACAAATACCGCGAGCTGTATTTGTTGCTTGTACAACGCCAGAACTCGATGTACAATTCGTATGAAAGGGAGGAAAACCGGAACGAAATAAAACGTGTTATCAATTCCATCTGGCATATCGACGAGTATTACATGGAAAAACCGCTTGTGGAAACCGAACTCGATAATGTTATCCATTACTTTGTCAATGTTTTTCCCGAAATAGTTAACCTACTGAACCGCAGGCTAATGCAAGCGTGGGAATTTTCTGGCTTTAAAATTGAGCGACTGGTTGAAAACAATATTTTTCCTGTCCTGAAATTCGGCACCTGGATAGGCGGCGACCGCGACGGGCACCCGCTTGTGACTGCAGAAGTAACCGAAAAAACCCTGCGTACGCTTCGGTTAAATGCTTTTCTTGTCCTTAAAAATGAACTGTTAAAATTGTCGGAAAACCTGAGTTTTTACTCCGAAATCCAGGATTTGCCGCACCCGGTCTCAGAAAGGCTTAATGAATTAATTGCTGAATCGGGCAGCGGGGCCAAACCTGTAGTTTCAGCACACCGGAACGAAGCGTGGAAACTCTTTGTCCTTCTTCTCATCGAAAAACTTCCGATAAAAATAGGGCTGGAGCAAACTTTTGAACTGGTTAGTAAACGGGGAAATTATTCCGAACCCCAGCAGTTAATTTTTGATTTGAAGCGCCTTAACGAAGGCCTTAAAATACAGGGGCTGAATAAATTGGCAAATTACGACGTCAATCAAACCATCCATTTTATAAAAACCTTTGGATTTCACCTTGCCGAACTCGACATCAGGCAAAACAGCAATTACTACGAAAAAGCTTTGATTCAGATTGTTAATGATGCACATTCAGAAAACAAAACCTTTAACAGTAGCGCCTTAAAGAAAATTATTAATAAAGAACTTAAAACAAACAGGCCGTTTGTACGCGCGTGGAATTATTTACCCGAAGAAGCAAAAAATGTACTCGATTGCTTTTCTGTGTTGCAAAAACACACGCAGAATTTTTCATCAAAATCAGTTGGTCCGCTTATCGTGAGCATGACACGCAGTGCAACCGATTTATTGATGATTTACATACTTGGCCGCGAAGCCGGGCTTACTTTTTTCGAAAAAACGCTTGTGCTTAAACTCCAGGTTGTCCCACTATTCGAAACAATTGATGACTTAATTGCCAGTCCGGATATAATGGACGAATATTTTAGCTTTGGGGAGGTCCAAAACAGCCTTGAGTACCAACGCATCGAAAAAAACCTGAAACAGAAAACACAGGAAATAATGATTGGGTATAGCGACAGCAACAAGGATGGAGGAATCCTGGCAAGCTCGTGGTACCTGTACAAAGCACAAAAAGAAATCACCGAAATCGGCAAGAAATATGGTATACAGATTAAATTTTTCCACGGCAAGGGTGGTTCAATAAGCCGTGGCGCCGGGCCGGTACACTGGTTTCTGCGTTCGCTGCCAAAGGGAACGCTCACGGGGCAAATGAAAATAACCGAACAGGGCGAAACCATTGAAAAGAAATTTGCAAATAAAATAAATGCCGCCTATAACCTTGAGTTAATGCTTTCGGGTACCACGCTCAATACGCTTCTTCATAAATACGAATCAGATGTATACGTTGAAGTTGCCGAAATATTTGAATATATGGGAATGGAAAGTTACAGGTTTTATTCTGAACTTCTAAAAAACGAACATTTCCTGGAATTTTACCAGCAGGCCACGCCAATAGATGTGATTGAAGAAAGCAAAATCGGGTCGCGGCCGGCACGTAGGACCGGGAAAAGGACCTTTGCCGATTTAAGGGCTATCCCGTGGGTATTTAGCTGGGGTCAGGCGAGGTTTCATATAACAAGCTGGTATGGGGTTGGTTCTACCCTCGAAAAAATGCTGGAAGAATATCCCGAAAAATATAAGAAACTGAAAGAACTTTTATACACCAACCAGTTTGTCAGGTACGTTTTAACCAATATCGACACCAGCCTGGCAGGTACCGATGAAGAAATGATGAAAATGTATTCCCGGTTGGTGAAAAATAAAAAAGTTCGCGAATCGGTATTGAATTTACTGCTTACCGAACTTGAAAAAACCCGCCGTTTGATGCAGGGGCTCCTGGGAAGGCCAATGCACGAAAGAAGAAAAAACCATTTTTACTCGACCGGTTTGCGTGCCGAAGCGCTTGATATCCTGCATAAACACCAAATTAATAACCTGGATAAATGGCGCAACCAAAACTTTACAAATTCAACCGAAAAAGAAGATTTACTAAAAGTGCTGCTGATTTCGGTAAATGCAATCGCTAACGCCATGGGAACTACCGGGTAAAAAATTTTCAATTGCAAAACAATATCGTTAGTTAAGAAATAAAATGTAAGGATCAGAACAGCCATCACCCTACTATCCCGCTGCTAAAGACATCATTTTTATAATAATCAGAAATCAAGCGAGTTTAACTTTTTATTCAATAACGTCATTCAATTTCAAGCCGATTAATTTGTCGCTTACGTTTCAATACTCATTTTTAACCTGATATTGAACAAGGTATCGGAACGTTCAGTATTTTCCGATAAAAAACCTGCCCCCGACGTTACTGAAAACGGAATAAAGGTTAAACTGCCATTCATGCAAATACATGAAATTGTGTTTCTTGAGCTTGAATAATTTAGCTGTTTTAAGTTTCCCGGAAGAACTCAAATCCATTTTAAAAGATGATAGAAATGGAAATTGTTTATCCAATATTATTATACAATTTTGAGTCCGCCCCGAAAAGGTTTTCGAAGATTTTGCTAAAAAAAACTGATACAAACAACCACGGCCCGTTCAGCAGCGATAACATAGGGATGATTGGCGAATACGTGCCACCGAAAATGATGTGTAGTTAAAACGTGAACTGGAAAACAGAAAACAAATTTTTACCCTTTCAATAAAATGAAACCTTAAACTCAATGAAATCAGGTAAAAACACGTAAATTACAGGTTTGAACTATTATTCCACGCATGTTGTTATAATTTTTACTGTTAAAAAACACGTTTGATTTTTCGGATTCAAACTACACGATAGCGCATCTTTTCTAAAAATCGTCTTTAAAATTAAGACATGATTACCTTTTTTTCAGGATTGGCCATATTAATTTTGGGGTACGCTTTGTACTCCAGGTTTATAGAGCGTTTTGCAGAAGTCAATGGCAACAGGATTACCACGGCTTTCTTGCTGAAAGACGGGGTTGATTATGTTCCGACGCCCTGGTGGAGGGTGTTTCTAATCCAGTTTCTGAACATTGCCGGACTCGGGCCAATTTTCGGGGCGATTGCCGGCGCCATGTGGGGGCCGGTTGCTTTTTATGGATTGTTCTGGGTACCGTTTTTGCAGGTGCAGTACACGATTATTTCTCGGGAATACTTTCGATAAAACACAATGGACTGAGTATCACCGAAATTGTTGGCCTTTACATGGGGAATGGCGCCAAACAGCTTATGCGCGGTTTTACGGTACTGCTCATGATTTTGGTTGGAGCAGTGTTTATTATGGGGCCTGCCAAAATACTTGCCGGTCTTACTCCTGGCTGGGCTACAATGACTTTTTGGGCGTGGGTTGTTTTTGTCTATTATGTTCTGGCAACCATGCTTCCGATCGACAAAATTATCGGACGAATTTATCCTGTTTTTGGTTTTGCCCTTCTTTTTATGGCTGTCGGTTTAATTACTGCCCTCGTTGTTAAAGGCTAACATATTCCAGAGATAAATATCGGAAACATTCACAATTATCACGAAAATGCCGAAAAGTTCCCGGTTTTCCCGATGTTGTTCATTACCATTGCCTATGGCGCTATTTCGGGCTTCCACTCAACACAATCGCCGTTAATGGCCCGTTGCCTCACCAACGAAAAACTCGGGCGGCGCATTTTTTATGGCGCTATGGTTTCTGAAGGTGTGGTTGCGCTTATCTGGGCTGCAATCGGCATGAGTTTTTATGGCGGCGTGCCCCGGTTAAATGAAATAATGACCGTAAATAACGGGAATGCAGCATTTTTAGTTAACGATATTTCCAACTCGCTTTTGGGAAAATTTGGCGGAATACTGGCAATACTGGGTGTTGTGGCGGCGCCTATTACCTCGGGCGATACAGCTTTCAGAAGCGCCCGGCTAATCGTTGCCGATTTTCTGAACTACAAACAGGGCCCGATTAAAAACCGGTTGTTTGTAAGCATACCGCTTTTTGCAATCGGACTGATACTAACCCAAATGGATTTCAGCATTATCTGGCGTTATTTTGCCTGGTCGAACCAGACACTTGCAATGGTTGTACTTTGGACTATCTCGGTATACCTTGTACAGCAACGCAGTTTTTACTGGATTACTCTTATACCGGCAGTTTTTATGACCGCGGTGACCACAACCTATCTGCTTTTTGCCCCTGAAAGATTTTCACTTTCAAAGGAAATATCCTTCTCCTTCTTCTATCCACAAACTTTAATTGTCTTTGCGAGGGGGAACGACGGAGCAATCTCAGTCATTGGCAGCTCCGTATATCTGTATCGGCCCCTGCAACCCTGCATCTTTGATTTCCCAGCCTGATGCATCAAATGGCTGATAATCAATATTCACAAAGTTGATATCATAGAAATTTTTCCAGTTCACCCCTCTCAAATCCAAATCGCGGATGCGGTTGGCAGCTACATTCGTAACTTCAACTTCCAACCTGTTTCTACCCTGCAGCAGGTTATCCACTTTTACCTTAAACGCTGGCCCCAAAAGGGTTCCAAAATCTTTACCGTTCAATTTTACACGGGCACAATCATTTACCAACCCAAGGTCGATAAAGGCTGTTCCGGTTTTACTATTCCAGTTAAATTCGGTTAGGTAACCTGCTGTTCCTGCGAAACGCTGAGTTTCCTTATCTCTTGCTTTTGTCCATGAAACCAAATCGCTTGTTTCAAAACTTTCAGGTAAAACCGGCCCGCCTTTTATAAACTCAACTTTCCACTTTCCATCAATTTTTAGTGGCAGAGTTGCAGTATTCTCATAAATAAATCCGGGTTTATCAACGGGAGTATTTGAACATTTTACAAACATACCCTGTTCGGGTTCAAGCTGTAGCCTGAAACTGTTCTGTTTTATTGCCGGCCGTGTGGTTTCCCCGTTTAAAGGATTGTAAAAAACAACTGATTTTGACGGTTCGGCCAATTCTACCCATTCATCTTTTAAAACTGTACCGGTATTAAAAATCATATACCAGCTTTCATTTTGAAGTTGCATTTTTAAAAAGTGGAATCCTTTTTCAGCCAGCGCTTTTTCGCCAACAATTCCGCTGTTTGCCAGTTTTCCGGTTACATTTCCCACCCACCTGTCTTTCGAAATTGCCGTTTTCAGTTTTTCAAGTTTTTGCTTCCTGGCTTCCAACTTGAACATCCCGGGCACACTTTCAGGCAAATTGCCATCAAAAAATACCTTCCCCCCATTGTCTATAAATTGTTTTAAGCAGGCCAGTGTTTCAAACGGGATATATTTTGTTTTTGGAACTACTATTGCCTTATATCTGGCCTTTCCTTCAGTAATAATTTCGCCATTAACTGTTCTACTGTTTAACAGTTGTTTGTCGGAAATATAATCGAAAGTATATCCTGATTTCATCAAATTCTCAGATAATTCAGAAATTGGATGGCTTTTAAACCAGCCTGCATCTTTATTCACACCCAGGTGGATAAACAACCGTCCTTCGCTGGCAGCCACGTCGTAATATGGCCAGTAAACCAGGACATCGTTCTGCGGCAATGCGTTTTGCAAAATAGTTTGCGAACGTTCGATATATTTAAACAAAGCGGGCAATTCGGGCCAGAGCGGGTTACGGTTATTTATTTGTGTCGATGCGTAAAACAGCCATCCCGGCCATTCGGCATCGGATGGGGAATAGCAGGTCCCGTGAAAAAACATGTGGTTGATTCCGGCCAGGAAAAAGCGGTTTGTAGCCCTAACCAAATCGGATGTGGTAACGGTCCAGTGCTCTTCGAGCCAGGTAAAACTTTCGGATGCAACCAGTTTTTTACCGGTAACATGTGCCGCCGAGGATGCAAATTTATTTACAAAAACATCAACAGTCCCTGGAAAAACCTGCCTGAAAATTTCAGTTTCCGGAATATCGCAGGCTGCGTACAAATCGAGAATGTTTCCGGGCGAACCGTGTGCCTGGTTCCGGTTTAAGCTTTTGTGACCGTGTGCCCACGCGGTCATGGGTTGAATAAACGATTCCAGCACCAAATCAGACAGGGTTTCGCGGTAATCCGATTTTGCACGTGCAACTTTCTCAGCATTGGTGCAATCGCCCGACAATTCGAATAAAATTTCAGCCAGTTGGTAACCCCTGCGTTTATAAAACTCTTTGGTGAATTCCGGTGTAAAATCGCCGGTGTATTCAAACGAATCGTGAAAGAAACAACGCAATTTTCCCTCGTCGATACCGAGCCTTTTCCAGAATTCGCCCAGATACCAGTTGGTGATTGGCTCGTTGAAAGTATCTACAGCCCAACCCTGGCCTCCGTTTGAAGGGCGTTTTACCTTATCGCCGTTTTTAACCCTTTGGGCAAGATAAACAGTGCCGTTTGCAGGTACAGTAAATTTTTTCGAAAAGTCAATACCTGTTTTTTCACCTTTTTCGTTAACAAATAATGCAGCGGTAATATTTTTTAAACTTGCAGGCAACTGCCACGTCTCACCTTTTTTCACCTGTGTTTTTTGTATTTTCATCGACCAAAGCCCCTTTTCCCCGGGTACAAAAGGCCCGCCGCAACGCCAGCCGCTGCCGGGGGGCAAATCGACACCCATGCCAAGTTTTGCTGCTTCGTCAATCGTAAAATTTAGTATTTCGGTAAAGGCGGGCGTCAGGTATTCAATAAAACGGTGTTCCGCGCCTTTCACGCCATAAATCGGGGTAATTTCTATCCCTCCGATACCGGCATCGGCCATCTCTTTTAATTCCCTTTTAATATTCTCCTTATCCACTGCATTTTCCATCCACCACCAGCGAGTCCAGGGTTTCGAGGTGTTAACAGACTCAGGTAGAATCTGTTGCTGTCCTGTCGAAATAAGAAATAAGAACAAAAGTGAAAGAACAGGCATAAATTTGGTAAAGGCTGATTTCATATAATATTTTTTTTCGTTAGAGTTACTTTTCGCAAGCACTGAGCAAAATCCTTATTTTTACAACTTATTTAGCCCTAAAAATAATCATTTCAACCGATACTTACCTGAAACCCGAAATGAATAGTGTAAAAGCAGTCCAACATATGTTAATCAATTCTTTTTTGACAGAGTATATTTGGCGCCGGATTTTCTCCTGTTTTACCCCTTCCCTGTAAGGAACCATTAGAAAAATAAGGCTGTTCCTTATAGGGTGTGGAGAAAAAACAGACAGGCTAATAATTAAATAAAGTGATTAACTTTATGAAAATTTAAATTCGAGATGCAATGAAACGAAGAACCTTTCTGGAAAGCTCTCTTTTGCTCACTCCGCTAATTGCAATGCCTGAAAAATTTTTTTCTTTTCCGGCACAAAACATACCCAATGTTCTGATTCTTGGAGATTCGATTTCGATTGGGTACACGCCGTTTACCAAAAAGCTACTGGCAGGAAATGCCAATGTTTTTCGCCCGGTTATGGAAAATGGCAGTCCTGAGAATTGCGAAGGCACTACCAATGGCCTAAAAAATATTGATCGGTGGCTAAACAAAACCGGGGGTGATAACCCGGTCCTGAAATGGGATATTATCCATTTTAACTTCGGATTGCACGATATTAAACATGTTGACCCTTTAACCGGTAAAAACAGCAATAACCCGAAAGATCCGCAGCAGGCCCCGCTTAAACAGTATAAAAAAAACCTTGAAATAATTATTGAAAAGTTAAAAGCTACGGGGGCTGCTTTAATTTTTGCCACAACCACCCCCTACCCGGGCAAAGTTACCAATCCGTTGCGTAAACCGGGAATGCCAGCAAAATATAACAGGGCAGCCATTAATATTATGAACCGTCACAGCATTACAATCAACGATTTGTACGCGTTTATGTTACCCAGGCTTACAGAATTACAACTGCCTGAAGACGTTCATTTTACGCCCGTAGGTTACAATGCCCTTGCACGAAAAGTTGTTGAAAGAATTAAAGAAGTAATTGTCGACAAAAAATTATAATCTCCTATATGTTCTCAGTAGAAAATAAGACGATAATTGTAACCGGTGCAAGCGGGGTTATTGGTGCGGCAATTTCGGTAGCGCTGGCAAAAAATGGCGCACAGGTTGTTATTCTGGGACGGAATGCAAAAAAACTTCAATCTGTTTTCGATATAATTGTGGAATTTGGCGAAAACCACAAACAGTTTGCATGCGATGTTTTGGATATTAAATCGCTCGTAAGGACCAGGGACCAAATTCTTGCTGAAGTCCCCAAAATAGATGCTTTAATAAATGTTGCAGGTGGCGCGGCAAAAGGCGCTTCCACAAAAACCGAATTCCTGACTGCCGAAACTCCTTTTGAAAACTCGTTTTTCGGTATCGACCTTACCGATTTTAGTTATACATCGGACCTGAATTTTCTGGGAAGTGTTTACCCCGCAAAAGTATTTGGTGAAACAATGGCAAGGCAGCAAAGCGGCAATATCATCAATATCAGCTCTATGGGCGCGATTCAACCCTTAAGCAAATCGCCTGCCTACAGCGCTGGAAAAGCTGCAATTACCAATTTTACACAATGGCTGGCAGTTCATCTTTCAAAGGTAAGCATACGGGTAAATGCCATTGCACCCGGATTTATTTTAACCGAACAAAACCGTTTTTTGCTTTTCGATGAAAATACCGGGGATTTAACGGCCCGTGGAAAAAGAATAATTGACCACACACCACAAGGAAAATTAGGGGCACCCGAAGATTTGATTTCAACTGTTTTTTGGTTACTCGCCGATGAGTCTTCATTTATAACCGGGATTACAGTTACGGTTGACGGGGGTTTTTCTGCCTACAACGGGATTTAAAATTAATCAGCATGGAAATAGTCATTCTCGATTCAGGTTATAAATCGTACCATTTTGAAAAAGAGCGTTTTGAAGGGAATGGATTCAAATTAAAAATTTTTCCAGCCTACGATGGTGAGAGATCTGAAAAAATTGATTTTGCAAAAGATGCACATGGAATTCTGGTCCGTCACACTCGGATTGATGAAGAATTCCTTTCGAAAATGAAAAACCTGAAAGCCGTTGTGAGGTACGGAGTTGGCTACGACAATATCGACATTGAAGCCTGCACCCGTTTTGGAGTAAAAGTGGCAAATGTGCAGGGATATGCCAACCATGCCGTTTCGGACCATGCACTTGCCCTGCTGTTTTCGTGTTCAAGGGGATTTTGGAATACAAAAAATCAGGTTGCTCAGAAATTTGCCGCACCACCGTCAGAAGATCTTTTTGAATTGCACGATAAAACTATCGGAATAATTGGCCTTGGGCGAATTGGCAGCGAACTGGCAAAAAAAACAGCCGCGCTTTTTAAGGAAATTATAGCCAGCGATCCTTACAAACCGCAAAAATACTTCAATCGGTTTTCGGTCCGCAAAGTTGATTTGAATGAATTGCTGGAAACCGCCGGTGTAATTAGTTTACATTGCAATTTAACCAACGAAACCCGGCATATCCTGAATAACGAAACCTTTGGCCAAATGAAAAAAAGGCCGGTAATAATCAACACTTCACGTGGCGAAACCATCGACGAAAAAGCACTGTTACTGGCCCTGAATAATGGAATAATTCACAGCGCCGGAATTGACGTTTTTGAAAACGAACCTACTACAGATAAGCAGTTGCCATTAATAAATCATCCCAGGGCAATCTGCACGGGCCATTTTGCGTGGTTTTCTGACTATTCGGCAATTGAACTTCAAAAACGGGCTGCCTTAAATTTACTTCATTTCCTGACAGGCAAGGATGTGGAGGATAGCTTGAATTAAACCTATTTCAAACCTGTTTCCATAATTTATTTGTTTGCCGGTACCGGGGAAATGTATATCCGGGTTTTTGTAAAATTTTATTTTAAGATAAATTAATCTTAAATTGCAGAAACAAATACATTTTTTACCATGAAAGATTCAAACCCATCCAACATTCCTTCGGCAAATAAAATTAAGCAACGACTGGTTGAAGAAATACTGGCAATGTTAAAACACCTTTCTTCCGAAGGAAAATCGATTCCGAAACTGGCAGAGAAATTAATCGATTGCGAGGATGACAAACTTATTGGGGAAAGCCTTACAAGCGATGAAATTTTAGCGCTTCACAAACAAATGTCGGCTAAAATTCATCCTGCCAAACCAAAAACAGTTTTGTTATTGCACACCGAATCGAAAAAAGGCAAATGGCATAATTTTCTTGGGCCTGTAAGGCTTGTCAGAAGTTTGATGGCAACCACCCTGATTTGCCTCGGAATTTTTATTGCCGTTGGTTTATCGCCGCAGGTAAACGCGAAAGACCTTTCGGAGGGTATTTTGCAAAATTCGGGTATAAATTTATTACTGGTTTTACTTTTTTTATTATCTGCCGCAGCGCTGGGAGGCTGTTTCAGCGCGCTTTTCCAGATAAACAAATACATTAACAACGGCACCTACGACCCACAATACGAAAGTTCGTACTGGATAAGGCTATTACTTGGATTAATTTCGGGCTTAATGCTTGCTGTAATAATACCAGTGTCGTCAAATATCGAATTTGGCGAAGGAAACGTAATGCAATTGACCATTCCGCTGCTTGCCATGCTGGGCGGATTTTCCGCAACGCTTGCCTATCGTATATTAACCCGTATCGTTTGGGCGGTAGAATCGTTGTTTATCGGTAAACAGGATGATATCTACAACCAGAAACTCGAAAATATGCAGACATTGCGCGAACAGGAGAAAATAAAAGACCAACAGGTTTTTATTCAGAAACTTACAAAAATAAAATCCGATATTTCGATGAATAAACCCCAGGAACAGATTGAAAAAACAATTGAAGAAATTATGAATAACCTGTCGATGCACGATTAATAAATATCAAATTAATGTCGTTTAGTTAAGAACTAAGATGAAAAAATCTGAAAGGCCAACACCCTTCGACTCCGCTCAGGGTGACAGTCAGACTGAGTCCTTACCCAAAAATAATTTGGGCACAATGTGAGAATGACAGGGGGCAAATATAGCTACTTAAGCTCTTTGATCTGCACAGTTTGATCGTTCTTTGAATAGTGTTATAAACCTGTC
>JBBINB010000019.1:0-47669 GCA_037444065.1 Draconibacterium sp.
CCACAAAAACTAAACAGCAACATTACCGTCTCCGAAGCCTCTCAAAGTTCTCCGAATGTTTTGGAGAACCTCTCATAGTGTTATCTGATTTTCTATGAAAACATGACGTGGTTTACCGAATGCTTACCCCGGAATTACATTTCTGGGAGTTATTTTATATCCGCTTATTATCCTCCTTTGAGAACTGGTATTCCCATCTTTTACAACATCAAAATAATACGTATCAACTGAATATAATGAATAGAACTTATTTGCATGTAGTTTAATATTTTCCACTAATGAATTATCGGGTTTGTGTAGTAAATTATTTAAAGAATTTAAATCATCGTTGCTTATTGGTTGAATATAATCTTGAGAAATAACAATCAATATATACTCTTCAGCAAAATTCTTAATCTCTAAATTGCTCAATACAAGAGGATAAATTATCTTAGGAAAATAGGAGTTTGAGTGTAATTGGTTTGAAAAATTTGCATTAATGTAATCAACTACAGTCCCTCGTGATCTGAATTCCGTCCAGCGGAGATTTTCATTTAGGTAGATACCACAAAATTCCTTTAATGTCTTTGAATTGGCATTGTTACTATTAAGATTTTGATAATTAAATAAACAAAATGAAATTTCATCTTCCTCAGGATTAAATATATCAAATCTATTCAATTCATTATTCCATAAATTTGTTACATTCCCTTCACACATTGGATTACGATTTTCAAATAAATCGTTGAGTGCTATTTGTACATCACCTCTTGTATTTAAATAAACTCTTCTAAAAGTTTCAGAATTATCAAGAGCAATTATATAATGTCTTCTGAAAGGTTCCTGAGCATGAATGAATAATCCAGAACATTGTATAAATAAACAGAATAATAGTGTTGAAATCGTTGAATTTAATAATACTGATTTTATTTGTTTTAGAAGGTTCATTACAGGGTCGTATTATTGATACTCTAAAAATTGGAATTTTTGGTTTATTTAGCGTGTTAAAATAGTAAAAATTATTAGACATTGATATTTTATTTCTTGCTTTATATTTTAGAAAATTCAATTGCACCTTGCAGAGCATGAAATATAGAATTTATTAATTCTTAATTGACTAAAGTTCATTATTAAAAAGAGCGTATTGCCCTAACAAAAATATTTGCACTTTTACCTAATGCTGATTGTGTCCCGTTTGAAAAAGAAACTGCATATGCATGACTATCCATAAATTGAGATGAACTCCAATATTCAGCATTATCAAAATTTCCCAAATTATTTACTTTTAAATTATTATACATAGCTTTTAATTCATCAAGACAAGGTAAATACCAATCGGAATAACCATTTAAAGTAAGATTGTCGCATAATTTAGCGGCAATTAACGTAGTTGAACATTCTAAAACTATGGAAGTAGTGTTAGTTTGTCCAGATCCAATTGCAGTATTGTTACAATTTGATATATTTTTTCCGGCACATCCCCAAATCACCCCGGTACTTTGATTTGATTGGGCAGCAATCAGTCCGTGAATTCCCGACTTATCCAAATAGAAAATAATGCCTCCCTGGTAGATTTGACCAATATAAAATGAACTGGTTTTAAAAGTCACTTCATTTCCGTATGAATTACCGGCACTATTTGTCGCATATGCCCGGACATAGTAAGTAGTATTACCAACCAAATTTGACAAAGTTACATTGAAACCACTTGATCCCGAACCAGCCTGAACAACGCTATTAGATGTTGTTGGATTTGGAGAAGTGCTGTAACAAACTCCTTTTGAAAGAATTGATGCCCCGCCATCACTAGTTATATTCCCACCTGTTTTTGCAGAATTAATAGTGATCTCAGTAACTGAATTTGTACTTAAAATTGGTACACCTGCAGACGTTTTAAACGAAACTTCATTTCCATATGCTGTACCCGTAGAATTTATCGCATAAGCACGAACATAATATGTTGTATTAGCTGTAAGGCTTATAAGATTTACATTAAAACTACCTGTTCCTGTTCCAGATTGAACTAAACTACCCGATGTTGTAGGATTTGGAGTTGTGGAAAAACATACTCCCCTACCTGTAATTGAACTCCCACCGTCAAAAGTTATATTTCCTCCTGTCCTTGCTGAATTATTTGTAACACTGCTAACAGTAAGGGTCGTTAATGTTGGTGTACTACCTAATGTTTTAAATGAAACCTCGTTCCCGTATGAAGTACCTGCACTATTTGTAGCATATGCACGAACATAATAAGTAGTATTACCTACCAGATTTGATAAAGAAACATTGAAACTACCTGATCCCGAACCAGCCAGAACAATGCTATTTGATGTTGTTGGATTTGGAGATGTGCTGTAACATACACCTTTGGATATAATGGATGCCCCACCATCACTAGATATATTCCCACCTGTTTTTGCAGAATTAATTGTGATCTCAGTGGCAGAATTTGTACTCAAAATAGGTAAACCTGCAGATGTTTTAAACGAGACTTCATTTCCATATGCTGTACCTGTAGAATTTATCGCATAGGCACGAACATAATATGTTGTATTAGCTGTAAGGTTTGTAAGATTTACATTAAAACTACCGGTTCCTGATCCAGATTGAACTACAATACTTGATGTTGTTGGATTAGGTGTTTTGGAAAAACATACACCCCTGCTTGTAATTGAGCTCCCGCCGTCGACGGTTATATTACCTCCGGTCCTTGCTGAATTATTTGTAATATTGCTTACTGCTAGGGTAGTTAAGGTAGGTGTACTACCTAATGTTCTAAACGATTCTTCGTTACCAAAAGCTGTACCCGAACTATTAGTAGCAAAAGCACGAACATAGTACGTTGTGTTGCTATTCAATCCTGTAATATTTACATTAAAATCAAAAACTGATGCAGCATTGGTTGCTCTGTAACTGGACAAATTTGGATTTGGTAAAGTATTATAACAAATCCCCTTTTGGGTAATTTTAGAACTCCCTTCATTTGTAATAATGCCTCCAGTTATAGCGGTATTGTTTGTAATTGATAAGATGGGTTTAGTTGTAATTTTAGGTAAGGATTTCGTAGTGAAGGTAATTTCCTCGCTGTAAGCTGTCCCCATTTTGTTTGTAGCGTAAGCTCTGCAATAGTAAATATTTCCCGGAGTTAAACCATTTATCTTAGCACTAAAACTACCGATGTCACTTCCACAAATAATTTTTTTATTACTAATATTTGGATTTGTTGTGTTACTATAACAAATCCCTTTTTGAATAACCTCTATACCTCCACTTTTAATTACTTCTCCTTCAATAACAACTGTAGTATCTTGTATTTGAGCAAATCCGGGCTGATAAATAATAACTTCTGGTAATTTTGGTAAATCCCACCTTAACTCTTCTATAAAATTGCATCCATAAAATGAAAAAAGAAAAATAAACAATAAAAAGTGTACATTATTTTTCATCTTTATTCAGGCTTTAACGGTGAATCTGAAATTTTTACAGGTCCATTCTTTAGTTTTTCCTCTAATCCCCTGGTTTGCTTATTGTTTCTTAAACCCTTTCCAATAACCCAGAAGAATTCTTGAATATATGTAAATGCGGCAATCCCGCCAGAAACCAAAAATACTTTATTCGAAATATCAGCATTCTGATAATATTGATCTGCTAAAAATGGATCATTAGTGTTTGCGTATTTATTGTATTGAATGTCTGAGTAATATTTACTTCCAATAGTAAGACCACTAGCTATTAAAAAGAATAATGCCCTGCCTTGTCCTTTTTCCCCGTTGGTGACCTTATATCTTCCCCAACCAGGCCAAATAATTGAATTAATAACCTTTGAAGGACCAGCGTTATTTCTGTAATTTAATAATTTTATATCCGTGTAATTTGTCTCATTTAATTGTTTTTCAGCAACTTCAAATTTAAACACACCCCTTTTAAAATTTTGTTTTTTTACGAAATTTTCAATTTGATATATTTCATATTTTCCACTACTAAATGGAGTAATGTTTATTTCAGATCTTTTAGAATTTGCAATATATATTGAAGTTGCCCATTTCAAATCAAAACTAATACCCTCATGTGATGGAACAAAATAATCTAATTTTTGTGAGGGTGTTAGTTCAGAGAAATCCACTGCTCTCACAAGACTAGACTGAATATTTTTTGAACTAAAAGAGTTTATGTTTAACCTGCTTTTGTTTATACCAAAATCATCAAATTCAATTATGGCATCATATTTTAGAAAACCAGATTTTTGGGAATTAACTATTGTGTTAAGAAAATTATAATTTTTATTCCTAAATATCAGATAATCATTTCTATTGATGTTGGCATAACTGGAAATTGTCTGTAAATCTTTTAACTTATTAATTTGCAATTTAGTACTTTCAATACTTTTCTCTATTCTTAAGCCTAAATTTTCATTTTTAATTGATGGATTGAGCTTATAAACAGATTGAATCCCCTTATAATCAATATCTACTTTATTAAATTCCTGAATGGCATCATCGTACTTTCTATTTTTTTGAAGTTCATGAGCTTTACTGAAAGCTTTGTCAATTTCATTTAATTGGTTTAATAATTCTGTTAATAGTATTAAATTTTCACAACTAATAATCTTTAATTCTAATCTCTTTATAAGCGATGAATCCTGTGGATTAAGATTTCCCGCGAGATCTTTAGCATTTTGATATTTATCTTTTGATTTTTTAAATTCCTTTGTATTGAATAAACTATCAGCCGATGTCGTAAGTAAAGCAATAATGTTATTAGTTTCTATTTGGGTAATATTATTTTTACTGTTTGTAATTTTAATTTCTATTTTATTCTTAATATCAGACTCATTTTCAAAAATTAGTTTTTTTACATTTTCATACCGGTTCAGGGCACTTGGAAAATCTCTACTTTCATAAAATAAGTCACCTTCACTTATAGTTTTATCAATATTTAGTCTTCGTTCACAATTTCTGATTTTTTCCCGCACTTCCGTTATTATCTCCCCTTCGCTGTGAATCAATAAATTCAACACTTTATTATAACTTTCAATTGCTTGTACAAATTTTAACTGTTGGTAGTAATTATCTCCTATATTAATCTCTATTCCGTACTTTTCAATTCTTTTTAAATCATTTAGTGATGACTCATTGTAGACTAAAATTAAGAATCTTGACTTTAGGGTTGCATCTGAGTATTCACGAAATTCAATTAATTTACTATTTTCCCTTGTAATATATGATTTATAATCAGGATAATTTATTGATAATGAATTATTACCTAATTGTTCAATAAAACAGCTATTAGTTGTTTGATATACAATCAAATTTGGAATATCTTTTTTATAATATAAAGACAAAATACCCACAAAATAAGGAGTGCTTTTATTTTGCCATTTTTTAACAGAGAAACCAAGTTTATAATCAAAGTAATATTTCGTTTCATCAATTACGTCTGATTCAGTAGTCCAGCTTTTACTTATTAAATCCGAGTTTATTGAATTAAGAGACGAATTTTGATATCGTTTTAAATCGTCAACAGTTAAACAATTCGAACTGTTTTGAGCTTCACATAGTAAAGCCATAGCAGTAATAACAGCTATAAACAGGATTTTGTATAATTGTAAAGTTTTCAATTTGTCTTAAATTAGCGATGAAAACAATATTTATAAATTGAAATCTCAAGTTGCCTATATAAATTAATCATTGGCAATAACATGCTGTCCTTTGAATTGTGTAGAAATAGTCGTTTGATCTTTAGTTTTCATTGTATGTCGGTTAAGTTGCTGGCTAAAAATAAATAGCATTTTTCAAAAAAGCAATATGTAATAAACCAAAATATGTTACTGCCTGATAATTATTTTCATTTTCATAATGATAATGTAAAAATATTTTGATTTATGTATCATTCAGTTTAGCAGAATACGTTAATTTCTGTAATTATGAAGATAAATAGGTCTTGGTGTTTATATTAATTTTCATTAACAAAACAGCCGTGTTTATTTTCATTTTAAAAAAATATTTTCATATTTGTGTCAAAATTGTAAGTAAAACATGAATTTTAAAATTAACATATCTATTCTCAGCTTCCTTCTGGGTATTATTCTTCTATTATGGAATAAGTGAGAATGGTATGTAAATTAAAGATATTTGTAACATAAAAAGGGCCATTCTCAATAAAAAGAGGATGGCTTTTTTCGTGAAATAAGATTCGAAATAAACAAAAATAAAATAGAACAAAAATGAGTGACAGGCTTTACATTTTCGACACAACCCTGCGCGATGGAGAGCAGGTGCCGGGTTGTCAGTTGAACACAGTGGAAAAAATTGAGGTTGCCAAAGCGTTGCAGGATTTGGGAGTTGATGTGATTGAGGCAGGATTCCCGATATCGAGCCCCGGTGATTTCGAATCGGTAGTGGAAATTTCGAAAGCAGTTTCGTGGCCAACTATTTGTGCGCTAACCCGCGCAGTACAGAAAGATATCGATGTGGCTGCCGAATCGCTGAAATACGCAAAAAAAGGGCGAATCCATACGGGAATCGGTACTTCGTATTTTCATATCCACCATAAACTTAATTCAAATCCCGAGGCAATTCTTGAGCGTGCTGTTGAGGCTGTAAAATACGCAAAAAAATATGTCGAGGATGTTGAATTCTATGCCGAAGATGCCGGGCGTACCGATAACGAATACCTTGCCCGGGTTGTTGAAGCGGTTATTAAAGCCGGCGCTACTGTTGTAAATATCCCCGATACAACAGGTTATACCTTACCCTTCGAATTTGGGGAAAAAATAAAATATTTGTTCGACAATGTAAGCGGAATCCACAAAGCAACCATTTCAACACATTGCCATAACGACCTTGGAATGGCAACAGCCAATACAATTGCCGGGATTATGAATGGTGCGCGCCAGGCCGAAGTTACCATCAACGGAATTGGTGAACGCGCAGGTAACACCTCGCTTGAAGAAGTGGTTATGATCCTGAAAAGCCGTTACGCAGTCCTGGGAATCGATACGGGGATTAACACAAAAAATATATACGGCACCAGCAGGTTGGTTTCGAACCTGATGAATATGCCAGTGCAACCCAATAAAGCGATTGTTGGCCGTAACGCTTTTGCCCATTCATCGGGCATTCATCAGGATGGCGTGTTGAAGTTCCGTGAAAACTACGAGATTATGAACCCGGTTGATGTTGGTATCAACGAATCGGCAATTCTTCTGACCGCCCGTAGCGGCAGGGCTGCATTGAAACACCGCCTTGAAATTTTGGGCTTCGAACTGTCGAAAGAAAAACTTGACACGGTATACGATGAATTTGTAAAACTCGCCGATAAGAAAAAAGATATCCGCGACGACGATATTGCTTTGCTTGTTGGCGATGCAACCCGCCAGGAACGGCGCATTAAACTCGATTACCTCCAGGTGGTTACAGGTAAAAGCCTGAAACCGATGGCAAGTGTAAGATTAGATATTGCAGGCGAAAAATTTGATGCAACATCTGCAGGCAACGGGCCGGTTGACGCGGCAATTAAGGCAGTAAAACAGATTATCCACCGACAGGTTAGCATTGAAGAGTTCCTTGTACAGGCAATTACAAGGGGAAGCGACGACATTGGAAAAGTCCATATGCAAATCGAATACGATAATACCATTTTTCATGGGTTCGGTGCAAATACCGATATCATTACCGCTTCGGTTGAAGCCTTCCTTGACGCTATAAATAAATTGCCGGTTGCTGAATAAAACATAAAAATATCATGAAAGGAAAAACACTTTTCGACAAAATATGGGATGCCCATGTAGTTAAACAGATTGAAGGCGGCCCCGATGTATTGTACATCGACAGGCACTTTATCCACGAAGTTACCAGCCCGGTGGCATTCCTGGGATTGAAAAAACGCGGGCTTAAGGTTTTTCGCCCCGACAAAACCACGGCAACCCCCGACCATAATGTCCCAACAATCGACCAGCACCTGAGCATTAAAGACGAACTTTCACGTCACCAGGTGGAGATGCTAAAAATGAACTGCGTTGAACATGATATCGTATATCATGGACTGGGAAGCGAAGGACACGGTGTGGTGCACATCATAGGGCCCGAAATGGGCCTTACACAACCCGGAATGACCATTGTTTGCGGCGATAGCCACACATCGACACATGGCGCTTTTGGCGCAATAGCTTTTGGCATTGGCACCAGCGAGGTGGAAATGGTTCTTGCCAGTCAGTGCATCATGCAGCCAAAACCCAAAAAAATGAGAATTACAGTAAACGGGAAATTAAACAAAGGCGTTACAGCAAAGGATATTGCGCTTTTTGTCATCTCAAAAATATCAACAAGCGGTGGAACAGGGCACTTTATTGAATATGCGGGTTCGGCAATTACCAGCCTGTCGATGGAAGGCCGGATGACACTTTGTAACCTTAGTATTGAAAGCGGGGCTCGCGGAGGTATGATTGCACCCGACGAAACCACTTTTAATTACATAAAAGGCCGCGAGTTTGCACCGGCAGGTGCAGATTGGGATAAAACCGTTGAAAAATGGAAGGCTCTTCGTTCAGATGAAGATGCAGTATTCGACAAGGAATACACTTACAACGCCGACGACATTGAACCCATGATCACCTATGGCACCAATCCGGGTATGGGAATCGGTATTTCAAAAAATATCCCCGAAACAACAGGAATGGAAGGCAGCGACAAATCGACTTACGAAAAATCGCTGAAATATATGGGATACACTCCGGGTGAAAAAATGTCAGGAAAAAAAATCGATTACGTTTTTCTTGGAAGTTGCACCAATGGTAGAATTGAAGATTTCAGGCAGTTTACAGCCTTTGTGAAAGGAAAAAAGAAAGCGGAAAATGTTACGGTCTGGCTGGTTCCGGGTTCAAAACAGGTCGAAAACCAGATACGCGAAGAAGGGCTTGTTGAAATTCTTGAAGAGGCAGGCTTTAAGCTCCGCCAGCCGGGGTGCTCTGCCTGTCTGGCCATGAACGACGATAAAATACCCGAAGGTAAATATTCGGTTTCAACATCGAACCGGAATTTTGAAGGACGCCAGGGGCCGGGGGCTCGTACACTTCTGGCCAGCCCATTGACTGCAGCGGCAGCAGCATTAACCGGCGTTATAACCGATCCAAGGGAAATGTTGTGACAGACCATTCTTTTCAATAAGCGAAAAATGAGGTACAAAATAATTTCTATTAATAAACATTGCTCTAATCTCCTCCCCATGGGGGAGGTCGGGAGGGGCTTCTAATTAAACAATATGGCTTACGATAAATTTTCAACAATAATTTCACCGGCAGTTCCGCTACCAATCGAAAACGTGGATACCGACCAGATAATTCCAGCCAGGTTTTTAAAAGCTGTTGAACGAAAGGGCTTTGGAGACAACCTTTTCCGCGACTGGCGTTACAATCAGGATGGAAGCCTTAAAACCGGGTTTCCTTTAAACAACCCGAAATATTCGGGCAAAATTCTTGTAGGCGGGAAAAATTTTGGGAGCGGCTCAAGTCGCGAACACGCAGCCTGGGCAATATACGACTACGGCTTCAGGGTGGTGGTCTCCAGTTTTTTTGCCGATATTTTTAAAGGAAATGCACTAAACAATGGTTTGCTGCCGGTTGTTGTTACACCGGAGTTCCTTCAAAAAATATTCGATGCAATCGACACCGATGCCGGAAGTGAATTCGAAATTGATCTTGAAAAACAGACCCTTTCGATAAAATCGACAGGCGAAACCATTGGTTTTGAAATAAATACATATAAAAAACACTGCCTCCAAAATGGCCTTGACGATATCGATTATCTCGTAGACATGAAGGGTCAGATTGAAAAATTTGAGACTGCTTTAATTTAAGGGAATTTCACTTAGGGTGAACACTTAACTCTTTTTAATAACAGAATTGGAATATGACAGGCAAAACAGTAGAAATCCACGGAAAGCAACTTACCATAATGGACACCACTCTGCGCGACGGTGAACAGACATCGGGAGTTTCTTTTAGTGAAGGTGAAAAATTAAGTGTTGCAAAAGTGCTGCTCGAAGATGTAAAGGTCGATCGCATTGAAATTGCTTCGGCCCGGGTTTCGGAAGGTGAATTTAAAGGAGCAAAAAAGGTGATGCAGTGGGCGGCAAAAAGGGGCCACCTCGATAAAATTGAGGTTTTAGGCTTTGTTGATAACAGGGTTTCTTTACAATGGATTGCCGATGCAGGTGGAAAAATAGTTAACCTGCTTTGTAAAGGTTCGCTGAAACATGTAACAGAACAACTTAGAAAAACCCCCGAACAGCATATTGCCGACATCAAAAAAGTGCTCTCGAACGCCGTAGAAATGGGAATCAGCGTAAATATTTATCTTGAAGACTGGTCGAATGGAATGCGAAATTCGAAAGAGTATGTGCATTTTATGATTAAAAACCTGAAGGATGAAACTATTGAACGAATTATGCTGCCTGATACTTTGGGAATTCTTGATCCGGATGAAACTTACGATTATTGTAAGGAAATGATTGAAACTTATCCGGATGTTGAATTCGATTTTCATGCACACAACGATTACGATTTGGCCATTGCAAATGTTTTTCATGCGATTAAAGCCGGTATACGCTGCGTGCACACCACGGTTAACGGTCTTGGTGAAAGGGCTGGCAATGCGCCGCTTTCAAGTGTGGTTGCTACAATAAAAGACCACCTGAAAATGAATACAAACGTGGTCGAGGGCGAGCTCAACAAAGTATCGCGGCTGGTAGAATCTTTCTCGGGGATTCGAATCCCCACCAATAAGCCACTGATAGGCGAATTTGTTTTCACACAGTGCAGTGGAATCCATGCCGACGGCGATAGCAAAAACAACCTCTACTTCAACGAGTTACTTCCCGAACGATTCGGAAGGTTCAGAAAATATGCGCTTGGAAAGACGTCGGGAAAAGCTAATATAAAAAAGAACCTCGAAGACCTTGGAATTGAACTTGATCCAGCCTCCCTGAAAAAAGTAACCGAAAGAATTATAGAACTTGCCGATGAAAAGGAAACCATAACCATTGATGACTTACCTTACATTGTGTCGGATGTTCTGGATAACGACCTGGTTGAACAAAAGGTGAGGGTAATTAACTACACGGTTAGCAATACAATGGGTTTACGGCCTGTTGCCACTGTTGCTATTGAAATTAATGGAAAAGAATACGAAGAATTCAGCGATGGCGACGGACAGTATGATGCATTTGTAAAATCGTTGCGCAAGATTTATAAAAAACGTGGAAAAACTTTGCCTAAACTGGTAGATTACGAGGTTTCCATACCACCCGGGGGTAAAACCGATGCATTGGTTGAAACCATTATCACTTGGAAAAATACGCGCGAATTCAGGACCAAAGGACTTGATCCTGATCAAAACGCCGCGGCTATAAAAGCAACCATTAGGATGCTGAATATTTTTGAAAACGAGTTTATTCCCGGTGTAAGCAACCAGGTCAGTACGGTAGTTTAAATCTTTCCAATCGTTACAAATTACAGACTCTTGTTAAAATAAAACCAATTAAAAATACAATCTGACAATTACGGATTTAGGTTTCCGGATTCAATTAAAAAAATTAAAATGAAACTCAATCTTGCTATTTTGCCCGGCGACGGAATCGGGCCCGAAATTATTGAACAGGCCATGAAGGTGGTAAAAGTGGTTGCAAAGAAATTCAATCACCAATTAAAATACGAATACGGTTTAACGGGCGCTGTTGCTATCGACAAGACAGGCGACCCCTACCCCGCCGAAACCCACGATTTGTGCATGGCATCGGACGCTGTGCTGTTTGGGGCTATTGGCGACCCAAAGTTCGATAATAATCCAAAAGCTCCGGTGCGCCCCGAACAGGGTTTGCTTGCCATGCGTAAAAAACTGGGATTGTATGCCAATATCCGACCGGTAGAAACTTTCGGATCACTGCTTCATAAATCACCCCTGCGCCGCGAATTGGTTGAAGGGGCAAATTTTGTGTGTATCCGCGAATTAACAGGGGGTATTTATTTTGGCGAGAAAGGCCGGAAAGACAATGGCAATACCGCGTTCGACACGAACACTTATACACGTGCGGAGATTGAACGTATACTGGAGCTTGCGTACCAGTTTGCCGAAAAAAGAAATAAAAAGCTTACCGTTGTCGATAAGGCAAATGTTCTGGAAAGTTCGCGCCTGTGGCGCGAAATTGCCCAGGAAATGGCCCCGCGCTATCCGGATATTAAAACCGAATTCATGTTTGTTGATAATGCTGCCATGCAAATTATACAATGGCCAAAAAATTTCGATGTAATGGTTACCGAAAACATGTTTGGCGATATTTTAACCGACGAAGCCAGCGTTATAACCGGCTCGCTCGGATTGCTCCCTTCGGCTTCGATAGGAATCCACACATCAGTTTTTGAACCTATTCACGGCTCGTACCCGCAGGCTGCCGGAAAGGACATTGCCAACCCAGTTGCTACTATACTTTCAGCCGCGATGATGTTTGAATATGCTTTTGGCCTTATGGAAGAAGGAAAAGCAATCAGGAATGCCGTAACTGCATCCCTCGCGGGTGGCTATGTAACCGAAGATATTGCCGAAGGTAAAGCCTGTAAAACTTCGGAAGTTGGGAATTGGATTGCAGATTACATTGAAAAAAACTGAAAACTGAATCGATTTTTTCAATCAGTTTTAGAATGCAGTAATTGAAAAGGTTATAAAGAAAAAGAGCGGCTCAACAGCCGCTCTTTTAAAATGTTAACCCCCAAACACACAATTGGCCTGATTGGCCAATGCTTCACAAAGGTACAAAAATCATTCCTGTAAAAATTGCTTTTTGTCATTTATTTTTAATTTTATTTCTGTATGGCCACAATTTTTTTTTTCCTGGGTTGAATAAAAATGGAGAAAAATTAACGTATAAACCTTATAATTCTTTCTGGTAAATCCTGTATCGCTTGTAAACCTGTCCCCCCATTTTTTCCATTTCTGCCCTTACCTTAAAGTTGGTCTCCATCTCAAGATGCGAGTCCATTACAACCTTACCGGCATTTTTCGCCGATTCAATAAGTTTTATTCCCATCATTACATCGAGTCCCCTCCCCTGGTATTCAGGAGCTATTCCACCGAGCAAAAGATTAAGTTGTTTGCTTTTACGACCGGCCGTAAGAAGGGGTATAAATCCCCAGGGTAATAAATAACCCTTCGATTTTTTAATCCCCTCGCTAATATCCGACATTGCCACAATAAATGATACCACCTGGTCGTCATTATCAACAAAAATTTTAATAAAACGCGGATTTATCAGGTATAAATAGCGGTTTGCAAAATCATCCATTTCCTTTAAAGTGAATGGCACAAAACCATAAATACCCATAAAGGTTTCGTTTAATAAGGTTAATACTTTACGAATATACGGTTTCACCTGGCCCCTTGAAGAAAACTCCTTTAATGTAAGACCATTATCCCTGGAGGTAAATCGTTTGTATATACTTTTGTAAAATTCGGGTATTTCATCAGGAATTGGTATCCGGTAAACCACAAGGTCTATTTCTTTTGAAAATTCCAACCCTTCAAGTAAAACGTTCATATAGGGGTAGTTACAATTAGTGGCAATAGCAGTGGGTTGATCATATCCTTCTGTCAGCCACCCCTGAGGATCCTTATCTGAAAATCCAAGTGGTCCAACCATTCGTGTCATTCCCGATTTTCTTGCCCAACCGGCAACCGATTCAAGTAAAAGCCTGAAAACCTCAGCATCATTATATGTTTCAAGATAACAAAAGCGGACATCTGTAATGTGATGAGATTCGTTGTATTGGTTACTGATAATACCCATTATGCGCCCAACAACTTCTACTTCTTTAAATGCCAGGTACATAATTGTTGAACAATGATCGAATGCCCGGTTCTTTTTTGGGTTGAAATAAGTCCATTCGTCCATATAAATAGGTGGTACCCAGTTGGCATGATCCTGATGGATTTTAGCCGGAAGATGGATAAATTCCCGCATCATTTTTTTTGTTGTAACCTGTTTTATCTCAACTTTCATAATCTTATTTTGAGTACCAAGATATTTAATTAATAAAGCAATAAATACCTGATACCGGTTAAATTTTTAAACAATAGCCATAAACAACTGTAATACAGCTTTCTGATAATTTATTTCAACCTGTTTTGCCATTTACATTTTTTGAAAAAAAACTGGCTGAAAACAATCAATAAATTACCTTACCAACCGGTTAAAATAGTCGGGCATTTCAGCTTTGAAAATCATTGTTTTTCCTGTAAAAGGATGAATTAACGAAATTGAAGTGGAATGAAGGGCCAGCCGTTTAATATCTTTATCGGGCAGGCCATAAATTTTATCGCCTGCAACAGGGTGGCCCTTTTCTGAGAAATGCACGCGAATCTGGTTTTTGGTACCTGTAAAAAGTTCAATTTCAAGTAAACTGAACCGTGAGTTTTCCTTGTGGACTTTATACCCGGTTTTCGAGAATTTGCCTTTTTCCGGATTATTCACCGAAAACATCCGGTAGGCGCTGTTTTCAGCTAAATATGAGGTAATAACGCCCTCCTTTTCTTTTAATTGACCGTAAACAACAGCCAAGTACTTTTTTGTAAAGTCTTTCCAATTATTCTGCAGAAACCGTTTCGCATGTTCGGTTTTTGCAAAAACAAGAACACCCGATGTATCCCGATCGAGACGGTGAACAATAAAAATCCGGTTTGATGAACGGGAATTTCCTTTTCTGATATAATCGGTTAACAAATAGTAAGCTGTGTTCTGTTTCTCTTTCTCGGTACCCATGGTCAGCAGCCCGCTTATTTTATTTACCACAATAATATCCTTGTCCTCGTGCAATATTGTAAGGCCGCGGGGCTGGTGTTTTTTTTGCGGAGGCAAATTTAAATGTTTCTCTTCCGGCATTTTAAATGTTATTCAAAGAATGCAATTTCAGCTTTTTACATGCTGCATGTTGATTTTTGCATACATGTGTTCGTCGTAAAATCTGCTGTTTTTAAAAACAGATTTCGAAAGGATGGCTTCCTTTGTAAAACCGCATTTTTCCAAAACACGCATCGATGCTGAATTGTACTCAAATATCCCGGCGTGTATCCGAACGATATCCATGTTTTCAAAACCGTAAGCACAAATCAGGTTTACGGCAGTAGTCATTATCCCGAGGTTCCAGTACGGTTCACCAAGAAAATAGCCAATTTCTGCCGATTTGCGGTATACATCAATCCCCTTGTGCAATCCTATATTTCCGACATAAATTCCGTTGTATTCAATAGCAAAAATTTGTGAGGAACCTTCTTTTGAATATTTTTCAAGAAACGATTCTGCGTCAGTGAGTGTGTAAGGATTTGGGAATCCATCCCTCAGGTTAATACTTATTTTTGCATTGTTTGCCAATTCAACCAGTCGGTTTTTATCATCAGGTTTGAACTCCCTTAGTGTAATATTTTTATCGGTAAGCCTTATCATCACTTAAATTATTTCTAACCAGTTTAATGCGGGTGATTATGATCGTGGTCGTGAATTTCTGTTTCGTGTTCAGAACCTTCCCCTTGCGAATGATCGTGATGAAGGCTTATATAAAACATAAGGCTCAAACCAGTAAGAATTGCTGCCAGTTGTATCAGGCTTTTTCGAATAGATGATTCGCGGTGCAATTCAGGAATAAGGTCGCTTCCGGCCAGGTAAATAAAACCTCCGGCAGCAAAGGGCAGGATATAAATAATTAAATTTTCGGCTACAGAACCCAACATTACTGTAATTATCGCACCTAAAACAGCAGCACAGGCCGCCACAAAATTAAGCAACAAAGCTTTTCGTCGCGAAAAACCCGCGTGGAGTAATACCCCGAAATCGCTTATTTCCTGCGGTATTTCGTGAACAACCACAGCAAGCGTAGTTGCAATCCCAACACCAGGGGAGACAAGCCATGCTGCAGCAATTAAAACCCCATCGGTGAAATTGTGCAGGCTATCGGTAATTATACTAATGTAGCCCAATGGCGCAGCCTCATGTTCGTGTGTAACATTATGACAATGATGCCAGTGTATAAATTTTTCGAGCGCAAACATCACTACAAGCCCCGATATGATTAATAATCCAATGGTCTGTGTATTATCAATCAATTCAAAAGATTCAGGTATCAGTATAAAAAAAGTGTTGCCAAACAATGCGCCAACAGCAAAACTTACCAAAACAAAAATCATCCGTTTTAAGTGGTTTGCCCGCATTGCAAGCAGCAGAACACCTGAAAATGACAGCAGGCTTATCAGAAGCGTACTGCCCAGAGCCCCAATCCATACGTTTTCCATGTAATTATCTTTTTTCTGAATATAAAAAAATCTATTTGCATTTAATTGCATTGCTGCAATATCCCTTAATTATCAGTTCCTTTTCAACATGCACATAACCGGCTGGCAGCCCCGGAATTTTTATCCCGGCTTCGGGTAAACATTCCACAATTCCGCAAACATTGCAATAGAAATGGATATGATTTGAACATACCCCACTACCTTCGGTTAAAGCATATTTAACCAATTGATTATCGACAACTATTTTGTGAATTATGTTGTTTTCGACCAGCGTCCTGAACGAACGGTAAAAAGTTGTCCTGTCGAACGAAGCATCAACCCTTTCCTTTATTTCATCCTCCGAAATGGCAAAACCTGCATCTGCAATTGTATCTATTATACTTTGCCGGCAATTGGTATGCACCAGGTTATGTTTGTGAAGAATCTCCCTTGCTTTCATCAGATAAGGCAACAACTCAAATGCAACAATGTTGCAAATGTATAAAAAATTAATTACAACCCGTAACCTGTAACCAGCATCCTGCAACCCTATTTGCTCATATCAAATTCACCGATAAGCGGAATATCAAGCGAAAGCTCCTGTCGAACGATGTTTTCGAAAAACATCTCGGCCTGGATAAACTGGGCCGCAGTAACCGAAGAAACCGATTTTGAAATTTTTTTGTATGTAATTTCCCACAACCTGACAAATTCATAATTCACCCCTAACGAGGTTTTTATAAGTAAATCTGCCTCTGTACCTGTAAGTTTGTCGTATTTGCCTGCGTAAAGTTTAATATTTTCAAATCGCTTGGCAGCAATCTGCTTTCTTGCTATTTCGTACTCGTCGTACATTTGCCAGAACAAATCGGCTTTATCAATTTCGATCTTTATATGCCTGGCAATCAGTTCTTTCTTTTGCATGCCATAAATACTTTGCATCAGCGTTGCTTCTTCCTTGTTTGGCTGGGCATTTATAGATGTTATAAAGGGTGCAAGAATTGCGCAAAGAATCAACCTTCTTATATTCATTACTTTTAATTGTATCTTAAAATCCGTTTTATTAATCTCCTTCACAGTACAAAAGTAGGTAACAAAATGCACCATGCAAGCTGTTTGGGTATTAAATCAATAGTAAATTTTGGGATTCTTTACACCTTGTTTTTTACGTTTTAAACCAAACGGCGGTTTTATCGAAACCATTGATTGCGCAGTATTCCCTTGCCTGGTGCATAAATGCCTGCAGGCGCGTTTCTATGCTTGAATCTTCCTGTCCGTCGTAAGCATAATTAAGCCACGGAATATTGTTGTGGTCTTTTTTAAAATCGTTCGATACTGCGCATATAATTGTTCCCGGCATACAAGTAAAAGGCAAAATGTTGGCCACCCCCGAAATATTCATTTCAACCAGGCCGGCTGCAGAACCCAGCGCAATGGGTGGATCCCCGTCATAATCCCTGTGGATGTACGGACTGCAAAGATTCAGTATCTCGTCAATTTCAAGTTCCTTTCGTGAAGTCAGAAACTTGTCAACTTTATTGTGGAGATTCCTGGAAACGTAATGCTGATATACCTGTTGTATTTTTGATTTAAACAGTCCTTTCAGGTCGCCTTTCCAAACGCTGTCGCGCCAGTAGCGGTACGATGAATAATGCAGCCACTCCCCAAAGGGAGATATAATGGTTTCCGCGCCCAATGCTTCCAGCCTTTCAATCAAATACCCGCTGCAAAACGGATTATCGCGCATAAATATTTCGCCAACAACTGCAATCACGGGTTTTCGTTTTTCAAAACTGGCTTCGACTGCGTGGAATGCCATACCCGCTTCTTCCAGCAATGCCCCAACATTTTTCGCCCCGTTTGAAACCGAATCTTCTATTTTCTTCCTGTATTTCAGGTACACCCTATCGGTTTCGCCCTTAACCAGTTCGTAAGGCCTACGTTCCTGTAAAAGACGGCGAAGGATATCCAGGGCAACGATTCCACTCCATGCATTTTTCCTGAATGTTTTTGAATGTTTACCAGCCAGGTCGGCGTAAGCGTCGTCGTTGCTGGGTGTCATCAGGTGGGCATTTTCAAAACCCAGTTTATCGAAAACGAGCCGGTGCAATTTATTGTAATCGCCAAACCGGCAGGGGCCATTGTGATTGGGCATAAAGAAGCTGGTTTTTTTTGGATCCGTGCCAGGTTCCATTAATTTTTTAAGAAAATTGCCGGTAGTGCAAATCGCCGGGAAACACTCCTGGCCGTTGGTATGTTTCCGGGCAATTTCCAAATCAGATGCATCCTGCATGGGCAGTACACGGGCATCGATCCCGCAGCTTCGTGCCGCGGCCGCAAGCATGTAAACCGTATCGCCCGCGTATGGAAAATACAGCGTGCGGCCATCCAGGCTTTTTGAATGAACAACTTTTGGTTTCTCGGTTTCAGTTTTTGCCCTTTTTACTTTCAGGTATCCGTCAAGACTATCGAGAAATGCCTCGCAACGGGTAATCAAACCCGCATCTGCGCTATGTTCATCCACTTCAAGATGGAGATAGGGTTGCCCTTTCATCTCTTTTCTGACAAAATGGGTTAAAAACGAATCGGGGCCGCACCTGAAATTTCCCAGGTAAACGGCAAACAGATCGTCATTTTTTTGCACAATCCGGCTGGCCGACATAATTTTTTGACCACTTGGCCAGTACATCATTCTGTAATCGTCAAAAATATTTTCTTCCGCCAGGGGCAAAAAATCTATCGGTACAGGCAGCGTGTCAAGGTTTATCAGTTTTTCTACAAGGCGCAAATTAAGTAGCGGATCGGTGGTGTTATACGGACGGCCCAATACTACCAACGCCTTTTTATCTTCCGGGAGCCCGGACAATACCTCTTTTCCCCGTCTGATAAGAGTTTCCTCAAATTTCAATTGTTCGGCATCGGCTAGTTCGATTGCCTTTCTGGCTTTTGGAACCGGAATGCCAAACTTCTCTTTCATAAACACTGAAAGTTCTTTCTTCAAAACCCTTTCAAAATAACGAAAATGCAGTGTTGGGGTTAAAAACATTTCCCTGGTTTTTTTATCGGTAAAGGCGCTGCGCACTATAAAAGGGTACGATTGTACCCACGGGCAATTGCAGTTGTTGGTTGGGTTGTCTTTTTTCCCTTTTGCATTGACAATAAAAGGTTGAAAAATATAATCGGCCCCTTTATTTAACAAATTTTCGACGTGACCGTGCATCAGTTCAACCGGCAGGCAGGTTTCGGAAACCATCAGTTCTATAGAGCGCCTGACGATTTGCTGATCCGAAGGATCTGAAATTAAAACTCTGAAACCAAGCTGTTCAAAAAAAGTCCTCCAGAATGGAAATTGCTGGTAAAAAACCACTAACGCCCTGGGAATTCCAATAGTAATTTTACCGTTAGCGCTTTCCTCGCGGTAATCGCCCATCAGCATTGCCAGCCGTTCCTCAAACAAATTCGGGATTCCCTTTCCTTTTCCTTTTCGCCCGTCGTGTTCGAATTTCTCGCAACGTCCACCGTAATAAAGTTTTCGGGACTCCCCTTCGATTGTAACCTGTTGAATCTCGCAGTTGTTGGTACAAGCATGGCAAGTGAAACCCGAAATTGAAAATGGGATTTTACTGATGTTAAACCCTTTGAATCGTGTTGTCTGCCCTTCCCCCATTGAATTACGGGCAAGAATAGCTGCTCCGATTGCACCCGTCACATCAAAATGAGGAGGAATAATTATGGGTTTGCCGGTAATTTTTTCGAAAGCCGCAACAACCGCCTTGTTATTGGTAACACCGCCCTGGAAAAATATCTTGTTCCTAACCGGTTTCTCGCCAACCACTTTGTGAAGGTAATTTTGCACGATGGAATAAGCGAGCCCCCCCACCAAATCGGGGATATCGGCCCCTTTCTGCTGATGGGAATTTAAATCCGATTCCATAAAAACAGTGCACCTGTCGCCAAGCCTTACCGGTTTTTCTGACTCGAAGGCCAGCCCGGCAAACTGATCTACTATGGAAATACCCAGTTTATCGGCCTGCTCTTCGATAAAAGAACCGGTGCCCGCGGCACAAACCTTATTCATTTCAAAGTCGACCACAACCCCATTTTCGATGCTGATGTATTTTGAATCCTGGCCCCCGATTTCAAAAATGGTGTCAACCGAAGGGTCATAGGCAATTGCCGCGGTGGCCTGGGCTGTTATTTCATTGCGAATTACATCGGCGCCAATAAAATCGCCGGTAAGGTAGCGCCCCGAACCGGTGGTACCGGCCGCCCTAACTTCAACATGTCCGCCAATTTCATCGTAAATTTCCTTTAGTCCGCGTTGAATGGCATTCAACGGTTTCGATGCCGTTGGCAAATACCTGCGTGCGATAACATTATTCTCTTTGTCTATCAAAACCACATTTGTGCTTAACGAGCCAACATCAATTCCGAGAAAAACTTCGGTTTTAGTTCCATCCTTCGGAATTTGCTTAACTGTTTTATTGTATGTTGCACCCGGCTTCATAAGTCTGCTCAGCCGTGCAGTGCTGCTCCTGTCGCTTGCCAGGTAATTTTTTATTCCTTCGGTTCCTTTGAAAAACGATATCTTTCCGTTTTGGTTATTCAGCGTATAAAAAATTGCTCCCAAAGCGCCCATCGACGCATGATATTCGGGTATTATCAACTCTCCTTTTTCAAGTTCAAATACCTCGGTAAAAGCCCTGACCATGCCGGCATTTGCAGCCACACCCCCCTGAAAAGCAAAGGGTTTTTCGAATTTTTTACCCCGCCCGAGAGCGCTTTTAAAATTTCGTGCAACGGCAAAACAAAGCCCGGCAACAATGTCGTGGAGAGGTGTGGCAATTTGTTGAAGGTGTATCATGTCGCTTTTGGCAAAAACACTGCAGCGGCCTGCAATTCGTGGAGGATTTTTAGATTTTAGCGCCATCTCGCCAAATTCCTTTTCGATGGACACTTCAATCCGGTTTGCCTGTTGGTCGAGGAACGAACCAGTCCCGGCAGCACACAGGCTGTTCATGGAAAAATCGGAAAGGCGCGAATAGCTGGTGGTTGAACCGTTCTCCATAAAAATTAACTTCGAATCTTCGCCACCCATCTCGATAACCGTCCGGATTTGAGGATAAAGCTCCGAAACCGAGGCCGACTGCGCTATTATTTCGTTTACAAATATCCCCCCGGTCAATTCAGCCGCCTGTTTGCCTCCCGAGCCAGTAAATGCAACGTTTCCAATGGAATCAAAACCATATACATCAATAATATCTTCCATCCCCCTTAACAAAACCTCAAAGGGTTTACCGTAACAATATTCGTATTTGTTAAGCAGGACATTTTTTGAACTGTCGATTAGAACAGTATTTACCGAAATTGAGCCAATATCAAAACCCAGGTGAAATACCGGGTTTTGGGCTCCTGTTTTCTCCCTGAATTTTGATTTGTTCATTTTCATCAGAGTATAAATTGATTAAATTTTTACAAAAAGTTGTCAGGAACTTGCATATTTTGCTCAATTGTTCCGGGAACATGACCACGCTAACAAACACATTTGCTGCATTTAACTATAAATATATTAAATGTCGAAAAGGAACGCAAATTAAATTGAACATTTTGTTGCACATGATGTGCTTCCTGATTGTCTCAATTTAAACTCCTCGCAGCAAACCTAACAGGGGAAATCCTTCCTGGCCGGCAGGCAGGCGATTCCGTTAATGATTTTTTTATATGTCGTGTTCTCTATCCCCTTCTCGTTTAAGGCGAGACAGAATGCACTCACTGGAATTTAAATTAAATATTATTGAATCTACCATTTAAAATAGAAACTTTTAAACTAAATCGACTATTGCAAATAGATACTTTGTATATTTACAAAAAATACAACATGAATTTATATGAAAGAGTTATTGAAATCGGTGATTTTTGACCAGCAAAAATTGAGTTGGAACAGTCGTTATGTAAAACGTAATTTTCCCGAATCACTTTTGAGCAACAAGGAAATTGTTGTTATCACAGGAATCAGGCGTTGCGGAAAATCAACCTTGTTACAGCAAATCAGGGCAGAACAACCAGAGAAAGATTATTTTATCAATTTTGACGATGAACGGCTAATTCAATTACGGGTTGAAGATTTTCAACTTTTATACGAAATTTTTATTGAACTTTTCAGTGTTCAGAAAACGTTTTACTTTGATGAGATACAAAATATTACTGGGTGGGAACGCTTTGTAAGAAGGTTGCACGATTACGGGAACAAAGTTTACATTACCTGTTCAAATGCAAAGCTTCTCAGCCGCGAGTTGGGAACCCACCTGACAGGCCGTTTTGTAGGTTTTGAATTATACCCCTTTTCGTTTATTGAGTTTCTCGAATTCAAGGGAAAAACCCCATCGCCATATGTTATTTACAGTACCGAAGGAAAATCGGAACTGAAGAGTTTGTTTACACAATTTTTTTCCTTGGGCGGATTCCCCGTGTTTCTCGAAAACCAGAATGACAACTACCTGAAATCGTTGTACGAAAACATCCTTTACCGCGATATCATGGTGCGTAACAGGCTTACCAGCGAGAGAGAAATACTTGAATTGGTGTATTACCTTGCCAGCAATGTTTCAAGGCTTTCGTCATTCAGCAGCCTGGCAAAATCCATCGGGGTGAAAAATGCCACCACAGTCAGCAATTACATTCAATACATTCAGAATACTTACCTGATTTTTCAAATTAGCAAATTTGATTATTCACTTAAAAAGCAGATTCAAAATAACAAAAAAACATTTTTTATAGATCAGGCCCTTGTTACCAGGCTTGGATTTCTATTCTCGGAGGAAAAAGGCCGTTTGCTCGAAAACATAGTTTTTGTTGAACTAAAAAGGCGTGGGCACGAAGTTTATTATTACAGTGGAAAAAACGAATGTGATTTTCTTATCAGGCAAGGGACACAAATTACATCTGCCATTCAGGTATGTTATTCATTTGAAACCCCTGAAACAAAATCCCGTGAAATTAATGGTTTGATGGAGGCATTGAAAACCTATTCGTTAACCGAAGGGCTGATTTTAACCCATGACACCGAAGAAGAAATTAAAACAGAAAATACAAAAATCAAAATTGTACCTGTGTGGAAATGGGCTTTGGGAGGTGTTTATTATTAAAACGTAGGTTGGAAATCGACAAGCCCTGAACCCTGGGGGCTGACCAAAAAGTGATTGTATCAGTTTATAGTCAGCCCCAAGTTGGAATTAATATACAGGATATTACATCCATAATTTCAGTTTATATGGGATTTGCGTGATGATCAATTTTATTTTTCGTGCAAGCCGCACTCTTTACCTGAGTTTTGTTCCCACCACCAGCGGCCGGCACGGAAATCTTCGCCCGGTTTAATAGCGCGCGTGCAAGGCTGACAGCCGATACTTACAAATCCCTGGTCGTGAAGTATGTTATAGGGGACGTGGTTCTCCCTGATATACTGAATGGTTTCTTCAAGGCTCCACTCGAGCAAGGGATTGTACTTAATGATTTGGTTTCCTTCATCCCATTCAAACTCATGCAAATCGCTGCGGTTTTCGGATTGCGATGCACGAATACCAGTAATCCAGATTTCATTTCCGGAAAGGGCCCGCTTTAAAGGGATTACTTTTCGGATAAAACAACACTCCTTACGGTTTTCGAGTGACTCGTAAAAACTGAAGGGCCCTTTTTTGTTTACCATCTCTTCCACTTTTTCGGTGGGAGGAAAACAGACAGCGATTGGCTTTTTATATTTATCGATTGTACTGTTGTATACTTTGTATGTTTCGGGGAAAAGACGGCCTGTGTCGAGCGTAACTACTTTTATATCCAGATTATTGCTGAAAATCATGTCGGTAATTACCTGGTCTTCGTAACCAAAACTGGTAGTAAAAACTACTTTACCGGAATGGTTTTCTACAAGTAACTGCAATTTTTCAACTATGGAATTACCCGCTAATTGTGAGTTATATTGTTTTGATAGTGTATCCATGTCTATTCTTATATTAAATCATTCATCACTAATTTATTAACACGCTTCGACTTCGCTCAGCGTGACGGTCACCCTGAGCGATCCCGATAGACTTCGAGAGAAGGGCGCTTGAAATTTTTTTCCATTAATTTCATACTTAACCAAAATACATTGAAATACAAATTCACTTTATCACACACTGATTTTCTCATTCAAGCATTTACGCATTCAAGCATTCAAGCATTTTTCTATTCAACATACAAAACCAACCCTTTTAAATACTCGCCTTCGGGATGATAAATGTTTACGGGATGGTCGGCAGGTTGTGTAAGCTGGTGTAAAATGCGGACATTCCGGCCCGATATGGCTGCCGCTGAAAACACCGCTTCCCTGAATTTTTCTTTTGAAACAACCTGCGAGCATGAAAACGTAAACACAATCCCGCCGCTGCGTATTTGCTCAAACGCCCTGGTGTTAATCCGTTTATAAGCCTGCAAAGCCTGGCTCAAAGCGCCGCGATGTTTGGCAAATGCCGGGGGATCAAGAATAATTAAATCGTATTTATCCTTTATGTCGCGCATAAATTCGAAGGCATCGGCAACAAAGACTTCGTGCCTTATATCGCCAGCAAAATTCAGTTCCACATTGCGGTTTGTTAGTTCGATTGCCTTTGCCGAAGAATCAACCGAATGCACCAACCGGGCGCCTCCTTTCATGGCATAAAACGAGAATCCGCCTGTATAGCAAAACATGTTAAGCACATCGCGGTTTTGCGCGAATTGCTGCACCAGCAAACGGTTTTCGCGCTGGTCGATAAAAAATCCGGTTTTTTGGCCTTCCTCCCAATCCACCTTAAACCGAAGCCCGTGTTCCATTACTTCTGATTCCCTGTTTGCCCCAAACAAATACCCGTCGGCTGATGAAATTTCAGCTTTATAAGGCAACGATTTTTCACTTTTGTCATATACCGCCTTCAATTTATCACCCAAAACATCCTTAAGAGCTTCTACAATTGCAACGCGGACGAGGAACATTCCAACCGTATGTATCTGAACTACGGCCGTTCCATTGTAATAATCAATCACCAGTCCGGGCATCCCATCGCCTTCGGCATGAACCAGCCGGAAAACATTTGTTTGGCGATTATCGGTTAGACCCAGTGATTTTCTGAGATTCCACGCTTTTTCAATTTTTGATTTCCAGAATGCTTCGTTAATCCCGACGGGATCGAAAGTTAAAACACGCACCGCAATGGAACCAACCTGGCAATGACCTGTGGCAAGAAATTCGCCATTCGATGCGTAAATGTGTACCAGGTCGCCCTCCACCGGCTTGACTTCGGTTTTGGCAATAGCACCCGAAAAAACCCATGGGTGAAAGCGTTTTAGCGATTGCTCTTTCCCGGGTTTCAGATAAAAACCAACAGGTTTCAATGGCATAACTTTAATTTTTAGAAAAGTTTTCGAAGATTTCGAGAGCAACCCAGGCATCCGTAGCCGCATAAACCTGCTGAGCTTCAGATAGTTTATCTGCCTCCCAGTTTGATAGTTGCTGGCCTTTTGAAATGCGGAACCCGCAGATAATTGCCGCCAGCTTTTTCAGGCTGAAATCGTTAATCCCAACTGTTTTGGCATGATCCTGAAGTTCAATAAAACCTTTTGGGATAAATGCCTTTATTTTATTTAGCGCTTTTATGTCGTCGTTAATGGCCACTCCGGGTTTTTTAACCTTCGGATTAGCAAGTATTTTACATATCTCCATCGGTAGCCCGATTTTATTAATACGGAACAAAAATGCCTGGTCTTTCACCGATAACTGGAGCAGGGCCACTTTATTGATAACACCCTTTTTAAACGAGGGTTTTGTTTCGGTATCAAATCCTATTACTTTTGCTTTTGAAAGAATTTCAACTGCTTTTTCAAGTTTTTCCTTATCGTCGACAACAATTATCTCACCCTCAAACCATCGCAAAGGTAAATCGGTAAGTTCTTCTTTTGTAATACTTTCTTTAAACATCTTCGGTATCTTCATCGGTTCCCCAAAAACTATCCAGCCATTTTGGATTTCCTTTTCCGGGCTGTATCTCATCATTCTTATTTTCCTTGTTATAATCGATATTGCTATACACGAGCATGTGTACTGCGCGCTGGACATTTACCAACTGTTGTCCCCAAAATTCCACGAAATGCTCTGTGCATTCAGCCAATGCATCGTTCATAACCTCTTCGTTACCAATACTGTAGGATATAAGGAAATTTTTGATGTCCTGATAAATATCGAGCAAATTCTCAGAAATACTTGCCGTCACCGTTTCCTGCCCGAACTGGATTGAAGGATCAAAAACCTCGTAAAAACTGTCGTACTCGTTCAGCAACTGCAACCATTTTTGGTGCAAAACATTGTAATCGAGCTCGCTGACATATTTTTCCAGTTCATCGTCGAGCACTCTTTCGGTTTTGGGCAACATGGCTGCCTTTAAATAAAGCAGGGGTAACAATTTTTGCATTTTTTGCAGGTTTTCCTCAACTGTATTTTTTGCCGCATTTTCCAACGAATTGCAATATTCGCTGGCTACTGTAACAAATTCCACCACATTTTTTGAATAAACCACCTGATTTATGTCCATTATAACCGAATTATAACAGTGCAAAAGTAAAAAAGATTTCGAAGAATAGTAAAATACGGCGAAACCACCTGGTTTTACCCAAAATTGGCTTTTATAGAATTGTTTTATGCTTTCAATTATCTCAGAAAATCCGGAAAATCAAGCTAAATTCTCTTACAGATTGTTTTGTAAGGGCAATATTTGCAATGTTCAAAATGAGACGTTTGTGAAAATATATTTTCAGGCGAATAGATTTCACTCAATATTGATTTTAATGCAGTTTCAAAGTCAATTTTAAGCTCAGCGAATGAAAAATTATGCTTTTCCCAAACCACCCCGGGGTTAAAATTGTCTTTAAATAAATTACGGAGATTGTAAATGGCCGGCTGAAAATCGCCGCCCCCAATTTCATCAGATAAAACATAAGTATAAATCATTGCCTGCAATACTTCTTTTTTCGGATCCCTCAATTCTTTCTGGAACAATTCCTCAATATCTTTAAACACCCAACTTTTAACATTTCCGGTTTTATAATCTATTATCCGGGTTTTGCCCATAACCCGGTCTACCCTGTCAATTGTTCCCCCGATAATTATATCGGTATCAACCCCGTTAATATTGATCTTCAGTGGGGTATGGCATTTTTTCTCGAGGCTGACAAGTGTAATAGGCGCTATTCCGGCATCGACTTTTAACAACTGGTTGACATATGTTTTTATATTTTCGAATATCAGCAGGGTTTTACCTTCAAGGATCAACTCATTAGCTTTCGCCTCGTTTTCCTTAAAATAATTCCTGGCTATTTTTTTTCTGATTTCATTCTCGATAATAAATTTGTTTTTCAGGAAATTTTCAATGTCCGAGCGGGCTAAAACCTTCCCTATAAAAGGTTTATAAAGGGCTTCCATTGTTTCGTGGAAAATATTCCCGAAAATCATCCCGTCAATCTCTTCCTTTAATTCATCGGGTTCGGGAAGTTGCATTACATATCTGAAGCAGAAACGTAAACCGCATTGCAAATAGGTATTAATGGCGCTGGGCGAAAGCGGGTGTCCGGGTGAATTGCTTTTCAATAACTTTTTTACCGTTTCCTGTGAGCTTTTAATAAACAGAGGATTCACGGTTTCGTGCCCGAATTTATAATCGAGGTTAATTTTATCGGGTTTATGCACCGAATCCAACTGCAACTGGTAACCGTAACGGCTCATTTCACCAGTACTTGTGCCCTCTTTCAAAATGCTGTATGTTGCACAAATATTTTTGGCGCGCTGTATTAACCGGTAAAAGTAAAATGCATACATGGCATCCTGCTCATCGATACCGGGTAACCCGAACCCTTTTCGAATGTTTGCAGGAATAAAAGAGGGGGCCGTAAAGGTGCGCGGCCATTTGTCTTCGTTTAGACCGAGGATTACAAGGTTTTTAAAATCGAGGCAACGTGTTTCAAGAATTCCCATTACCTGCACGCCAATTAAGGGTTCGCCTTCGAAGGCTACCGATACTGTACCAAGATACTGGGCAAACAAGCGGAAAAAAACAGCATCGCTGATTTCACGCTTTTGTTCAACGATGGTGTTCTTTAATGCCGATTCAAGTTTTTCAATAGCCTGGTAAACAGCATAAATAATTTCCTTCATCATGGTATTTTCGGTTTCGGCTGTTTGAAAACCATTCACTATTTCGCTTAGTATTTCGAGAAAATACCGACAATATTCATCAACTTTTCCCGGCAGGTTGAATATTTTTTTATGCAGCCCTGAAAAGTTAATTTCTTTTAATGAAACGGTAATTTTATTCCGGGCTTGAATATCTTCGAGAAATGCACTGTTTTTTTCGCCATCCCAATGTGTAAAAAGCTGATGACTCAAAATATCGGTAACATACCTGTGATAGGCAACCTCTCCACCCTTTTCATCTTTTCTCCTGTTCTTCAGCAAATTAACCAACAACATGATAAACCCGTAAATCATCGAATTTTTTGCAGGATAGCCCATAGTAATATTTACGGTCCCGATTCCGGGGGGAATAGCCCCTAACGATGAAAACAACAGCGATTCATCGGCCAGTACGATTGCAGTATTATCAAATTGTTTGTCAAAATCAACCTCTGTTTCGTTCAGAAATAACGGAATTTGTTGTGCCTGGCCATAATTTGACGAAACTGCGACAAGTTTTATGTTTTTCTTTTCGCTGAAAAGATTTGAGTTAAAATTGAAATCTGCAGGCGGTGGAAAATTTTTTATATTCCCGCGTAAAAAGTGTCCTGCTTCATTTAATCCGTCATACAGATAAGCTATATCGAAATCCCAAAGAAAAGCGGCTTTTTGTTCGTTTTGCAAATACCTGAAAACTTGTTTCTCACAGTTATTTAAGGCATTCAAACCGATAAAATAATAATGTTTAAATTCAAATCCTGGTAATCCTGCTTTTATATTTTCAACGGCCTGCCGGTCAGCCATTCCTGCGTAGGCTATATTTTTCTCCACAAGTTTTTCTTTGAAACCGGCATAAACAGCATACAGTTTTTCCCAAATAAACAGGTGTTTCTCCTGAAACTCCTTTCTGTCATTTACAGCCAGGCTCCCCCAGAAATGTTTGAGGGCATTTTTCTGCTCTTCGGTAAGGTAGTCGAAAGTTGCTCCGATTTCCTTAATGTCGTATATATTTCGAAAAAGTTCTTTTGCATTAACCAGATACCTGTCGATATCATTAAAATCGGCCAGCAATATTTCACCCCAGAAAAAGAATTCGTCGAATGTTTCGGTTGAGTTGGTGTGTTTCAGAAAAACATCGTACAAAACCGAAACCAGTTGCAGCCTGTCGGCCAAAAGACAAGCTGAACTGCCCGATATTAATTCGCCAATTGTTGTAATTTCAGGTGCAATTACAGCGCCGTGTATTTCGTGCTGCAAATACGAATTGAAAAACACGCCGGCCCGCCGGTTTGGAAATACCAAACAGATATTTTCCAGGTCGTTTTTATGTTTTTGATAAATATATTTTGCGCATTCAGAGAGAAATTTTTCCATTTCCGAATTTTTCCCGAAGATACGTATTCAATCCATTTTTTTCAATTCAGTATCAATATGAAAAGCATGTATTCCCAGAATTTTTCTATAAAGAATTTATGTTTTTTTAATTGCTCCTCATTCAGCAAAGAGAAGGCGTAATGTCATTATTTTTTTAAATTTGGGCAATTCAATATTTAAATTCCAAAAAAAACAGTTTTACAAAATGAAAAATGCAGTTGTATCGACAATAGTTTTTTTAGTGACTTTCACTGTTTTAGCACAAGACAGGATTACGGGTTATAATTTTGCCACACGCAGCGAGGTAATTGCACAAAACGGGATGGCCTGTACAAGCCAGCCACTTGCAAGCCAGGTTGCCCTCGATATTTTAAAAGCCGGCGGCAACGCTGTTGATGCAGCTATAGCAGCCAATGCAGTGCTTGGTTTGACTGAGCCAACCGGTAGCGGGATCGGCGGCGATATTTTTGCCATTGTCTGGGATGCAAAAACCAAAAAATTGTATGGATTAAATGGCAGCGGACGTTCTCCGTACGAATTGAAATTGCAATATTTTAAAGAAAACGGGTACAAAAAAATCCCATCGCTGGGGCCCCTTTCTGTTTCGGTACCTGGTTGTGTTGATGGATGGTTCGAGCTAAACAAAAAATTTGGCAAACTTACCATGAAAGAAATACTTGCACCTGCTGTAAAATATGCCCGTAACGGATTTCCCCTAAGCGAGGTTATTGCATATTACTGGCAAGGTAATGCACGTTCGCTGCAAAAATACCCCGGTTTCAGCGAAATTTTTATGCCCGGGGGAAAAACGCCGGCCAAAGGCGAAATTTTTAAAAATCCGTGCCTGGCCAATACGCTTGAACAAATAGGCAATGAAGGCCGCGATGTATTCTATAAAGGTGAAATTGCCAGAAAAATGGTGGAGTATTTAAAAGAACAGGGCGGCTTTTTTACTATGAAGGATTTTGAAGACCATACATCGGAATGGGTTGAACCCGTTTCGACAAATTACCGCGGTTACGATGTTTGGGAATTGCCGCCAAACGGACAGGGTATCGCAGTTTTGCAAATGTTGAATATTTTGGAAAATTACGATATCCCGAAAATGGGGTTTGGATCGCCCGAATACATGCACTTGTTTATTGAGGCAAAAAAACTGGCTTTTGAGGACAGGGCAAAATTTTACGCCGATCCTGATTTTAACAAACTGCCTACCAGCGAACTTATATCGAAAGAGTATGGGAAAAAACGGGCCGCTTTAATAGACCCGAACCGGGCTGCAAGAAGTTATCCGGCCGGTTTCCCTGAACCGCCAAACACCATTTATCTTACCACAGCCGATAAAGAAGGAAATATGGTTTCCCTGATTCAAAGCAATTTCAGGGGAATGGGCTCAGGGATGACGCCGGGTAAACTCGGGTTTATCCTGCAGGACCGCGGTGAACTTTTTTCGTTGGAAGAAGGGCATCTGAATGTTTACGAACCTCATAAACGCCCGTTTCAAACCATTATTCCGGCTTTTATAACCAAAAACGGCGAACCATGGATAAGTTTTGGCGTTATGGGCGGAGGTATGCAACCCCAAGGGCATACTCAAATTGTCTGTAATATAATAGATTTTGGAATGAATTTACAGGAAGCAGGCGATGCACCGCGGATAAGCCACGAGGGTTCGAGCGAACCAACCGGCGAAAAAATGACTGACGGTGGTGTGGTTAGCCTCGAGAGTGGTTTTTCGTATGATACCATCAGGGAACTGATTTCAAAAGGACATAAAATTGGCTTTGAAAAGGGGCCTTACGGCGGTTACCAGGCAATTATGTGGGATAGTAAAAACAAAGTCTTCTATGGCGCCTCCGAATCGAGAAAAGATGGCCAGGCTGCAGGTTATTAAATTAAACCAGGTACCATTTTATTCTGGTGTAGCATAAAATTGTTTGTATTTTTGCGCGCTCAATGAAAAATGAATGAGATATTCTTGTAAAGCCATTTTCAAATTTACAGCTTTGTTGGTAATCCTGCTTGTTGCCAACAGGTTACCCGCAAAAGCGCCACAACAAACGGCAAGGGAGCTTATGATACCTCCTGCAAGAATTATAAGGACATGTTGTGGTTTCGGGGTTGACATCGGGATAGCCGGGGTGCCCTTTGCAAAAAAAACAGATATCACTTCGCGCGAAATTATGGGCAGCCATATTTATATGGGGGAAAAATCTGAGAAAAACGGGATTATTTATACACGCAGGGGAGGTTTTCTGGATATGGGACATCTGCGGGATTGTGCCGACTGGACAGCTTACATTTACAACCTGATAAAAGCCAGTCAAAAAGATCCGCATTTTAGTTATGCTGAATTAAGAAACGAGGGGGGGGCAAAATCACTGGAACTAAATGTGCCTAACAATCTGAATGAAGAAACAATAATCGAACTCGCGGGCAGAATTTCATACGATTTATCGTTATGGCACGAAATATCGACCTGGTTTGGGGAATCCTATGTGCCACTTATACCCGAGAGATTTTCAAGTTTCTCCCCCGAAGATATGTATTCCAACCTTTTAGGTGTACATATCGGAATGCGCGCCATTAAGAGTAATTTAGATTTCAACGAAGCGGTAACCATCGAATTGTCGAAAATGCTTGATACGCTGCAATCGGTTAACACTGAAGCAGAAACCTACGATGCAATGAGCAAGGTTAACCAGGTTTGGTATACAAACCAAAAAAAATACCCTAACAAAAAAGTGGTTTTAAAGCGGTATATCGAACTCGATTCCGATCTTGCCCCCTGGTTAGTTCCTGGCTACGAAAGCCAATTGCCCCACTATGAATTAAAAAAACCCAGCAGCTCATTATCAATGTATTACAATCTTTCATTAAAACTTAACTTCAGATTTCCTGTCGATTCAATTTTACCTGAAAAAAGTGACCGGTTTATTACTCAAAACGACTTTAAAGATTTTGTAAATTATATTAAATCAGAAATCGATAAAGAAGCTGTTTTACAAAGGGAGAAGGAATCAAAAAAAGAGAATCCGAAGAAGGAAAAAGTAAGAAAACAAAAAAAAAATACAGGAACCAGAAGCGGCAGTTGAATCATTCGTTTTAAACCGATAAATATTAGAATGAAAAACCAACAGAATTCTCCAAAATTCTGTAAAGACGATTGAAATTCAGCTCTAATTTATCCTTTCCATCCGCAGTTTATTTTTGAAGCCGGAATCAGGCCTTAAGTTTTTCGAGCCAATCGTTTATTTTGTCGAAATGCGAACCTTGCCAGTAAATTTTGTTACAGCCCTTGCATTCCCAGAATGTTTTAAAGAAACCCAGCGTATTGGATGGGACACGGTTAACCAGTTTTTCTTTGCCAATTCGTTTTAAGTTACCGTTACATTCAGAACAGCGCGTAAAAGGTTTTATCAGGTTTTTTAGCTGAAACCTACCGATTACCTCGTTTAACTGGATTTTAGGATTATCGCTCCGAATCCAGGTTCCGTGTGTTACACCGGCGTATTTTAGTATTCCGTGGTCGCGTGTAATGATAATACGGTTTTCAGCGATTGAGATTTTAACAATATCCCCATCTTCAAGGTCGTTTCTGTAAACTGTGTCAAATCCAAGCAAACGTAATTTTTTAGCCAGTTTGCCCAGATTTACATCGGCAATAAAACGGATCTTGCGTAAGGGTTTTGCCCTTAACCTGATAACCGGCGAAATATCAAACAATTCAAAAACCGGATATACTGAAATCCGTTCACCGCCTTTAAGTAAGTGTTCAAATCCTACGGAAATCCCATCAACCAGGATCAAATCAATTTCGGCGTGGGGTACGCCAATTGTCTCAATTGCATTTTTTACCGAAGGAGTGCCTTTAAAATTGTAGGGAAAATCTTTTTTATGATATTGTTCAGGAAGGAATTCGTTCAGTTCTTCATAAAACCGAAAAAACGATGTCCTGGACAAAGGTTTGTGATCGTCAATAATTTCCTGAAAATTGTTTTTCATTAAAGCAGAAGGTACGTTTTAAAGTAAGTATTGAAAAAAGGATTTTCCGATTTAAACTTCCTGCACCGTTTCTACAATTTCCTGCCCTTTTTTAATAGCCTTCAAGTTAATGGGGATGAGTTTATGGTATCTTTCGGGCAACGATTTTTGAAGTCCCTTTTCAACATTATCAAGTGTTAAAATTGGCCTGATTTTCAGATAGCTGCCAAAAACAATCATATTAAACACTTTTGGGTTGCCCATTTCAACAGCAGTTACTGTTGCGTCGACCCTGTATATATTGATGTCGGTCCGTTTCGGGGGGCGGATCACTCCATTGGGATCGTATAACAATGTACCACCTGTTTTAACCGATTTTTCAAACTTATCCATGCTTTGCTGGTTCAGGATTATTGCAGTGTCGAAATGTTTTACAATTGGCGAACTTATCCTGTTATCGCTCAGTATTACGGTAACATTTGCTGTTCCGCCACGCATTTCGGGGCCGTACGAGGGGAACCAGGTAACTTCCTTGTCTTCCATTATACCTGAATAAGCAAGTATTTTTCCCATCGAGAGCACCCCCTGTCCACCAAATCCGGCAATAATAATTTCTTCAGTCATAAAACATGGTTTTTAATTTTTCGTGATGGGATCGCCTTTTACACTGTCTTTTAAATCGCCGAGCGGATAATAAGGGATCATGTTTTCTTCCATCCATTTATTCGATGCAACAGGGTTTAACTTCCACCCCGAACTGCAAGTCGAAACAACTTCAACAAACGATGTCCCTTTTTTTGCAAGCACATTTTCAATTGCTTTTTTTATCGATCTTTTACATTTGCGGACCGAAACAGCAGTGTGGACCGCCTGGCGGGACACGTACGATGTACCTGGTAGCTGGGCAATCAACTCTGTAATTTTCATTGTATACCCGTTTATATCGGTCTTCCGTCCCAACGGTGAAGTTGATGTTACCATTCCTTCCAGTGTTGTAGGGGCCATTTGCCCGCCGGTCATTCCATAAATCCCGTTATTGATAAAAACAACCAGTATGTTCTCGCCCCTGTTGCACGCGTGTAAAATTTCGGCAGCGCCGATCGATGCCAAATCGCCATCGCCCTGGTACGTAAAAACAAAGCTATCAGGGTACACCCTCGATATGCCCGTAGCAACTGCCGGGGCCCTTCCATGTGCAGCCTCCTGCCAGTCGACATCGATGTAGTTATAGGCAAAAACAGCACAGCCAACCGGGGCAACGCCAACCGTTTTTTCCTGGATCCCAAGTTCTTCGATACATTCAGAAAGAATTTTATGAACCACCCCATGCGAACACCCTGGGCAATAATGCATATAAACGTTTTCCTGGACTTTCGACTTGTCGTAAACCAGGTTTTCAGGTTTAATAATATCTTTTAACTCCATAACTTAACTCCCATGAAAATTTATCTTCCAATGCCTCAACAACCTCTTCGGGTGTTGGGATAATTCCGCCCATTCTTCCAAAATAACTGACGCGGACATTGCTTCCGGCTTCATACACCGCAAGTTTGATATCCTCAACCATTTGCCCTGCGCTCATTTCAACCGACATAAATCCTTTTACCTTTCTTGCGAGTTCTTTAATAACTTCCACTGGAAAAGGATATAAGGTAATTGGCCTGAGTAATCCAACCTTCAGTCCTTTTGCCCTTGCTATTTGAACCGATTTCTGGCAAATCCTTGAAGAGGTCCCGAAAGCCACCAGTACAAATTCGGCATCGTCGCACTGAAACAGCTCATACCTGGCTTCGTTTTCTTCCATTGTCCTGTATTTCACCTGAAAACGAAGGTTGTTTTTCTCCATTTCTTCTGAATCCATAACCAAAGAGGTAACCACATTTTTCTTTCGTGATGCAGACTTACCGGTTGTTGCCCAACTCCCGAATTTATTGTGAATTTCTTCATTTGTCCATCGTGGTTTAAATTCAGAAAGCTCAACTTTTTCCATCATTTGGCCCAATGCCCCATCGGTTAAAATCATTGCGGGGTTTCGGTATTTAAATGCAAGCCCGAAAGCAAGGTCGACAAAGTCGTTCATTTCCTGAACCGACGAAGGGGCAAGGACAATTAATTTATAGTCGCCATGTCCGCCTCCTTTAACTGCCTGAAAATAATCGGCCTGCGAAGGTTGGATTGTACCGAGCCCCGGCCCTCCCCTTTGAACATTAATTACTAGACAAGGTAACTCGGCCCCGGCAATGTATGAAAGGCCCTCAGACATTAAACTTATACCCGGGCTTGAAGATGAGGTCATTACTTTTTTACCTGCACCGGCCGCGCCATAAACCATATTTATTGCAGCAATTTCGCTTTCGGCCTGTAGTACCACCATACCTGTTTCGTCCCAGGGTTGCCTTTGCATGAGTGTTTCCATTATTTCTGACTGGGGGGTGATGGGGTATCCGAAATAGCCGTCGCAACCACAGCGAATGGCTGCTTCGGCAAGTACCTCATTTCCTTTCATTAATCTTAATTCTGCCATCTATGCTGTTTTTTATTCCTGATTTCTAATTTTGTTATTTCTTATTTCAATGTCGTTTAGTTAGTGAAAACAGACTTCCCTGCCCGTCCGGTCAGGCGGGGACTTCGCTCAGTCTGACTGTCACCCTGAGCGGAGTCGAAGGTTGTTGGCCTTTCAGATTTTTTCATCATAGTTCTTAACTAAACGACATTATTTCTTATTTTGTTATTTTTTCTTAAATCTAAAAACCCCGGTTAAGAAATAAGAAATGTACCAGTTTTCTAAATCTTCACCCTGTATATTGCGATGCAGGTATCGGGGCAAACCACGCCACAATTGGCACAGCCGGTACATTCCCCGGGTTTTTCCATATAAGAATAATGATAACCGCGGCTGTTTACTTCTTTATTTAACCTCAAAATATCCTGCGGACAGGCCTCAACACATAACCCACAACCCTTGCAACCCTCATTGTCAACAACAACTGCACCTCTTACTTTTGCCATTTTTTCCGATATTTTGCCCTAAAATTAACATCCCTAACTGTTCCAAAAGAAAATAAAAATCAGGTTCTGACTAAATATTTCATTCGGGTTATAAACCTTAAAACAAACCTTTTTTAATCTTTCAGATTAACAATTAAACCTTGTAAATTATTATTGTTTGATTTGTTTACACAAAACTATTTTTTACAAAAAAAAATGATGCAACTAAAGTTGCTATTTCAATTTTGCAGGTAAACATGATTTGTGTTGGACCGCAACAGCAATTATTGAATTGTTGATAAGGCAAATCAAATTATTCAGATTTTATAAAGAAACCGTGTTAATATGTTTCGGTGAATACCGAGATACGATGCAATATGCTGTCGCTTAAGGCGTTTACCCAGTTCCGGGTTTTCGACAAAGAATTTCCGTATCCGCTCCTCGGCTTTTAATGACTGAAAGGAATGTACCCTGGCCATTGACTGAATGTAACTCTCTTCGGCTAAAATCCTTACAGTCCGCTCAAATCTTCTGTTGCTGTCAAGCAAATTTTTAAATTCGTCTTTTTCAATTAATATCAATTCAGAATCTTCGTATGCCCTGATTGATTCTTCAGAGTTTTTTCCGAAATAAAATCCTTCGTGGTTACTTACGATAAAGTTGTTTGGTGGGAAGAAAAAGCGTGAAATCCATTCTATGCCGTTATCTGAAACATAAGTGGCATACAGTAAGCCATTGAGCAATATCCCGATTCGTTTTGTTTTTTCGCCATAATCGATAAACGATTCGCCTTTACGTAAAACAACCGGTTTGTTTTTAAGTTGTAACTGGTCAATAATTTCGAGGGTTAGTTTGTATCGCGAAATAACTTTGTTTTTATCCACTTGTTTTAGAAAATAAAATTTAAATATCGGGCATACAGCATATTCAGTATTCGGATATTACGTTTTAAAATCGGCATTAAAAAGGCCAAGCCTAAGTTGCAAATCATTAAACTGGCTGGGCTGTACAAACGAAACGCAGGCGCGAATTCCCTCTTCGTCGCTTCCTGTATTGTCGAGTGCAATTGCGCTGATGCCATAATAAAGCAAATTTTCAACCAACTGGTTACCTGTCATTCCGGGGTACGACAGCGTAAAATAAAAACCATCGGCTATGGGTTTATCCAAATCGGTTTTGTATACAATTTCAAATCCGTTTTCAATAAAAAGTTTTTTCATGACTTTTGCTTTATCGCCGTATGCTTTTACGCCATCAACAAAATTAAATTCGCCTTTATTGGCTGCCTCAAGCATTGCCGCAAGCGCCCATTGCGCTGAATGGCTGGCGCCCGAAGATATGGAATAAAGCAAACGTAAAACGATTGTACTTCCGAAAGTTGGGCTTTCGAACCGCACCTGAAGATCGGGATATTCGCGGTTATACAGTTCGTCGGAAATAATCATCAATCCACACCGCTGCCCCGCATAGGAGAATATTTTTGAACTTGAAATAAACAACACATAATTATTTGTGTACCGGGCAACTGTGGGTTGAAAAGGTGGGACACCCGGCTGCGAAATATCATTGCGAAAATCCATTCCAAAATAAGCCAGGTCTTCCATTACAATAACATTGTATTTATCAGCCAGCCCGCCTATTATCTGCAGTTCTTCTTCAGTGAAACATATCCAGGCCGGGTTGTTAGGATTGGAATAAATTATTGAATTGATGTTTCCGTCCGAAAGAAACTCTTCGAGTTTTGACCGAAGCTTTTCGCCCCTGAAATTAAAAACATCGAAAGTTTTGTATTTAAGCCCAAGTACCATCATTTGCTGTTTCTGAACGGGGAATCCGGGATCGATAAACAATGCCGTATCTTTTTCCTTTTTTGTACAACCGGCTGCAAGAAAAGCCGAAAATGTTCCCTGCATAGATCCCACTGTGGGTATACAGCCCCTGGCATTAACCTCAACATTCATAAAATTCTTAATAAACATTGATGCCTGCTCCTTAAGGGGCTTAATCCCGTCGATTACCGGATATATTGAGGCCACACCTCTTTTCAATGCCTCTATTTCGGCATCTACACCAACCTGGGCAGGTGGCAAACCAGGCACTCCCATTTCCATACGGATATATTTTATGCCCGTCTCCTGCTCAATAAGGTTTACGAGAGCAACAATTTCGCGGATTGAAGCTTTGCCAACGTTGGCAATGCGGAGCTCTTTAATTTTTGAATCGACAATAGTTTTTTTTATAGGAGATGTCATAAAATATGTTTTGTGTTTTATGTACAACGTTAAAGATTCAGGTTCCAGGTTACGCCCGCCTGCCAGCCCGACAATCCGCTCTGGCGGGAACGAATTCATTCGGGCAGGGGTTACGGGTTACGGGTTCAAAGCCCGGGACCGGGGAACAGAGTTTTAAGAACCTTTTCTTATTAAAATTCAAACAACCTGCAATCCAGGGAATTATCCAAAAATAATCATGGCAAACTGCAACCTGCAACCTGTAACCCGCTGACTGCAACCTGCAACAACCTAAAACCCAAAATCCGGACTGATTTGTTTTACCCAGTCCTTCAAACGTTTGTCTGTTAATTCAGGCTCAAAATCCTCGTCAATCGGCAAGCCAAGGAATTTGCCATCAACAACGGCTTCCGATTCGTCAAATTCGTAGTAGCCTGCAGAAACCATCCCGGTAAGCTTTGCACCATTATTTACAAGTTCATTTGCAAGAACGGCAATATGGTCGACAAAAGTGGCGGCATAAGTAACATGGTCGCCCAATCCAAAAATGGCGATGGTTTTTCCTTCGTACCGTGTTTTCCTTATTTCGGGTAAAAATTTTGCCCAGTCGACATTCGAATAAGATGAATTCCATGTATCCTTACCCACTGTCGACAAACCAAAAATAATTTTATCGTATTTCCCGATGTCGGCTACAGTAGCGGTATTTACCGGTACCATTACCACTTTATCTTCGCCAATAGCTTCTTTAAGTTTATTGGCTACCCTGTCAACCGCTCCTTTTTGAGGGCCAAAAAATATGGCTGTTTTACTCATAATATTGTTTTAATATTTGATTTTTTACTGATTATGGATGCCGAGTTCCCCGCGAACATATTCACCAAGAATGGATAAGCTCGACACGCTTTTTAAAACCTGGTGAATGGCCTTGTCGTAATTATCGGGTTTTTCCCATTCAATATCAACATGAAAAGTATATTCGTTTGGTTTACCGATAATTGGCACCGACTGAATTTTTGTTAGGTTGATTTCGTTTTCGGCAAATACGTTAAGTACCCTGGCCAGCGCACCAAAGAAATGGCCAACTTCGAAGCAAATTGATGCCTTGTTCGTACCCTCGGTTGGTATTCCTTGTTTTGAAAGGATAAGAAAACGCGTATAATTCTTCTTATTCGATTCGATACCGGTTTCGAGTATCTGTAAGCCGTACAATTCAGCAGACCGTAAATTTCCGATTGCCGCGGCATTTTTTGGCTTTTCTTCAAAAATCAGTTTAGCCGATGCCGCCGTATCCATACCCTCGTGCAATTTTGCATTTGAAAAATACTTCTCGATATATTCAACGCATTGCTGAATTGCAATAGGGTGCGAATAAATTTCGGTCACATCTTTTTTCTTTACCCCTGGAAGGGCCATCAGATTCATTTGAATGTGTATATATATTTCTCCGATAATCCGAAGGTGGTAATCGCGAATTAACTGGTAATTTTTTAGCAAACTGCCGGCTATCGAGTTTTCGATTGCCATAACGGCATATTTTACCTTATCGGTGTCAACAAGGTCACAAACACTTGTAAACGATTTACATTCAACAACTTCTATTTTTTCATTAAAATATTTCAGGGCGGCATCCTCATGGAAAGAACCGGCTATTCCTTGTATTGCAATTTGCTTCATTCAATAATTTTTAACGAAGCCAAATATACAAATTCTATAGCAAGTTGTAAGATTTGGATTTAAAGGATATTAATTTCTTATGTCTGTTGTTGAATCTGAGAAAAGGAACGGATGCAACAAAAATTACAGAATTTTATATTTTGAAGAATTACAGTTAGCAAATATACAGCCAATTTAAAATTTATATGCAATTGATATCATATTTCTGAAGTTTGTAACCTCGTTGATATCAAAAACCTTTGCTTTGTCTTTATAATTAATTGAACCGTACCCGGCACTGGTCCAACTAAGTTCAACACCAAACATAAAGTTTTTATAGTTATAAATCAACTGCGGCGAAATTTTATACATGTACCCGATTTCCGGTGAGGATACCATACCGTAAAAGGGGCCGGTTGGATTTTCCGATGTCCCCAGATTTTTAAGGTAACCAGCGTACAGGCCAACCACCCACTCTTTGCCATAGGTTAAATTTATCCAGTTGTATGTATGGTTAAGCGGTGTGTAGGTCTCCGCACCTGTCAATGTATCCAGCGTTGCAACTGCATATCCGCTTGGTAAAAGGCTTTCGCACATGTTTTGCCCGTACATGGTTTTTGCCATCATCATAAATTTGCCTTTCGAATATTTCAGATAAGCCATTGCCGCGGCCGAATTCAGTTTTTCATCCGTTTTAAACGTGCCTCTTTTCCCGGTTGTCGAAGTTCGGGGTTGTATTGATTTCCAGTCGATTGCAGCCCCTAACACCCAGTTTTGGTTATAATACTGTACCTGCCCGTGAAGGTTGGGTATAATTGCATCGCGCTGGTACTGGTATGTTTTCCCCGAAGGCCCGAGGTTACTGTAATCGAATTGATAAACTGCGGCTGCAATTAAATCGAAACCGGGTGCAACAGTATGTGTAAACCGTAGCTGGGGACTCCGGTTAAAAACCTGAAATGGCAGGCCAGTGTTCTGGTTTAGTGTTACCGGGTATACTTTTTCTATGAAAGCAGGGTGCCATGTGCGCCCAACAAGTAACTTCGATTTTGGCCATGCAATGGCCGTGTAAGCATGACGTAACCTCACCGTAGGCGTTAAACTTCCCCCAGTAAAATCGATTTCGATGAAAGCGTTTATCTTTGTTTTGCCCATCTCCAGGCCCGAAAAACCTGTTCCTATCCTAGAAAAAGTGTTAAGAAACTGTGCGCTGCCCTTTGCATTTATATCCTCCCCATTTTTATCGTAAAGAGGTTTTAAAGGATATATTTCCAATAAACGGTCGCACGCATCGAGGTTTCGGCGCGAATCGTAAATAAAATCGTTCCGGACAAATCCCGAAAAATCCACCCTGATATTTTTTGAGGTAACAAAACCCTGAGCAATTGCACCCAATGAAAAAGAAATCAGAAGTACGCCCAATACAAATTTTTTCATACTATGTAGTTAACAAAATGGTTAATTATTTGGCTGACATGAAGACTATCAGTTGATTTTTTTATTTGATGACAAAATTAGCATTAATCGATAATTGGGATTCGTTTATTGAATTGCTCAAAAACATCTATTGCTTATTTATCCTGATTTTAAATAAACAAAATGTATAATTATAAATGCTATTATTTGTAACATCGGTTACACAAAACAAGTATTACCGATATCATATTTGCACAAACAACCGATTTTTGATATGCTGTATAAATTAATGCCTCCACCTGAATGGAGATTTCCTGTTTTGCTGATTGCCGGTATTTTTACCGGATTAATCCTTTTTACAATTTACGTTTCAAAGGCGTATTCCTATCTCTCCGACAACCCTGAAACCTGCACCAATTGCCACATTATGTCGCCGCAATACGCCACGTGGAACCATAGTTCGCATCGCGAAGTTGCCCATTGCAACGACTGTCATGTACCTCACAACAACGTATTTAACAAATTCTATTTCAAGGCAAAAGACGGTTTGCGGCATGCAACCATGTTTACCCTGCGCATGGAACCACAGGTTATTTTTATCCACGAAGCAGGGGCAGGAGTTGTACATAACAATTGTATCCGGTGCCATTCAAAACAGCTTACCGACCCTAAACTGGCAATAATGGTTAAAGGCCTTGACGTTCACCGTACCGACCGCAAATGCTGGGATTGTCATCGCGAAGTACCCCATGGCAGGGTAAACAGCCTTTCGAGCGTGCCTTACGCTAAAGTTCCGCTCCCCGAAAGTCCGGTACCTGATTGGATTAAAGAATATACAAACAAAAACTAATACTACTGTAATATGAGTTCAATTTTAAAAATCACCGAAAAACGACCTGCACTGGCATGGCTGTTATTTTTTGCTACAATAATTGTAGTTTTCCTGCTCGGCCTTCTCGCTTCTTCAATTATCGAACGGCGTGCCGAAGCCGCATTTGTAAATGTACCGAAAAACAAAATTGCCGAATTTGAACCCCGCAATGAAGTTTGGGGACAGAATTATCCTCGTGAATTCCAATCCTACTATGGAACTGCCGATACCACCTTCAGGAGTAAATATAATGGTAACGCAATGATTGATATGCTTGATGTTGATCCGCGTATGGTTATTCTGTGGGCAGGATACGGTTTCTCAAAAGATTACAACCAGGGACGGGGCCATTATTATGCAGTAAAAGATCTTCAGAATAGCCTGCGCACTGGTGCCCCGAAAACAGCGACGGACGGATCCATGCCTTCTACGTGTATGACTTGTAAAAGCACCGATGTTCCGCGTTTGATGAACCAGATGGGTGTTGCTCAATTCTACACCGGGCAGTGGGCCGGAATGGGAGCTGAAGTGGTTAACCCAATAGGTTGTGCCGATTGTCACGACAACGAAACCATGAACCTGACCGTAACGCGGCCGGCGCTTGTCGAAGCTTTTGAAAGAATGGGAAAGGACATTAAAAAAGCAAGTCACCAGGAAATGAGGAGCTTGGTTTGCGCCCAATGTCATGTTGAATATTATTTCGATAAAAAAGTTGCTGAAGGCGCCAATTATCTGACATTCCCGTGGACCAACGGGTTTTCGGCCGAAGCCATGGAAGAATATTATGACAACATTGAATTCAGCGACTGGACCCACACTTTGAGCAAAGCGCCAATGCTGAAAGCCCAGCACCCCGATTATGAAGTATATATGACCGGAATCCATGCCGAACGCGGCGTTTCGTGTGCCGATTGCCACATGCCATATAAAAGCGAAGGCGGTCAAAAATTCACCGACCATAAAATGCAATCTCCTTTAAATAATGTTGCCAACTCTTGCCAGGTTTGCCATCGCGAGGAAACTTCGACCCTGATGGCCAATGTATATGACAGGCAGGACAAGATTATTGAAAACCGCGACAAACTGGAAGAACTTTTAGTACGCGCGCATGTAGAAGCGAAAAAAGCCTGGGATTTGGGAGCTACTGAAAACCAGATGAAAGATATTTTACAAGGAATACGCCATGCACAATGGCGCTGGGATTATGCAGCTGCCGGGCACGGCTCCTCGTTCCATTCGCCTGTTGAAACCGGAAGGGTTATCTCAACGGGTATCACCATAGCGCAGGAAACGCGAATCAAACTTGCCCGGTTGCTTGCCAGTTACAATTTCAACCAGGAGGTTCCATATCCCGATATCGATACCAAAGAAAAAGCACAGAAATACATCGGCCTTGATGCACAGACCATGAAAGCCGAAAAACAGGAATTCCTGAGAACTGTTGTCCCGGCGTGGATGAAAGAAGCCGAAGCAAGGGAAAAAACCTACGGAAAAACAAAAACAGCAGAATAAACTTTCAGAATATTTTCAAATGAAAACAGTTAAAACAGCTATTATTTTAATAGCAGGTATTATTATTGCCAATATTTCAAATGCCCAGTTCTTATTAACAGGTGAATTCAGGCCGCGGACAGAGTTTAACCATGGTTATAAATCATTAGCAATCGAAAACCAGGACTGGTCGGTCCCGACAACCCAGCGTACCCGTTTAAATCTGATGTTTACCTCAGAACCGGTGAAAACCAAACTGACCCTCCAGGATGTGCGCCTATGGGGAAATCAGGCCCAACTGGTAGCAAACCATGACTTTGCTGTTTCGGTGCATGAAGCCTGGGCTGATGTTAAACTGGCAAATAATTTTTCGGTTAAGGCAGGGCGGCAGGAACTGGCATATGACGACCATCGCATTTTCGGAAATGTAGGCTGGGCACAACAAGCGCGTTCACACGACCTTGCACTTTTTAAGTATGAAAGTAATTTCAAATTCCATTTTGGCATTGCCCATCACGAGAACAGCAACATTACCAACAGTATTTACAGCGGACCTGATGCTTATAAGAATCTACAATTCGCATGGTTTAACTTAACCTCCGAAAGTAATTCATTAAGTTTATTATTTCTGAATAATGGCGTTCCCGTGTTAAAAGGAGCGGAGGAAGTTACTAATTACGGCCAGACTTTTGGGGGCCGGTATTCCCTTGGACTTGAAGTAATTACCCTGGCATCCAATTTATATTATCAAACGGGTAAACATGCTTCGGGAAAGGATATCAGGGCAATGAACTTTCTTTTCGAAGCATCGCTGAAAACGGGTTTCACAGCAGGTTTTGAATATCTTTCCGGAAATTCATACAATAAAAACGATAAAATTTATGCATTCAATCCCCTGTATGGCACTAACCATAAATTCAATGGTTTTATGGATTATTTTTATGTCGGAAACCATATCAACTCCGTGGGATTAAATAATTTTTACCTGAAATACAGTCTTTCAGCAAAAAAAGTTGTATTTAACGCCGATCTGCATTACTTTGCTTCTGCCGGAAAAATTGCGAAAGACGCCGATAAACCGCTTGGCGCCGAAATCGATTTAACATTTACATATAAAGTCAACGAAATTTCAACAATCAGCGCGGGCTGGTCGACCATGTTTGCCGCCGAAAGCATGGAATTGCTAAAAGGTGGCGATCGAAATGCCGGAAACCACTGGGCGTATCTGATGATTTCGGTTACACCCACTTTTATAAAATAAATTAGCAGAAGTATATATTTCTATTTTGAGGCTGACCAAAAAATAAATTTAAACGCAAGGTTCGCAAAATGTACAAATTGATTATCAACACTTTGCGGGCTTTGCGATTTTCATCGTGCCCTTTGCGGTTAAAGTTTCCTAACTTTTAGTCAGCCCCTTTTGTTATAGCAAACAAATGAAAAAGAACTGGGGGATAAGATTATTTAAAAAACTTCATAAATGGCCGGCAATAATTATCGCTTTTTTTGCCATTATTTTTGCCCTTTCCGGAATTATAATGAACCACCGGCAATTGTTTTCGCCAATTGATGTTTCAAGAAAATTATTGCCATCAAATTATACTTACAACAACTGGAACCTTGCAGCAATCCGGGGTTCTGCAATAATGGACAGTGCATCAGTCCTGGTTTACGGCAATATAGGTATTTGGAAGACATCAGATGACTTTAAAAGTTTCGAAGATTTCAACCCAGGTTTTTCAAAAGGAATCGACAATAGAAAAATCTATTCGGTAATTCAGCATAAAAACGTTCTGTTTGCCGGAACCCACATGGGATTGTTTAAGTCCGTTTCAGGGAGTTGGGAAAAAATCAGGCTGCCAGTCCGCGAGGAGCGTATTGCCGATTTGGCCCTAAAAAACGATACACTACTGGTGTTAACCCGCCACTACCTGCTAAAAAGCCCCGATGGTAAGGTGTTCGACAAAATCCAGCTTCCCGGGCCTGCCGGGTACGAGCAAAAAACCGGTTTGTTTGAAACCTTCTGGCAATTGCACAGCGGAGAAATGTTTGGTTTACCTGGTAAGTTAATCGTTGATTTGCTCGGACTTGTCACCATTTTTTTATCGGTAACCGGACTGTTGCATTTTTTCTTTCCTAAAATAATCAGCCGCAGAAAAAAGAAAGCCAGGGAAGTAACCAGACTCGTTTCGGTAAAAAAAACGAACCTGCACTGGCATAATATTGTGGGGTACATTTTTGTAGCTTTTCTCATTATCAACACTTTTGCAGGCATGCATTTACGCCCGCCGCTTTTAATTGCTATTGCCGGTAAACAGGCCGGAATAATTCCCGGGACCCACATGGACAGCCCTAACCCGTGGTTTGATAAATTGCGAAGGGTGAAATGGGACGACTACACCAAACAGTACATTTTTTCCACTTCAGACGGATTTTATTTCGGTGAAGAGTCGCTTACAAAAACGCTACGTCCTGCCCATTCGCAGCCTCCCGTGAGTGTTATGGGTTGCAATGTTTTTGAACCGCTGGGCGAAAAAATTTATATCGTTGGTTCTTTTAGCGGAATGTATTTATGGAATGTTGAGAATGGCGCCATTGCCGATTTTTTTAGCAGGCAACCTTATGTTACGCCCGAAGGAATGCAAAGTCCGATTGGGGCAAATATGGTGGCGGGTTTTATTGAAGGAAATAACCATTTTTATTGGTTTGACTATAATAAAGGGGCAATCGCGGTTCAAAAGATATCATCCCTTGAAGCAATAGCATCCTTCCCCTTCCCGGAAATGCCTGAAGAAATTAGAAATGCTTCATCCATGTCGTTGTGGAATGTTTCGCTCGAAATGCACACCGGGCGTATTTTTGAGAAATGGATTGGGCCGTTTTATATCCTGATTGTCCCGCTTGCCGGAATCTGTTTACTTATAGTTTATATAAGCGGATTTTTACTGTGGTGGAAAGTTTACAGGAAATAGAATTAACGGGGGCGGTTTTCCCGGGAGACGGAGTTTCCGACTCCGGCAGAAATGGGGCTGACCAAAAAGTGATTTTGTTTGTTTTTGGTAAAACCCCAGTTGTTTTTTGCAAAAGTTTATAATTTTTTAGTTTTTGGTAGTGTGTGCATTTTCGTACAGTTAAAC
>JBBINB010000020.1:0-46730 GCA_037444065.1 Draconibacterium sp.
GTTTTAGGCATCTCCCTAATTGACAAAACCCCTGCAAATGAGCTATTTGAAAAATTAGATTACAATAATGTCAAAGAACCAGAATATAAACAGCTGTCACTCAACTTGTTTTAAGTGGACAGCAATGAATTCGATATCCAAATCACAAATAAAAAACAATAACCAATATCCAAATTTTTCAAAAGGTTACTTCATCGAATTTTTGGTAATTGAAGTTCTTTTGTTTTTTGGTACTTGTAATTTTAAAACTACTTTTTATGAATAAAATAGCAATTATTGGTGGTTCGGGATTGGAAAATCCTGACATTCTTAAAGATTCAGGTGAAATCTGGGTTGAAACTCCTTTCGGGAAACCATCGTCAACTTTTAAAACCGGTAAAATCGGTGGTGTTGAAGTTGTGATTTTAACGCGCCATGGAAAGGATCATTCCATTCCCCCTTCCGAGGTAAATAACCGGGCTAATCTGTGGGCGATAAAAAAACTCGATTGCACTCATATTCTGGTAACCACTGCTTGCGGAAGTTTGCGCGAGGAAATTGGCCGTGGCGATCTGGTTTTTCCAGACCAGTTTATTGATTTTACAAGGCACAGGGAAGTTACTTTTCATAATCAGTTTAGCAACGGCCAGTTAAAACATACGCCAATGGCCGAACCTTTTAACCATGAATTGAGACAGAAGCTGATTAAAAAGGCTGCCGAACTAAATCTGAAACATCACCCCAAAGGGACTGTGATTACAATTGAAGGCCCGCGTTTTTCCACCCGGGCCGAATCAAAAATGTTCAGGATATGGGGCGCCGACATAATAAACATGTCGGTGGCGCCAGAGTGTGTCCTGGCCAACGAGTTGGGGATTCCGTATGCCGCAATTGCGCTAAGCACCGATTATGATTGCTGGAAAACTGATGAGGAACCGGTTACCTGGGAAGAGGTGTTAAAAGTATTCAATCAGAATGTCGAAAATGTAATTCAGTTGCTTGTTCAAACGATTTCGGCTTTATGAGAAAAATTATTATTGGCGTTGGTAGAACAAGGCAAAAACGTTGGAAATCCACACTCGCACGCATTACATTTGCACGTTATTAGGGCCAGTTTTTATTTCCACCAGTCAAAATTATCTGAAATAATAATTTCATTTTTTTGGATATGATGGGTAGTTTTCATCGGTATTGTTCTAAAGTCTAAATTGTACTTAGTTGCTAAATCTCTGATTTCTTTTGTGTCATCGTAAGTCAACATAAATTTTCCTTTGAGTTTTGAAGTCAAAAAGAATAATTTATCATGGTCAATTTCAAAATGAGTGTAAAGTCTTTTTCCAGCAACTGTATATGGAGGGTCAATAAAGAAGTAACAATTTTTATCGTTTGTTGCTTTTTCCATTTCTATAAAAGCATCACCCGTAATAAATTCAATTTTGTTTTTAACATGGCCAATTGCCAAGATTCTATCTCTTAAAGTTTTTGGATACCAACGAGATTTAATTCCTTTTCCGTTTTCTCCATTTTTAATTAAACCTGAACCTTTAGTTATTATTCCACCATGATAAATTCTATTTTTAATAATTGTACAAAAGGCTTGTTCTTTAATTGTTTTTTTATCCTTTTGTAGAATGTCGTTGGCATTTTGGGGAGTTAAATCAAATCCGTAAATCTTGTCTGCCAGCCATTTATGGTCTCCATTTAATATTACATCCCATACTGCTGCAACTTCCTTGTCAAGTTCAATCATTGTTACATGATTTGCAAGATTTTCAAATGCAGCAGTTAATCCTATTATACCACCACCAGCAAATGGTTCAATTAAATTTTTATATTCTTTTGATTGTTTTAGCCATTTTCTAACAATAGGAACTAACCATGTTTTTCCACCAGGATATCTGAACGGGCTTCTTTGTGGAATTGAGGCAACGTTTACAACATTTAATTTACTCGCCTTTTTTTCCTTTGTTTCAAATATTGATAATTGTCCGTCCATAATTAACCACTTATTATGTCTGATAAAGATGGTGTATCTGGGGAGTTTTTGTCGAGATGCTCTGCGAGACGGTTTTGTAGGATATTAATGAAATCAGTAACATCACCGGGTTCAGGTGTTGTAACTCTTAAAAGTGCAGGTTCAAATTCCGTATAAATTGTGTCAACTAAAACTAGGTTATTTTGATTTTGTTCTTTATTGAACTCAAGGTCGTATAAGAACCACGCTATATCTGCCTTGGATTTATCTGTAGTCGGTAGGTCGGGGAGTGTTTCAAAAAATGATTTTTGCAGCGCAACTGTCTGTTTCTTCTTCCACGTTTGGAAAATTCCTCCTTTATATAACATTTGAGGAATAAGGCGTTTTCGAGAAGATGAAAGATAATCTGGCTTTGGATAATTGTAACCTGCCGGCCATTCAAAATTTTTCGAAGGATTACTAATATAGCTTTCAAACGGGTTTCTTAAGTTTCCAGAAATATAAACTCCTTGAACTTCGAGAGAAACAAAATCTATTAATTGCCCTTTTTCGTTGTATTGAACTAATATAAAGTCGATATTACCAGCAGATTGTCCATTTTTATCCGTCAGTTTAATTTCTGACAATGAAGTCCAATTTGATTTTTCCCCAAATGCAAACTTTGCGGCATTTTCTATGATAATCCAATCTTCTCTGAATCTTGTAGGGCAAGTTATTACCGAGATATTGTTGTTCCAAACACAGCATACTCCCAAAGGATTATTGGCATTGTCTTTTGTGCAGTTTGGAACTTTATTATTATAAGGACATAATTTTTGATTTCTATAACGTTGAGCTTTAGAGCTTTCATTTCCAATTGGAAAGCCAAAAACTTCGGCAAGTGGACTTCTATTTTCTTGATTATTTGTCATAACCCAAAGATAAGTTTTTTTGTCGGCCGATAGATATCCGATTTTTGTTCTTTTTTCAACAATGGCCCTAACATTGCTGATATGTCGATATTTGTTTTAAACGGATAAGCTACAAATGATTTCATGAAAAAATAACTGAAATACATTTTTTGATTTTACCAGTCTTTCAATGTCCCGGATTTAAAAATCCTGAAAGTTTTAGATGTTGATTAACATATTAAAGGTGGATTTTTTTGGCACATCATTTGTTAATTGTATTATACTGTTTCAAAGCCATGAAACATAAGTTTTTTCATAAATAGTTCTACATAATTCGATTTTTTTACAACATCGATTTATTCCCGGCGGCATCTTTGTTAAGGTGCCGTCATTTCTTTTAAAACATCAAATAAAGCCGGTAACATTTCAGGCTGTAAAACAACTTACCGGTTGTTTTTTTCATTTGGCATACTTACATTTATAAAGAAATAACAATCATTGCAATCAATAACATGGACCGAAGAAAATTTACAAAAGTTTCAGTAACCGCTGCGGCGGGTTTAGCCATAATTCCAGGTATAGCAAATTCTTTTAAGATGGAAAAAACTACGATAAAGCTGGGAGGACCTGTGTTTAAAAAATACCAAACCCCAGAGGAATGGATTTGCGCACTTGACGAACTCGGTTACAGGGCAGCGTATTGCCCGGTCAATGTTGGTACTGATTCAGGCCTTGTAAAATTGTATAAAGAGGCTGCACAAAAAGCTGGAATTGTAATTTCGGAAGTTGGGGCCTGGAGCAATCCAATTGACCCTGACGAAACCAAAAGCAAGGCAGCTTTCGAAAAATGTGTGAATTCGTTGCAGTTGGCCGATGAAATTGGTGCCAGTTGCTGTGTGAATATCAGCGGATCCAGGAATCCCGAAAAGTGGGCTGGCCCTCACAAAGACAATCTTACCCCGGATACTTTTGATCTGATTGTGGAAAGTACGCGTAAGATTATCGATGCCGTAAACCCTAAAAACACATTCTTTACACTCGAAACAATGCCGTGGGCTTATCCCGACTCTGTTGAATCTTACACGAAATTAATCAAAGCTATCGGCAGGAAAAAATTTGGGGTTCATTTCGACCCGGTAAACCTTGTTGTTAGTCCGCAGGTATATTACAAAAACGGGGAAATGATTTCTGAAGCTTTTAAAAAACTTGGGGCCCATATTAAAAGTTGCCATGCAAAAGATATTAAACTTCTTGAAGATGAATTAACGCCCCATTTACCCGAAGTTCGCGCAGGGTTGGGTAATCTGGATTATATCGTTTTTTTAAAGGAGCTGTCGAAGCTGAAAAATATCCCCCTGATGCTCGAACATTTGAACTCTGCCGAAGATTATAACCTGGCTGCTGGTCATATTAGAAAAGTAGCAAAAGAAATCAATATTTTTCTATGAATTTTTTAAAATTGAAATTTAGGATTTAGCTTTGTAATTATGAAATTCGTTCTGAATTGTTTAACCTTTTAAAAAATTAATGTCATGTCAAAATCGATGGATGCCAAGAAAAACGTGAAAAAAGAGCCATTAAAGACCGCAAAGGAGAAGAAAGCGGAAAAAAGGGAGAAAAAATCGAAATATTAAGTTGAATGACAGCAAGGACAAACAGAAATTTGTACGCCATTACATATGGCAAAAGGAATTTTGCTTGTTGTTTTTCTTCCCGGTTTATTTGGTTCTTGTTCAGTTGTTGGGCTGCGGAGTAAAAGTTACCCCGAAGCCCAACATTATTTTTATATTTACCGATGAGATTTTACACAATAATAAATCACCGAATCCTTAATCATGCTCTCAGGCATTCATAAAAATTGGCTTTGTTGTTTTTGATAAGGTTAGCAGTTTTTGTGTTTCGTCTTCAGTAATCGGTTTATATTCATTCATAAACTCAAGGGCCTTTAAAAAAAGTGTGTTTTTCCCTGGTGGTACTGCTGCAGTTATATTTTTCGATAATGTAAATTTTAAAGCCATTTTCATAATCTCTTCATCCTGAATTGGCCTGTACCAGACATTCTTGTCAAATTTTTGCTCGCCCTGCTCCAGCCGGGTTAAAGCCATGGCTTTTAAGGCAAGGATACCCATTCCGCGTTTTTCGGCTTCGGCATAAACCTGTGGGCCAAAATCACCTGCATTCCAGCAGGCAAAATTAATGGGGAACATTATCGAATCGAATTCATAGTTTTTCATTGCAAGCATAGCCGCAGCAACGGAATGGGCCGAAAACCCGACATGTTTTATTAACCCGTCTTTTTTAGCTTTTACAACTGTTTCCATGGCTCCTTTCGGGCCAAAGCATTTTTCAACCTCCTCAACCGAACTCAAAGCATGCAACTGGTAAAGGTCGAAATAATCGGTCCCGAGTTTTTTCAACGAATCTTCAAGGGTTTCCAATGCTCCTTCAGCATCCCTCTTGTGTGTTTTGCATGCCAGGAAACAGTTTTTACGATAGGGTTTTAATGCCGGGCCCAATTTTTCCTGTGCATTACCATAATTTGGGGCAACATCGTAATAGTTTACACCCAATTCGCAGGCTTTGGCAACAATTTCGTTGGCAAAATCCTGCGGATTATCATTTAGCATAATTCCACCAAAACCAATTACCGAAAGTTTTTCCCCGGTTTTCCCGAGCACTCTTTTAGGAATCTGATATTCCGGAGCAAAGCTGCTTCCAAAACTCCTGATAGCAGGAATTGTTAGCGCCACTGCGCCTATTGCACTGTTCCTAATAAAAATTCTTCGTTTCATTTTTATTTTCTTAATTGTTTGACTACCTAATTTACAAAAATTGAATTAAATAACTTATACATTTATAGTAAACAGTTGATGTTTTATATTAATTTTAGCATCATTAATATCTGAAAAATAAACAAAAATTAAAATCTGATTACCAACTAATGGAAACAACAAGAAGAACATTTATTAAAACAGGCGCTATTGCCACAGCCGGAATAACCCTGTTAGGGCATTCAGCCTGTAAAACAGCAGCCGAAAAACCCGACTTTGTTACAGCAGTCCAGTTATATTGTGTCAGGGATGACATGAAGGCCGATCCGCTGGGCTCGCTTACCAAACTTGCAAAAATGGGATATACCCATGTGGAGCATGCAAATTATGTCGATCATAAATTCTACGGATGGACTCCTGTTGAATTTAAAAAGGTATTAAGCGACCTTGGGTTGAAGATGCCTTCTGGTCATACGGTACTTGGGAAAAATCACTGGGACGCGGTTGCAGGCGATTTTACCGGTACATGGAAAAAAACAGTGGATGACGCAGCCTATATGGAACAGCAATTTGTTGTTAGTCCCTGGCTCGATGAAAGCCTGCGCCAAACCTACGATGATTTAATGATATTTATGGAGGTATTTAATAAAAGCGGAGAACTTTGCCGGAAATCAGGAATGCAATTCGGATATCACAACCATGATTTTGAATTCAACGTTACGTTGAACGATGAAAAAGTTTTCGACTTAATCATGAAAAATACTGATCCTGATAAGGTTGTGATGCAACTCGATATGGGAAATATGTACATAGCCGGTGCGCTTGCAAAAGACGTAATAGGTCAGTATCCCGGTCGTTACGGGACAATTCATGTGAAGGATATGATTAAAGTCGAAGGAACGGAAGGATATGAAAGTACGATACTTGGCAATGGACTGGTTGGGACCAAAGAAGTTACCGACCTCGGGAAAGCTTCGGGGACTAAACTTTTTGTAATCGAACAGGAATCATACCAGGGGAAAACACCAATGGAATGCATGGAGGAAAACCTGAAAATTATGAAATCGTGGGGATATTAATAATTTATCAAAAAAAGAGGCTGAGATTTTTTCAGCCTTTTTTTTGCAGTTTTTACCGTTTTAACCTTCGTATTTAAAAGATAATTTTAGTTTAGTCCGGTAAAATTCAACTTTACCGTCTTTCAGGTGCATGTCCATCTGGACAACTTCAGCAATTCTCAGATCGCGCAATGATTTTGAAGCGCGTTCGATGGCATTTTGTGCAGCTTTTTCCCACGATTCGGCGCTGCTGCCAACCAATTCAATAATTTTGTAAACACTGTCTGGCATAATCTTAATTTTTTTAGTAAATACCTTATTATTAATGAAATAATCATGTGAATTATTGTGTTTTACGAACAATTCGACGAATGGTTTGCATATCAGGGAATGAAAAAGAAATTATGTATTTTTAGCGTCAAGAAATACAAAAATATGACATTTAGTAAATTAATCAAACAGCGGCAAAGTGTTCGTATTTACCAGGAAAAGCCTGTTGAGCCGGAGAAGGTCGAAAAATTGGTTGAGGCTGTTCATGTTGCGCCATCGGCGTGTAATTCACAACCCTGGAGATTGATAATTGTTAATGACCCCGTATTGAAAAACGAAGTTGCGAAAGCCACGTTCAGCACGGCAATTTCTTTTAACCGGTTTGCCAGACAGGCCCCGGTTATTGCGGTCCTGGTAATCGAAAAAGCAAAACTGATTGCACAGATCGGGGGAAGTATAAAAAACCAGGAGTACCCGGCGTACGACATCGGAATTGCTGCCGCACATTTTTGCCTCCAGGCAACCGAACTGGGCCTTGGAACCTGTATGATTGGATGGTTTGACGAGAAAAAAATCCAGGAATTGCTGCATATCCCGAAAAACCGAAAAGTAGGATTGGTAATTACATTGGGCTATGCTCCGGAAGATTATAAGCTCCGGAAAAAAATCCGCAAACCGGCGGATGAGATTTGCCGATTCAATTCCTATTAAATCAGTGGTTTATCGATACTTATTTTTTCCTGTTCAGGTTTAAAAAAGAATATAAAGAAGACTGTTACCACAAGGGCAATTCCTGCGGGTACGAGCATCAGGCTTTTCCAATTGTGGCCGACAACAATCGATGCATCATTTAAAACCTGCGCACGCTGTAACTCCCAGCCGCTCAGGTTGGCGCCAATCATCCAGCCCAGTCCGTAAGTGAGAAATGTTATTAACCCCTGGAAACTTGCGCGCGTTGTGGCCGGGGCTTTTTTATCTACATAAATCTGAACGGTAACATAAAAGAAATCGTAACAAACACCGTGAAGGAAAATTCCGAGATAAAAAAACCAAACAAGTTCGGCGTTGTTTCCAAAAGCAAATAAAACATAACGCACAATCCAGGCAATCATTCCCATCAGCAACATCCGTTTTACCCCGAGCCGTACAAAAATCAGCGGCATCAGTATCATAAACAGCACTTCCGACATTTGCCCGATTGACATCAGCCCGGCCACATTATCAATTCCTGCCTCATTCATCGACATGTTTGTGTACTGGAAGTACATAGCAAACGGAATGGAAATCAATAATGTGGAAATAATCAGAATCGCAAACGAACGTTCCTTCATCATTCTTAGAGCATCGAGTCCTAGTATGGAAGCTAAACTTACATTGTTCCCTTTTCCCTGCGGCGGAGTGTCAGGAAGCGTAAAACTGAACAGTCCAAGCAAAATACAAGCTATTGCCGCCATAATCATCGGGATGTTGGTATTCTCGATATTCAACGCACTGGATGCAAGTCCGGAGACCACCCACCCAATCGTACCAAGTACTCTTACTCGCGGAAACTGCCGGCCTGCATCGCTTACATGATGCAACGCAATTGTGCTGGCCAGCGCTACCGTTGGCATATAGCAAATCATAAATGCCAGCATGGTCCAGAAAAACAGTCCGGGTTCGGTGATATTTGAGGCAATAAAAATTAAAATGCCTCCCATAAGGTGAAGGATCCCGTTTAATTTTTGGGCCGAAAAATAGCGGTCGGCAATCAGGCTCACAAAAAATGCAGCAATGATAGAGCCCCAGGCAAGTGTGCTAAATACTGCGCCAACTTCTTCGCCCTGAAATCCAATTGTTGTGAGATAATTTCCAAGTGGAACAAACCACACGCCCCAGATAAAAAACTCGAGGAACATCATAAACATAAGCTGGATGGTAAGTTTTGGTTTCATAAGCAATGAGTTTGATTTGTTATTGAATTTTATTAATTAATTTTTTTTACCGGATTGATTTATACATCTCCTTTGTCAGGAATCGAACAAAAAATGTAAAAAGTGTACACCCTTTGGCTACGCTCAGGGTGGCTGTCATCCTGAGCGTAGCCAAAGGATGTTTGCTTTAAATATACAATCTGAAATAATTCATTATTTAGTTTTAACTAAATATTTCCCGTGTTCGTTTCTTTCAATTTCATCGAGTGTCAGAACTTTGTCCGAATTCATGATTTCTTTTATCAGTTCCGGTTTGTCGAACACAAACAGAATCCATCCCCATGGCATAAACCAGCTCCATTTGGCTTGTTTTTCCATAATTTCCAAAGTCGGCACATTGCCTACTTCGCCCAGGGCGATTGGCTTTCCACCTCCGAGTGCAAGCAAATCGTCGTGGTGCGATTGCTTGTAATCGTTCCGGTACACATCGGCTGCAAGAATATCCACATATTCGCTTCCCGGGTAAAAATCTGCGTAAGGCCAGGCTTCATCGCCCGGAATATCGCGCGGGGCATTGGTATTCCATACCCAGATAAGGTTGTTCAGTTGGTGCACTTCAGTAAAATAATTATACATCATAATCCAGAGCCGTTTAAATCCCTGTTCGCCTTTTTGGTTGCACCACCAGAACCAAACGCCATTCATTTCGTGGTAAGGCCGCCAAAGCACCGGGATTCCGGCATCGCGCAACTCTTTCAGGTGGCCTGCGATTTTATCGGCGCCTTCTTTCCATGCATTGTTCAATTCTGTTCCTTCAGTAACCAGTTCGTTCCAAACCTCAGGAGAGGGCCGGTTTTCCATCGCCCAAATCGAAGAACCGTTACAGCAGTCGCCATCGGTTGGAAAACACCCGTGCCACATTAGGGTAATAATATGGCCTTCGGCGTATTTCTTTTTTGCTTCGGCAATAGTTTTTTCACGGGCTTCGTCAAGTGTGATGTCAAGAAATTCGAGCGGGGGCAGTTCGCGTGGACGGGTTGTGTCCCTTGGCTGCAAATATCTCTCCTGCGAAATGGCAGGTAAATTGGCCGGGCCGCAATGTTGGAACCGCATGGCATTGTCGCCTTCAACACAAAAACTGAAATCGGAACCCCAGACAATTGCTTTTTTCCCGGTCAGTTGTTCCAGTTGGTCAGTATAATCAGATGCCTTACCACAGAAATTATGCATACCCGAAAGAGAGTATTTTCCGCTGATATCCTGGATAAAATTATACAGGTTTTGCGCTTTGTCTGTTGAATTAGTGTTTACCAGTTTAATGTAACTCTGCTGATTGCTTTGCTTGCATGAAGCCAATGCTAAAAGAACTAAAAACGAAATAAAAATTTTTATTGTTTTCATATTTAAGGTTTTTATTTTTGAAACAAACACACCGAAACTGATTTAACAAAAAGGATTGATTTAGTTAACAGGATGATAATCATGCAATAAATTGTTTAAGGAAATTTCTGCTTGTCAAAATCGCAGCTTTTACATCCTCTTCAGAACCTTCAAAATCCTTGTCTTCCACTTCGATACAAACCGGTCCGCGGTATTTAACTGAGGTCAGTGCAGAGAAAAATCCCCGCCAGTTAACATCTCCCAAACCTGGTATTTTAGGCGTATGGTATTCCAGCGGGTAGGCCATTATGCCAACTTTATTCAGTTTGTCGCGGTAAATTTTTACATCTTTTAAATGAATGTGGAAGAGTTTTTCGCGGAATTCGTAAACCGGGCCAACTTCGTCCATCATTTGCCAGACCAGGTGCGACGGATCGTAGTTTAACCCGAAATTCGGACTGGGAATGATTTCGAATAGTTGGTGCCAAATGGCAGGAGTGGTTGCCAGGTTTTTTCCACCGGGCCACTCGTCGGCGGTAAACCACATCGGGCAGTTTTCTATTCCGATTTTCACGTTGTTTTCTTCAGCCACTTTTACAATTCCCGGCCACACTTCAGCAAATTTTTCGAGGTTTTCGCCGACACTTTTTTTCGGGTCGCGGCCTACAAAGGTGTTTACAACCGGAACTCCCAGCTTTGCCGCAGCTTTAATCACTTTTTTAATGTGTTCAATATAAAATGCAGCCTGATTTTCATCGGCATCCAGCGGATTGGGATAATAACCCAAGCCCGAAATGTAAATGTTATTTCGTTTTAATGTTGTTTGAATTTCATTCACTTTTTTGTCGTCGAGTTCATCCACGTTGATGTGGGTAACCCCGGCATATCTGCGTTCTGCCATGCCAACCGGCCAGCACATGATTTCGACGCACTTAAAACCGTATGCTGAAGCAAATTCTATCACTTCTTTAAAACTTTTTTCGGCCAGAATGGCGCTTACAAATCCTAAATCTAACATGGTTTTTATGGTTTATTTAATTTATTCTTTTTGTCATTTTAATCTTTACATCACTTCATTCTACCATTCTTTTAATTCTTTTTCAATGTATTGCTTAAGTATTTTTGTGTCAGGAAGTTTTAGCAAATATTGCTGTACAAAAAGGTTTTCATCTATTCCGGCAGTAGCATACTTTACCAGGGCATGGTCCTTTTCTGCCACCATTAAAATCCCGATTGGCAGGTTGTCTTCTGGTTCGCAAACCTCCGCTTTATAAAAATTCAAATAAGTATTTAACTGTCCGATGTCGCCATGTTCAAATTCCCCGATTTTGAGGTCGATTAAAACATGGCATTTCAAAATACGGTTGTAGAAAACCAGGTCGATAAAATAATATTTTTCGCCAATCAGGATTCGTTTTTGACGGGCTTCAAAACAAAAACCATAGCCTAACTCAACGATAAACTGCTGCAGGTTATCCAGGAGGGCTGTTTCCAAATCCGATTCCTCGATAATTGATTTTACGGGCAAATCAAGAAATTCAAAGGCATAAATATTTTTCACGATGTCGGTACCTGCCTGTGGTTTTATTTTTTGCTGAACCAGTTTTGCGAGTTTTTCAGGTTCTTTTGACAAACCACTGCGTTCGAAATACAAGCTGTTGATTTGCCTTCGCAATTCGCGCACACTCCAGCTTCCTTTTATCGCTTCAATTTCGTAAAAGGAACGTTTCAGGTCATTTTCGATTTTTATCAACTCAACGATATGAGAAAAGGATAGTCTTGCAACAATATTATTTGGAGTTGGAGACAGTTTTTGCGGGTAATTCAATTTTAGATTGCTTTCTTGTGACACTGTCCCAAAAATTGATTCAGGCATGTAGCTTTTAAATTCTTGTGACACTGTCCCAAGGATTTGGGGATATGTATTAAAAAACTGTCTGCAACGCGACAATTCCGGCGAAGTTAATCCTTGAACGCTAATCTTTTCAGAAAGTTTGTTTAATAATCCAGAGCCATATTTAGTACGGTCTTCGCCATTTTGTTCAAACTCAACAATGTAGTAACCAATCAGCCAGTTTCGGATGGTCAGCTTCTGGTTGACAGCATTGACCGCAGATTGCTGCAATTGTTGATGGAGTTGCTGAATGGTTGAAACATGGCTGTCAAAATTGTTCATTGAGTTTTTCAGGATTCATGCGGTTGTCGAAGATGGCAATTATTGTAATCGAAGCTTTATCGTTTCTGTAGAAGATAGAAGTTTGCTTTGTTAGAATATACCGGTGCAGATTTGGAATTACCAACGATTTTGGAGCAATTTCGGGATACTTCCGGATTAGAAAAATTGCGTGTCCAAACTTTTTTATGAATTCATTTCTAGTTTTTATCGACCACTTAGTTTCAAGATAATGAAATAATTCTTCCAGCCGGATTGAAGCTCGTTTGGTAAGAATAACTTTTTTCATGGACGGTGTTTCCCCATAAAAATTTCAAAATCCAAAACATCACCATTATCAGCATCTTTAATACCCGCTGTAATTTCCTGTTTTTGACTTTCGGTTAATGTCTCCCAAAAATCAGTTTCCCGTTCTTTGTTAAATAACTTTTTAATTGCCTTGATGATTCCCGGGTTTTCGGTATCAAGAATCATTTTCATTATCTCTAATTTCTCTGCCTGAATGTTCATTTTATGCCTTTTTAGCAAAATTAAGAAAATTAAAAATCAAATCCCGAGGTAGCCCTTTAACTTATTACACTTTCACCCACCCCTGTTTTTCATTGCTTTCGAGTATTCTTTCGCATAAAACCAACTCCCGAAGCCCATCTACGAATGTGTGGAATTTGGCTCCTGACATTGTTTTCAACCGTGTATTTTCATAAACCTCTTTAAACATTTGTTTCGAAGTTCCGGGAAATCCTTCGTTGTGCCCGCCCGGGAAAGAAATCAGCGCGGAGCTTTCCTATTCAAACAAAGAGGGATCGCACATCAAAACCTGGTTGGCTGCACCGCGTTTGCCAATCCACATTTCGTTTGGCGATTCCGAGTTCCACGTAAAAGGCTGTTTTGACCCTGCTATTTCAAGGCTTAACCTGTTTTTCGGCCATCTGCGACCTGGCTAACAGTGGTAACGCTTTTGTTTCCGTTATTAAACCGGGGAAATCGGAACTGTAATTGGGAATCCCCAACTGTTCAGCTTTAGATTTTGCCAGTCCATCAGAAGTTTCGGAAATGGCCGCGGCCTCGATTCCCGGGTTCTCCGCAGAGCTTCAACATGTGCCGGTCCGATAAAACCCAATCCGGCAACGCCAACTTTTATTGTATTCATTTATGATTTTTTTTCAATTATTCTTTTAGCAGGCTTCAACTGCGCTCAGCCTGACGGTCACCCTGAGCGGAGTCGAAGGGTGAATCTTGCTGATGATATTTCTCTGTCAAAAAAGCTAAAACCTGAAATTTTTCAAAAACTCTCCGCTCGATTTCAGGCAACCAATTCCGTCGGGTTCGTTGTCGCGTTCTACAATATAATGTTTTATTCCCTGTTTATGTGCTTCTTTGAAAACCGGTCCGAAATCGATGATTCCAGAGCCAGGGCAAATAAAATCCTGTTCTGTTCCGGGAGCCATGTCTTTAACGTGAAGGATTTTTGTGCGTCCCGGATATTTTTTCAATGCTTCCAGTGGGTCGCCCCCGCCTTTTTTTACCCAGTAAATATCCAGTTCAAGCTGAACAAGTTTAGGATCGGTGTTTTTCATCAGATAATCGAATGGCAACCCGCTTTCCATGGCATGAAATTCCTTGTCGTGGTTGTGCCAAAGCAATTGCAACCCGTTGTTTTTTGCTTTTTGCCCGAGTTCATTTAAAATTCCCGCCGAACGTTTACAGTCATCGAGCATAAACGGGCCACCGTCAAACCAGGGCCAGTAACAAACCAAATATCTCATATTCAGTGCGTTTTGTTGATCGAAATATTTTTGTGGATCTTTAATCATGGAATTCAGGTCGGTACCGCTTGCGATGGGTTTTATACCGATTTCTTTGCAATAGCTTAAAAATTCTTTTGGCGAAGGGGCATTATTACTGCCGCCTTCAAGCTCGGTAAATCCAAATTCCACGGCTTTTTTCAAGGTGCCTTTCCAGTCGGTTTTCATTGCCTCGCCTGCAATTCCCGAGATAAAACCAAAATTTTTCAATTTGTTTTTTCCATCGGTAGCAAAGCTTAACAGCGGGTTTGCAACTAAAATTCCTGCCCCAGCAAAAAGGCCGGTCCTGATAAAATCTCTGCGTGTATTCATAGTTTAGTTTTTATTGGTTTTTGCGTTCTTAGCGGGTTTTCAGATTGCGTGCTTTGCGTTTGAATTTTCTTAACGCAATGAACACAAATGATTCGCAAAGGGCGCTACTATTTAAAATCCATTCACATTTCGCTTCACACTTCCGGCAATTTCCATGGGGCCCTGTAAACAGGGGAGATATACTCATTTGCTTTTTCGCAGTTGGTAAAGCGGTTGTTTTCGTCATCCCATTCAAGTACGGGTTGACCTACCCTTGCCGAGATGTTTGCAATGTGTACGTGCACTGCTGCAGCCCTGCCTGCTTCCGGCGGACATGAAGGTGTTTCCCTCGATTTAATACATGCAAGGAAATTGTCGACATGTTCGCGGTGCGATTCTTTTCCATTTTCCCAGCTTACTTCTTCAGATTTTGGGGCATTTTTTTGTCCATCCCATTCGGGGTAGAGATGATATTTATTGCGGTCGGCCACCAGAATCCCCTTTTCGCCGACAAACTGCAATCCATACGCGCTGTTGTAAGGCCCCTGCTGTATTCCGGCGGTAAGATCGTAGTTTATAACAAAATCGTCCTTTGGGAAAATAAGGTTCATTGTGTCAAATGTTTCACGCGCCATGTTTTGTTTCGATAAGTTTCCGGCATAGGTAATTACTGTTTTTGGCCCGGCAACAATATCTTTTGCCCATAGCGCCATGTCGATGAGGTGAACACCCCAGTCGCTCATCAATCCGCCGCCGTAATCCCAGTAATGGCGCCAGCTTCCGTGGAACCGTGCTTTGTTGAACGGACGTTTGGGGGCAGGCCCCAACCAGAAATCGTAATCTACACCGGCTGGAACTTCGCTGTCGGCGACCGGCACTGTACCCAGGCCGTAATTAAAGTTGGCCCAGATATTAATTTTTCGCAGTGTGCCGATCTCGCCTCCTTTAATCAGGTTCATGCAATCGATAAATACCTTTCCACTGCGCTGTTGCTGTCCAACCTGGACTAACCTTTTGTAACGTTTTACAGCTTTTACCATAATGTTGCATTCGCCAATTGTGTTAGCCATTGGTTTTTCGACATAGACATCCTTACCGGCAGAACATGCATCAACGGTCATCAGGCAGTGCCAGTGATCGGGTGTGCCAATAATAACAGCATCGATATCCTTTCGCTCCAGGACTTTACGGTAATCGGCATATAATTCAGGTGATTGGTTATAATTTGTTTTAACTTCTCCTGCTTTGTCCTTTAAAACACCGGGATCAACATCGCACAGGGCAACACAATTTACTGTCCCTGTATCAAGATGATGGCTCAGGATACCGAAACCCATATTACGGCAACCGATTAAAGCTACATTTACCTTATCGGACGGGGCAGTTGGAGAGGACCATACTTTTGAGGGAATTAACGTAGCTGCTGATATTGCAACCGCAGAATTTTTAATAAAATTTCTTCGTGATGGATTCATAGTCAGATTTTTGTTGGTTTATTGGTTTGCAATTTACAAAATTCGGCTTCATATTTATTTCATACTACAATAATTTGTTCTTTTTGGTAGTATGGAATTCCATGTTGTAACAAATTATTATCATGTTCGTGATTGTAATATGGCAACATGTTCGTTTCAGAAATAAAAAAAGATTGAACAATTAATCTGCTTTGTTCATTTAAAAATTGAGTCCGCTCCGAAAAGTCCGAGTTCATTGATTTTCAACTCTTTTATCCCTCACCCCTAAAGGGTAACTCGCTGAAAATCAATGAACTCTTCAAAGTCCCCTTTAGGGGCCCGATAGCTATCGGGCTAAGGGTTTGTGACTTTTCGGAGTAAGCTCAAAAATGAAATCTTCAGTGTTAAAAGAATTTGTGTATAAAACTATCCAGGAGAAAGCGTGGAAAGCTATAACCGACAAAAACGAAATGAAAAAATTGTATTTCTATTTATTATAAATCCAAAGGTTACGTCCGGGATCGACTTTAAAATGTTCGTTTAACGATTTGATGGCCTCTGCCTCAGTATCATACGACTCGATTCCTACCAGAAACAGGTTGCCCCTTTTTCCCAATCTTTGACCTTCAATTCCTTTTTCTTTGAGTTGGAGAATAAATTTCTCTACATTTTCTTCATTTTTAAAACTTCCCCCAACCAGATAATAATTACCTGTTGTTATTTGTACAGCCGAGCCGGTTTTTAAGTTTGATATTGAATCGGTTTTTGTTTGAATTAAAGAATCATTCACAACAGGATCGGCAGGGACAGTTTTCGCGACAGAAATTTCATTTTGTACCGTTTTTGAATGTTTGTTTGTGAAGCCATCACCGGGTTTGGTATTAAGATTTTTTTTTACTGCAAGGTAACCACCAATTATTACTGGTATAAGAATTAGCAGATACCAATACCAGGCTGTTTTTCTTTTGTTTTCCGTCTCTTTTTTTGTTTGTAACTGACTAAACACAGGTAAAGTAAACTGAACTGATTCTTTTTCTTTGGGTGTGTCTGCCCCTGTTTGAATGTCGTGCACGTTATCTTTTAAATCATCAATCTTTGCTTCTTCTGCTTCAACTGCTGATTCGCTAACTGGGGTTGTTTCAGGTTCTACGGCGATCTCTTCAGTGTCGATAGAAGAAATTTTTTCAAAACCGAATGAATCTAAAAGCAAATTTGAATTAAAGAGAGGTGTAAACTGAATCTGGTTCTCTTTGTTGTACTTTAAGCTCCCGGTATTTTCAAATGATACAGTTTCACCCTTATCGAGTTGAAAAAGAATGTTGTGAAGTTCTTTTTCAATCCATTTTAGCGCTTTTTCTTTAGAAATTCTGTTATCCCGGGCTACAGATGTAACTAATAAACCGTCGTTGTTCCTGATTTGTGTGGTAAAAGAAATCTCTTTTGAAGGTGGGGTTATTTCATTTTCAGTAATTACGGCTGGTTTATAAATAGAAATAAAAGCCCCAAAACCAGGAATGATAACGGTTTCGTTATCCATAATCAACTGGTGGATATATTTTGACAATTTCATTCCGACTGGTTCTTAAAGAGTGTAAAAATAGAAAAACATCTATCTTTTAAAGAATGATGCCCGAAATTAAGTTTATGCAAATTGATTTCGAACCAGTCTGTTTTAAAAAGATTACTGTTTTAATTTTTTTACATTTACAGTTAAAATCGTTCAAAAATGGCAATTAAAATTTTGGTCACGGGGGGGACCGGATATATTGGATCTCACACCGTTGTTGAATTACAGGAGTCGGGTTATGAAGTAATTATTGTCGACGACCTGTCGAATTCGGGAGTTGATGTTTTGGAAAATATCGAAAAAATTACAGGTATCAGGCCGGTTTTCGAAGAATTTAACCTGTCGGACAGGGAAAAAACCGACAATTTTTTTAGCCGGAACAAGGGAATTGTCGCGATAATTCATTTTGCCGCATCAAAAGCAGTTGGTGAGTCGGTAGAAAAACCGTTATTATATTATCGGAATAACCTTGTATCGTTAATAAATATTTTGGAATGCCAGATAAAATACGACATTCCGAATATTGTTTTCTCATCGTCGTGTACGGTTTACGGGCAACCCGATGTATTGCCGGTTACCGAAAAAACACCCCGAAAGGATGCCGAATCTCCTTATGGAAATACGAAACGAATCAGCGAGGATATTCTGCATGACAGTATTATTGCAAATCCGAAGTTAAAAGGAATTGCGTTGCGTTATTTTAACCCGGTAGGCGCCCACCCAAGCGCTTTGATTGGAGAGCTTCCACTCGGTGTACCTCAAAATCTTGTCCCTTTTGTTACCCAGACGGCTGCCGGAATACGTGCCGAATTGAAAGTATTTGGCGACGATTACAACACCCCCGATGGCTCGGCAATACGCGATTATATCAATGTAGTCGATTTGGCAAAGGCGCATGTTATAGCAATTGAAAGATTGTTAAATAACAAAAATAAATCGAACTTCGAGATTTTTAACCTGGGCACAGGTACAGGATTATCTGTTTTGGAAATTGTAAAAGGTTTTGAAAAAGCAACCGGTGTTAAATTAAATTATAAAATAGTGGGCAGGCGTGCCGGCGATATCGAAAAAATCTGGGCCGACACAACTTTTGCCAATGATGAACTTGGCTGGAAAGCCCAAAAAGAACTTGATGAAACTTTACAATCGGCCTGGAACTGGGAAAAAATGGTGCGGGGAATAAAATAAAATTGGAGACAGTTTATTGCAAAACTGCGGTATAGTAAAAATTATGTATTTTGGCATTTTTAAAAAGTTTCAAAAATGAAGACAATCCTAATCACTGGGGGCGCTGGTTTTATTGGTTCGCACGTAGTACGCTTATTTGTAAATAAATACCCCGAATACAAAATTGTTAACCTCGATAAGTTAACCTACGCCGGAAACCTCAACAACTTAAAAGACATTGAGAACAAAATCAATTATGAATTTGTAAAGGGAGATATCGTTGATGGTGAATTTATTCAGAAACTGTTTGAAGAGAGACAGTTTGACGGAGTGGTTCATTTGGCTGCGGAATCGCATGTAGACAGATCGATCTCTAATCCGGCCGAATTTGTATTCACCAATGTAATTGGAACTGTTAATTTGTTAAATGCAGCAAAACACATCTGGCGGGATAATCTTTCGGGCAAAAAATTCTATCATATTTCAACCGATGAGGTTTATGGTTCGCTCGGAGAAGAAGGGATGTTTACCGAAGAAACCAAATACGATCCACATAGCCCGTATTCGGCTTCGAAAGCCAGTTCCGACCATTTTGTCCGTGCTTATTTGGATACTTTTGGCCTGCCAACCGTAATTTCCAACTGTTCGAACAATTACGGTTCGTTTCAGTTCCCCGAAAAGCTTATCCCGCTGTTTATTCATAACATTAAAAATAACAAGCCCTTACCGGTTTACGGAAAAGGCGAGAACGTGCGCGACTGGCTTTGGGTAGTCGATCATGCCCGGGCAATCGATGTTATTTTTCATAAAGGTGAAATTGGTGAAACTTACAATATTGGTGGGTTTAACGAATGGACAAACATCGATTTGATAAAAGTAATGTGCCGGAAAATGGACGAAAAACTGGGACGCGAAAAAGGCGAGTCGGAAAAACTGATAACCTATGTTAAAGACCGTGCAGGACATGATTTACGCTATGCAATTGATGCTACAAAAATTAAACGTGAACTGGGTTGGGAACCATCATTACAATTCGAAGAGGGCATAGAACTTACCATAGACTGGTACCTCGAAAATACATCGTGGCTTGAAAATGTAACATCAGGCGATTACAAAAAATATTACGAGGAGCAATATGTGAAAAGGTGAGGCCTCTCCCCGGCCCTGTCCAAAGGAGAGGGAGTTAGTATAAACTACATCAGGGGAAGATGCCAGAAATTTTTTAGGTCAAAAAAGTCCCACCTTCAGAGGGATTTAGGGAGTCTTATTTTTTTTATCATTTTTTCTTGTATCTTTGCGCCACATTTTCAAAAAATAGATTTATGTCAGTAAAAATGAGACTAGCGCGGCATGGCCGCAAACGTTTTGCTTACTACCACATTGTGGTAGCAGATAGCAGGTCGCCACGGGATGGCAGGTATATTGAAACTATTGGTACTTATAATCCAAATTCAAATCCTGCTACAATAAATCTCGATTTTGACAAAGCCTACAACTGGATTACAAATGGCGCACAACCAACCGACACCGTTAAGGCAATTTTGTCGTACAAGGGTGTACTCTACAAAAAACACCTTATGGGCGGAGTAAAAAAAGGAGCATTCGACGAAGCTGAAGCCGAAAGACGCCTCGAGGCCTGGATGACCGAAAAAGAAGCAAAAATCCAGGCAAAAATCGATCGCCTGGCAGGTGATGCAGAAAAGGAAGTTAAAAAGCAATTAGCTGCAGAAACTAAAGTGAAGGAACTGAAAGTTGCTGAATTGGCTGCGAAAAATGCTGAACTTGCAGCAGAAGCCAAAGCAAGGAGGGAAGCGGCAGAAGCCGAAAAAGCAGCAGAATCAGCTGTGCCGGAAACTTCTTCCGAAGTGGGTGGAAATCCCGAAAATGAGGGCGCTGAATCTTAATTGAAAGACCTCATCATAAAATAAAAAAACCATCTGTTTTACACGGATGGTTTTTTTATTTTCAATCCTTTCATTTAACTAACTTTGCGTTTATGGAAACAATACCTAAAATTGATTGCGAAAAAATAGGTTTTTTTAGAAAAACACATGGGGTACACGGCGAACTGGTTCTGGAATTCGAAACTCAGTACGAAACATCGATCGAAAATTCAAACCGTTTCTTTGTTGAGCTTGAGGGACTTTTGGTGCCATTTTATGTTTTCACAGATGGCTTTCGGTTTAAATCGGATAATAGTGCAATAGTGCGGTTCGAAGGGGTTGAATCCGAAAAGTATGCAAAACGAATGGCAGGAAGTTCTGTGTTTATTTTCAAAAAAGAGATACAATCAGTACCAGACGAATTTGTCGGATCGGGATTGTTAAATTTTATTTTGTATGATGAAGTTCTTGGCAAAATTGGCAAAATCGAACAGGTTGATAATTACTCGGGTAATATTGTAATGACTGTTAATTTTAGATCGAAAGAACTTTTGGTCCCTTTTAACGAAGATTTTTTACTGTCAATTGATAAAAATAATAAAACAGTAACCTTAAAAATTCCGGACGGACTAATTGAGTGAAATCTCAGCCTGATTTTTTTCAGGCCTCGTGCAACATAATAAGCTTTTATCCGTCATTTAAGCGACTTATTTTTTAAAACAAGTTTAGGAAACGAAATTAAAAACTTTCAAAATCGATTAAAATGAAACAAAAAGTCTTCTTATCCGCATTTTTGTTATTGGGTATTATACTCGTTAATCCATTAATTGCTAAAGAAGAAATGCGCGATGTATCGCCTTTCTCAAAAATTTCGCTGCGAATTGCTGCAAAGGTTTATCTCGAACAGGCTGACAAACAAAGTGTGCGAATTGTTGCCGATCCTGGAACCCTCGATCAGATTATTCTGGAAGTAAGGGATCGTACATTAAATATCCGGTTTTCAAATACAACTGTATTTAAACAATGGAATCCGGGGAAAATAGAGTTTTACATCACCGTGCCTGAAGTGGATGGGCTAAATGTATCAGGGTCAGGCGATATTGTTTCAGAGACAATAAATACACGTATCCTGGATTTGGCTGTCAGTGGCAGCGGAAATGTAATTTTAGAAAACCTGAATGCAGAGAAGATAAATGCCCTGGTTTCGGGATCGGGAAATATTACCATTGAAAAAGGGGGTGTAGCCGAAGAACTGAAAGCGCGTATTTCGGGTTCGGGCAATATCGATGCTCAAGGAATTGAGGCCAGAAATGTTAACGTGGTGACCTCGGGTTCGGGGAACTGTTCAGTGCTCTCGAACGGATCGGTAAAGGCAAAAATTGCAGGTTCCGGTAATGTGTATTATAGCGGAAATCCTGACCTTGAAACTGCGATTGCCGGTTCGGGAAAAGTAAAAAAACGATGAGTTACCAGGTGAAAAAGAAATGGATTGACAGATAGCAATGGCATTTCTTTCTACTTATACGGTTTTGTGTTAATTTTTGGTTAAATTTCTGCAACTTAATTTAACTTAAAAATTAATATTATGAGCATGCTAAAAGAGTTTAAAAAATTTGCCATGCGCGGAAACGTGGTTGACATGGCGGTGGGTATCATTATTGGAGGAGCTTTTGGTAAAATTGTCAGTTCAATTGTTGCCGATGTAATTATGCCCCCTATAGGTTTTCTATTGGGCGGAGTTTCGTTCACTAATTTAAAAATTATTATCAAAGAACCTGTTCTCGATGCCGCTGGCGCTGTTGTAACAGAAGCTGTTTCAATTAATTATGGAAATTTTATCCAGGTAACGGTAGATTTCTTGATTATTGCCTTTGCAATTTTCATGATGGTTAAGGCCATGAATAAAATGATTAAAAAGGAAGTAGCTGCTCCGCCGCCGCCGCCAGCACCTTCTAAAGAAGAGACGTTGTTAACCGAAATTCGCGATATTCTGAAAGAAAAGAAATAAAAGCCGGATTATACTGCAAGGCTGTTCCGTCCCTGGAACAGCTTTTTCATTTTCTTACAATTTCAATTTTACCTCCAGGGCCAAGTTTAATGATACTCGAAGGCAGCGCCTGAGAAAAATCACCCTGCCTGTATTCAACAATATAGTCGACCTGGTTTTTTATTGCATCGGGTATTTGGGTAAAATTGGCAGGCGATTTTTCGCCACTGAAGTTCGCTGATGTTGAAACAATTGGCCTGCGGAACCTTTGTAAAAGTTGCGTAGTAAAAGGTTCCCTTGTGAACCTAATCCCAACACTCCCATCGGCGGCAAGCAGGTTTTTTGCAAGGTTTCTGGCTTTCGGATAAATTACAGTTAAAGGCGTTGTGGCTATTTCAACCAGATCCCAGGCTACTTCCGGAACATCATCTACATACCGATCGAGCAATGCAGGGTTTTCCATTAAAATGAGCATACATTTATGTTCTGTCCGTTTTTTGATAGAATAAATCCGTTCGACAGCGACTTCATTGGTAGCATCGCACCCAATCCCCCAAATTGTGTCGGTAGGGTATAGAATAACCCCCCCGTTTTTAAGGACTTCAAGCGCTTTTTTTATATCGTTGTTCATTTTATTCAGGATAGAATTTGAGTATAAAGGGAAATCATCGTTTTTGAAAAATGTTCAGGATGGAACACCTTTGCACGTTGTTTGCCCTTTTCAACCAATTCTATTCTTAAATCGTTATTGTTTAGTATTGTTTTGATTTGATTTCCAAGTTCATTATAATTTTCAGGTGGGCATAAAAGCGCTGCGCCACCTGCTGTTTCGGGCAAACACGAAATATCTGAAGTAATAACGGGGCAACCACTTGCCATCGATTCGATTACCGGTAGCCCAAACCCTTCGAAAACTGAAATGTAAACCGACAACCTGGCTAGTTTATACAAACCGGTCAAATCATCTTCAGGAATGTTGTTCAGAAATTTAACCTGGTCTTCCATTTTATTGTCGGAAATGAATTTAAGCATTTCAAAGGCATACTCTGTAGCGTTTCCAACAAAAACTACCTGTATATTTAATTTCAGGCTGTTTAATGCCTTTAATATCGAAAGTTGGTTCTTTCTTGGTTCCAGAGCGCCAACTGCCAGGATAAAATCATCATCAATTCCGTATTTTGACAATAAGCCGGGTATATCCTGGGGCGAATAAAACATAAGTGAAATTGACTGGTAAATGGTTTCAATTTTATCATCGTTTAATTTAAAATAACGGATTAAATCTTCTTTGGTCTGATTGCTTATGGCAATGATTTTTGATGCCGATGAACATGCATACTTCACTTTACTGTAATAGATTTTCCTGTCGATTGGTTTGTAAAACTGAGGGAACCTCATAAAAATAAGGTCGTGTATGGTAACTGCGGAAGGCACATCGGTTTTGTGGATTCCTTCGGGCAGCTCGTTGCTTAACCCATGAAAACAATCGATTTTGTGCTTTTTTAATTGTCCGGTTAAGGAAAAACTTCGCCACAGCGATTTAAATAACTTTGAGAAGGAACTGTCGGGTGAAATTATGTCAAACTGTTTGTAGTTTGGGAACATTGCCCTGTTTATTTCGGGTGTAAACAGGGTATAATGGTTTTGAGGATAGTAGTTTTTTAAGGCGTTAATTGTGTTCCGGCTGTAATTCCCCAGTCCCGAACTGTTTAAAAATGCCCGTTTTGCATCAAATCCTATTTTCATAACCGTTTTGTCAGGTTTCTAAAATACAAAAAAGGCCTGATTTTAAATCAAGCCTTTTCCGATATATTTTTTCATCATTTAAACTGTAAAGTCCTTAAACCCTTCAAAATTGAGCGTAATAAAATAATCTTCTATGGTTTCGGCGCGCCTGATTTCTATAACTTCACCGTTTTCGCGAAGCAGCAACTCGGCCGATTTTAGTTTGCCATTGTAGTTGAAACCCATCGAATGTCCGTGAGCACCTGCATCGTGTATTACAAGAATATCATTCGGTTCAAGTTCGGGCAACATTCTGTCAATGGCAAATTTGTCGTTGTTTTCGCAAAGCGAGCCGGTTACATCATATTTCGCCGTAAGCTCCTTATTCTCTTTCCCTACAACTGTTATGTGATGATATGCCCCGTACATAGCCGGACGCATAAGATTTACCATGCAGGCGTCGAGCCCGGCAAACTGTTTGAAAGTGTGTTTTATATGGAGTACCCTGGTAACCAGGTATCCATATGGTCCGGTTATTGCCCGTCCCGATTCGAAAAACAGTTTCAAGGGCGCCAGTCCGTTTGCCACAATCATTTTATCGTAGAGCTTTTTAATGCCTCGGCTCACATATTCCAAATCAACGGCTTTGTCGCCAGGTTTGTACGGTATCCCGATTCCTCCTCCCAGGTTGGCAAATTCGATTTTTATCCCTGTTTTTTCTTTAACCTCAATAATGAGTTTGAAAAGTATTTCAGCGGTCTCTATAAAATAATCGGGGTCTAACTCGTTGCTGGCCACCATGGTATGGATTCCGAAATGTTTTACACCCTTTTCTTTTAAAAGGCGGTAACCTTCGATCATCTGCTCATGTGTAAAGCCATATTTAGCGTCTTCGGGGTGTCCGATAATCAGGTTTCCCTGTTTTAAATCGCCCGGGTTGTAGCGCATGCAAATTGTGTCGGGCAAGCCAACATGCTCTTCAACGTATCCAATGTGCGAAATATCGTCTAAATTGATAATTGCCCCCAAATCTTTTGCCAACTGAAACTCGTGGGCCGGAGTATCGTTCGAAGTAAGCATAATTTCTTCTCCACTCATTCCAACCCGTTTTGCCAGTTCCAGTTCGGCAGTTGAACTGCAATCGATACCAAAGCCTTCTTCGCGCAGAATTTTCATCAGGTAAGGGTTTGGCGCGGCTTTTATAGCGTAATATTCCTTAAAACCATCGTTCCACGAAAATGCATTTTTAAAATAACGGGCATTTTCGCGCATTGCTTTTTCGTCGTAAATATGAAACGGAGTTGGGTGGTTTTCAATAATTTTTTCAATTTGTTCTTTTGAAAACGGGATATTTTTTTCTGCCATGTGTTTTTATTTTTTAGAGATGCAAATGTACAATTAATACCGTAACTTATAGAATTGTTCTAAATAAACAACCTGGGGCAGGATTTGGATTAACCCATTTTTTACAAATTTGCGGTAATCAGGTTCATCGCTGCCTTTATCCCATCGGCCGCGCTCGAAATAATGCCGCCTTCATAACCGCTGCCTTCGCCTATGATGTACAGGTTTCCAAATCCTTCAACCTTTCCGTTGGGTTTTCGGATAACTTGTAGGTGAGATGAGGTTTTGCTTTCGAAACCAATGAGGTCGCCGGTTTCGAACCTTTTCATTTTCCGGTTGAAATCGGCCAAACCTATTGTGCATATATAATAAATATATTATATATTTGTAAAAAAATCATAAATCAACCTAAATGAAATGGAGCGAGTTGAGAAAAAAGGCGGAAACAGCCGGATGGCGGCTCCACCGCAAAGGTGCAAAGCATGATATTTATATGCATCCTGTGAAAGAATACCTGATACAAATAGAACGGCACGGTAGCCAGGAAGTGAAAAAAGGATTGTACAACAAATTAAAAAAGCAGATTGGATTTTAAAACTAGTCGGCAAAATAAATACTGATATGAAAACTATAGCATTAATTGAAAGAGGAAAAGACGGGAGTTTTGGGATATTTACACCCGATTTGCAAAGCACCATTATTGGTGAAGGAACATCGGTGGCCGAAGCAAAGTCAGATTTTGAAAATTCTGTGAAAGAAATGATTTTGTCATACACAGAAATAGGGAAGGATATTCCTGCTGAATTGCAAAGTTTAGAGTTTGAATATAAATATGATGTGGCGTCGATTTTTGATTACTACGACTGGATTAACATAAGTAAGTTTGCAAAGTTAGCAGGAATAAACAGTTCGTTACTGAGCCAGTACAAAAACGGTCTGGCAGCATATATTTCGGAAAAGCAGGTACGGAAAATTGAAACTGCGCTTCACCACGCAGGTAGCGAATTACTGGCAGCACAACTTATATAGTTGTTTAGTGATAACAAAATATAGAAATAAATGGAACTAATCCTCCACTATTCCTATCGCTGCCTTTATCCCATCGGCCGCGCTCGAAATAATGCCGCCTGAATAACCGCTGCCTTCGCCGATGATGTACAGGTTTTCAAATCCTTCGACCTTTCCGTTGGGTTCCCGGATAACCTGCACCGGCGACGAGGTTTTACTTTCTAACCCAAGCAGGTTACCTGTTTCAAAGCCATTCATTTTACGGATAAAATCGGTTAACCCGGCTTGCATCGATTTTACAACCCGGGCAGGTAAAAGTTCCCAGAGTGGTGCGGCAATCAAACCAAGCGGATAGCTGCTTTCCAGCTTTTCGTTTTTGTTTTTTTGTTTTATGAAATTTGATATTGAACAGGCCGGGGCGCTGTACCCACCTGTAAGCTGGTAAAATTTTTCTTCAAGTTGTTTCAGGTTTTCCAATGCCTCCAATGGCGAAACAGTTTTCAGGGCAAGTTCATCGGGGTGGATGCCTGCAACACAGGCGGCATTGGCAAATTTTCCGTTCCTGTTGTAATAACTCATCCCATTAACAATATTGGTATTTGCGTATGCTGCGGCCGGAACAATAATCCCTCCCGGGCACATGCAAAACGAAAAAACCTGATGTTTCCCGTCGGCTGGTGATGTGAGCCTGTATTCGGCCGCTTTTACTCCCGGTAATTTTGCCTGCCCCCATTGCGCTTTATTTATTATTTCCTGGGTGTGTTCCATACGGCTGCCAATGGCAAAATTCTTTGTCCTGAAGGGAATCCCCCGTCGGATAAGCATTTGGTAGGTTTCGAATGCAGAATGGCCCGACGCAATAAAAAGTGCATCGGCCTCAATAATACCATTTGACGTAACTGCCTCTTTAACTTTTGAGTTTTTTATGACAATGTCTTCAAGCAAGGTTTCGAATAATATCCGGCCGCCGAGGTTTTCAAACGATTGACGAAGGTTTTGTACAATTTTTTTCAGGTTGTCGGTGCCAAGGTGAGGGTGGGCCATGTAGGCAATTTCCCCGGGTGCCCCGGCTTCGATATAACACGAAAGAATAAAGTTTTTTTCAAGCGAAATGTGTTTCGATCGTGAGGTAAGTTTGCCATCGGAGAATGTCCCGGCGCCCCCTTCACCAAAAGCGTAATTATTATTGGAATCGAATAATCCGGTTCTTTCAAAATTAATAATCGATTTATTCCGTTTAGTAACATCTGAACCTCGTTCAATTATTACAACGTTAAAACCGGCTTTTTGAAGGACAAAGGCTGCAAAGAATCCGGCTGGGCCACTTCCCGCAACTACAACCTGTTCCTTTCTTTTTCGAAATGGGATTACCAGTTTTTCCTGTTTAATTTCTTTTTCACCCTTAATTTCCGCAGAATTTACAACCACCTTTACCTCCCAGAAGATATTCGATTTTTTGCGCGCATCCAAACTTTTGTTTTCTATCCGGAAAGTAAAATTTTGAATACGCAACTCTTTTGAGATCTTATTACTCAATTGTTCTGTAGTAAAATCGGTTGGTAGTTTTAATGAAATTGTTTTGAATCCCATTTAATATGTTTTTGCAATACAAAAGTAAAAATTTGACCTTGGCTTAAAAAACTATTCATACACTTATAACCCTCTAAAATGAAAATTGAGCCCAAATTCAGTGGCACAATTGTAACGAATTTCAATGTCGGGCGTCAGATTGGTTGTAAAGCAGAAAACAATTATTACATACAGGATTTATGGGTGAAATATTCAGGTTCACACCCTGAATGCGCCTATTCATCGAAAAAATAATGCGAATAATAAATTAAAGTAGGAATTTTATTGCATAAAACAGAAAACAAGCTATGATCAGATTAAACAATATCCACAAATCGTATGAAATGGGTAGTAACCGCCTCCATGTTCTGAAAGGTATCGATCTTTTTATCGAAACGGGCGATTTTATATCCATAATGGGTTCTTCCGGTTCAGGGAAATCTACTCTCCTTAATATTTTGGGAATGCTCGATAATTACGACAATGGCTCGTACCATCTGGCGGGAAACCTTATAGTAAACATGAGTGAAAAAAAGGCTGCCAGGTTGCGGAACGAAATGGTAGGGTTTATTTTTCAGTCATTCAACCTTATTTCGTTTAAAAACGCAATGGAAAATGTGGCACTTCCGCTGTACTACAAGGGTATTCCACGGAAAAAACGGAATTTGGTAGCCATGGAGTATCTCGAAAAGCTAGGTTTGAAAGAGTGGGCCGGGCATATGCCAAACGAATTATCGGGCGGGCAAAAACAACGTGTAGCTATTGCACGGGCATTGATTTCGAAACCTAAAATCATTTTGGCCGACGAACCTACGGGCGCGCTCGACTCTACAACTTCGTATGAAGTGATGGATATTCTGAAAGAGGTGAATGAATCGGGCATAACGGTGATAATTGTAACACACGAACACGATATAGCTGCTATGACCAACCAGATAATCAGGTTAAAGGACGGGCTGATTAACGAAGTTATTAAAAACGGCGATCTCTCCAGGTTTAAAAAGGAATACATTCACGGTTTGGAAAAACCTCAAATTGCAAGCTATGTTTGATATCGATAAATGGCAGGAAATTTTTGCCACCATCAGGAAAAACAAGATGAGGACTTTCCTCACAGGATTCTCTGTGGCCTGGGGAATTTTTATGTTGATGATTTTGTTGGGTTCGGGAAACGGGTTGAGCAACGGAGTTGCCAATAATTTTATGAACGATGCAATTAATGCAATGTGGATTTGGACCGGAAAAACTACTATCCCGTACGAAGGAATGAAAACCGGCAGGAACATTCAGTTTCAGAACGAAGACCAGGAACGGGTAAAAAAAGTATCGGGTGTTGGTGTAATTTCAGGAAGATACTTTTTGGGAAACACGCGTTACTCTTACCAAAACGAATCGGGCGAATATACAACCATTACCTGTCAGCCCGATTTAATACTCGTAGAGAACCTTGTTGTTACAGAAGGAAGGTTTATCAACCAAATTGATATAATGCAAAACCGGAAAGTAGTGGTAATAGGGCAGGATATGAAAAATGCCCTTTTTAAAGACACTAAAGCAATTGGCGAATATGTAAACGTTAATAATGTTCCGTTCAAAGTGGTAGGAATTTGTATCGAGCCCGGCTCAACAAGGACCCGCAACGGTTATATGCCGTTATCGACTTCCCAAATGATTTTTAACGGTTCAAACCGTATACACAACCTTGCGCTAACAATAAATGCCGAAAACCTGCAGGAAAGCCAGGAAATTGAAGCCCAAATTCGCAATGTACTGGCAGGGCAGTATAAATTTGATCCCAAAGATGAAGGCGCCATCGGACTGTTCAACAAGCTGGAAGCATACATCCAGACTATGAAAATTTTCCAGGCCATAAAAATATTTATCTGGATTATTGGGATTGGTACCCTGATTGCCGGTATTGTTGGGGTAAGCAACATTATGCTTATAGTTGTAAAAGAACGCACCAAGGAAATCGGCATCCGGAAGCAATTGGGGCGGAGTCCTTCATCGGTAATCGGACTGATTTTGCTCGAATCGATAATGATTACCACTGTTGCCGGTTATATAGGCCTTGTTTTGGGCACCGGGCTTATGGAGCTAATCAATTATTTTATGGTGCAATCGGCCGAAGCGGCTGCTGCAGCGGCAGTCAACGGCGGAAGGCAGGGCGAGTCGGTTTTCATGAACCCTACAGTCGACTTCAATATTGCAATTTCGGCAACATTACTTCTTGTAGTGGCTGGTACAATAGCCGGATATATTCCCGCCAAAAGGGCTGCAAGGATCAAACCTATTGTGGCTTTGAGGGATGAATAAGCCCACCCCGGGAGGCTGTCTAAAAAGAGAAATCAAAAAAGATGATACTTTCAATTTGCAAGTTAATTACCTTTAAAACAGACTTTTTGGTCAGCTTCAGAAAGAAGGAAGAGAGACAATGAAAATGAAAACAGCATATAACTACGAATCAGTAAATCACCCCTTCACAGGAGGGGCAGGGGGGAGGCTCCATTATGTTCGATATTGACCTTTGGAAAGAAATTTTAAGCGCTCTTAAAAAGAACCGTATGCGAAGCTTTATGACAGCTTTTGGGGTTTTTTGGGGAATTTTAATGCTCATTCTGATGTCGGGGGCAGGTAAGGCGCTCGAAAACGGGGTTCTCGACGGGGTGAGGGCTTTCGCCACGAACTCGGCATTTTTCTGGACCGAACGTACAAGTGTCCCGTACGCAGGTTTTCAACGCGGCCGGCGCTGGAATTACGAAAACAACGATATTCAGTACCTTCGCGATAATGTAAAAGAAATCGAATATCTGTCGCCAAGGCTTTTTGGGCGTCAGCAAGCCGGAGACAACACCATACGCGGCGAACGAACCGGGTCGTTCCAGGTTTTTGGCGATTATCCCGATTATTTTAAAATCGACCGCTGGACACCGGTTAAAGGAAGACTGATCAACGAAATTGATATTATTCAGAAACGGAAAGTATGTAACATTGGGGAGAGGGTTGTTGAAGTGATGTTTGAAAAAGATGAAGACCCAATAGGACAGTATCTTAAAATCAGCGGGGTGTATTACCAGGTAGTTGGGGTTATCCATGCCGAAACAAGGATAAATATTGGCGGAGGAAAAAAGGAAGAAACAATAATTATCCCGTTCTCGACAATGCAAACAGCTTACAACTACGGGAATGTGGTGCATTTCTTCTCTGTAACATCGCAAAAAGGATATAAAGTCAGTTATCTGGAAGAGAAACTGCAAAAGATACTGAAGGAACGTCACAAAGTTGCACCCGACGATCTACAGGCTATCGGTTCCTTCAACATTGAAAAGGAATTTATCAAATTTTCGTCATTGTTTATTGGAATCCAGGTTCTAACATGGATTGTCGGACTTGGCACCTTGCTGGCAGGAATTATTGGCGTAAGTAATATAATGCTGGTAATCATTAAAGAGCGCACACAGGAAATTGGTATACAAAGGGCAATAGGCGCAACTCCAGCCGTTATAATAAAACATATTGTTGCCGAAAGTGTATTCCTGACAGTAATGGCCGGTTACATTGGCCTTTCGCTTGGAGTTGGGATACTGGAAATTTTAAATCAGATATTACTGAGATCGGCCGGAAGCGACAATGAATTATTTTTCCGCAACCCCGAAATTAACCTGAATATGGCGCTTTCGGCACTGGGAGTGCTGGTAGTAGCGGGTATTATTGCCGGCTTAATTCCGGCCCAAAGGGCAATAAGTATTAAGCCAATCGATGCAATAAGAGATGAAAGTTAATCAACCATGAGTATATGATATTAGAAAACAGAAACAAATAAAAACAGAAAAACCATGAAAAAATTATTAAAAATTGCAGGAATCGTTATCCTTGTAGGTGTTTTTGGGGGAACAATTTATTTTCTCTACACCAAATCGAAAAAAACACCCGAAGTATTTGAAACGAAGAGTCCGTTTGTAACCAACGTTATCCGTAAAACCGTGGCAACCGGTTCTGTAGTACCAAGGCAGGAAATTGAAATTGTACCGCAGGTTTCAGGTATTATCGACGAATTGTATATCATCGCAGGCGACTTTGTGAAAAAAGACCAGGTAATTGCAAAAATCAAGATTATCCCCGATATGGTAAATCTTAACAGTGCCGAAACCCGGTTGAACCGGGCAAAAATAAGCGCCGAAGATGCGCAAATCGATTTCGATCGCCAGCAAAAGCTTTTTGATAAAAACGTGATTTCATACGAAGAGTTTAAAACAGCCCGGGTTAAATTCGATTCGGCAAAAGAAGAACTTGCTGCAGCCGAAAATAATCTTGAATTAATTAAAAACGGTGTAACAAAAAAGGCAGCAACTGCTACTAATACCCTTGTAAGATCAACTGTCGATGGTATGGTGCTCGATGTCCCTGTTAAAGAAGGAAATTCGGTTATTCAGTCGAACACCTTCAATAACGGGACTACCATTTGTACCGTTGCCGATATGAAAGACATGATTTTTAAGGGTAAAGTCGATGAAACCGAAGTTGGAAAAATTAAGGAAGGGATGAACATTGAATTGGAAATCGGGGCAATTGAAAAAGATAAATTTGGTGCAATACTCGAATACATTTCACCCAAGGGTAAAGAAGAAAACGGGGCAATACAGTTCGAAATAAAAGCAAATGTGGTACTTAAAGAAAACCAGTTTATCAGGGCTGGGTACAGCGCAAATGCAAACATTGTACTCGAACGTAAAGACAGCGTGCTTGTTATTCCCGAAGGAATGCTGAAATTTGAAAAAGACTCTTCGTATGTTGAAGTCCAGACTAACGAAGACCAGAAATTTGAAAAAAGGTATGTAAAAACAGGTTTATCCGATGGCATAAATATCGAAATTACTGAAGGCTTGAAAAAAGAGGACAAAGTAAAAGGCGACAAATTAGATCCTAAAAAATTGAAAGATGACCAAACCAGTGAAGGATAAATATTAGCTGTCATTAAATTAGTTTAGTTAAATTAGCAAGTTAAAAAATTGAAATACAATGAAACATCTTTTCACCCTGTTATTGGGGTCAGTTCTAATGAGTAGTGTAATAAATGCCAAAGCGCAAAATGTGTGGTCGTTACAAAAATGTATCGGGTATGCCCTGGAAAATAACATCCAGATTAAGCAGCAGCAGTTAAATACAAATTATTTCGAAAACCAGTTGAGCCAGGCAAAATCAAACCGGTTACCCAGTTTAAATGCGCAGATTGGGAACGACAATAGTTTCGGTAGGTCGTTAACTTACGAGAATACATATAAAAATGTCAATTCAACTAGTTTGTCGGGTGGTGCGGCTACCAATATAACCGTGTTCGACGGTTTTACACTGACCAATACAATAGATAAGCAGGAGCTTGATTTACAGGCAACTTTAAAAGATTTGCAGAAAGCCAAAGATGATATTATGCTTGCCATTGCTGCATCTTATCTCGAAATTCTTTTTGCCGAAGAGCTCGAAATGGTTTCACAGGCTCAAATCGAGGTTACAAAACAACAGATAAACCGTACACAGCAACTTGTCGATGCCGGAAGCCTTGCAAAAGGTGCACTGCTCGAAATTCAGGCCCAGCTTGCCCGCGAAGAATTACAACTTGTTAATAACCAGAACAGCGTTCAGCTTGCTTATCTCAACCTGTACCAGTTCCTTGAACTTCCCATTGCCGAAAGTTTCAAAATAGAAAAACCAAATTTACCTGAAATAAAAGCCAGTATTTCCATGGCTAATTCTATTGATGTGTTTAACAACGCCATGAATTCGAGGCCCGAGATCCAAGCTGCCCAGTTAAGGGTTAAAAGCGCCGAGAAACAGCTCGAAATTGCTAAGGGAAGCCAGTATCCAAGCTTAGGTTTCTCGGCCAATTATTATAATTTGTACAATAATAAATACATGGATATTTTAGGCGAAAAAATTGAATTCGGGAAACAGTTACAAAACAATGCCCGTTCGTCACTGGGTTTTACTCTGGGCATACCCATTTTTAACCGGTTCCAGGTTAAAAATTCGATTTCGAATGCCACACTTCAGATAACCGATTATAAATACAGGTTGCAAACCGCCAGCAATATGTTGCGAAAAGATATCGAACAGGCATACATGAATGCAATAGCGGCGTTAAACCGTTACAATTCGACACAAAAAGCTGTGGTTTCTATGCAGGAGGCATTCCGTTATATCGAAGAAAAATTTAATGTTGGTATGGTAAACACAGTAGATTATAACCTTCAAAAAAGCCAGTTAACTTCAGCTCAATCGCAATTGTTACAGGCAAAATACGAATATATTTTCAGAACTAAAATCCTCGATTTTTATAATGGGGTATCAATCGAATTATAAATAACTGTGATATAGAAAGTAATTTTTTAAAAAAGATCTCACAGAATTTTCTGTGGGATTTTTTGTTTCCCCAATTTAAATATCTTTGCCGCTTACCTGAATCAACAACGCTATGTGCAAAATAAATTTTTATTTGCTGTTTATTGTTTTTAATGTTATTGTAATCCCTTCCAGGGCAAATTCGCTGCCGGAGGTTAAAGCCGATACAATCGTAAACACTTTTAACAAGAATTATATTTACAACATAAAAAAATCGCTGTCAGAAATTGTCATCGACGGTATTATTAATGAGCCCGACTGGATGGATGCTCAGAAGGCCGGCAATTTTAACCTCGTACTTCCAATCGACACCGGATTAGCATGGCAACAGTCGGAGATAATGATAACTTACGATGACAAGGCATTGTACATAGCCCAGGTTTTTTACGACACCATACCCGGAAAGCGGATCATGGAATCGTTCAGGCGCGATTTTGCTTTTTCAAATAACGACAACCTGCTTCTTTTCTTTGATACTTTTCGCGACCAGACCAATGGTTTCTCTTTCGGGGTTTCGGCATCGGGCGCCAAATGGGACGGGTTGATGTCAAATGGCTACAGGATGACACTGGATTGGGATTGCAAGTGGGAATCGAAAGTTAAACATTACCCCGATAAATGGACTTCTGAAATCAGGATCCCGTTTAAATCGGTACGTTATCCAATCGGAAGCAAGCAATGGTACGCCAATTTCAGCAGGCTCGATTTAAAATCGAACGAAAAATCGGCATGGGCGCCGGTGCCCCGGCAGTTTCCAACAGCCTCGCTCGCATACACCGGGGTTATGAATTTTGAAGGCCCGCTTCCAAAATCAAAACCCCAGGTTTCGGTAATTCCCTATTTATTCGGTAGTTATTCGAACGATTTTGAAAAAAACACAGGAGCAGGATTCCGGAAAGATTTTGGCTTTGATGCTAAAATCGGAATTTCAACAGCAATGAACCTCGATTTAACTTATAATCCCGATTTTGCGCAGGTTGAAGTCGATCAGCAGGTTACAAATATCGACCGCTTCGAGCTTTTTTTCCCCGAAAAGCGGCAGTTTTTTCTCGAAAACAGCGATCTTTTTTCAGGATTTGGCAGTGGTGGTTTAACTCCTTTTTTCTCGCGCCGCATTGGCCTTGATGCCCCTGTTCTTGCCGGGGCGCGTCTTAGCGGGAAAATTGGCGACGACTGGCGGATTGGTTTGATGAATATGGCAACTCAGCAAACCGATGAACATTTATCGCGCAATTTTTTGGTTGCCTCAGTACAAAAGAAGGTTTTTGCACGGTCGAACCTGGGATTTATTTTTGTTGATAAGGAATATTTTAATAAACCAGCAGATACGACCATGTTTAACCGGGTGGCCGGGATCGATTTCAACCTGGCCTCAACAGACAATATCTGGAGCGGAAACTTCTTTTATCACCGCTCTTTCCGGCCCGGAAACCCCGGCAAACAATTTGCTCAAGGTGTTAGCCTCGAATACAGCACAAAACATGTAAAAGCTGAATTAATGCAACGGTCGGTTGGCGAAAACTACCTTGCCGAGATGGGTTATGTACAACGCACAGGTTATAATTTTTTCAGCCCCGAGTTAACTTATCTTTTTGTTCCAAACAAGCAGGTTGTAAGCCATGGGCCTTCCATCGATTTCAGGTACTATTTCGATACCGGATACCGGAAGATAGAGCATGAAAACGTTTTTAATTACAGAATCGGCTTTCAGAACAATTCGGTATTTACCCTTGGTTATACCGACTATTATGTAGAGCTTCAGAAAAAATTTGACCCAACGCGTAAAAATAAAACCTTTCTCGAAAAAGGGTCTTCATATAATTTCGGAAGCGCTTTTATTTCCTACTCATCAACGCGAAAGAATATGTTCACCTGGGTAGGGGAAGTTTCAAAGGGGACTTTTTATAACGGTAATATAAGCCGTGCCACTGGCAATTTTGGATACAGGTTGCAGCCTTATGTAAACCTTTCAGTAAATTTAAATTATACCGATATCGATTTGCCCGCACCTTTTGAGCGTACAAAATACCTTTTACTGGGGCCAAAACTCGATGTAACCTTTACCGACAAAATTTTCTGGACAAGCTTTGTGCAGTATAACGAGCAGATTGACAATATGAATATAAACATGCGTTTTCAGTGGCGATACCAGCCTGTTTCCGATATATTCCTGGTTTACACCGATAATTTCAATACGGGTAACTGGTCTTCGCGAAACCGTGCGCTTGTTTTAAAAATGACTTACTGGTTCAATTAAATAAGGTATCTTTCCACTTCTTTTTAAACAAAAACATTTATAATTGTTTATTATTGCAAAAAGAATAAAAATTCAAAATCGAAATTAAGATGAAAGTAACAGTTGTTGGGGCTGGAAACGTGGGTGCAACATGTGCACAGATTGTAGCCGGAAAAAATATTGTTCAGGAAGTAGTGCTACTCGATATTAAAGAGGGAATTTCTGAAGGAAAATCGTTGGATTTGTGGCAAACAGCCCCGGTTAATTATTACGATACGCGGCTGGTTGGTTCTACCAACGATTATTCAAAAACTGCCAACTCTGATGTGGTTGTAATTACATCGGGTATCCCACGTAAACCCGGAATGAGCCGCGACGACCTGATTTCGATTAATGCGGGCATCGTAAAAAATGTTACGGAACAGGTGGTAAAATATTCGCCAAAAGCTAAAATCATTGTGGTTTCCAATCCGCTCGATGTAATGACATACGCAGCCTTTGTCACAGCTAAAAAATCGAAAAACGAAATCATGGGAATGGCCGGTATTTTGGATACTGCGCGCTACCGCGCGTTTCTGGCCGAAGCTTTGGACGTTTCGCCACGCGATATACAGGCCCTGCTAATGGGTGGCCACGGCGATACCATGGTTCCACTGCCGAGGTATACAACGGTTGCAGGAATACCGGTTACCGAATTGATTGATGCCGATAAACTAAATGCCATTGTTGAGCGCACAAAATCGGGTGGTGGCGAGTTGGTAAATTTAATGGGAACTTCGGCATGGTATGCCCCGGGTTCGGCTGCTGCCCAAATGGTTGAAGCCATTGTGCTCGACCAGAAACGCATTTTTCCGTGTTGTGTAAAACTCGATGGCGAGTATGGTTTAAACAACATGTTTGTTGGCGCACCTGTAAAATTGGGTAAAAACGGTGTTGAGCAAATAATTGAAGTGGCCCTGAATAAAGAGGAGCTGCAATTGCTGCACGATTCGGCAAACTCGGTAAAATCGATTATGGATGTGCTCGAAGGAATGAATATCTTATAAGCAACAAATAGTTCGTAGGTTAAAAAGGTTGGTCAGGTCAGGGTCAACCGTTTTTTTGTGTGGAATAACTTAGGTTTTCAATTAATAAGGGCTTTTCAATTGGGGAAAATAACCGCAAAGACTGCAAGGTTTGGCAAAGCACACTAACAATAATAAAATCAATGTGAGGTGATTTATGCTTCCCAGCCTACAGGCAATCAGGTTTATGACCACGGGGATTTAATACTTCCGACTTTTTCAGACAACCGGTATTTTAAAGAGGATTTCCAGCTTTTGGTTAAGCGCTTCGGGCGGGTCGGAGAAAAAATGTTTCAATCGCGGTAACAGCTTGACCTGGTTTACATCGCACAGGTGTTCAACCCTGTTTTCAATAATCTCAAATTCCCCGGGTGTAAAACCATAACCCCCGTTTTTCAGGTCAACTACGAAAATATACAGGTCATGGTCTTCACCAAGCTGTTCGGTAATATTGTTTAGCTGGAAGGTTTTCAGTTTAAAAAACCGGGGATGCAGGTACCTGATGAAATCGTACTGGTACATTAAACGCTTCATCTTTTTCCGGAGTTCGTGCATTATTTCCGGGTCCGGATCTGCATGTGTTTGCCTGAAAATCTGGAAGGCTTCCAGGTTCGAAATTTCCAACTGCTTTACAATCTGGTTAAGCGACGGCAGGCCTATTTCAAACCGTTCGATATGTTTTGCCAGGAGTTGCGCAAAATTCTGCATGGTTTCGTAACTCCCGGCTTCAAGAAATCCTTTGTCGATAATGATTTTGTTTTTTTCAACCAGTTTTTCCTTTGCCGCTTTTATTTTCCGTTCGGGAATCATCGTGTTTTCGGCCACCACCCGGTCAAATATCTGGATGTTGACAAACGATTCGCGCATGGTTGTTAACGACCGTCCGAAATACTTGATTTGGTTTGCGTAGTCGGGTGGAAATTCAACAGGGAATTCACAATAAAACCTCACAAGGGCCCGCAGCCGCTTAAAGGTTTTGCGCATTTCGTGCACGGCAAGGTTGGGCGAAACATTGGCAGCCGAGCTGAAATAATCAATCCTGTCCAGCTGTTTTTTTATGGTCTCAACTAATTTAATCCCTGCATTATGCGGCATAGCTCCCCAGTTTTCTGAAAAGCAAAATTAACAATATATTTAAATCAATAAAAGGCGGGTTTTTTCCGGGCAACCACCTACAATCTTATGAGTCAAACCCTGACTCCAAGTCAGGGCTTGACTAAAACATGTTTAGTTTATAAACTCAAACCCACAATACGGCACCAGCATCTTTGGAATTCTTATTCCCTTCGCAGTCTGGTTGTTTTCCAGCAAAGCGGCCACAATACGTGGCAATGCCAGCGCGCTGCCGTTAAGGGTGTGCGCAAGCTGCGGTTTTTTGGTGGCTTCATCGCGGTAACGCAGTTTTAGCCGGTTCGACTGGAATGCTTCGAAGTTGGAAACCGAGCTTACTTCGAGCCACATTTTTTGTGCTGCCGAATATACTTCAAAATCGTAGGTGAGGGCAGAGGCAAAGCTCATATCGCCGCCACATAAGCGCAAAATGCGGTAGGGCAATTCGAGTTTTTCAACCAGCCCGGCCACATGTATTACCATCTCCTCAAGGGTTTCGTACGATTTTTCGGGGTGGGCAACCTGCACAATTTCCACCTTGTCGAACTGGTGAAGGCGGTTCAGCCCGCGCACATCCTTGCCGTACGAACCGGCCTCGCGCCGGAAACAGGCGCTGTAAGCTGTGTTTTTGTAAGGAAGGTTTTTGGCTTCCAAAATCATGTCGCGGTAAATATTGGTAACCGGCACTTCGGCGGTTGGTATCAGGTAGAGGTTGTCGAGGGTTACGTGGTACATCTGTCCTTCCTTGTCGGGCAACTGACCCGTGCCAAAACCCGAGGCTTCGTTTACCATCAGCGGTGGCTGAACCTCTTCGTAACCCGCTTTTGATGCTTCGGCCAGGAAAAAGTTGATCAGCGCACGTTGCAGTTGTGCCCCTTTCCCGCGGTATACCGGAAAACCGGCGCCGATTAGTTTTACGCCCAGCTCAAAATCGATGAGGTTGTATTTGGCGGCCAGCTCCCAGTGAGGGAGCGCATTTTCGGGCAAAGCGGGAATTTCGCCCAGGCTTTTTACAATTTCGTTGTCGGCTGCCCCCTTGCCAACCGGAACCGAATAGTGAGGCAGGTTGGGCAGTTGCACCTGCAGTTCGTACACTTTTTCTTCGATAACGGCAAAATCAAGGTCGTACTGTTTAATGCTTTCTTTTATTTCCAATGTCCGGGTTTTGGCAGCTTCGGCTTCCTCCTTCTTCCCATCGCGCATTAAACTCCCGATTTGCCCCGATATTTTGTTCATTTCAGCTTTAGCCTGGTCGGCCAAAACCTGCAGTTTGTTTTTTTGGCGATAGAGTTCGGTGATATTTTCCACAATCAGGGTTGCATCGAAATTTTTCTTTTTTAGTTTTTCGATAACCAGTTCCGGATTGTCCTGTATAAATTTTAAATTGAGCATTTTAAACGTTGTTATTTTGAAAGTGCAAAGCTAACAAATGAATTTTATTGCGTTAAAAGCGCCTGTGAATTTTAGTCAAGAAATTTCTGATGCTTCATATCGGGATTTTAAGAGAATGTTTTGAAATGAATACAAAGAACAATCAAAGGTAATTTTTACTCACCCCGAGTTCGCTTTGCTCACTCTGCCCCTCTCTGATTTCAGTGAGGGGTAACGCCCGCTTGCGGAGTGGGGTGAGCCAGGTTCAAAATTCTCAATAAAAGATTTCAATATCTTATATATTGGGCTGAATAGGAATAATAGTCAAAAAAAAGCTCCTGCCGTAGCCAGCAGGAGCTTTTAATATTTTAACACGAAATACCTGATTGATTTCTGTTAAGCCAGACCTTTAGCCTGCTCTATCCATGGTTGCGGATCTTTCGATGCATAACGGCTTCCGGCAGCTTCCAAAACTTTCCGGATATCTTCAACCGATGCCGCAGCAATTGATGCATACGATGTAAATCCGCCTTCCGATAAGATTTCAGCCAGCTTAGGGCCTACGCCTTCCAGTTTGGTAAGGTCGTTGCCTTTCGCCTCAGCCTTCACCTCTGCCTTCACCTCCACCTTAGCCTCAGCCTCAGCCTTAGCCTCAGCCTTAGCCTCTGCCTTAGCCTCTGCCTTCACTTCTGCCTTCACTTCTGCCTTCACTTCCACCTTTTTTACGGGTTTCTCAGCAACAGGAGCCTCTGCAACTGCTACATCAACTTCAACAACCGGTTCTACCGAAACGTAAGAGCGGTTATTTTTCTTTTTTCTGAATACAACTGTTCCGTCGATCAATGCAAACAGGGTATGGTCTTTTCCCATCCCTACATTCAATCCCGGATTATGAGTTGTTCCACGCTGGCGGATTAAAACATTACCAGCTTTTGCAAACTGACCTCCGTAAATTTTTACCCCCAGTCGTTTACTTTCCGATTCGCGTCCGTTTTTCGAACTACCTACACCTTTCTTATGAGCCATGGTAAATTTTTTTAAAGTTATCCAACAATGGTTTCAACCTGAATCTGGGTGAATTTCTGACGGTGACCGTTCATTTTCTGATAGCTTTTTCTTCTTTTCTTTTTGAAAACAATCACTTTCTCACCCTGCACATGTGCCAGTACTTTGGCTGTAATTTTCGCACCAATAACGGTTGGAGTTCCAACGGCTACTTTGCCGTCAATGTCAACAAGCAGTACTTTTTCAAAATCAACAGTGTCGCCTTCGTTGGCATCCAGCTGATGTACAAAAAGTTTCTTGTCTTTTTCAACTTTGAATTGCTGTCCAGCAATTTCAACAATCGCGTACATAATTTCAATTTAAATGTTTACACCGGCAGGCGGGATTCCATGTGGTTTCCTCTTGTATGGCCTGAACGATTCAAAAAATTTCGGATTGCAAAAGTAGTAGTTTAAAAATGATTAACAAATATTTAGCAAATTATTTTGGGGAATTTGAAACTACAAAATGTACGTACAAATTCTCTTGCGGTTAGATGATGTTCATCTCCCCCACATTCCTACCAGTTGATTGCTTCCTGCCCGTTTTTTATTAAAAACTCATTGGTCCTGCTAAAATGCCTGTTCCCGAAAAATCCACGGCTGGCCGACAAAGGCGACGGGTGTACCGACCCCAGCGCCAGGTGTTTGTTTTGATCGATAAATTTTGATTTGCTTATTGCATAGTTCCCCCAAAGAATAAAAACCACATGTCGTTTATTTTCATTTATTTTTTGGATAACCGCATCGGTGAATTGTTCCCACCCTTTGTTCTGATGCGAACCAGCCTGGTCGGCTCGTACGGTTAAAGTGGCGTTTAACAGCAAAACTCCCTGGTTGGCCCATTTAACAAGGTTTCCACTGGCCGGGATTTCTTTTCCGGTATCATTTTTCAGTTCTTTGAAAATATTGCGCAAACTGGGTGGAAAATCAATGCCGTCGTTTACCGAAAAGCAAAGCCCGTGCGCCTGCCCCGGGCCATGGTACGGATCTTGACCAAGGATGACAACCTTTAAATTAGTAAACGGGCACTGGTCGAAAGCATTAAAAATGAGTTTTGCGGGTGGATAAATTTTATGAGATTTATATTCGTTTCTTACAAATTCGGTCAAGCAGGCAAAGTATTCTTTTTCAAATTCCTCTGCCAGAACTTGTTTCCAGCTTTCTTCAATACGTACTTCCATAAACAGCAGGTTTTTTCAATTGCCGAAATTAAGAAAAAACGGCTGCAGAATATGACATTAATAAACGAATCTGTACTATAGACAAAATTATTTGGATTCTGACCTGATAGGATTAAGTTTCCTGGATCAAAGAAACCACGTGGACCTGGTAAACTTTAGGGATCGATTCCCTCGTTCTGTTTAAAACATTCTTTTTCATTTCCCGGAGTTATTACTGGCATTCAATTTTATACTTTTACCCTTTCAAAGTTTATCAAATGGAAATACTAATTATTGTTGTTGGTTTACTGGCCGGAGTACTGATTGGCTACTTCTTTTTTCAGTTTAATCAAAAGCCCGAAGAACGCGAATGGGTCAAAAACCTCGCACAGATGGAAGAACGTGTTAAAAATCTTCAGACTGAAAACGAGAGATTAGCCGGCAACCTGGACGAAGTTCAGTCTCAGCGCATTCAGCAATTGCAGGAAATGGCAAAGGCCGGGGCTGAAATTTCGGGGCTTCGCGAAAAGCTTATCACACAAAAGCAGGAGATGGAGGATTTGCAAAAGAAATTTACAACCGAATTTGAAAATATTGCCAACAAAATTCTGGAGAAAAACAGCGAGAAATTTACCGCTGCCAACCAGAAAAATATGGGCGAGGTGTTAAATCCGTTAAAAGAAAAAATCGAACTTTTTGAAAAGAAGGTGGAAGATACTTACAAGCAGGGATTAAAAGACCAGACCGATTTAAGGGCAGAACTAAAAAAATTGTTCGATTTGAATTCAAAAATCAGCGTGGAAGCCAACAACCTGACCAAAGCACTGAAGGGCGATGTAAAAAAACAGGGGAACTGGGGCGAAGTGGTTTTGGAACGCATACTCGAACGCTCTGGACTGAACGAAGGGCCGCAGGGCTACGAAAAGCAGTACAGCGATACTTCTGAGGAGGGCAGGCGGATTCAGCCCGATATCGTAATTCACCTCCCCGATAACAAACATATTATTGTCGATTCGAAGGTGTCGCTGGTTGCTTACGAAAAAGCTGTAAACGCCGAAACTGACGAAGAACGTATGCAGGCAGTAAAAGAACACCTGCTGAGCTTGAAAACACACATTAAAGGATTAAGCGAAAAACACTACCAAACCGCACGTCAATTGAACTCGCCCGATTTTGTGCTGTTGTTTATCCCGGTGGAATCCTCGTTCGGACTTGCAGTGCAGGAAGATAACGATCTGTTCTCGTTTGCGTGGAATTTAAAAGTGGTGCTGGTCAGTCCTTCAACACTGCTTGCCACATTGCGTACAATCGCTTCTGTGTGGCAGCAGGAAAACCAGACCCGCAACGCCATTGAAATTGCCCGGCAGGGTGGGGCGTTGTACGATAAATTTGTTGGCTTTATTGCCGATATGGAAAAAATCGGGAAAGGAATTGGCACAGCTCAAAACAGTTACAACGATGCGATGAACAAATTAAACACCGGTAGCGGGAACCTGGTAAAACGGGCAGAAAGCATCAGGCAGCTTGGGGCAAAAACAACTAAGGAACTACCAAAACAGCTGCTCGATGAGTAAAATTATCTGAATGTAATTCTTTTTCCCCTTACAGTTTCATCAATAATATCATTTCTGAAAACAGGAATCCCGTTAATAAAAGTGGCAAAAACTTTATTTGAGAATTCAACTCCCTCAAAAGGCGACCAGCCACATTTGTATAAAATATTTTCAGGCGAAACCACCCAGCTTTTATTTGGATCTACCAAAACCAAATCGGCAAAATAACCTTCACGGATATAACCCCGGTTTTCAATCCGGAATAAATCAGCCGGGGCATGGCACATTTTCTGGACCACTTTTTCGATAGTTATAAATCCTTTTTTACTCATTTCGAGCATGGCTACCAGCGAATGTTGCACCAGGGGCCCACCTGAAGGAGCTTTAAAATAGGAGTTGTTTTTTTCTTCCAGTGTGTGGGGAGCATGGTCGGTGGCAATAACATCAAGCTTATCGGCAAGCAAGGCCTCCCACAGCGCTTCTTTGTCTGAATGGCATTTAATCGATGGGTTCCACTTGATTTTTGTACCGTATTTTATATAATCCCTTTCGTCAAACCATAAATGGTGCACACAAACTTCGGCCGTAATTTTTTTATCTGAAACCCTACCTGTTTCGAAAAGGCTCATTTCTTTGGCTGAAGACAAATGTAGGATATGTAGACGTGTATTAAATTTCGAAGCCAGTTCGATTGCTTTTGATGAAGAAATATAACAGGCTTCGTCGCTTCTAATATGCGCATGTTGCGAAAGAGGGACATTTTCACCGTATCTTGCCCGTGCAATTTCAATATTCTTTAAGATGGTTTTTTCATCTTCGCAATGAGTTGCAACCAGTGTCGGCGCATTCCTGAATATCGCCGAAAGCGTATTTTCATCGTCAACCAGCATGTTCCCTGTCGATGAACCCATAAAAACCTTAATTCCGCAAACATTTCCAGGGTCGGTTTTAAGTACTTCTTCCAGGTTTTCGTTGGTGGCTCCCATGTAAAACGAGAAGTTAGCCGTCGAAACTTCTGCTGCCCTGTCATATTTTTCCTGTAGAAGGATTTGTGTAACAGCTTTTGGATTGGTATTTGGCATTTCCATGTATGTTGTTATACCACCTGCTACGGCCGCCTTGCTTTCCGAAGAAATATCGCCTTTGTGTGTTAATCCTGGTTCACGGAAATGAACCTGGTCGTCAATTACTCCCGGAATCAGATTCAATCCGCTTGCATCAATAACCTCTGTTTCAGTTAAATCGAAATCTGAAGGCACCACATGCGGAAATATTTTTTTGATTTTTTCACCTTCAATTAAAACACTTCCTTTGAATCTGATTCCTTCATTTATGACAGTGGCATTCTTGATTAATGTTTTCATCTTATTTTTATTTTCTGAAAAACCGGTTTTATGCAGATTTACGGAATTGCCGGGCTTAAGTTTGCCGTATTTTTAGGCGTAAAAATGCTTCTTAACATATAATGGTATAAAATTTATGGAAATACCATATTTTTCCATCGACTAATTGGGGCGCTCACGGGTAACCCTTAAATCGTTTGCTTTTCTATTTTATATTTTCTGGACCAGCTCCTGATTTTCATTCTCAGTACCCCCCAAAGCGCTTCATTAAAAATACCCCCGCTCATTTTCGAAGTTCCTTCTTTTCTGTCGGTAAAAACAATGGGTACTTCTACAATGTTAAATCCAAATTTCCAGGCAGTAAACTTCATTTCAACCTGGAACCCGTAACCAACCAGTTTGATGTTGTTTAAATCGATTGTTTCAAGTACTTTACGCCGGTAGCATTTAAATCCGGCAGTCGTGTCCATAATTTTCATACCGGTAACAATCCTTACATACATCGAGGCAAAGTACGACATCAGCACCCTGCCAAGCGGCCAGTTAATTACATTAATCCCCGAGATATACCTCGAACCAATTGCAACATCGGCGCCATTGATTACTGTTGTGTAAAGTCTCTCCAGATCATTTGGGTTGTGCGAAAAATCACAGTCCATCTCAAAAATTATCTCGTAACCCCTTTCAAGGGCCCATTTGAACCCGGCAATATATGCTGTTCCAAGTCCAAGTTTGCCTTTTCTTTCATGGATAAACAGTTGGCCGGGAAATTCCTTTTGAAGATTTTTTACAATGTCTGCTGTACCATCAGGCGAATTATCCTCAACAATCAGTAAATGAAACGGAACTGAAAGCGAAAATACCTTGCGAACCATTTTTTCAATATTCTCGCGTTCGTTGTAGGTCGGAATTATTACCAGGTTCATTGACACAGTTGTTCTTTTTAAATTTCAAAACGAAAGTACACTTTTTTTGACTTCAACGAAAACAGATTTTAGCCAATATAAGTTAATACGGAAGCATCTATAAAGCCGGATAGCATTAATAATTTCGAAAACAATTCAGAAAAACCGGCGGGTGAAGTTGATTTCCGGCGCCTATTTTTTATGTTCTTTCATTGCTGTCCACTTAAAACAAGTTGAGTGACAGCTGTTTATATTCTGGTTCTTTGACATTATTGTAATCTAATTTTTCAAATAGCTCATTTGCAGGGGTTTTGTCAATTAGGGAGATGCCTAAAAC
>JBBINB010000021.1:0-46314 GCA_037444065.1 Draconibacterium sp.
GATACAAATAACGATGGACAAATAAGTTATGCCGAAGCTGCTGAAGTATCAACTTTGTATTTTACAGGCGATGTATGTCTTACCTGTGCTGGCAATTGTTTTAATCGTTTAACTATAAAAAGCCTGGAAGGGATTGAAGCATTTATTAATTTAAGATGGTTATCTTTTTCATGTACAGAGATCGAAATTTTAAATCTGCCAAGCCTTCCAAAACTAGACCATTTATCTTGTATACTTAATAAAATTAAACATCTTGACGTATCGAAATGTCCTTCTCTAAGAGAATTGAATGTTGGTGGTAATCTGCTGACTGCTGTTGATATTTCAAAAAACAAAAATTTAAAACATCTAAGCATCTATAATAACCAATTAACCACCATAGACATAACCAAAAACAACAATTTAGAATTTTTGGACTGCAGCAGCAATCAGTTAACCACAATTGATATTACTCAAAACAAAGTTTTAGAGGATTTCAGATGTAGCGATAATCGTTTGATTTCGATAAATGTAAAACAAAACAGCGCCTTAAAAAATTTAATCTGTGGCAGTAATCCACTCACCAATATTGAAGTTACGATTAACAAAGACCTTAATTATTTTGATTGTTATAATTGTAAGTTAGCCTCTATAGATATTTCTAATAATAAAGTATTAAAAAGTATAAACTGCAGCAATAACCAGTTATCTGCTTTAAATTTATCAAAAAACATCGCTTTAACCAAAATATTAATAGGAGATATGCCATCACTTAAGAAAATCTGTGTTTGGGCAATGCCCTTTCCTCCGGCTGGGGTAGAAATATTTGACTCGGGTAGCCCAAATGTATTTTTTACTTTGGACTGTAATTAATTATTTTCCGATACTTTTTTTCAGACACATATAGAAATGACATAGCAAATGTATGCTGGTAATGAAATTTATTTATCAAATTAAATCGTAATATTTTATGATTAGAAATCTTGATGTTAGCCGAGCATTTAAAAACAGTTGTTTACCAGAAGTTGTATTGCCCGTTTGTATATCAGCCTGCAAGGGTAATAAACTTATCGATATTGAAGGTAATTCATATATTGATTTTACCAGCGGCTATGGAGTTGCAAACACCGGGTGGGGTAGAAAAGAATTAATCGAAATTGCGGTTAATCAACTTCAAAAATTGAATTATAGTCCCCCCTGGTTCCCAACAGTCGAGGCCTTAGAACTTTCTACACTACTCAATAAAATTACGGGTAATAATTTTGCAAAAAGCGCAAGAACAACAGGGGGTTCAGAAGCAATAGAAATAATTTACAGGGCATCTTATATTTTTAATAAAAAACCTGCGACACTGTCGTTGTATAATTCGTATCACGGAGGATCAAAATTCACAATCAATTTAAGTGACAATAAAAACTTCAGGTTTCCTCCTGCCCCCACCAAAAACAAATACTACAAAATCCCCCCTCCCTATTGTTACAGGTGTCCGCTTGATAAAACCAGAGAAAACTGTGATATTGAATGCACATCGTTTATCGAATCATCTTTAAAAAAACACCCTGATATTGGGGTATTTTTTATTGAACCTGTAATTGGGAGTGGCGGAGTTATTGTAATTCCTGAAAAATATCTGCAACAGGCAAAGGAAATTTGCAACTTGTACGGGGTTACATTTGCATTCGACGAGTAATAACCGGATTTGGAAGGCTGGGGGCTGTTACTGCAATGGATTTGTATAATATTGTGCCTGATGCTGTAGCATTTGCAAAAGGAATGGGTTCTGGAATAGTCCCAATTGGAGCCGCATTATTAAATGATAACTTATCAAACTCGTACTCAGAATTTGAAGATGTTTCACCTACTTTTGCCTGGACTCCTTTGGCATGTGCCGTATCCAAAGCAAATATTGATTTACTTCTTAAAGAGAAACTTCCTGAAAAGGCCATGAAAAAAGGAAAATATTTATTAAACCAACTGAACTATCTCTTTTACAAATATTTGCCTGATAACACCGGTGAAATAAGGGGAGTTGGAATGATAATTGGTATTGAACTTGTAAATAACCGCAAGGAGAAAAAACCATTTTCCCGGTTAATTCAAAGATTATCGTTGGGGCTTGTCAGAAATGGACTTATGATTTGTGAAACCTGGAACTTTAAGGTTATTTTTATTTGCCCGCCTTTAAATATTTCCCAAAGCCAAATTAATGAAGCTTTAAATATTATAGAGAATGAACTAAGAAAACTAAGTACAAACAACAAAATCAGCTAGGCAATTTCTTAAAAACCATAAAACCAGGAATACCTGTTATTGAATTCATTAAAATATTTACAAAACAATATTTATCCTTATTTTGTAATCGAAAAAATAAAATACAATTTAAATGAAGAAAAAAGTAATACTCAATATTGAATCCGTTTATACTGCAAATGCCTTTCAGGTTGGGCCGGAATATTATGTTGCTGCCGGCTCTGAAACCAAACCAGAGGTATACCTGTACAATATCGCTTCGGGCCATTCGAGCCATGTTTCGGGTTGCCCGGGCGGTGTGATGAGTTTTGTCCCGGTTCCGGGAAATAAGGATCTCTTCTTTTCGATAATGGGATTGTTCCCTCCGTTTATCGGGGCCGAAGCGGGTGTTTTTATGCATCGGAGGTTAGGAGATTCATGGGAAACCCAAAAAGCAATGGATTTACCCTTTGCCCACCGGTGCGAAATTCTTACCCGGAATGGTATAAATTATCTTTTTGCGGTATCGGTCAGCAAACACAAGGAAAATCCGGCCGATTGGTCAAAAACCGGCGAAGTGTATGTAATCCGGTTGGATGACGAAATTAAACTTCCGCTTAAACCCGAACTGGTTGACAACACTGTAATCAGGAACCATGGTATGCTGCGTACAAAAATTGAAGACATAGAAACTCTCTGCATTTCGGGGGCTGAAGGAATTTTTTGTATTAAACAATTGCCGGGTGGCAATTGGTCAATGAAAAATGTCTTTGATAAAGAGGTAAGTGAATTTGGCTTCATCGACCTGGATGGCGACGGGCAGGAAGAATTGATTACGATTGAACCTTTTCATGGCGAGTCGTTGAATGTTTATAAACGGGTTGGCACACAATGGATGCTTAAATTCAGCGATACGTTGTCGTTCGGGCATGGACTCAGTTGTGGCTTTCTGAATAATGAACCGGTAATTTTGGCGGGAAACAGAAGGGGATCATTCGCTCTTGATCTGTTTAGGGTTATTGACCTTGACAAGGGAGAATTATCACGCGAGGTTTTAGAGGAAGATGCCGGGCCTACCCAGACACAGGTATTTAAAGCAGGCAACACCGATTATATTTTAAGCGCCAACCAGAAGAAAAACGAGGTGGCGCTGTACTACTAATTTGTTTTATTTAGCGAGGGCCTATCTCGAAGTGAAACCCTCATTAAAAAATATCACTTCCTTTTTACTTCAACATGCGCCAGTTTTTCCCAGTACTGTATAATTCCCCCGTGGTCGTGTTCCTGTTTGCCATCGGCTTTCAAAGCTTTCATAAATTCCATTACCTGTGTGGTTAGCGGGATGGGAGCATCGATTTCGAGCGCTGTATCGCGGACGTTTAACAGGTCTTTTGTATGCATCCTTATTGGGCCGCCCGGTTTAAAGTTACGTTCGAGGATCAACGGTATTTTCGCATCGAGCACAGTACTCCCGGCCAGGCCGCCACGAATTGCCCTGAATACTTTTTCCACGTCTACACCCGCTTTTTCGGCAAAAACCATGGCTTCCGACATGGCCGCAAGATGCAGCGCCACCATAATCTGGTTGGCCAGTTTGCAGATATTCCCGCTGCCAATTTCGCCAATTAATATGGCCGAAGCGCCCATCGACAAAAGGATTTCCTTTACACTTTCAAAAACCCCTTCCTTTCCTCCGGCCATAATCGACAAGGTGCCGTCTTTGGCTTTTGGTTCGCCCCCGCTCACCGGGGCATCAATCATTTCAACACCTTTTAGTGAAGCTGCGGCAAAAACCTTTTTTGCGGTAAGGGGCGATATTGAACTCATGTCGATAACAACAGAACCTGCTTTTGCTCCTTCCAAAACGCCGTTTTTTCCGGTTATCACCTCCTCGACATGTGGAGAATTTGGCAGCATGGTAATGATAACTTCACAGTTTTCAGCTATCTGGCATGGTGAATCACCTTTTTTAGCCCCTGCCAAAACCAATTCGTTAACCGCATTTTGGTTAATATCGAAAACCCTCAGCGAATAACCTGCCTTTAAAAGGTTTAACGACATGGGTTTTCCCATTACCCCCAATCCAATAAATCCTATTTTCTTATTTCTGTTGCCCATATAAATGAATTTCAAAAAATTATAGCCGCTTTTAAAATACGTGTTTTATGACGAAGCAAGATAACTAAAAAGAGCTACATGTTAAATTACACGTAACTCTTTTTCAATAAAAGCCATCGGTAAAATACCGAAGAGCAAAGCTTAACTCTTTTTCATCGCTGCCAGAACTCTTTCGGGAGTCATTGGCATCTGGTAAAGCCGGGCGCCTGTGGCATCGAAAATGGCATTGGCAATTACGCCGCCCATTCAGATAATTGCCGGCTCTCCGCCTCCCTGAGGGGGTTCATTCCGGTCTAGTATGTTTACCTCGGCCATATGGGCCACATATGTTCCCGTGTCGAAACCGAAGGCAATCCCAAATCCTCGCCCGCCGGGCGATTTTTCGGGTTTCCAGTTGCATTTTTCTTTTAATGCCTGCAGAACAGCAATCATTCGCGGGTCCTTATGGTTTTTCAGCCTGAATTCTATTGGGTCGATTCCGGCCTTTGATGCTAAAATATCGATTTGCGATTCGCGGGCAAAGGTGTTTGTATTATTTCCGGGATCGAGGCTGCGGCGCTGCTCAGCCTCGATCCCGGAAATATCAAACGGATTGCCTATATTGAAGAAAACATACAACCCACCACCTATTATTCTGAAGAAATCCCTCCGGTGAAGAGGAACCATAATTCTTCCTTAAAGGGTATATTCTTTATAGGATTCAGTTCCTTTCATTTTCACCAAAATTAAAACCGGAAGTCCGGGATTGAAAAATGTTTACGCTTTTTTGAGTGCTTCGAGCACCCGTTCTTTGGTCAACGGTAACCGGTATATCCGGGCACCACATGCTTCGAAAACCGCATTTGCAACTGCCCCGCCCATACAAATTATTGCCGGTTCGCCGCCACCCTGTGGGGGTTGGTCCATGGCCTCCACAGTTGCAGTTTCAATTTTTTCGGGGATAGTTGAAAACAATGGGAGGTTATAATTACCAAAATTGTTTGTTTTTACTTCGCCCCAGTCAAATTCAACATCTTCAGACAGTGTGTAACCCAGCCCCATGTTTACGCAGCCTTCGGCCTGGATAATTGTACCTTCGGGATTTACCACCTGGCCCATATCCTGCCCCACAACAGCACGTTTTACTTTTATTTCACCAGTACCCGTGTTGACATCAACCTCGACGATAATGGTTACATACGTTCCGGCGTCGACCCCTACCGCTATTCCGCGTCCGGTCCCCTTTGGAGGTTTCGAGCTGGTCCAACCAAATTTTTCGGCAGCGAGTTTCAGCGAATTCAAAGCCCTCTGGTTACTCATGTTTTTTAACCTGAACTCCAGAGGATCCATTCCTATTTTGTGCGCCATAATATCGAGTTGCGATTCGCGGGCAAAAGTGTTGGTCGGATTACCCGGGGCGCGCCAGGCGCCGGTTCCAAACGGATGAACATCCGATTTATCGAAAGAAGTTGTTTTATGGTTCGGGATCCCATAGAAAAGCTCGGTCCCGCGGTCGCCGGCGCAATACGTATTGAAATCCCATAATTTTATTGACCCATCTTTGGCCATCCCCGAATTTATTTTTATTACTGCAGCCGGCCTGAACATATCGTACATAAACTCTTCTTTGCGGTCCCACATTAATAAAACAGGCGTTCCTTCCATCATTTTTGCGATGCGGGCAGCTTCGCCTGCCTGCTGGTTATAAATTTTACCGCCAAATCCGCCACCCAGAAATATTTGCTTTATATGTACGTTTTCTTTTTGAATTTTTAGTAATTCAGCCACCTCCTGCCGGGTTCCAAAAGGGGTTTGAGTGGACGCCCACATGGTTAGTTTACCTTTTTCAAAAATTGCAGTTGCAGCGTGGGTTTCAATTGTGGCGTGTGCCTTGTAACCATCGTGGTATTCGTTTTCGAATAAAAAGTCAGACTCTTTCTTACCTGTTTCCAGCTTCCCTCCTTCGTGCCTTACACTGCTTTCGGTGGCAGTTTTCATAATGTGTCCGAAGATGGTTTCATTGTTTGCTTTTGATGCCGGTTTTTCCCATTTGGCTATAACCGCGGCAACGGCCTGCTCGGCAATTTCGGGGGAAGGATGAAGTACTGCAATAAAATCGCCTTCGCGTTTAACCTGAACTCCTTCAATTGCTCCGGCGGCAGATATATCGACAGAAATCAGTTTCGACCCGTGTGCGGGCGGGCGCACTATTTTAGCATATAACATACCGGGCAACCTGATATCGGCGGCAAAAAGCGCTTTTCCGGTTACTTTCTCAACAGAGTCAATACGAAGATGCGATTTGCCTATGATTTTAAACTCGCCGGGGCTTTTTAACTTTGGCTTTTCGCTTACAGATTTTACAATTTTCTGCCCTTGGGTAAGTTCTGCATAAGAGATTTTTTTATTGTTGTCTGATATGGCTAAAACCATCCCATTTTCAGCTTTTAAATTTTCAACCGGAACGCCTAGTTTTTCGGAAGCCAGTTGTTTAAGAACCTCGCGTGCTTCGGCGGCAGCAGCCCTGATAAATTTATCATGAAAACGGGTTGTCATAGAGCCCCATGTACCATCGTCATGCGGGCACAGTTCGGTGTCGCCCATAATCATATCCACCTTATCGAGGCTAACTTCCAATTCATCGGCCAGCGCCTGTGCCAATGAAGTGTTGGCGCCTTGTCCCATTTCAATTTTCCCTGAGTAACAATCCACCCGGCCATCTTCCTTAACCCTAAGAAAGGCATTGAATTGAGGAAGTTCGTTGCCGTTTACGTTTTTGCAGCCCGGGAGAAATCCCAATTGCCCAACCGAGTAAACGATTATAATTCCCCCGCCAAAATTTTTCAGGAACGAACGTCTGTCGATCTTTACAGGTGGTTTATTTACATCCTGAAAATAATAGTTGTGTATATCCTTTGCTTTCATGGCTGTGGCTCTCCTTTCATTATTTTAGCTGCCGACTCGATTGCCCTGATTATCCGGGTGTGGGCCCCACAACGGCAAAGGTTGTCTTCCATGCCTTCAATTATGTCCTGACGGGTAGGTTCGGGATTTTTATTCAGCAAGCCTACTGCATTCATTATCATACCCGGAGTACAGTAGCCACACTGCAGCGCATCGTTTTCAACAAACGCCTGTTGTACAGGGTGCAGTTTTTCGCCATCGGCAAGTCCTTCAATTGTCACAATTTTTGCCCCGGCAACATCTTCCATTAAAACCAGGCACGACTTTACAGGTTCGTTGTTCATCAGCGCTATGCACGAACCGCAATAACCTTCGCCACATCCGTATTTTGTGCCGGTGAGGTTAAAATTTGTGCGGAGTACCCATAGCAGCTTTTCATTTTTTTCAACCTGAATGTCAACTTTTTTTCCATTCAGTTCAAATTTTACACTTTCTTTCATCTCTATTTTATTTATTGGTTTTTACTGGTTTCGGCATTATATTCTTCGGGTGTATCAATGTCTTTCAGTATTTCATGAATTTCGCATTCCACTTCGCACACATCATTTTTAAATTTTTCCATAAGCATCCGTAACCCTTTTTCGGGATTAAGCATTTCGATTTCAGCTTTGTACCTGGTTTCAATCAGCACGGGATGCCCGCGCCTCTGCTGTACTGCAGGTATTACGATACCTTTTCCAGATTGTTTCCAGGCCCCTACAACCATTTTGGCCACTGCCGGAGGAATTTGTGGCTGGTCGCCAAGAAAGACCAGGGCAGCTTTCGCCTCATCTGGCAAAGCCCTGAACCCGCATATCACCGACGATAACATTCCTTCGGGATAGTTCTCATTGATACATAATTTTACATCCCGGGGTTCTATTTTCTGACTGATTTCTTCGCGGTGCGAACCCAAAACAACTACAATGTTTGAATTAACCGCAACGGCAGCATTTTCAACAACCGTCTCTATAATGGTTTTTCCATTGAACGGAAGTAGCAGCTTTTGTTTCTGCATACGGGTTGAAGCCCCTGCTGCCAGAATTATTGCCCAGATTTCGTTCATTTTGCATTGATTTGGTTTCGTACCTGTACAAGTTGTGCGGCAATACTAACGGCAATTTCCTGGACGGTTTTCGATCCGATATCCAATCCCACAGGAGAGTATATTTTGGCCCATTGTTCGGCAGTTGCCCATTTATTTTCAAGAAACAACTCCCTGACTTTTGCCACTTTCCTGCGGCTGCCAATCATCCCGATAAAATCTGCGCCCGAGCCGATAAAATGTCGTAAAATATCGGAGTCGCCTTTATGTCCGCGGGTTACAATAACGATGAAAGTGTCTTTGCCCACCGAAATTTTTTCTAAACTTTCATTCATATTTCCCGATAAAATATGGTCGGCATCGGGTAAATTCGATTTATTTGCATATTCGGCCCTATCGTCCCAAACCGATACTTTAAAATCGAGGAGTTTGGCAAGGTGCGACAAAGCTTTACCAATATGGCCCGCCCCCGCAATAATTAAATGACCGGGGGGTATTATCGATTCAAGGAAAGCCATTTTTACATTGCTTGCCGTAGATTCTTTTAGTTCGATTTCCCTGAACTCGCCTGAATCATGGTTCTCAAGCATCTCTTTTACTGCGGTTAAAATTCCGTCGGGTATTTTTCCCGAATAATCCGAAATATTTTCTTTTGTCGCCCAAAACCTCTCAATACCATTGCAAGTCGCGTTATCTGAGCCGCACATACTGATCAGGACCCCGGGAATACGGTTATTAACCGAATTGCGCAACATTTCAAATACTTCGATGTGCTTTCCGGGTTTGCCGTCGACCAGGATACTCATTCCACCGCCACAGATGGCAGCCTCCAGGCCGGTAATATCGTTGTTCAGATCGAAACTAAAATAGCCTGATTTTCCCGATCGTATTGCTTTGGTTGTCAATTCTGCAACCGCCAGTTCAACTGCACCGCCACCTACTGTACCGGCTAGCAGTTTATTCTTCCCGAAAATTGCTGAACAACCCGGTTTTTGAGGTGTAGATCCTTTTGTTGAAGTAACAGTAGCTAAAACACACCGTTTTTTATTCCCGATTAACTCAAGAAGATCAGGATAAATATGATTCGATTTTTGCGAAAAGTCCATTCAAAAACAACGGGTTTATTGAAAGTTTATATGGTTTTACTTTTCACGGATTAACATTCACATTCATTCATTTACAGCATATTGGCTTAAAAATAATATTGAATATTGTTACCCCGCAAAAATCAAAGTTAACCAACTTTCGGATAAATTTCAATATAGATGAATTATTTAAAAAGGTTCTTATTACAAACTGGTAGATATTTTAAGCGGAATGACATTACAAAAGGTTAAAACTGTAATTTAAAGTACTTTAAAGGAAGATTATGAGTTGAAAACTCAAAAACAGCTTATCCCTCGTTGCAAACGAGGGTCAGATAGGAAATCGAGGGAAAACGATTACAGCACCGGCAAACACAATGTTAAACAAACTTTCCGGCGATCGGCTTTTCTTCTGAATCGTCTGCTTTGCAATTTGGGGGCCGATAGTCAAACGCCTTTACTGGCGCGCTTTAACAGTCCGGTTGAGAAAGGGAAAAATGAAAAACGCTGGATCGATGGATTCTATCTCGATGAGCCCGAAGAATGGGACGATCTATACCGGTTTTTTAGGCAGTAGCTTTTAACCTGTTTATTATCTGGACCCCTTATACCACTTCTGCGGAGAATGTGGGTTATTGCCGGGATCGGTCAGGCTGGTTTTTACTTCAGGCTGAATTTCTATTGAAATGCCACAACCGGAGATTATATTCCCAAAAACATGGTTTTCAAGACCGGGGTTTTTCCAGTTGCTGCCAAAAATCCCCCGGTTGGTGCAATTTGAAATGGTGTTATTCAGGATGTAAACCCCTGTGCCGAAAAACATGATGCCATTGTTCCAGTCGAGGTGGCCGCCCGAAACGTTTTTGATGGTGTTGCCTTCAACCCATATATCGCGCGGTTCGGTTACCCGGTAATTGTTGTTCAGCGAATTTTCGCAGCCTTCGATGGTAATTGCCGCCTGGTTATACTGTTCGCTTGTACCGGGGCGGATATTGTGGATATTATTGCTCCTTATCGTAACATGAAAACTCTCTCCTTTAATGTTGATCCCTTCTGCTTTGCCGGTTTCATAAATATGATTTCCTTCGATCCAGATATATTCGCAGTTATCGGGGAAAGTATTTTGACGGTAATACGATCCGCTGCCAACGTAGATTCCCTCGCCCCATTTGGGATTGAACAACCCGGTGTGGTAAATTTTATTTCCAGTTACATCTACATATTTTGATGATCGCCCGATATGGCACCCTTCCTGCCCTGTGTGATGAATTTCATTGTTTATTAATATTATGTGGTTTGAATTTTTCACATAAATTCCCCACAACGAGTTTGTGAAAGTAAGTCCGTCAATTACAACAAAGCTGCAATGAGATACTTCCAGCGATCTTCCTCCCGAAATTGAGTCGCCGCTGATTATTGTTGCTTCCGGGCCCAGGGCTTTGATAACCAGGGGTTTTTGTTCTGTAAATTTTTTCTCCTGCAGAAATATTTTTCCATAAGTACCGGGTTTTATCAGAACCGTATCGCCTTCAACGGTATTGTTTACTATCGTGTTTAAATCATTCCCGGGGCGGACAACAATAATTCGCGATTGTACCGGCTGATATAAAAATATAAAGGCAACCAGTATAACTGTTTTCCAAAAAGGGTTACGCGTATTTTTCGGGAATACCGGAATAGCATCAATTTTCAACTTTCTCAGAAATTTTAATTTATGGAATTGGAAATACCGATTGTTGTTCATATACAAAGAATTTAATAGTTTAGGCTAAAGAATTTAAACAGGTGTGGCAGATTTGTTCAAATGTACAATTTAAATCCAAAATCGTGCAACACTATTAAATCATAGAAAATGAAAAAACAGTTTATCATTCTGGCGTTCCTTGTGCTTCAACCGGCAATACTGGTTGCCCAGGAACCGGAGGTCAAGGAGAAAAAAACAGTTTATAAAATTGCAGCCGGAAAGGAATTGCACGCAACCATTTTTTACACAGGGGCAAGCCAGCAGAAAACCGGTAACACGGCGCTGGCTTTATTTCACGGGGGGGGCTGGGCATTTGGCGATCCTTCGGAATTTTTTGAAGCTTGCAGAAGGTTTGCACGAAAAGGTTATATAGCAATTTCGTTTCAGTACAGGCTTTCCCGGAACGAGGATGGAACTTACCCACACCCTGAAATTACTCCTGTAGAATCGGTAAAGGATGCCCGTTCGGCAATAAGGTGGTTGCGTGAAAACGCTGAACCTTTAAAAATCAATCCCGAAAAAATTGTTGTTGGCGGGCAGTCGGCAGGCGGGCAACTCGCCTTGTCTACCGCGTTGATTGACGATATTAACGAAGAATCTGACAACCTGAACATCAGTCCAGTTCCTAATGCCCTGTTGCTTTTTTCAAGCAACGTAAATACCCTGGAACCATGGATTGATATGCTCCTTGGCAAACGAAACAATGAAATATGGTCAATCTCACCCTATCATCATTTGCGGAAACCGATGCCGCCGGCAATTGCATTTCATGGAGAAGAGGATGACCAGGTACTCCCCTACATTGTTCGTATGTTTCAAACCAAAATGCGCGAACTGGGGAACTATTACGAATTATATTTCTACCCGGGACGCAAACATTACCTTGGAGAGGGAAACCAAAAATATGCCCGTTATTTTGACGAGGAAATACTAAAACTGACAGATGCATTTCTGGAGAAATCCGGGTTTTAAAATCGAATACTCTCCCACAATTTGAAGGTAATAATCATAAAGCACGGAAATCGCTTAAAACCAGAATGCATTTATTTAAGTTTCTTAAGAAATGCTGATTTGACAACAAGCCAACTCACGGTCAATCACCCTTTATTCGGTTATTACTTTTACATCCCTGAACATATAAGGATTATCGCTGAGCCGCAACGCCTTGCCGCTTGTTGTGGTTACGTTCCTGAGAACCACCTCCTTTGTTTTCATGTAAGGGTATTTTTCAACATACGAATCGCTGGTGTTTTGCGGATTGAAATTCGCAAATATGGCTGGCCCGTTATAATTGTCGGGGTGGTTTGAGTCGTCGATTTTCAGGTTTTCAATAGTAATCCGTTCCGGCATAAAACAGGTGTAGCCAAAATCGTGCTGCCCTGAATTTGAGCCGCCAATCAGGACACCGGAAGTTTGCCTTTTTCCGCCTGGTATAAAAACACAGTTTCGGATAATAAATTCACCCTGCCAGGTGCTTCCGTAGTCTGACCGGAGGTTGATGAAACTTCTTCCGCGGATTGTTGAGTTTTCCACTAAAAAGGTTCCGGTACCAATGGCATTAATACCCATGTGCCCCATTGTGGAATTGCGGATTGTTGCATTGGCAACCCCCATGTGCGCATCGAACCTCGAAAATGTGCAGTTGTCGTAAAGCAGGTTTTTGCTAAAGTTCGACCCCATAATTCCCCAGTAACGGCTGTCGTCGATATCGTTTGTTTGTTTGCAGTTTACAAACGAAACATTGAGGGCGCGGTTAACTGAAATATCGTAGGTGCCCATGGATACCTGAACTCCGGCAGAGCCAATGGTGCTGTACGCTTTATGCCCGGTTAGCAACGTATTTTTAACCGTAACAAAAGCACAATCACCCACATTGATAAAACCTCCGTAGGGCGCTCCATGATCACCTTCGCCTCTAATCAGGTGCTCCAGCCCATCGATAACAACATTTGAGCGGCGGATTGCAATGTTCCGGCTGTAATAGGTGTATTTCGATACGGCCTTGTTTGCAATGGTAGTAAACCGGCCACCCGTAATTGTCAGCGTCTTTTCATCAATCGGAAGCGCCGAGATATCGGTAATCTGATCAAAATCCCAGATTATTGGGGCATTCATATCAATGTTTCCGTTTTTATCGACTACAAAAATATCAGTCTGCGAGGCTCCGTTATTTTGGTTTGGCCCAAATCTGATGTACCTTTTAATGTTTGAATTGGTAACAGTAATAAGGCAAGTTGCAGGAAAGGTTACAGAAATTTTCTCCTGGTTTCGTTTCAAGGTCGAAATCCCTTCGGGTTTAAATGGTTGCAGGCCCGAGTTAACTTTGAAAACAGGCGCATTGCGGTTTTCAACGCTGGTGTCGTCGATAATAAATTCTGCATTTCCAAAATCTGTGTCGGTTTGGATAATAGCCGTGCGGTTTTTACCGCCGATGTAAAAGATAGCCCCTTTATCGGCTTTCACTGGCAGCGAATGTTGATTTGCAAATGCATGGGTTGCAGCAATGGCGTCCATATCGTCAGTTTCACCGTCACCACTGGTGCCAAAGTCGCTGTAGCGAACGAATCCCCTGGCTTTAAATTTTTTTGCATCCTTAGAGGGTACATTTATTTGTAATTCCCCGTTTTCACCGGTTTTAACCTGGATTTTACTTTCATTTGAAGTTATCGCTGCTTTCTCTGGTGTTGTGTTTTGTCCCAGCGTCATGTTGGCAGTAGTAAAAAAGAAGAGAAACAGATATACATTTTTCATCGCAATAAATTTTACACAGATTTACAAATGTGCTTTACGCATGTTTTTAAATATCAGTTTTACACGAAAAGAATTGTATAAACCAACAATTTGCGCATATAAAAGTAAAAAAACAAATCGATGAATTTAGAAACTGTTTTGAAATAAATACTAAAAACAATTTAGCGTAATTTTTAAAGGATTTTAAACAAAAAAAGTCGCCAGACTGACGACTTTTCAATCATAAATATTTAAAACTTTATTCAGTTAACAGATGGTGTGATAACAAATTTACGGAATTCGACCGACCCATGGTCGCCCTGAATCATAATAGGCCCGGGTTCGCCCTCCCTGCTGTCGAGCGAGCCACCCGTTATACCTGGGATTGGACGGTTAGAAACAACCTCTACTCCATTGTGTACAATTGTTACATGACGGCCAACGAGCGTAATTTCAAAGGTTTGCCATTCACCTGGTTTTTTGGCTGCATTAACCGAAGGGGCAATGAATCCATAGATACCGCCTATGCTAACATCATCCGCCCTTCCTTTGGAATCTTCAATCTGAAGTTCGTAGCGCCCGCGAAGATAAATTCCGCTGTTACTTCCCTCGGGGTACCTGAATTCAACACTGAGTTTAAAATCGTTAAACTTTTGATTGGTTATCAGGTTGCCTCCTTTCTCCTTGTTCACCATTACGCCATCAATCATTTCAAATTTATTATTTGCCGGAATTATCCAGCGTTCCATGTTTTTGGTAAGCAAATTAACCGGATTTCCCCAAACCGGGGATTCTTTTCTTTCCAAAGATGGCGCACGAACCCCTGTCCAACTTAGTTTGTTGCCATTAAGCATTTTAAAACCTGAAAGTTTATTATCCTTTAACTCAAATTCGAAATAAATATCGTCAATATTCATCCATTGCGGAGGAATGGTAAAATGATATTTTTTCTTTTCTGCCGAATAATGTACTTCAGAAATTGGGCGGGCGCTCCCTTCGTAACCAACATAGTATCCAACAAGGGTTGAAAAACCTGATAATTTAACTTCGAGCCAGCCCGGGAAACCATCGGATGCCATTAACCCGTGCCTGAAGAGTCCGAGATTTTCGATTTGTTCCCCGGTCATGGTAATGGCAAGATCCCATTTGCCAATCAGTTCGGAATCACTTTCAACGCGTTGAGCCAGAGCAGGTATAAAACCAATAAAAGTCAATACAAAAAATGCCAGAATAAAATTTAGTTTTTTCATGATAAAATCAATTTTGATTTGTTAAATGCTAGTTTTTAATGTTTCAATGCAAATCTACTTAAAAATGATTTACAGAGAAACAGTTGCAGTTTTATTCCGACATATTTTGTTCTAAAAATGACTTCCTGTTATATTGAAATCATTTACTAATCAGCTAATTATCCCTGATGCTATATGCAAACAATTTATCGGCGTGCCGAACATAGAGAATCCCGTCGCAAACCACCGGGTGGGCCCAGTACATTCCTTCGCCTCCTTTTGGCACTTTAAATTCACCTTTAAGTTCATATTTTTCCGGTGTCGCCCTTACCAGTTTCATCGTGCCGCGTTCATCAAGCAGATATAACATGCCATCGGCATAGGTTACAGAACCTTTCCCTTCAGTTTTCCACATTTGCTTACCGGTCATAAATTCGAGGCAGAACCATCCCCTTGCATTGCTGCCCGATCCGTACAAATATCCGTTATCAAGAATAACACCCCCGTGGTGGTTATCCATCAGATTTGTTTCCCAAATGGTTTCCGGTATAATTTTACTTTCAGTACTTTTAAGTTTAACAAGCATGCTCCCCTTGCCATAACCGCTTGATACAAAAACATATTCATTATAAACAATGGCATCTGTATTGTTTAATTCCCTTTGGTTTACAAAATCAATTTTCCATAGCAGCCTTCCGGTTTTGGAATCGATCCCGTAATAATTATGTCCGCTTGAACCAATAATCTGCCGATAGCCTCCATATTCCATGATTACCGGCGATGAATAACCCTCAATACCTGATAACTCATAATTAGCCCAGATCAGTTTACCTGTTTTTTTATCAAGGCATGCTTTAAAACCTTTTTTACCATACGGCGAAACGTATAAATATTCCCCGTCGATTAAAACCGATTCGGAATACCCGTATTCGGTGGGCGCCGCATCAAACTCTGCAGGTAAATCTCTGTGCCAGATCTCTTCCCCTGTTTTTGAGTTAAGGGCAGCAAGTCGCCCGGTTTCGCCTAAATGATACAAAATACCGTTGTCGTAAGTTGGTGTGCTTCGCGATCCTGTGTACGACCGGGCATGCGACATATTTGTTGACCAGGCCTTACCATTTGGTTTTTTCCAAATGAGTTTCCCTGTAAGGTCGAAACAAAACACGTAAGCCTGATCGGGACCTGTACCGGCTGTAAATATTAATCCGTCGGCGATTGACACGGAACTGTATCCGTCGCCAATCCCGGAAACCGACCAGTTCAACTCCGGTCCGTCATTTGGCCACTCTTTCAACAAACCGGTTTCGGCCGATTTGTTTGTACGGTCGTGACCATGAAAACCGAGCCAATCGGATTTTTGTGCCGATAAATTAACCACTGAAAAAGAAAGAATAATAACCCCCAAAAGGATAAAATTCCATCCACCCGGTTGAACAAACTTAACCGGGCCTATCGTTTTGTTTTTAACTAAATTATTATTCATATTAATATACATGTTTAAACGATTCAGATTTTACGATAAATATAATAGACTGTTTTAATTCTTTAAGAAATTTTTTAACAAAATATTTTATTTAATTTTACCAATAAACCCTCCACATTTACACAAGTTTACTCAAGGATGTTCAAAAAATAAAAGAAATAAACACGGAACTTTCAAATTAATTCCAATGCAACGCCGATAACACAGATTTTGTAATTTCCAATGTTTTTTTTGCCAATCAGTTCAAATCACATAATTATTCTTAAAATATATTTCAAAACAGTTTCCAATTTTTCCCGATTTGTCCATATTTCAAAAAAGTTTCGTAAAACATAAAGTGTTTATTATACATTTGTTTCTGGCGGCCTATTTTACTAAATACCGTAAAAATGAATAACCTTATAATTTTTGCCTTTCTCTCTTTACTTCTTCTATTTTCCTGTAACCAAAAGGAACAACCCAAACCCTTTGCAAAAGGCGAATTCAAAACATGGGCGCAAACACCGCCAATGGGTTGGAAAAGCCGGGATTGCCACGGGCCTACTGTCGAAGCGCCATTCCATGTTGAAATCAACCTTTCTGAAATAGGTATATCCGGAACTTGCGCAGTTACTGATTTGTGGCGGGGTGAAAACCTGGGCGGATTCTCAGAAATTATTAGCCGCGACTTGAATTCCCATGCTTGCGGTTTATTCAGTATTAAAATCAATTAGCTGAAATAAATTAATATGAAACTTAACTCATTAATATTCATCTCTTTCCTTTTCCTGTTGACCGGGACAAAACTTTTTGCCAACGAACCCGATTCGGCTTACATTTTTGCTTACACTACTGCAAAACAGAACAATACGGCCGGTTTGCATTATGCCTGGAGCGTGGATAAAGAAAACTGGCATGCCATAGGCCCGAAGTACCGTTTTTTATTTTGTGACTTCGGCGCGTGGGGTTCGCAAAAGAAAATGATTAATCCATTTTTGTTTCTGGATAATGAAGGAAGATGGAACTGTATCTGGACCCTGAACAACGAGGTGGGACAATTTGCGCATACTTCAACTTCCGATTTCTTTTACTGGAAACCACAGTCCTATCCGCAGGTTATGGAACAGGGGAATGTGCTCGATTTGGAGGTTTCGTACAATTCACCCGGGAATAAGTATATAATTACCTGGCTGAGTGATAATAACGGAAATAAAAGCATTTATAAAACCACAACTTCCGATTTTAAATCGTTTTCTGAAACTACTGAGGCCAGTGAAAACGACCGTTTCGGTCTTCGTAAATCAATCGTACTGGAAGGTTATAAACAAATTGGAACTATAGTAAAAGTTGCCTGGCCGAAAATCGATGCGCTGATAAAACGGTACGAGTGGAGCCTATTTCAGGAGCAACAAAGAGCTGACAATACCTCAAAAGATTCGGTCCGTTTTAAGGATCTGAATACGGTAAAAGCAGAAATAAAAATTCTTCCTGAAAGAAAGAAAGCAATCAGCGATATGTTGATTGGCATTTTCTTCGAAGATATCAACTACGCCGCTGATGGCGGTTTGTACGCCGAACTAATTCAAAACCGCGGCTTTGAATACCAGCTTTCCGACAGAAAGGGCAGCGACCCAACATGGAATGCATTTAAAGCCTGGAGTTTATCAGGCGAAGGGATAAGTTATACCCTCGATTCGGTCGCTCCTGTTCATCCCGGCAATAAACATTTTATTGTGCTCGACATAGAAAAACCGGGAGCAGCGCTGGTGAACGAAGGTTTTAACGGGATTGCCCTTAAACAGGGCGAAAAATATAATTTCTCGGTTTTTGCAAAAGCCCTTCGCGGAAAGAAAAGCGCTCTTCTGGTAAGGCTGGTTGCTGAAAACGGGGAAATTCTGGCAGAATCGAAAACCAAAAACATGGGCAGTAACTGGAAAAAACTGGAAACGCAGTTAACGGCTAAGAAAACTGAAGCCAGGGCAAAAATTGAAATTATTCCAAAGGAAGCAGTGAAAATGGCTTTGGATATGATTTCCCTATTTCCGCAAAATACGTTTATGGGCCGTAAAAACGGGTTGCGCGCCGATTTGGCACAGGCAATCGCCGATATCAAACCGCGTTTTGTGCGCTTTCCCGGGGGATGTGTCGCTCATGGCGACGGGCTTCAAAACATCTACCGCTGGAACCGCACCGTTGGCCCCCTCGAAACCCGCGTGCCGCAACGGAACATCTGGAATTACCACCAGTCGGCGGGGCTTGGTTATTTCGAATACTTTCAGTTTTGCAAAGATATTGGCGCCGAACCTCTTCCTGTGCTGGCAGCGGGTGTGCCTTGCCAGAATTCATCTGTTTGCGGGCACGGGCAGCAGGGAGGAATTCCTATGTGCGAAATGGACGAATACATCAGGGAAGTACTTGATTTGATCGAGTGGGCAAACGGCGATAAAAATTCGAAATGGGGTAAAATCCGTGCAGAAGCCGGCCACCCTGAACCCTTCAACCTGAAATACATTGGCATTGGAAATGAGGATTTGATTTCGGAGGTTTTTGAAGAACGCTTTACCATGATTTTCAATGCGATAAAGGAAAAACACCCTGAAATTACGGTTATCGGGACCGTTGGGCCGTTTTATACCGGGACCGATTATGAGGAGGGCTGGAAACTTGCCACACGCCTGAAAGTGCCGATGGTTGACGAACATTACTATCAAACCCCGGGCTGGTTTATACACAACCAGGATTTTTACGACCGCTACGATCGCTCAAAATCAAAGGTTTATCTTGGCGAATATGCTGCCCACCTGCCCGGCCGCCCCAATAACATCGAAACCGCCCTTTCCGAAGCGCTTTACCTGCTTTCGGTCGAACGAAATGCCGATGTTGTTGAAATGACTTCGTATGCACCCTTGCTGGCAAAAGAAGGTTTTACACAGTGGAACCCCAACCTGATTTATTTTACCAATACCGAAGTAAAACCAACCGTGGGATATTTTGTGCAAAAAATGTTCGGGAATAATTCAGGAAATGTTTACATCCCTTCAAACATAAACCTTTCAGATAAAAGCAGCGAAGTTAAAAAACGTGTTGCCGTTTCGGTGGTTAAAGACAGCTCCACCAACGATTTTATTGTGAAAATGGTAAACCTGCTCCCGGTCGGAGTTACATCGGAAATTGATTTATCGCCCTTAAAAATAAACGCTTCGGATGCAGAAATTACAGTTTTACAGGGAAATCCGGCAGATAAAAACGTGCAACCTTCAGTTGGTAAAATTAAAGTTGAATCCTTATTTCAACATCATTTACCTGCCTACTCTTTTTCGGTCATCAGAATAAAAAATTAGAGAAACATCATTTAAATCAGAAATAAACCATGAATTTCAAATTTTTATTGCTTGGCTTAGTCGTTAGCTGCCAGGTGCTTACAGCCCAAATTAAATTAGAGATTGACATCGAAAAAACCGGGGCTGCCGTCCAGCCCGAAATGTATGGCGTTTTTTTCGAGGATATAAATTTTGGCGCCGATGGGGGACTTTATGCCGAACTGATTAAAAACCGCTCGTTTGAATTTGACCATCCGCTTCTGGGATGGACTCCCTTTGGCGATGTAAAGGTTATGGACGAAGCACCCTGTTTTGATAAAAATCCGAATTTTGTGCGCCTGCACGAAAAAGGATGGCGTACACTTACCGGCCTCGAAAACAATGGGTTCAGGGGAATCGGGTTCAAAAAAAATGATACCTACAATTTCTCCTTTTTTGCCCGCTCAGCCGATGCAATTGAAAAAAAATTCCTGTTGGAGCTGGTCAACAGTAACGACGTTGTTATTGGCAGCGGTGAAATACTGGTCAAAGGCAGTGCCTGGAAGAAATATTCATGTTCGGTAAAATCGAGGGAATCCGATGCGAAAGGAAAAGTTCGCCTGATTTTAAAAACCGAAGGAGTGGCCGATTTGGACCATATTTCGCTTTTCCCGGCCGAAACCTGGAAAAACAGGGAGAACGGATTGCGCAGTGATTTGGTCCAGGCGCTTTATGAACTAAAACCCGGTGTTTTCCGTTTCCCGGGAGGTTGCATTGTTGAGGGCAACACCCTCGAAACGCGTTACCAGTGGAAAAATACGGTGGGGCCTGTCGAAAACCGCCCCTTAAACATTAACCGTTGGAATTATACCTTCAAACACCGCTTTTTCCCCGATTATTACCAGAGTTACGGACTGGGGTTTTACGAATATTTTTTACTGAGCGAAGATTTGGGCGCTGAACCCCTGCCCGTCCTTAACTGCGGTATGGCCTGCCAGTACGAAAGCACAGAATGTGTGCCGGTTGAAGATTTGCAACCTTACATACAGGATGCCATCGATTTGATTGAATTTGCCAACGGGCCGGTTACATCTGCTTGGGGGAAAGTGCGCAGCGAAATGGGGCACCCTGAGCCTTTTAACCTGAAAATGATAGCAATAGGGAATGAACAATGGGGTCCGGAATATGTTGAGCGGCTGGAATTATTTGTAAAGGAAATTCGGGCAAAATATCCTGAAATAAAAATCATCGGTTCTTCGGGGCCAACACCCGACGGGGAAAGATTTGATTACCTGTGGCCAGAAATGAAGAAACTGAAAGTGGATTTGGTGGATGAACATTATTACCGAAGCCCGGAGTGGTTTTTGGAAAATGTGGAACGGTACGATAAATACGACCGCACCGGGCCAAAAGTGTTTGCCGGGGAATATGCAGCCCATCACGAAAGCAGAAACAACAACCTGCGTTCGGCAATAACCGAAGCCGCTTTTATGACCGGCCTGGAACGAAATGCAGATATCGTGCACCTGGCAACCTATGCCCCTCTGTTCGCACACTACGATGCGTGGCAATGGAAACCCGACATGATTTGGTTTGATAATTTATCGGTTGTGCTGACACCGAATTATTATGTGCAGCAAATGTTTGCCGCTAATACCGGAACAAATGTGCTGCCGGTAACCTCCGGAAACAGCAAATTTACGGGCCGTGACAGCATTTATGCAAGCGCCGTTTTCGATAAGAACAGTTCCGAAATTATAGTAAAAGTTGTAAACGCCGGCGCCGAAGCAAGGGAAATTTCCATCGATTTAAAAGGACTTAAAAAACCGCTGGCCCATAACGAAGTGAAAATTACAAGCCTGCATTCCAACCAGCCCGAAATAATCAATACGCTGGAAAAACCGAATGCAATTGTGCCGGGGAAATTCTCAATCGGGGCTACCGGGAAGGGTTTTCAGCTTAAAGCCGAAGGAAACGCCTTTTATGTCTGCCGTTTAAATATCTGAAAAAAAACGACCTTATTAACCGGAAGTTATCTGTTTTTAAATTCCTGAAACCTTTCAGGATAAATATGTTATGACGGTTTTTGTCGTGGAGTTTGAAATGAAAATCCGGATTCGATAAAACGGAGTCTTTTAAAGAGCGAATTCTAATTTGGAAGGATAAAGTTTAATTCATTTTAACTTAAGTTGCGAAACCATGAAATTCTCAAACAAATTGAAGGGGGCTAACATTTTATTGGTAAACTTTATAACCTATTTTAAGTTGAAGTTGGAATTTGAAGTCTGAATATTGTGTATGTGTTTGTTACCAACCAAAGTGTTCGGCAGTTATTTTTTAGCTAAAAACTTATCCCACATTTCCCTGTTCCTTTTAATACTCTCGGGGGTTACAACCTGGTTGGCATAATCGAGATAATGTTTAACAAACATGGGTTTGACAAAAGTGTTAAGGGTGTTTGATGCTGCTCTCTTATTTTCATTTCCCGAGGCCGTAAAAAAAAGTCGCATTTCGCGGTGCGAAGGGATTATAACATATCCACCCGGCGAAAAATAAAAAACATATCCAATAATTTTCCCTTCATAATAAATTGGTTCAGATTGTTTGATTGTAAAATTTGTTGATGCTTGTGGCCCATTTTCAGAGCTAAATATCCGTGTTGAGATTTCGCCCGCAATTAATGTGGCTTCCGGCAAAGCGACTTGTTGTGCATTCGCTTTAATGAATATTGTAACCAGAAGAAATAAGCCGGGGAGGAATTTTTTAACAACTTTCGATTTCATTGTAGTTTTTCATTAATTAATAAAACTGTAATTACTTAATTTTCCCTTCAGAAATTTCGTGTCCGACACAATGAATTACCTGAACATAATGCCCAGTGTTACATTTACCCCGCTGTTCCAGGTTAAATTTTTAAGTTCTTGTTTGATATCCTTGTTTAGGTTTGCCGAATAGCGAACATCGAGCGAAATAAACTTGAGCAATTCAACTCCTCCGCCCAGCTGGAGTTTATAATCGTACCGCTGTTCAGACGAAGGTTTCAAATAATATGTAGCCATTGGGCCGGCCATGAGATGGGCGCTTGCAACGCCCAGGTTTAAAAACCTGAACCCCAGCAAAACAGGAACCCTTACCGAATTGGCTACAAACTGCCTCGAATTAAACTCGTTGCTTTCAACAAGAAAATTTCCATACAATTCGGGCTGGAGGAATATTTTTTTGCCCATTTTTACAAAAGCGCCTACCTGCATGTTTGAATTTATCTGGTCTTTTATTACATCGAAATCGGTTGCCGGCGATGCAAAATCGCTTCCGGCCCTGAGACCAAACCAAATGTTGCGGTTGTTCCTGCCCGGATTTTCTGTACTGGTTTGTTGCGCCTGGGCAGTAACAAACATTGATGCTAAAATCACTGCTAAAATCTGGATTTTCAATACGGTTTTCATGATGTTAATTTTTTAAAAGTTGATTATTAATTTGATTGTTTTATTGTTTTGAATTTCTCTTACATTCAATTTTATTTAAATGTAAACAGCTAAAAATGAACAACCAAAAGTTGTGTGTAAAACACGGTTTTCAATTCACGAAATGAATTTGACACATTAAAAAAGGCGCTTATTTATACAAACAGCCGCGCTGAATTTGAATTGAAAAACCAGCATGTTTTAATTGCTTAAGTTGAAAAAATGAAATTTAAAAGCCCCCTGTACTGTACAGAGAGCTTAAAAAGTGTTCGGGGAACCATGTGCCGGGGCGCCCCTATACAGGGCAATTTCCTGCCAACAAAAAAATTGAATTCCTTTATTCCATTTGAACACCTTGCATTATCTGAACATAATGCCCAGTGTTACATTTACCCCGCTGTTCCAGGTTAAATTTTTAAGTTCTTGTTTGATATCCTTGTTTAGGTTTGCCGAATAGCGAACATCGAGCGAAATAAACTTGAGCAATTCAACTCCTCCGCCCAGCTGGAGTTTATAATCGTACCGCTGTTCAGACGAAGGTTTCAAATAATATGTAGCCATTGGGCCGGCCATGAGATGGGCGCTTGCAACGCCCAGGTTTAAAAACCTGAACCCCAGCAAAACAGGAACCCTTACCGAATTGGCTACAAACTGCCTCGAATTAAACTCGTTGCTTTCAACAAGAAAATTTCCATACAATTCGGGCTGGAGGAATATTTTTTTGCCCATTTTTACAAAAGCGCCTACCTGCATGTTTGAATTTATCTGGTCTTTTATTACATCGAAATCGGTTGCCGGCGATGCAAAATCGCTTCCGGCCCTGAGACCAAACCAAATGTTGCGGTTGTTCCTGCCCGGATTTTCTGTACTGGTTTGTTGCGCCTGGGCAGTAACAAACATTGATGCTAAAATCACTGCTAAAATCTGGATTTTCAATACGGTTTTCATGATGTTAATTTTTTAAAAGTTGATTATTAATTTGATTGTTTTATTGTTTTGAATTTCTCTTACATTCAATTTTATTTAAATGTAAACAGCTAAAAATGAACAACCAAAAGTTGTGTGTAAAACACCGGTTTCTGTTCGTTAAATGATTTTTGTATATACAAACGGAGGCTGCCCTTTTGAGACAGCCTCCGTTTTGTATAGACTTTTTTGTATTTGCATCAAATTGTTCTACCAACTTCCACGGCGAACAGGACGGTTGTTTTTCGCAACCAGGTTATAAAGTACACCCATTGAAGTAATAATACCAGTAACTGCGGCCACTAAGGCAATTAATAACATTGTTTCCATAATTATTTTTTTTAGTTGTTGTTTATTTTTTTGGATTTCAATTTCTAAATAAATGTAAACAGCTAAAAACAAACCGCCAAAAGTTGTGTGTGAAACACCGGTTTCTGTTCGTTAAATGAATTTTTGTACATTTAGTTTCTTAGCATAGGCATAATATTCTGCTCAATAGTTTCTGCTTTTTTAATTGTTTTCTTAGCCGGGAAAAATTGATGCCTGTTATTGCCCTGGTGGAGGGCAACAGTCCACAAACCATTTTTAGCCAGCGCCTTGAAATCGTTCAACGATATTTTGCCGCTTTGCCTTATTTTGAATTTTTTCTGAACCTTTTCCGAAATTAAATTTATGGTTGAATCAATAGTTATTGTTATTAAACTGTTTGAAATGGCAATTTTTACCGGTGTGCTAAAAAATTCGTCCGAAAAAATGCTGTAATTAACCGTTACACTGTCTGATATTGTTCTAAAGGTAAAATCTATTTCCAACCGGTTTTCATTGCTGTTAAACGAAAGCGGTTTTATAAAATACTGCGCCACCCCCGGTGAAACATAAAATTCTTCCCATAAATTTTTACCTGCTTTTGTTACTTCAGGTTTAATTGAAAAACAGGAAGCAAAGGAAAATAAAATAAATGCCGCGCTGAAAAACCTCATCATGACAGGCTAATTTGTATTAATATGATTTAGTATGTATTGATTAACAAATGTTGGGTCATCAAACTGCTTATTATTTAATACTGAAAACATGTATTTGTTTCCCGAGTTCAATACCTCAAGGTGGTGCGTAACGGATGTCAAAGAATCGTGGTTTACGCCGATTGTGAAGGATTTATTTTGAACCAAGCCTAAAATTGAAGGATTTTTTTCATGCAATGCCAAAATCTCATTTTTCAATTCTTCATAGCTAGTTTCATAGGCTACTCCTATAAATATCAAGTGGTTGGAACCCGATAAAATTTTATACAAAATAAGGGAGGATTGATCTTCGGCTGAAAAAAGTGACCTGTAACGGGAAACATCGTTTTCAGTAATCTGAACCACCTTGTATCCTGCTGGAATACTGTAGGTTGTATCTTTATCGAGAATTATACCGTCGTTTGGTTTACAGCCCAGAAGTGTTACAATACAAAATAAAACAGAAATAATATTTCTCATTTATTGAATTTAGGTTTGTTGTTTATAAAAACAGGGGCTGTCCAAAAAGTATTTTTTAATCGTTTTGCCACGAAATCATTAAAACACGAAAGAACACAAAGCATTGAATTTCAGTAAAATAAAATTAGTGCAAATTTTGAGTTTTTGAGTTTTGGTGGCGATTTCAGACTTTTTAGCCAGCCCCTGTTGAGCTTTTATTCGCCACTTACAATTGTTTCGTAAGTTACTATAATACCAAAAATACTTGTTCTTTTAATATCAACCGACGAAATTCTTGTTATCCCGCCATTTTGCGCAGCAGTTCTGATACTGGCATCGGCTTCTAAAAAAATGACCCCGAGATAGCCGGTAGCAGTTGCAGTTCCAACTTTGCTGCCAACAGCATATCCTGTTGCATTTACCGGCAATGTAAGCGAACACGACGACAGAAGTAATCCAAACGCAAAAATTAATGCGAAAAGCTTAGATTTTTTGTTAAGTGTAATCATAATGTGTGATTTTTAGTTTTTCCTACTCTTAAGGTTTTTCGGTTACCCCCTGCATATTATTACAGATTAATTAATTCAATATCAATAAAATAACCAGCAATATTATTGTCAACACAATTGATATAAACAATATTCCGCCTCTTTTTCGATACAGAAATGTTTTATACACCGATTTATTCACTGGTTCTTCCTTATTTATCCCAGAACCGGGGTTTTCTTTATTCCTCAGGTAAATCCATGAGGTTTTTTCAGGTGAAAAACCTGGTTGCATACAATCGTCATCGGGCTGTACCAAAATCGCTGAATTATTGTCCTTTGAATTCTGAATGCAACTTTCTTTGATTCCTGCAAACTTTTCATCAATTGTTAAATCCTTATTGCATAATAAATTAACCAAATCGAAATCGTTTACAGCCTCATTAACTCCATCGGAACAAATAAATATCAGGTGTTTTGAATTGATATTATAGAACCGGTGAATATCTGCAACTGCCAACCCCATATCGGGTACAGCCTGAATAGCCCTTGTTAATTGGTTTGCAAACGGATGATTCTGTCGTTTTGACTCTTTAATAATACCTGATTTTACCAATTCTCCTGACAAAGAATGATCAGTGGTTTTCCAGTATTTTTCTTCGACTATGTCGATAATATAAATCCTGCTATCGCCAATGTGGGCGCAAATCAGGTCTTTATCCGAAAAAACAACAGCACAAAACGTGGTCCCCATCCCCAATAAATCGGGCTGATTTATTACTTTATGGTTCAGTTCGGTTTGAATTTCTACTATCAGTTTCTGAATGAGTTCAATATTTATCCCGCTGGTTTTTACGGTCCTTATTTTCGAGATGAACGACTCGCCCACAAATCTGCTTGCAACTTCTCCCTTGTCTATTCCGCCAACACCGTCGCACAAAACGAAAGCATAATCAGTCAGGCTTATCCAATCTTCATTGTTTAAGCGCGTGCCGGTATCTGAATAACTTAAAACTTTCATTTAGGGTATTTTGCGGTGTTTAAGCTGATTGTGGCCGTTAATTTGATTCTTTGGAGGACTCCCAGAATTTTAACTTGTTAATAAAATTACCTTCGTTTTCAACGCGTTCTTTCCGGGTCTTTTTCTTCATTGGGTCAACCAATGGATTTTGCCAAAGCCTCCACATATAATTCGAATTATAATTTTTCCCGTTAAGCGTAATTCCAAGTGCGCCAACCCATTGGTCTGTTCTTAACAATTCAATTCCTTCTTCAAAATACTTTTTGCCAACTTCGTCCCAGAGGTTAAGTTTCCCCATGTTTATCTGTCTTCCAAACCTGAAATTCAGATTTAAATAAGAAAGGCGGGTAGAAACTTCGAACCCGTAGAAATAGCTTTGTTTTTGAGCATCGGTTAATCCGGGAATATTAATGTCGATAATTTTAAGCCCGGGAGTATATTTAGCCCTTCCCAGCAGGTTTACATCCAACTGCCGCAATACAGAACCGCCAATGCGCCAATCCCAGTTTAAGAAGAACAAATAAGGCGACAGCGCTTTGAAATCGGCTGTATCGGCGCTTATTACATCGTATTCAAAATTGATAATTGCCGATGATAACCCTGACCCTGGAAATACCTGTGAGCGCCCAATACCTGCTTCAAAATTATTGATGTCATTAAAGTCTTTACTATTAAATACTTTGCCGTTTCTCTGGTTCGTCCCGATACTCCCTTCCAATACGCGAAATGAAGATTTTGAATAGTTGGGCATTTTACCCCTGCGCTGGATCCCTTCTTTATGGTTTATCGTTCCGTTATAATATGTTTTCCTGCCGCTTGTTAATTTTACATCGTATTTACCGTAAGGAAGGGAAATGTTTGCAGGGGTTTTGTATTTTTCATCGACAACGATGTTTTTATTTTTGCCGCTCCCTTCTATTTTCACATCCAGTCCTTGTTTTTCGCTCTTTAAGGTTAACGGAAAAATGGCGCGTAGTTCAATTTTTTGAATTTCGTTGTCAGGAGATTTGTCGTTTATTGTTTTGGTAAATTTTTCGGTGGCATAACCGCTTTTCTTTATCAATAAATTATGGGTACCTTCGTTAACTATCGCGGAAGTGGGTGTAAAGCCAATCCGGTTACCATCGATAAATACCTCGGCAAATGAAGGAGTTGTTTCAAAACTCACTTTTCGGGCAACAAACATTGCCACATCAACATCGGTAACCTTCCTGTCTTCCACAACCACCTCATATTCTTCCGACAATGGTATGTATCCGGGTTTTTCGTACCTGATTTTATGCACCCCGATTTTTGTTTTAACCTTAAACAAGGGCACCTGCCCTATTCTCTGATTATCAACAAAAACGGTTGCCCCTTCGGCAAACTGTTTATCAACAAATGTCAGGTACCCGTAAATAGTTTCGAGGGTAACTGGCAGGTTAATAAGTTTCCCGCTTTTGACTTCGATGGTTTTTTCCACTGTAACAAAACCTTCGGCTTCAACTTTTATTTTATGCATCCCTTCGGGTACAGGGATAATATTTCCTTCGTATAATTTATAGAGCTCGGCATCATCGAAAAAACTCCGGTGTAAACCTGATTTTACCAAAGCTTCCAATATAATTTTAGTTGAATCAACCCATAAAACAGGCGCTTTTTGAAAAACCGTGTTATTGTCGTCGGTTTTTAAATCGATTTTAATTCTTGAAAACATCGGGATTAACTCAATATTATATGTTTTTTCGGCATCGCGGGGGATTACAATAGTAGTATCGACGGTTTTGTATTGAGCTTTTATAATACTTACCTTATACTTCCCGCTAACATTGGTAATTGGCTGATTTGTTGACAGTACCATGTTATTTAGCCCCGGAAACATAACCGTTGCATTCCTGGGGTTTGTAATAATGTTAACTGTTCCTTTAGCTGTATTTGCACTAATACGAAATGCAAGAGGTTTATCGTAATCAAAAATATCGATGTCTTCCGACTGAAGGTTTGGCCCCGATACAGTAAGTTTAAACTTCATTTTCTCGTGGCAAATTATGTATTGATTCTCACCGGGGTTATGCAAAACCAGAAATTCTTCGGATAACAGCATATTGGATTCGAACTTCAGTTCTGTCAAAGAGCTGTTAATCACGATAATCAAATGTTCGGGGGAGCACTCCGCCGGAAAGATCATTGATGTTGCTTCCATGTTTTCAATTAACATGGTTTCCATGTTTTGGCTGAATGAATTAATGCCAGCCAACAATCCCAATAATAAAAGGATAGGTTTAAGGTTGAATTTGAGTTTCATTTCAGGTTGATTTTTGAGTGAGTTTTTATTGAACAGTTGTATTGGCTATTTTGAAATTATGTAAACCGAATGCATCGTCGATAGTTGTTTTTGTGGCATCCTGCCATGTTCTGACCCAGATAATCGGATCCTCGTTATCTTTAAACTGAACCAGCAGAAATAGCAACCCGTCATCTTTATAGATCGATGTATCCCAAATTTGCAGAAGCCTGATACCGTAAAAATCGGGGTGTTTCCTGTGTTTAACAACTTCTATGTCTTTAAAGTCGAGTTTTAAATAACTGATCCCAAAAAAGACTTTTTTAAGTTTATCGATATACTCCCCTTTTGTTAAAACCTGGTATTTTATCTGATCTGTTGTCAGGCTTTTCTGATATGAATCTGTTGAAGTGTTGTCGGTTTTTAGCACTTTCCCGGTAATTATCAACGCTTTATCGCTATACAATTTTTCAATATACTCAATGTCTTTTTTAACATAGGCAGTCCTTAAGTTTTCAAGGAAACCAAGTATTATTTCCCTTCGGGTGCGGTCGATTACACTTGTGGCGTCGAGCACGCTTTTATACTGATGTGCCTCCAGTGCAATATAAAAATCGGAGACTTTTCCTTCGGTATTAAATTCCATAACAACATCGAACCGGTCTGAATCGCCATAAATAATCGGGATATTCCTTATTTGGAAAATATCCCCCCTTTGAACGGCTACTTCGGCAATTCTGATTGATGCACAGCGGAAGTGCCCTTCGCTCCACAAATCGTTTAATTTTTCATCGCCATCGGGCGATAAAACATTCGAATCCAACAATGGTTTCTCCAGGTTTTTCCGGTAAGCATCATTCAGACTAGATAAAATAATTGAGGAATTTTGCTCTATCCTGGCCTGTAGTTGTTTATCGGGTATCCCGTCGATAATGCTCACCGTAACTTTTCCGGTTTGTGAATAACTACCCAGGTTAATTAGAATCGCAAATGAGATTAGGTAAAATTTTAGTTTCATAGGTTTTTTATTTTGAATCAGGGCCAATTAGTTTCTCGCGCGGAATAAATGTCATAAATATTCCATCTATTTCTCCGTCTTTTTTAAATACAGTGTTTACGCTGGTGTTAATTACCAAAAGGTGATTGTAATTATAAGTTTTGTGGCTAAAGAATATGCTTGCTTTTAAGTTCTCGCGGTTATCGTTTTGCCATCCAAAACAGATATCGAAGTCGTTGGCAAAATTTGAATATAGATTATTGATTTTAAGTACATATTTTTCATCAGTCCCCCCATACATTTTATGAACCATTTTAAGCCTTAATGATGAGTTGATTAAATTCAAAAACAAATTGCTTATTGATTCCTTATAATGCGCTTTTTCGAAAACCGGTACAATTTCACTGGTAACCTGGTAGTATTTTGTTGAGGTTAATTCGGGAGTGGTGGAATAAATCTGGCCGAGAAGTTTATAAATGCTGCCATTTATAAGGCTTAATTGCGACTTGACAGGCAATGTTTTATCGATGCTTATGGTCTTCGAACTTTTAATTTTCCGTAACAGATTTTTTTCAAGTTCATCTTTTGTTTGACCCGTAATTACAGAATAATTGTTTGGTATTTTAATGGTAAATACTTTATTATAAGCCAGTTTCCAACTTAGCATAAATGCTTCCGAATTTCGCCTGATATTAAATTCAGATGTTTTGTTTGTACCCAGATGTTGTATAATTGCCTGTTTATCCCTGAGTTTTACTTTTGTTCCATTCAGGTTTACAACAATGCTGTCTTTTATATATTCTTCGCTAATAAAATTTTCGTTGCCTGATAAAGCAGAGATTAAAAGCAACCTTTCGGTAAAATCGAGTACTTCCCTCATATCTGAAAATCCATTGTTTTCATCGAAAACAAACAACCCGATATGCTCTATTTCGTTGTAATTATTATACCTAACCACAATTTCAACATGTTCCCCTTTAAAATTCAGCTTATGGTAAGAGGCTTTCCTAATTTGTTTTTCGGCAGAAAGTACCTGTTCTTTAATTGATTGTGGCAGATTTGAATAAACCTGTTTTATATTTTCAGATACAAAAGCAATTTGAGCGAAAAGATTGTGTGAATTAGCGATAATCAACAACACAATCATTACCAATATCCTGAATGGGTTTTTCATAACAATTATTTTCTTCCAATAAGAATTCTGGATTTTAATGTGCCTGTTTTACTATACAGAAATCCTTTGTACAACTCGCCTTCATTCCAGTCCCCCTCTATATAGTCCCCTGCTTCGGCCCGTCTTTTTTCCATCGGATCTGTCTCTGAAACAGGTCCTCCCGACTTATACCATAATTTGCCTTTACCGTGCATTTTACCGTTTAAAAGTTGTCCGGTATAAATATTCCCGTTGGGGAAAACAATTTCGCCAACTACAGGAACGGCAGAATGTTCTTTTTTCCCGGTTTCGGTAACTGGCTGGTTTTCGGTAATCGTCCCGGCCCTGATTTCTGAATTGATGGTATCAACACTTTCCTCCGGTTCAACCACCTGTTGTTCCCCTTTTTGCAGATTACCGGATTGGGTTTGGATTATTTCTTCTGCTGCAGGCGTATTTTTTGAGTTATAAATAAAATAAGCAACTGCCATAAGAAGAATTAACGCGAGGCTAATGTAAACGGCTTTGTTTAATTTTCGGGAGTTTGACCTGCGCGTTTTCTGTTTTGTATTACCTGTTGCAATTTGTGTTTCATCGTTTTCGAGAATTATTTTATTGCCGGTTTTTTTCCCTTGTTCAGACGGGGTTAATCCTTTTAGCATTTCAATACAGCCCTCAACATTTTTTATTCTTTTATCAGGATCAATATTTAAGCACCTAATAATAATATCTTTCCATGGAACGGGTATTTCATTAATCGAATCGGGCAGTTTCCCCGAGTTTATTTGTTTCATCATTTCCTGGCGGCCTAATTCGCTCGATGTGCTATGAGTACCTGAGTTAAACGGTGTTTCACCCGTCAGTACCTGGAAAGCAATAATTCCAAAACTCCACAAATCTGTGTTTTTTCGGATTGCATTGTCAGCAAGTTGCTCGGGCGATGAATAAGTGATTGTGCCCGCACCAATTAACGAATTGCTGAATTGTGTCGCTTTTGCAAAATTTAGTTTTTTACTGATTCCAAAATCGGTGATTTTGGGAATGAATTGGTTATCGCGACAAACAACCAACACATTCTGGGGTTTTAAGTCGCGATGAATGATTCCCTGCGAATGGATAAACCGGATTCCTTCCAACAAACCAGCAAGTAAAAAATATTTCTGGCTTAAGGAAAGCTCGTGTTTTTTTAAGACCTGTAAAAGATTGCCTGCATCGTAAAACTGAAGTATCGCAAAATCGTGTTCTCCCGAAATCGTTTTAAAGGTATAACATTCCTCATACCTTGCCACGTTGGGGTGGGCAGGCAGGTGATTTAAAATATCAACTTCGTTTCTTAATCTTAATTCCTGAAAGTCAGCTTTTACCTTCGAAATTTTTATTGCCACCCATTTATCCAGAAAGGTATCATAGGCTTTAAATACTTCGCCAAAACCGCCTTCGCCAAGCCGGTCTTTTGTTGGATCGTATTTATACCTTTTTTTAAAATCTTCCTGGTTCATGGTTTCCCGGGATTTTAAGTTTTCAGCTTAGTTCTATCTTTATTTTTGTTTCGCCAATAATAAAAACATCCTTGTCTTTCAAAAAAATTTCGTCGACAGGGTTCAGCCGTTTCTCTGAACCAGGCAGGAACGTGCCATTTTTACTATTCGTATCCCTCAGAATAGCTTCGATAAATTTTTCTTTTTTATGCACAATAATTTCACAATGGTAATTACGCGATATCATTTTATCCTGGGTAAAAATCGGGATATCAGGAACAGATTTGATATCTGTCAGGCTATACCTGCCTATTTTATTATTTCCTTCTTTTAGTTCAAAAACCTGTTCATCGGTTTTATCGTTTTTCAGAACCCTTATTTTAGCCGTTCCCATTTCGTGCCGGTTTTGTCTTACTATTTGTGTTGGTACAGTTTCGGGATGATTAACCGTTTTCGGGGCTTCTCTTTTGTTAAAAAACGGCACATTCACCTTCATTGGTTTTCCACACAACTGATTAGAACAATTCAGGGAAATTACCTTTCCTTGATATGGAATCAGGATCTCTTTCAGCACTGATGTGATTTCCATACAATTAAGACATTTAACCTTTATTATTTTCATTTTCAGTTGTATAATGTTTTAGTATTACAAGGCGGGAACTTTAATTTTTTGCATGGTGTTGCACGATGGATTGCCACATTTCACACTGATAATTTTCCCTAAAAAAGGGACAATTTTTTTAGCGTTTATTACAGAATGATTTCTACAGTTATTGCACCTGAATTTCAGCAGTTCCATCGTTTTAAAGTTTTAATGTTCGTTGCTGTTGGTTAATGAATCCAGGTGGTCTGGGTTATTCCCGAAAATATCATTATCAATACTATTCGGTTCTACAGTTGAATGCGGTATGGGCTCTCCCCAGGGAAATTCAGTTATATCGTTGAAACTGGGGGGCAACTGGCTTAATACTTCCACCTCGGGCTCTTCCTCGGGAAGAACAATACCAATATTTTCAATTTCTTCTTCGTTGGTTTCAATTACCGTTTCGGATGAAATTACTTCGCCGTTTGAACCAGGAATAAAATTCTCATTTTTTTCACCCCATGGAAATTCTTCAATACCCGAGAATGAATCGGACTGAATTTGTTCCTCAATTATTTCGCTGATTACCGGTTCAGCGCTGGTATTTCCTGCATGATCAACAGAATTTTCCATTGTTTCTCCCCAGGGGTATTCTTTAATTTCTTCAGGATTGACTATTACATTTTCTTCCAAATCCTGGTCAATATCAGCTGGAATTGTAACCTGATCTGAAATACTGGTCTCTATCATTGAGTTTTCATCAGAACTCTCCCACGGAAAAGTTGTTAATTCCGACGAATCGAAGACCATATTCTCAATCATTGCCGATTCTTCATCAGAAATAACTGTAATTTCAATATCATCGGGCAATTCAAAATATCCATTGCTTTCAATTTCCGAATCGTCGTCGAGTGTAATTATTTCTCCCTGTATTATATCGCTGTTCGTAACTTCTTCTTCAGATTCTATGTCATTTTCTGAGGGCTCGCTGTACGAATTCACATCAACAGTATAAACTTCTTCAGGAACATTGCTTTCCGAATCACCGATTTCGTTAATTTTTATTGAAGCCAGATAATCATTTTTATCTGTCTGGTTTAACTTCTGCCATTCTTCTTTGTAAAACGTGTTAAAAACTTTACCCTTCCACACAAACCATCCACCCGGGCCACAAATTTCGCGGGCAACTTTAAAGGCTTCGCCAAACGAAACATTTTCATCTTTTACCTCGGTTATCCTGTGGTCTGAAATTATTTCCACCGGGTTACTTAAATCATTGTTAACCGTTGCCTGTTGATCGTGGTTTAATTCTGCATCGACCGATATACCCGGGACTTTATTCGGCGAATCCATTGAATAAAGTGTAAACAGCCCTGTTGCTATTCCGGCCCCACCACCAATAATCCCCGACATTCTAAGTACTTCTTTTTGCTTTACGGAAAGGTTATTAAGTTGAATTTTGTTCTTAACATCTTTCGAATTGCTGTTTGTGTCTTTAATTTCCATTGCATCCATTTTTAAATTTTAAGTTAAAACTAGGCCGGTCTTTTGCAGTTTCCAAAATTTGTGTGTGAATCGCAGCTTTTTGTGTGTGAAATCAATTTACCCATTTCGCCCCACAACTTTCACATTCCTTTTTTACCGCCCAATGCTGCCAGCGCCTGCTAATTAAACTTCTCCCGCACTTCGGGCATTTGTAAACCATTTCGAGTTCGGCTGTAAGAATATCTATCCTGTCTTTTAATTTCGAATCTTTATGAAGTACGAGGGATACAAACCCGCCAAGAATTCCTGCAGCCGTCATTACCGGGTACCTGACCTGAGGATTTGTAAAAATAAAGAAAGCTGCAGCCATTGCACACAAAGTTACAAATGCACGTATAATCAGCGGAACTACTTGTGATTTGTTTTTTATTTCCCCTATTTTTTTCTCGTATGCTTCGTACAATGACTTTAATTGGAAAAATTCTTCGCTGAAATCAGTTCTTGTCTCATTAACTTTTTTAATAACCTCAGAGAAAAGCAAATTACTATTCAGTTCGTAACTACCCAGAATAACTTTGTCAGCGGGGGTAATTAATTTTTTTTTGATCCTTATTTTATTGACGAAAGTATCATTATTCGTATCCATATCTTCTATAATCATCTCATTTTTAGATATGAACTGTATGTTAAGATGCTTTCTCCCAACCACCGGATCTTCAATAACAATATCGTTATCGGGTGATCTTCCTAAGGTAAATTCGGTTTTCATTTGTTTGGTTTTTAAGGCTGATATAATTTCTAAGTTGTGAACATAAGCAAGCTTTCTTTTAATCGTTTTATGTAAACCGGCGACAAATGGAATTTAACGAAATCGACATTTTGCCCTTTAAAGCAAACCATATTTTCATCAATTTTTACAATGTTGTCCGTATTCACTATATATGATTTACCCAGTCTGATGATTTCGGGGAAAGGGGATAATTTCTGAAAAATAACTTTCAGTTTTTTTGACAGCAATATTGATTTTGAATTTCTTAAGAATATTTTAGTATAATTTCCGTCGCCTTCGCAATAGCAGATATCATCCGAATTAACCAGGTCGAACCCTCCCTGATAGTTTAATTTAATTTTTGGCTTGGGAACCTTTCTGTTCTCTTCAATTTTCTTAACCATTAATGCAATGGCCCTTCGTGAGGCAGGCAGCGGCAGGAAAAAAACTGCCTGACTTTGCCACGAAAAATTGGCAACGTAAAAATCTTCGGAACAAAATACCATTAACGATTGTGGATAGTTAATCCTGAATTGCCATATGAACCGTCGTTGCTCAAGGTTTAACTCTTTGATATGAATAAGAATTGTATTTTCTTTTTCGGGTTCAACTTTTCTCAAATCAATTAACGAATTGATACGGTTAAGCTTAATTTTTCCACTAAACATTGCCTCTGTTGACAGCCTTAACTTTTCAACAGTATCCAATGTAAATCCAAGAAGTAGAATTTCTCTGTACACAGTTTAGGTCTTTGCAGGTTAAATATGGCGATTAAGTTATTTTCAGTCGTGTTCCGGAAAAAAGACTTATATATAAAGCTGTTGAAAATAGTAAAAAAAACTATTCAATAATTATGATATTAACAAAAAAATGACGGGTTTTATTTCTTTTCTATTTTAACAATAATCGATCTTTCAAAATCCGGCAATTCAACCACAGTAGTTTTTTTACCATCCATCCATTCATTTTTCCAAGGATCATAGAATTTTACCTTCTTTATTTCTTTAACCGGCAATAAGCTTTCAACATCAAGTTTCAGGCTGCGCAACATTGCAGGAGGAACACCCTTAGCCAGTTCATTTTCCCAATGGTTTTCAATATCGCGGCACCAAAGAAGGACTGTGTTTTTGCCTGAAAGTGCATAAATGCGCAGCTTCGAATGTTCAATTTTTACAGGGATAAAATTTTCATGAACCGGATCGACGTCTTTTATCGCTTCGTTAAACCGCTTAAAATGATACCACAAATCGTTTTTGTCGATGTAACTGTCCCAGTGCCAGGCATGGCCGGGACCGGCAGCACCGCTGAAAAACGGGGCAAACAACAGGTCGTGAAGCAAAACTCCATTTTTGCCGACTTCATACAATTCAATGGGCCCGGTGTGCTTTGGCTTAACACCTCCCACTTCGGCCAGCAACATCGGTTTTTCAACTTCGTAAGAGCGCAGTTCGTCAATGGCATCGCTGGCTAGCAAATCCATCGGGGCTTTGCAAATATCGAGACTGGCCCCCAAATCGAGGTAGCGGTGGATTTGCGCAACATCGTTCGCCGGCAAACGGTTGATGTACCGGTAAATTTCACGGGCCCCATCGTGGTCGAAACTTCCCAGGCTTTGCATAACCATATTTTTGGGAAACAGGGAATGTACTTTCGGGAGCATTGATTCGTTCCATTCTTCAACGCCATCGCTTTTTATGGCATTCATTTCGTTCCACAACTCCCATCCAAAAATGGCAGGATGATCGCCGAAACGTTCCTTTAACATTTTCAGACGGTCCAGGTAAGCCTCTCTTCCCTTTTCAGTTTTAATATACTCCTCCATGTTTTCAAAAGGGCCACCTTTGGAAATGTGGTACTGGTTTTTTGAAAAGAATGTTGTTTCTTCTGAAATCTGCCTGAAACTCTCGATACAAAGTTTGATTTTGATGTTGTATTTAACAGCCATTTTTAAAATCCTGTCAAGGTTTCTGGCGTTTGGTTCGTTTATTTTCCCGTATTCTGTTTCAATTTCGTGCCCCGGAAAATTAAGCCAGATCCGGGCATAATTTCCACCGTTTTCCGATAACTTTTTGAAATACAATTCAAGCGTATCCATGTCTTTTGCCCAGCACAAATTGGCGCCAACCGGAATATAGGTTTTGCCATTTGTCAGCTCGAAATAAAAAGGATTTTTGTCGCTTACCTTAACATAAGAATTTTGAAAAGAACTGTTTTCAGCTTTTTGTGCGTACAAAATAAATTGAACTACAGACAGCGCAATGATGATATAAATGGTTTTCATTTATGGTTGATTTATAGTTGTCTTTTCAACTTTTTTTGAAAAAGTCCTGCTCCCGATGATAAGTTTTAAAAGATAAACACCTTCTGAGATTTCATGTACAGGGAATAAAAAGCTGTTTTTGCCGTTAATTGCTTTTACAGACTTTGAACCAACAAGTTGCCCTTGCAGGTTGAATAACCTGATTTCGACTTTCTGGCTGCCGGTTGCGCTGAAATACCCCTTGATTTCGGTGGAAGCCGGGTTTGGAAAAATGTGAAAATCATGGTTATTATTCAGTCCACTTGCAGATGTGGCAACCTTGTGCTCAACTGCGCCTATATCAAATCCTGCACCCATCGGACGTGGATTTCCATCGATGTCACTTACAGGGGCAGCCGATCCCGATAATGAAGCAATTCCCCTGTCAATGGCAGGGCTTCCGGTAAGAAGATGAAAATTGTTGTTTGCAGCATCAACAAATTTCGGGTCGCCCTGTACGACATGGCTACCGGTTAGTGCAACCGCATTGCCGCCAAAATGAAGATTATAATCGTAAATTATACTTTTACCATTGTTATAATTTGAATTGATTTTTTTATTTGCGGGGGCAACCAGTATGTTATTAAAAATCCTGATATCATCGCATGAGTTAGGAAAAATCTGCCCGTCGTTTATTTCAGGAGACTGGGCATTCAGGTAAGCCGTGTTGTTTATTATGTCGACATGTTTGCTTAAATAAGCATGGATGCCGGAACCCCCGTTTTTATAGCAAATGTTGTTTATAACCAATGTACGCCCATTGTACGAACCCAGTGTTGAGCCCGACTGCTTGTTTTCGGAATCGTCGATGATAATCCCGTTACCATCGCTGAACCCGCAATTAAAACCCGGAGATGGCACAAACTGTCGGGTGCCGTAACAGATATTATTCCTGATGATGTTTTTTACACCGGTTTCGTTGTCGGAATTCCAGTTCTGGTATAGCGAAATGCCACTTGTTGCCCAAACCGTGTACCACGAGCAGTTGTACACGATATTGTTTTCGACCAGAAGATAATCCGACTGGATAAAACTGATCCCGGCCCCACCGCAATCGTAAACCTCGCAGTTTCTGACAACCAGATGGTGGTACCTTTTTCCGCTTCTCCCGTCGGCCGAAATACCGTTCCCGTTGTAACGGGCATCGTAATCACCTGTCGGGTTGGCGCAGGTCCTGGGCTGATTCAGCGCCTGCTGGAGCGTAACGTTCGAATTGTTTCCCTTAACTGTCAGGCCGTTTACCTCGATGTACGAACCCTGAAAATTAAAGGCCCGCCAGCAATCGAAAGAAATCAATGGCTTGTGGCCCGGGTAATTTATCCAGACTATCCACTTTTCGGGAGTTCCCGAACTGCTTTCAATAACCACATCCGAACTCCACGAAAAATCTTTTACATAAGTGCCGTTCATCATAAACACAGTATCGCCCGCTACAGTTTTATCAGCCGCTTTTTGAAGTGTTTTAAACGGTTTGTCGGCGCTCAACCCGGTGTTCGAACTATTGCCCGTTGAAGCGTTAACGTAGTAGTTGGTGGCGTAAAGATTTCGCGTTGTAAAAAAATAAATACTCAAAAAAGTATAGAACAGGATTTTCAGGATTCTTTTTGTCAATAATATCATTTTCTAAATTCAAGTTTAATAATCTGATTTTAATTCATTTAAACTAATTGAAGTATTTAATAGAATTAAGCAAATCGTACATTACCCCCTCAAAAACCATTTTGCCTTTACCACTTTCCCCTCATACGAAAAATCATTCTCCCCTAAATTCACAATCACTTTTTTCACCATATTTCAGGCATATTATGGCTGTTATCGTCCCATCGCCAGGTAGTTACAATATTATCGTGATAAACCAACTGGTACAGCGGGACACGGATTTTTTCGTTAATTGCCCACTTCAGGTAATAATCGTCGGCAACATGTTCGCCAACCATAATCGATGGCCGCGAGGGGTTACGCCAGTCGCCCATATAATAAACCGTACCTTTTTTTTCACGGTTTGGCGACCGGTACAACATATGATGCAAGGTCATCATTCCATGCGCATAGGCAGATGTCGGGATTCCGTAATCGGCGCCCCATTCCACTCCCACAATCTGGTTATATTTATCCTCAAAAAATTTATTCATTTCAATTACGGCTTCCTTGTACTGTGTCCGTGTAAGTGGATTTCTGGCGCCGTAATCCTCAAAAATCCCGCTTGCCAGGTATCCGTCGAGAAAAAACGGTTCATGCGGATAAATCTTCATCTCGCGGCCGGTGCGTAATCTGGGGATTAGCGGCAGTACCGATTTCGGATTTGTATCGTAACCGTATTCAGGGTAAGGCAGGTGATTGGGGTTCCACAGAATAAAGGCTTTTTCAATTCCCGAAACCTTCATTTCGCGGGCAAAATCAACATGGCGGGCATCGTCCCAAACATAAATATGCACGGCGCCAATCATTTTTTCTATGGCAGGAAACCGTTTCTGTTTTTCTGTCAAAGTAAGGGGAACGGAATTTTTAGCCATTACATAATTTCGATACTTTTTACATTGCGCAACATATCCGCCTTCGCTTAAAAAATGATAGGTTATTTTTCTGTTGTACCCAAACTTATCTTTTTGCGAAATCCAAAGCGGTTTAAAAGAAATCAAACCGTTATATCGTTTTACCCAAATTTCGCTGTCGTCGGGGGTGTCGACAATGGCCACGTACCCGGTTTTAAAATCGGCGTCGGTAATCCCGATCCAGGGCATCGACAACCCGCGCATTGAATGCATAATCTGACGGCCAATCCCATATCCGGTGTCATCGGCACGAAGCAAAAAGCCCTCTCCATCGGTAAAAACCACGTAATGATCCTTATCGGGAGTTTGAAATGCAGCTGGGTAAGTCAGCTTGTCGAACTGTAACTTTTTATCAGCCCTGATTTCAACCTCCAGCGCTGATTCAGAAGTAAGCGTAAAAATCACATCCAGGTTGTAATTCCCTGAAAGTTTTACATTTATAGTATTTCCTTCCTGAGTAGTTTGTTCAACCGTTAACCTGTCTTTTAACTCAAGCTGCTCCCAGGTTTTATTGCCCCGTATATCGGTAACCTTTAAAAGGGCTGTTTGATCGTTAAACCGAATGTCAAGGTTTTTATCGGAAAGAGTCCGGATTTTTGAGGAACCTATAAATACAAAGCAAAAAATAAACACAGATAAAACAAGCGATGGTTTCATTTGGATAAAATTTACAGTTTGTATTTAAACTAATTGGCTCCTTTTTCGGCCAGGTGAAAATCAAACATTTGCTTTGAACCGCCTGGTATTGTGACTTCTATTTTATAGTTGCCGTAAAAACCCCTGAAGGTGACTTTCCCGTTCTCATCGGTTTTCAGTCTGACATTTTTTGTCATCCATTCTTCTTTAATCAGTTTCATCAACCGGTTAAAAACAGGTTTCAGGTTGTATTCCTTATCGATCAAACCGCCGCCTTCAAGCCAGATATTGCCATCTGAAAGTCCCCACCATGTAATTGAAACCACCGACGGATGGCCAAAAGCCAGCGTGTAAAACTGTTCGGCAAATTCGGCCTGGGCTTCTTCGGTCCATTTTCCGGTCCGCCAACCCGTTATCTCTTTTCCCGATGATTGCGGAATAAATTCGGTAATGTGAATGGGCAGGTTAAGTTCGGCATAAAGGTCGAACGTTTTATACATCTCCACCGGAGAGAACCACATTTCGCGCGGTTCGTGCGCCTGAATACCAATTCCGCTGACCGGTGTGTTTCTCCTTCGTAATTCTTTAATTAAATCGTAAAACCGCTGCCGGACATCGGGAAGCGCCAGTGTAAAATATTCATTCAGAATAAAATGACCGTCGGGATTTGCCCCGTGAGCCCATTTATACGATTTTTCGATCCAGGGAGCAAATTGCGAAGCCGAGTATTTATCGACATTATATCTTATCCCGTCGTTATTTGTTTTGTCCTTCAGGGCATCTTCCCAGGGAATTGTGTTGACCGGTTCATTAACCACATCCCATACATTGATTTTGCCTTTGTATCCGATAACGTTGTTATAAATCCGGGCTTTGTACAACTCCGTGGCAGTTTCTTCGGGCAGGTCGAGCAACCATTTTGGCGTTCCGGAATGACCGGTCCAGCCCAGCGGATGCCCCTTACAGGTTATTCCGTTTGCCAGGCACCAATCGAGCGTTTCCTGATTTTTCTGCCATTGAGGTTTTCCGGGCGTATTTTCGTAAGCGCCCCAGTAAAACGGGAAAACAGCAAAATTAAATAACGCTTTGAAGCGTTCTTTAAATTGTACGGCTTTGTAAAGTTGTGGGCCCTTGTTTACCAAATCGAACACAAGGTTTCCAAATAAAAAATCCTGTGAGACCTGGTTAATTTCAACTTCTGCATTTTTAAGGGGGTTACCTTTTTCGTCGACAAAAATAATAACAGCGCCGCTTTTACGGTATTGCTCAATATTGTGGCGGGCAATTTCGAGATATTCTTTTTCAATTCCTGCTTTCTCCGAGTCTGATAGCGACTGTTCTTTTGTTTTAGCGCCTGCGTCAGCTTTAATTTTATCTTCCGAAGGTTGTGCCTGTAAAAAATTGTTCCCGCTGAAAATTATTCCGGTTAAAAAGATACCTGTTAAAAGCGATTTAAAAGTATTCATAGTGTTTGAGTTTAATTTTTTACAGCGATTTCAAATAATTCCCCTGCGTATTTTTCAGGAATAGAAATTTCAAATCCTTTGTTTTTGAGTTCCTTTCCTGTTTTTTCAGTTACAATTTTCCCATCTGTTGATTTCACCTGGTAAATTTTTGACTGATCAAGATAACTGATTGTAACCAAACGCTTTGATTCGGGCGAACCGTGCCTGAAAACACCAACAATCCCGCCATTTCCTGTTTCGGTGTTCAGCCGTTGAAAGCCATCCCACGTTCCTTCCTGTGGCTCGCCAAAACCGGGCAAATCCTGGCGGTAGCTCATTATATCGTACACCGACTGCATTTTCTGCAACCAGACGGCATAAGCACGGTATTTTTTCAGATCAGCGCCCGATAACTGGCGCGGATCGCCAAGCATTATCGGCAATGCGCCGGCCAGCGATTTGATATGATTTTCCCAGCCGGCATCGTCCATCCTCGGGTTGCCAATTACCAGGGCTGTTGCCGAAATAGCCGGCGACCGCCACCATGCCATGTTCCTGATGCGAAGGTCTCCCAGTTCGTTTTCTCCCTGGAAGTTCGAAAGCCAGTTTCCTTCGGCATGCTTCAACATGGCATAATCGATGAGTTGCAGCCCGCCCATCGCTTCGAAAGTACAATCGATAAACAGGTTGGGTTTGGCCGCGTGCAGTTCGTCGAAAAGTTCCCACATCCGCTCGTAATTGGTATAAAGCGATTCGTTATGATCTTTGTGCCCTGAATGATCGGTTGCATAACAACCCGATTTTTGATTGTCGAAAACATAGGCGCTGGCCACCACTGCAAAATCGAGTTTCATGTATTCGAGCCCGTAATCAAGTGCCAGTTTTAAAAGAATTTGTTTGATGTAATCCTTCCAGCCGGTTGAATAACAGGCCGAACGCAACCCGTCGTCCCTTTCGGTGTGGATATTGGTAAAATCTCCCTTCTTATCGCGTATAAACCACTCGGGGTGTTCGTGATAAACCTTACTTTCGGGCGAAGCGCTGCCAACGCTTACCCACAGGCCGGGTTTCATCCCCAACGATTTTATGTAATCGAAAACAGGTTTCAGGCCGTTCGGGAATTTTTTGTAATCGATACCCCAGTCGCCATAGTTATCCTGCCAGCCATCGTCGATGATAAACTCTTTCATTCCTGCATCGGCTGCTGCCTTTGCAAGTTCCATCACCAGCTTTTCGTTGATGTTCTTCCCAAACGGGTGCCAGGTATTATAAACAAATGTGGGTTTTTCCTGTAAAGCCGAAAGCCTGATCCCCATGTACTTCCTTACAAAGTCGGGTACTGCGGTATTCAATAGCTCCCCGGCATCGCGGTGGTTATTGTAAACCATTGTAAAAACCTGTGGCGTTTCGAATGATGCGCCCGGACGGATCCACTTCCGGAAAGGAAACCTGTCGGTTTTGTGGGTCAGACCGCTTGATATTTCGGCGGCATCCCAAAAAACCGAAGTCCGCTTTATTACCCCGGAAGCCTCATTCCCGATTACGATTCCCAACTGCCTGTCGGGATCGTGTACAATTACAAGTGCATCCTGCATATTTCCGAGGTAGGGCCCTATTGATTTTCGCCGTCCGTAGTCGCTGTAAATCCAACTGAAAGTAGTGGGTATGTAATTTATTACCTGTAGTTTCTCCACATCAACCGACCCAAGTGCGAATTCTTCTCCGGTAAGGTTTTTTACGACAAGGCTTTTTCTAATTACCGGTAACCCGGGATACATCAGGTACTTCAAAATAAGTTCCAGTTTATTGTCTTCACTCCGAATCGTTACAGCGGCCCCTTCGCCATGAAATGAATCTGAGATCGAATTAATTTCAATTAGGCTCCATTTACTGTTTCCCGAATAGGCCTTGTTATTAACTTCAAACTGAAAATCGGAATTCGACTGCATAAAATAGCTGAAATCACCTACAACCGGCTGGTATAAAGTAGTATTTAAGTTTCCTTTTTTTGAAGGCAGTTCAATAATTCTCCGTACAATACCATTATCGAGCGTTAATTCAGAAGTTGTCCATTTGGCATAAGAACTGGCTGAATAAATGATATTTATAAACTGAATCTGAATAATAAAGATCAAAAGAAATTTCTTCATGGTTCAACAGGTTTATTGGTTGCTTAAAATTGCCCTAAAAACTTCGATTTTGCAAAACTAAAACATAGCGGGCATAACGGTTTGAACACCAAATCCGGTTATTTATTCTTTCTATCCAAAGCCGGGTAATTTCTTCGGATGACAAAAATACATTTCTGTGTTTTTGCATTTCACAGATGTACGCCCACTCGAAATCGGTGTCATCATCGGTCCAGGCGCCGTTTGGTAGTGAAGGGGTGTAGGTTTCCGCACTACCTGGCTCTTCGGTATGTTTCATTTCGCGGGGAATCCCGTTGAGGTTTCCAAGAATCTGTCCGAGCAAACCACCCCTTATTTTATCATTTACCGTTTCAACCTGAATTTGAACGATTTTTTTCTCAAGCTGATTTATCGCATGCAGATTTGTTTGAAAAAATAAAATCAGTGCAATAACGAGTCCCTTTCTGTATAAATTACTCATGATTTGATATTTACAGCATTATAACCTGAACTCAAATATAGTTAAATCAAATTATAATGGCACGCGAAATTGATTTGTATGATTCGGATGTTTGATTAAAATTATGGCAGCCTAAATAACTCAACCTGAAATTCAACCATGAGCAAACAAAACCTATTCCTTTTGATTTTGATTCTTCTCCTGAAAACCGGAATTTGCCAGCAAAATATTCAGGATAAAAATGGTCATGCAGAACCCATGTACATGCTTGCCTACGACCATGGCGGACTTATATTGTGGGGAGCTGAACATTTCAGGGAACGGCTCGAAAATGCAGAAAGCTGGCTTGAAAAATACCCCGGATTTAAAATCGGCCTCGACAATGAAGCCCACATGTAAGACAAGCTGGCATAAAAAATCCCCGGTTACTTGAAGAGATAATGGATCCTTTTGGATGAAATTCCGGGAATTTATCCGGAGCCAAAAACTGATTTTGTTACAAAACCAGACGATTTTACGGTGAGGATGCCGTGGGGATTGAAGCAACGGTTTCGTTTGAAAAGGGGGGCGCCCATTCAATAAAAGTAATGCAGGGCGACAAGGAGTTCCCGGTTGCAAAAGTCGGGGGAAGTCCCGGTAACGGAAAGCTGGGCAACAAAATTGGCCTGATTAATATCGATAATAAAAACATAAATCTTTCCATTGCTGTCCACTTAAAACAAGTTGAGTGACAGCTGTTTATATTCTGGTTCTTTGACATTATTGTAATCTAATTTTTCAAATAGCTCATTTGCAGGGGTTTTGTCAATTAGGGAGATGCCTAAAAC
>JBBINB010000022.1:0-45030 GCA_037444065.1 Draconibacterium sp.
AGTAAAGCTCTTTGTCGTGGTGTGGAGAAAACAGGTTGATCCTTGATATATTTTCCCCGAAATTGATTACTTTAGCCATAGTTGAAAAAAAGAATTACCCCGAATTTACTCGTTTTGACGGTACTTTTGGGGTTTTTATTTATCCTTTTATCAACTTAATGTGTTGATATCTAATATCCTGGTTAATTAGCGAAACTCCCTACAATTAACCAGAAAAACCAATCGATAAACACCATACTCGACCAAATCAGCTGGCAGGCAGGCATTTATTTTTCGTATGATGCAGCAATACTTAATCCAAACCGTAAGTACAGCATCGAAGCCAACGACCTTTCGTTATATACTGTTTTAAATCAATTATTTGACCCGGATGAATTTAAATTTATCGATCTTGAAAACCAGGTAATTATTTTAAAAAAAACAGACGAATATCTTCCTGTCGAATTAAAAGAAGACTCCGTTAAGGTTAAATACTTCTTTCTCTCGGGGAAAATTGTCGATTTCCGTAAAAATGATCCCATAAAATACGCATCGGTTTCGTTATTAAACAAACCCATTGGCACAATATCGAATATCGAAGGATCTTTTCTGTTAAAAATCCACCCCGATTTTATTCGCGATACAATTATTGTATCGTGCATGGGGTATGCCCAGTCGGCCATGCCTGCTTACCAGGTTTTAGACGATGAAATAATTGAGATGCACCCAATTTCGATACGGATAAAAGAGATAAAAGTAGTGGCTACCACTCCTGAAAAACTTCTTAAAAACATCAGGGAAAATTTATCGGTGAATTACAGCGACAATGCAAAATTAATGACAGCTTTTTACCGCGAAACAGTGAAACAGGACAACGATTACATCAGTGTTTCGGAAGCGGTAATAGACATTTTAAAAGCGCCTTATTTAAATTCGTCGCGAAACGATTTAATACGGATAATCAAAGGCCGCCGAAGTCCCGATGTAAAACCGTTCCAATGGCTGAATTTCAAGCTTCAGGGTGGCCCGTTTACAATTACAAAACTTGATATTATTAAAACTGTTGAAAGTTTTATCGACGAAAATTACCAGAATTTGTACAACTATAATATCAGTAAAGTAATCTGGTATAATGATAACCCGGTTTATATTCTTGAGTTTAAGCCCGTTGCCAATTTCAACGACGAGGGATTTATTGGCGAAATGTATGTTCACCGCGAAACTTTTGCCGTTGTACATGTAAATTTTCATTATAGTAAGAACGGTTTGAAAAATGCCGAAAGCGTAATGATTAAAAAGAAGCCCAAAGGCGTAAATGCCCGGCCGGTTTATACAAATTACAAGGTAAATTACCAGGAATATTTACAAAAATGGCATTTATCAAATGTGCAGGCTTCGGTAAAATTTAAAGTCAGAAGCAAAAACGAGCGGGTAAACTCTGAATTTCACAGCGTTTCGGAGTTGCTGATTACCAATATTCAGGAAACAGATTTGCGAAAATTCGACAGGGATGAGTCGTTCACTCAACGCGATATCCTTGTTGAAATGATTAATAGCTACGACCCCGGTTTTTGGGAAAATTACAATATAATTAAACCCGACGAGGATCTGCAAAATGCCTTCCGCAGCACAGCCAAAAACTAATAAAAATTCCGGGTATTGGGGCGCATCATTATAAAAGCTTGTGCTTTTGCTTATATTTTTACTCTTTCGCGCTTTTTCTGTAATTTTGAACCTTTAAAACTTTAATATTAATCCGATGGAAGAACTCAGTACACGTCAAAACAAAATCTCGCGACTTATTCATCGCGAAATGGCCGAAATATTATTAAAAGTGAATAAAACCAAATTCGTGGGGAAACTTATCAGTGTAACTGTGGTTCGCGTAACTAAAGATTTAGGCATTGCAAGGATTTATTTAAGCATTTTTCCTTCTGAATTTGCAGTTGAAATATTAAAAGAAATTGAATTGATAAACAAACAGTTACGTGGAGAATTGGGTAAAAAACTGGGCAAATCGTTGAGAATAATTCCCGGGCTTGAGTTTTATATCGACGATAGTCTTGATTATATTGACAACATAAATAAGCTTATTCATACATAAATAAGAGTTCAATTTTTTTTTGAAAATATCGATTAATTCTGAAAAACTTTGAATTTACCATTGTTTATAGCGCGAAGGTACCTGGTTTCGAAAAAGAAACAGAACATTATTAACATAATATCTGCGATTTCGATAATCGGTATTACGATTGGTACCATGGCCCTGGTAATTGTTCTTTCAGTTTTCAACGGATTTAGTGAATTAATTGGCACCTTATTCAGCAATTTTGATCCCGATTTAAAGATATCGCCGGTTGAGGGTAAAATGTTCGACCCAAAAGAGTCGGGGTTTGATAAAATAAAGAATTTGCCCGGTGTTTTGCATTATGCAGAAGTAATTGAGGAAGTTGCACTACTGAAATACGGTACCGAAATTTTTCCGGCAACGGTAAAGGGAGTTCCCGAAAATTACACTCAATATACGGGCATCGATAGTTTAATTATCGATGGGAAGTTCATTCTCGAAAACCAGGGGATTAACTATGCGGCTGTAGGTCAGGGAGTTGCGTACAACCTTGGTATCAGGCCCGAATTTACCGACCACCTTATGGTTTATGTTCCGAAAAAGGGAAGGCAGGTTTCTATTAACCCGGCCAGGGCCATTAATCATAATTATATTTTCCCTGCCGGTATTTTCGCGGTTTTAGAGGAAATTGATTCTAAATATATAATTGTATCACATAATTTTGCCCGCGATTTGTTTGAAAGCGGGCAGCAGGTTTCGGCAGTTGAATTGGGATTAAATCCTTTGGATGATGCTGCAAAAATACAAAAAGAGATTGAAGGAATGCTTGGCGACAAGTTCCACGTGAAAAACAAATATCAGCAGCACAGTCTCATTTACAAAACCATGCAGTCTGAGAAATGGGCTGCTTATCTGATATTGGTATTTATTCTGATTGTTGCATCTTTTAACATTCTTGGAAGTTTATCGATGTTAATTATCGATAAAAAAGAAGATATAATCATATTCAGGAGCATGGGAGCATCGACAAAGACAATTGGCCGGATATTTTTATTTGAGGGGTGGATGGTTTCGGTTGCCGGGGCCATTGCCGGCACCTTGCTGGGTCTTTTTGTTTGCTGGTTACAGATAACCTTCGAAATAATCTCTTTCCCCGATAATGGAACTTTTGTAATTAGCGGTTATCCGGTTCAAATTGTTTTTTCCGATATCATTATCATTTTTTTAGTCGTGCTGTTTATCGGATTTTTGGCATCGTGGTACCCAATAAAATTTATTTCGCAAAAGTATTTTAACCAGCAAAATCTGTAGTAATTTTTTCTGGCTTATCTGATAGTCAATAAATTAGTATTAAATAACTTTTGTTAATTCATTCATTATATGTCATTTATGTCATTTTTTAATGTGGTAAATTCCTGATTTAAGTTATCGTTTAAAACTTCGATTTGTAATAACTTGCAAACCTTAATTTAATGATAAGTGAAAGCAATAGTAAAAAGTAAACCCGAAAAGGGGATATGGATGGAAGAAGTTCCGATACCCATTATAGGCCCAAACGATGTATTATTAAAAATAAAAAAATCTGCTATCTGTGGCACCGATTTACACATTTATAAATGGGACGAATGGGCACAGCAAACCATTAAAACTCCGTTGATTATTGGCCACGAGTTTATGGGTACAGTGGTTGAAGTTGGCTCTGAAGTAGACCGGGTTAAGGTAGGTGAACGTGTAACCGTTGAAGGCCATATTTCGTGCGGATTTTGTCGAAATTGCCGTCGCGGACGCCAACATATCTGCGACCACACCATTGGGATCGGGGTAACCCGAAATGGTGGATTTGCTGAATATATTGTAGTTCCGGCCAAGAATGTATTACACATCGATAATCGAATTTCAGACGAAATGATGAGTATTATGGATCCACTGGGAAACGCCACACACACGGCACTTTCGTTTCCGTTACTGGGCGAAGATGTTATAATAACCGGAATTGGTGGCCCGATTGGTGCCATGGCAGCGGCTATTTGCAAATTTTCGGGTGCCCGGAATATTATTGGAACCGACCTGAGTGAATTTCGCCGTGATTTAGCCCGTAAAATGGGTGCAACAAGGGTTATCGATCCAACAAAAGAGAGCATCGCCGAAGCCATGTCGAAGCATGAAATGGTGGCAGGTTTCGATATCGGCCTTGAATGTTCGGGATCGCCTGCTGCATTTAACGATATGGTTAACCACATGTATAACGGCGGAAAGATTAGTTTGCTTGGTTTATTGCCTCAAAATACTCAAATCAACTGGAGCAAACTCATTTTTAAAGGCCTTACCCTGAAAGGTATTTATGGGCGTGAAATGTATGAAACATGGTACCAAATGGAAATGATGCTGACAACCGGATTGGATATTTCACCTGTAATAACGCATCGCTTTCCTTCTGATGATTTTCTGAAGGCTTTCGAAATTATGGAGGAAGGAAATTGCGGCAAGATTATTTTGAATTGGGATTAGTCGTTTTCCATATAACATTTTTCACTACTATTTACTCTGCATCTTTCTGATTAACAATATGTAAGCATATTGTTTCACGTGAAAAAATGCATTTTTACCGCATTTCATTCTTGTATTAAATTGGTTATTTTTGTGGAAAATTTAAACTTGAAACAGGGTTTAGTTATAAAATCTACAGGCAGCTGGTTTACTGTTGAAACCGAGAATGGTGAATTGTATGAATGTAAAATCAAAGGTAATTTCAGGATTAAAGGCATAAAAAGCACCAATCCCGTTGCAGTTGGCGACCATGTTTTTTTTACTGTTCAAGGTGGCTTGAATGAAAAAAACATCGGGCTTATTTCTTCTATTTCCGAGAGAAAGAATTATATTATTCGGCGCTCGCAGAATTTATCAAAACAATCGCACATAATTGCAGCAAATATCGATCAGGCGGTTTTGGTTGTAACCCTCAATTTCCCGGTAACTACAACTACTTTTATCGACAGGTACCTGGCCTCTGCTGAAGCTTATCGCGTTCCGGTTCTCCTGGTTTTCAATAAAACCGACAGGCTAAACAAAGAACAGTCCGGTGAGCTAAAAAAACTAACTGATATATACTCTGTTATAGGCTATCAATGTATATTAACTTCGGCTACAACACATGAGGGAATTGATGATTTAAAGGATGCCCTCAAAAATAAAATTAATGTTTTTAACGGACACAGTGGAGTAGGTAAATCAACCCTAATCAATATTCTTGAACCTGGGTTAAAACTGAAAACGATGGATATTTCAGATTCTCATAACACCGGAAAACATACAACTACATTTTCGGCTCTTTATAAACTAAATTTCGGAGGATATATTATCGACACTCCCGGAATAAAGGCATTTGGAATGCTCGAAATGGAAGCCTGGGAAATTTCGCATTATTTTCCCGAGATTTTTAAAAATTCCGCTTTCTGCCAATACAATAACTGCTCGCATACCCACGAACCAGGTTGTGCTGTAAAAACTGCCGTTAAAAATAATCAAATTGCCCTATCGCGTTTTATTAGTTATTTGGGATTACTCGAAGCAGATGATAAATACAGACCGGCTTTTTAAAATTTCCGCTTTAAAAAATTTGTGGTTTGAAAACATTTATAAGAAACATTATTTTCTCCCCGTCAGATTTAAACCATCAACAATTTTCCCTTTAAAAGCAATAATATTAAAATCTCAGGGGGTTTAACAGGATTGAAACTGGATTTATTTTACTGCCATTTGCGATTATAAGGTGTTGATTATATTTACTTTAAGCAATTATAATTGTGAGCATATGATTGTATTTGATTGCTTCGTCCAGAATATCGGTTTAGCCCAAAAACCCCTTACTTATTTTTAATTGTGCGCGTTAAAAAGAATTTTGACTAAAATTTGTTTAATTCATGAAAATATTGATAAACAATCCCTGCCTTTGCCTTTCCAATACTTTTTATTAGATTTTCAAGCGTTTGTTCTTTTACTGTCTTTACTGATTTAAAATCGGTTAGCAGTTTTTGTGTTGTTTTTTCCCCTACCCCACTTATTTCATTCAACTCAGACTTTATAAAATCATTTGACCTTTTATTTCGGTGAAATGAAATTCCAAACCGGTGTGCTTCATCCCGAAGATATTGAATTACCTTTAATGTTTGAGAATTTTTATTAATATAAACAGGTACAGAATCACCCGGAAAATATATTTCCTCTAATTTTTTTGCAATTCCTATTATTGATATTTTACCTCTTAAGTTTAATTTCTCCAATGCCTGAACTGCTGATGACAATTGCCCCTTTCCACCATCTATTACAATGAGTTGTGGCAGTGATTTATTCTCGTCCAGTAGCCGGCTGTACCTTCTAAAAACTACCTCTTCCATCGATGCAAAATCATTTGGCCCTTCAACTGTTTTAATATTAAAATGTCTGTACTCCTTTTTATTTGGCCTCCCATTTTTAAATACCACACATGCTGCTACAGGTTGGGAACCTTGTAAATTACTGTTATCAAAACATTCAATATGCCTGGGTTTCTCTGTTAATTGCAAATCCTTTTTTATTGTTTCCAGCAATTCGTCCTCTCGTATTTTAGGATTTTTAAAGACCGTTTGTTTTTCTTTTTCGAGTTTGAAATACTTGGCATTTCGCTGCGAAAGTGCCAATAATTCCTTTTTCTCTCCTATTTTAGGGATTTTAAAAACAATGTTTTCCAATTCGAAATCCATTTTAAAGGGTACCAGAACCTCCTTTGCATTACTATATATTTTTTGCCTTATCTCAACTATTCCCGAAAGTAGCAACTCAACAGATGTTTCATTTAAAGCTTTTTTTATTTCGAGCGTGAATGTCTGTATTATCGAACCCTTTATAACCTTTAAATAATTTATATAGGCAAATTTTTGATCTTCTTCAATTGAAAAAACATCTACATCAGTAATATTCGGAGATACAATTGTAGAGCGGCTTTGATATCGTTTCAGGCTGTCGTATTTTAGTTTAATCCTGGCGGCCTCTTCAAAATCAAGATCATCAGCCAAATGAGCCATATTGTCTTTTAAATGTTTAATTACACCCGAAATATTACCTTTTAAAATATTATTAATATCCGCAATCCCGTCGTTATATTCCTGTTCTGAAATAAATCCTTCACATGGTCCCAGACAATTTCCTAAATGAAATTCAAGACATACTTTATACTTTTTATTTTTAATATTTTCTTCTGATAAGTTGTAATTACATGTCCGTAACTTAAATTCCGTCTTGAAAAGCTCCAACAATGTTCCGATTGTGTAAATTGATGTGTATGGCCCATAATATTTCGACCCATCGCGTTCAAGTTCCCTGGTTTTAAAAACCCTGGGATAAGGTTCGTTTTTAATGCAAATCCAGGGGAAGCTTTTGTCGTCTTTCAGTTGTATATTATATCTTGGCTGATATTTTTTGATTAAATTATTCTCTAAAAGCAAAGCATCCTGCTCGCTTTCTACTACCATGTGCTTAATATCGGCAATATTTCTTACCAAAAGGGCTGTTTTTCTATGGTCGTGTGATTTAGCAAAATAAGTTACTACCCTTTTCTTTAAATCCTTTGCTTTCCCAATATAAATAATTGTATTGTTATCGTCGCAGAACTGATAAATCCCCGGTTTATTAGGTAAAACCGAAACCAGGGATTTTAAATAATCGATGTTTTTATTTATTGAATTGTATTTCAATTATAAATACTTAACTAAAACCTGTTTTTCATACTTGTTAAGAATTCTTTTGTCCGGGGTATCGATAAATTCCAAATCGCAAACAAAACTAAAATACACTTTTTCAACCCCGCACTTTTCAACCAACCTAAGAGCTGCATGAGCAGTACCACCTGTTGCCAATATATCGTCATGAATAAGCACGACATCAGTTTTTTCCAATCCATCTGCGTGCATTTCAACGCTGTCGGTTCCATACTCCAACACATACGATTCTGAAATAACCTGATACGGAAGTTTGTGTTTTTTTCGCACAGGAACAAAACCCGCACTGAGCCCACTGGCTATAGCCCCTCCAAAAATAAATCCCCGCGCTTCCAATCCCACAACTTTTGTTACCCCCTTATCTTTAAATTCGTTCACTACCGAATCGACCACGTAATTAAATGCCTCTCCATTTTTTATTAACGTAGTAATATCTTTGAAATTTATTCCTTTTTTAGGATAATCCTGTATTTCCCTAATTTCCTTCTTTAAATCCATTGTTTTTGAATATTCGGTGTTCCACGTGAAACATTATCGGCCAAGCAGAATTAATAAAACATTTATGTCGGCTGGTGAAACTCCAGGAATTCTTTTTGCCTGTCCAATAGTTGCCGGATTTATTTTTTCCAACTTTTGTCTTGCTTCGGTTGATATAGATTTTATTTCGCCGTATTTAAATTTTTCTTTAATTTTTATGTTTTCAAATTTATCTAATTTTTCCGCTAGTAAACTTTCTCTATTTATGTAACCTTCATATTTAATGTTAATTTCGGCTCCCTCAATAATCTCCATTCTCCTTTCACCTGGAACCCTTTCAAGAAACAACTTAAACGGGGTTATGTATTCAATTAAATCAAAAATGGAAATCTGAGGGCGCAAAATAATATCGTAAAGTTTAACACTTTGTTTTAATTCTGTCGTACCTCTTTCTTTAAGTAATTGATTTACAAACCGTTGCTTCACGCTAAACTTTTTTGCAAAATCAATTATTTCGTTTATAAGTTGTGTCTTTTCGTTTAATAAATTTATTCTTTCCTGCGAAGCTAATCCAATTTTATGTGATTTTTCTGTCAACCTGATATCTGCATTATCCTGCCTTAATAATATTCTGAATTCTGCCCTGCTTGTAAACATTCGGTATGGTTCGTCAACACCTTTTGTAACCAGGTCGTCAATTAATACCCCAATATATGCCTCGTTCCTTTTTAATACAAAATCCTTGTTTAACTCCTGGCATTTTAAATGGGAATTTATTCCAGCAATTATTCCCTGTGCCCCTGCCTCTTCATAACCCGTTGTTCCATTAATTTGACCTGCAAAAAACAGGTTTTTAATAATTTTTGTTTCAAGTGTGTGATAAAGTTGTGTGGGTTCGAAATAGTCGTACTCAATAGCATAGCCCGGTCTGAATATTTTCGCGTTTTCCAGTCCCTTAATTTTTTTTAGTCCCTTTAACTGAACATCCCATGCCAGTGAAGAAGAAAAACCATTTAAATAGTATTCCACAGTTTTTTCGCCCTCGGGTTCCAAATACAGCTGATGTGTTTCCTTTTCAGAAAAAGTAACCAGTTTTGATTCAATACTTGGGCAGTACCGGGGCCCTGTACCCTGAATAGTTCCATCAAACATTGGCGACTCATCGAATCCAATTCTTAATTCGTTGTGAACATCCGTATTAGTATTTGTAATCCAGCACGATCTTTGTTTTAAGTTACTTTCTGTAACTGGTAAATAAGAGAACTTATAATGTCCTTCATCTCCCTTCTGTTCAGTTAAACCAGAAAAATCGATTGTTCTTCCATCTATTCTAACCGGTGTCCCTGTTTTTAGCCGGCCTGTTTTAAATCCTAAATCGAAAAGTTGCTCAGAAATGTTGTATGATGCATTTTCGCCGATTCTTCCACCACTCATTTTTGCCATCCCTATATGAATCAGCCCATTCAGGAAGGTGCCGTTTGTTAAAATAACTGTCTTTGCCTTGAACTCAATACCGATTTTTGTTTTAACACCTTCAACAACCTTATTTTTAATTATTAATTGAGTAACCACATCCTGCCATAAATCGAGCATTTTAATGCTTTCCAAAGTTTCGCGCCACAACTCTGTAAACCTGAACCTGTCGTTTTGTGCCCTGGGGCTCCACATCGCCGGTCCTTTCGATTTATTCAACATCCTGAACTGAATTGTCGACTTATCTGCAATTATCCCAGAGTATCCACCAAGTGCATCAATCTCGCGTACAATCTGACCCTTAGCTATTCCACCCATTGCCGGATTACATGACATTTGACCATATTTAGTCATGTCCATTGTAATCAGAAGTGTTTTTGACCCCATATTAGCAGCAGCAGCAGCGGCTTCACATCCGGCATGCCCTCCTCCAACAACTATTACATCATAAATTGGCATCATAATTCAGCTTCCTTAAAATCAACTTCACTTAAATAAAAATCTTCCTTTTCTCTCATAACTTTTTTCTCTTCTTCCGTTTTATCATTGTAGCCAATTAAATGTAAAACTCCATGAAAAACAACCCTGTACAACTCTTTTAAAAAACTATTATTAAATGTTTTAGCATTCTCCCCTACTCTTTCTATACTGATAAACAAATCGCCTGCAATAGTATTTTCTTTAACATAATTAAAGGTTATGATGTCGGTAAAGTAGTTGTGATTTAAATAATTAATATTCATCTCTAATAAATAATTATCTGAACAAAAAATAAAGCTTAGAGCTCCTGGTTTTTTAATCTCATTATTTATTAGGTAATTAACTCGCTTTTTAAGGATTTTCTTCTTGATTTTCAGTGGTCTTACTCCTTCGAAAAATATTTTTATACTCACTTACAATTAATTTTTATTTGAAGCCTGTTTCCCTTTTGATTATACTCTAATGTATCGCACATATTCTTAATCAACAATATTCCTCTGCCCGATTCTTTTTTCAAATTTGATTTTAGTGTTGGATCCTCCACATTTTTAAAATCGAATCCTTCCCCTTCATCTTCAATATCAACGTTTATTAAATTTTTATTGCAATTTATTCCGATTGAAACAGACTTATTTAAATCATTTTTATTTCCATGTTTAATGGAATTTATAACTGCTTCTGAAATACACAAATATATTTTATTGAAATATTTCTGAGTTAAATTAAATTCATCAAGAACATTTTTCAGAAAAAATTCCACATTTTTTAATTCTGAAACATCAGATTTTATAACAAGTATTTTAGGAGGCTTGTTTATCACACTTATTTATCTATGTTTTTTAAATATTGTTTGTACTTGCTATTATAGAAGTTATGTAATTTATGTGAATTTTTATTTAAAAACTCAATACTCATATTTTCATTTACCTTATACTCAAAAAACTTTAGCGGGTTACTATAAAACTCATCTGCTGTTTTTGATTCTCTTTCATCTTCAAAATCTCTTTCCAATTCGGCCTTTTCTGCTTCAAGCAGCCTTGTTGCAATCTGGTTTTGACGAGCAATTGTTTGGGCATTTATCGATTTATTCATCAGTTCCTTTCTGTTTTGTTCCAACATATCGTCAATTTGCTGAAGTTGGCTTTTTGCCCCGCTGCCAACACTGCCGTTATTCATCATGTCCCTCAACATTTGCTGCATCATTTCATGCTGCATTAAACTCTCTCCCATCTGTTGGCTCATATTTTGAGGATTTCCGTTTTTTAACTGCTCTATCATTTGCTGTAGCTGCTGTTTAATATTTTCAGAGGCTTGTTTTAACAAATTCATGCCTGGTTTGCCATTACCCGGTTTTTCACATTCCTGATCTCCAGGCTGAGAATTAGCCATTTGATTTTCAAGGTTTTCCAATGCTTCGTTGAGCATTAAAGCCAGATTATTAAAAGCTGTAACCACAAATTGCTGACTAACTCTTGAATTAGGGAACAGGGCTTCACGCATTTCTTCACCTGCCTTCTTTAAATTGATTTCCATGCTCAATAATTCATTATTAACCAAACTTGTGATTTGCGGAGTTCTCAACGCCAGTGCATAAAGCGAATCTCTCACAATTTTACTCTGTTCAAAAACCCGCTCCTGATCTTTATTTAACTGATTTAAAGCCGGATCGTTATCGGCAATACCATTTAAACTTATCAGAATATTTTCCTGCGCGAAAGAAAGAAAAATTAAGTTGCTTAAAATCTGTTTTAAATTTGCAATGTTCTCCATATTTTGTTCTCTTGTGTTCATATCGAGCATTTGTTGCATCCAAAAAGCCAAATTTTGTAACTTTTCGACAGATTTTTTTATACTTTCCCCGGATTTCTTTTTATTGTTTTTATTTAATTCGTTTTTGCTATTATTAAATTCTTTATCAATCTCGTCAAACTCATCTTTAAAATCATCAAAATTCATTTGCTTTTTTAGTTCGCTATTTAATTCCAATGCTTTATTTAATTCATTTTCAGTTTGTTTTGTTTGCTCTTGATGTTCTGACACTTTTTGCCCCACTCCCTGAAAATCTTTTCTCTCTTCCATCTGATGCAACAATTTTTCTTGTTCCTGAGCTATTTGTTTTATATGGTCGATTACATCCTGAAGCTTCTGTTCAACTTTCAGTTTTCGTAACATTTCAAGGTTTTTTTCCAATTGTTTTTCCAGGTCTTCCATTGTTAAATTCATATTCTCCGCAAGCCTGTTTAAATTTTCGCTATTAAATTTTTCGGCCAGTTTATTGAACTCCTCCATCAATTTTTTTAATTCATCGGTAAGTACCTCATCGAGTAATTTTTCAATTTGCATCTGTTTTTCCAGAATTGCTTCATTTTGTTTATCGAATGAATTTAAATAATTATTAAGTTTTTCATTATCCTTTTTTATCTGCTCATATAACTTTTCCAGTTTGTTTTGTTTCGAAATAATATCGCTCACCATCTGCGATTTATCCCATTCCGAAACATTTGTGTCCATATTTTTAATCTGAAGATTATTTAAATCCTGCTTAATTTCTTTTGCAAGCTCCCTGCTTTTATCAAGCTTTTCCTGCAAATTATTAAATTGCTCATTATCGTTAGCCATAATCTCCTGCCTGTCCGGAAAATGAAATGTAAAGTTGTCAGATGTTGTTGTTTTAAAGTTATTTTCTGCATCGTTGTCGGTTACCGAAAAGTAATAAGATATAACACCCTTCTTTTGCTCCAATTCATTAAAATCAAAAACAAAATAGAAATCCTGGTCAGTCAACATTTTAACAAAGGGTATAGAAATAGCCGAATCAGAATTTTCAATGTTATAATGAAAACTTAATTCGGTAAAGCCGTAGTCGTCTCCTATTGATCCTTTAAAGTAGTATCTTGTAAGTTGCGTAGAATCAATAATTTGTTTTACTTCTATTTCGGGAAATAAATCGGGAACAACTTCAACTGAAAACGACAAAGCCAGCTCGGGTTGCGTTATTATGTTTTGAATATAAACATTGTAACCCGACGACTTATAAAATTTTGTACTACCAATAAAATTACCGTTTAGCTCAGTCGTAGTAATTTTTACAGAATCTTTTAAAATAAAAACATAATCTACATCGATTCCTTCAAAATCCCATCCAACTTTTGCTCCGCTTGGTACCTGTAAATCGCCAATATCATCGAATTCCTGTACCTTCAGGCCTGTATATAATGGTGGGGTAACAATTGTTTTAAAATTAGTTAAACCCGGTTTAGGTAACAATTGTAACCCAAACTTTTCCGAATTGTATTTTAAATCGGTAAAATAGAAATTAACCGGATTTATTACTGAGATCATTTCAAATTCAAAAGCTCCTACCTCTGTTGATTTCATCAAAAAATTATTTCCCTCTATGTTTATGTAAACAATTTGGGGTATTTCATCGCCTTCAACTTTAAGCTTAATTAAATACGATTCACCTTTCTTTACCCTTAAATCGGAATTTTCAAGTTTAAAATTAAAGGGTGCGGGTTTAACAAACGCAGTATTAAAATGCACCAACCTGTTTGCTGATTCGATAAAAACATTCTTATTTACAATAAAAATACCAACCGATATTAATACACTTACCAATAAGTTAATTAAAATAAACCTGATGTTTTTAAATTGAACCGCTTCGTTAAAATCAAAAACTTTTAACTGTTCAATTTTCTGATCAATACTGGCCAGTATTAATTCATTTGAATATATATTTTGAGATAAATTTTTAAGTTCAATAATATTTAAAAGACGGTCTTCGATTTCAGTAAAATGCTTTTGAATAATTTTTGTTGAAGCCTTTAAATCAATAGGTTTAATAATATTTAGCATTTTAAATAACGGTACTCCAATCAACTGAATTATTAATAATACACTAAAAATTATGAAGCTAAAAAAAACAATTTTACGAACCTCGGCTGAGAAATAAACAAAGTATTCGGTTAACGAAAAGGCCGTGAAAAAACCTAAAATCAGAAAAATTGTAATCAAAACACCCTTTAATAATTTATAAGTATAATATCTCAACTTAAATGAATTGAGTTTATTAACAAGTATGTTAAAATTTTCCGACATTTATTAAAAGTAATTATATTACAGTTAGTTACAAAAAAACAAATTGTTAATAATTAAGCAACTAATACTAAAAAAACAAAAGTAATCTTTTAAAACAAAATTTGCTTTTTTAAAATTTTTATATATAAAGATTTTATCTTTATAAAAACTAAATTTAATCTGAGCTTTTAAACCAAAAATATTCACATTTTACCAACGTGTTAATTATCTAAAATTTATAGTTTTAAAACTATAAACAACTGTTTAAAACTATTGTTATATATTTACCTTATAACAGTTTAAATAGTAAAAAAGATGTTTAAAAGCTATTAAAATTTGTGTTTATTGATTACTTAAAAAAAATGAAAAATAGAAATTAACAATTGTCAACAGGATATAATAAATAGTATTACATATTATATTTGATAAATTAAAATTTTAAATATTATTAAGTGTTAAACATACTGTTAGTTGAAGATAATTTAATGAATCAAAGGGTAGTAATGTTTAATTTGAAAAAATTAAACTGCAAAATTACTGCCGTAACTAATGGAAAGGATGCCCTTGAAAATTTCAGGAGAAACCTGTATGATATAATTTTAATGGACATCATGTTGCCCGAAATGAATGGCTACGAAATTACAGCCGAAATAAGAAAATTGGAAAAACTTAATAATATTGATAATCCCGTTTCTATAATAGCTTTAACAGCAAACACTTACGAAAACGATAAGGAAAAATGTTTTAATGCCGGAATGAATGATTATCTATCAAAACCATTTTCAGCACAGCAATTAATTAGTGCTATCGAAAAAAATGTACAGGCAGAATAATAAATAATATGCAAATAGAATTAGATATCAGGGGAGAGAATTATTCTGACGGCGACAAGGAACTTGATATTAAACTCAGGCCTCTTCAGTTTAAAGATTTTAACGGGCAGAAACAGATTGTTGAAAACCTCGAAATATTTGTAAAAGCTGCAAAAATGCGCGGCGAAGCGTTGGATCATGTTCTTTTGCACGGTCCGCCAGGTCTTGGAAAAACAACGCTTTCAAATATAATTTCGAACGAAATGGGAGTGGGGCTAAAAGTTACCTCCGGACCTGTTTTGGATAAACCAGGCGATTTAGCCGGATTACTCACCAACCTCGAAACCAACGATGTACTTTTTATCGACGAAATTCACCGGTTATCGTCGGTTGTTGAAGAGTATCTGTATTCGGCAATGGAAGATTTCAGGATTGATATAATGATTGACAAAGGTCCGAGCGCCCGCTCGGTACAGATTGAATTAAACCCGTTTACTTTAATCGGGGCCACCACGCGTTCGGGTTTGTTAACATCGCCTTTGCGCGCCCGCTTTGGTATAAATGCACATCTTGAATATTATGATTCTGAAATTTTAACTTCAATTGTAAAACGCTCAGCCAGGATTCTTGATGTTGAAATTTCTGACGAGGCAGCCTGCGAGATTGCCTTCAGGAGCAGGGGAACACCACGAATTGTAAATTCATTGCTTCGCAGGGTACGCGATTTTGCGCAGGTTAAAGGGAACGGCTCCATCGACATGCAAATTACAAAACTTGCCCTGAAAGCTTTAAACATCGATGAATATGGCCTCGATGAAATGGATAACCGTATTTTACTTTGCATTATCGATAAATTTAAAGGCGGGCCGGTTGGGATTTCAACAATTGCAACTGCAGTTGGAGAGGACAGCGGCACAATAGAAGAAGTTTACGAACCCTTTTTGATAAAAGAAGGATTTATAAAACGAACTCCCCGTGGCCGCGAAGTTACCGACTTGGCATACAAACATCTTGGAAGGGTAAAATTTGGCGGTTCGCTGTCGCTATTTTAACTTAACAAGTTCTATTTCAAATAGTTTTGGCCACAATTTTCCTGTTACAAATAAGCGCTTATTTACTTTATCATAAGCAATCCCATTCATAAAATCGATTTTGTCGTTTGGTTTGTGGTACATTTTTATCATGTCCGGGAAATAAATTTCAGATATTATTTTTCCGGTTTCGGGGTCTATTTGCACAATTAATTCAGTAGTGTAAATATTTGCATAAATGGTTCCTTCAATATATTCAAGTTCATTTAAATTATTAAAAACTGTTTTGTTGTTACCAACTTCAATACGCTTTATTGTAGAAAAATCGTAAGGGTTTAACCAGGTTAAATATTGCGATCCGTCGCTCATAATCAGGTTTTTACCGTCATTTGTCAAACCCCACCCTTCGCCGGTTGTCGAATGAAACTGAAAACTGTCTATTAAGGCAAAACTATTTAAATCGTAAACAAATCCTTTTTTCGACTTGTAGGTTAACTGGTAAATTTTGTTGTTTAAAATGGTAATTCCTTCGCCAAAATATTTATTGTCCAGTCGTACCGATTGAATTTCCTTTCCATCTGCCAAATTTACCTTAAAAACTCCTGAAGCTCCGGTTTCGCCTGTACCTTCATAAATAAAACCGTTATGGAATTCTAATCCCTGGGTATAATAATTTTTTGAATGTGGGTAAATTTTGATTGTTTTATGAGTTAATTTTTCGGGGACTATGTCAGAATAAGCAATAACTGTTTTTATCTGGCTGTTTTTTATTCCATCGGTTTTTACAGCTTCAACAGTAAAACTATTTTTTCCCATTAAGCTTATTTCTATTCCTTCAACATTAAAAACAAGTTCTTTACTTTCCTTTACAAGTTTGTTATTATAATAAACCCTTATAGTTTCAATTTCTCCGTTTTTAACTTTTGTGGCCACATTTATCGAAACTTTTTCGCCAAATACATACTGGTTTTTTTCGGGTTGAACAGTAATCGAACTTACAGGTTTTCTCGATTTTGAGGATTGGTTTGAACACGACAAAAAAATAATAACCAAGCAGCATGCAACAAAAAAAAGAAAAGCAGATGGTTTCATCTTTAAGAATTTGAATTTATTTATTGAGACAAAATTAATATAAAGATGAATTATATATTTGCTAAAAACTTTATTCTTTGAGTACATACAAAAAACTGGCTGGCGATACCGCCATTTACGGGCTGAGCAGTATTTTAGGAAGGGTTTTAAACTGGTGTTTAACTCCTTATTATTCGTTCGTTTTTCTTACGGCCGAATTTGGTGTAATGACCAATCTCTATTCGTATGTTGCCATTCTTTTGGTAATTTTAACTTACGGAATGGAAACATCGTTTTTCAGGTTTGCCTCAAAAAGCCAAAATCCCCAGAAGGTTTATTCCACGGCACTAATCTCCCTTTTAATCACATCGCTGTTTTTTTTATTAGCGTTTATTCTATTTCAAAACGAAATTGCCTCATTAATCAGGTACCCTCAACACCCCGAGTACATTGCGTGGTTTGCTGTAATACTCGCAATCGATGCATTTACCGCCATTCCGTTTGCCTGGATCCGAATTCAAAAAAGGCCGGTAAAATTTGCTTTTATCAAACTGGTAAATATTGCCTTTAACATAGGTTTTAATATTTTTTTCCTTACGGTTTGCCCATTGATCCTGAAAAACAATCCCGATTCGATTATCAACCTTATTTACAGCAGGGAAATAGGGGTGGGCTATGTTTTTATTTCCAACCTTTTGTCATCGCTTATCACCCTTCTGATGCTGGCGTCCGATATTGCAAAAATAAACCCGCAATTTGATAAAAGGGTTTTAAAGCAGCTGCTCGACTATGGTTTTCCAATTCTTATTGTTGGTATAGCCGGTATGATAAGTCAGGGAATAGATAAGATTTTGATGCCTTTTTTACTGCCTGCAGAACAAAATCCCATGGATCAACTTGGAATTTACGGCGCCAATTTTAAAATGGCAGTACTCATGAACATGTTTATCCAGGCTTTCAGGTACGCTTTCGAACCGTTTTTCTTTGCGCGCGGCGATTCAAAGGAAGATCCAAAAATGTATGCCAACATCATGAAATACTTTGTGATTTTCGGCCTGCTTATTTTCCTTGGAATGACACTTTTTATTGACGTTTTGAAAATAATTGTCGAAAAACAGTACCATTCGGGATTGAAAGTTGTGCCCATTGTTCTGATGGCCAATTTATTATACGGAATTTATTTCGCCCAGTCGTTATGGTACAAGGTAACCGACAAAACGAAGTACGGCGCTTACCAGAGTTTAATTGGCGCCGCAGTTGCGGTAACTTTAAACATATTGCTGATACCGGTTTTCGGCTACATGGGTTCTGCGGTGGCTCTGTTGGCTAGTTTTCTTGTAATTCTTATTATTTCGTATTTTGCCGGCCAGAAATATTACCCGGTGCCTTACGATTTAAAAAGAATTGCAGTTTATTTTTTCATTTCGTTACTAATCTATTCTATTTCAGGGTTTTTTGGTTCTTTTCACTTTCTGATAAAATATTCGGCAAACACAATTTTACTTTTAGTTTTTTTTGCAGCAGTATTTGTGCTCGAAAAAAATGAATTAATCAGCTTATTTAAATTCAATAAAAAGAAATAAGCATTAAAAAGTATTATTTTTGTAAATATGGAAAATGTCAAAAACAAAATAGTTGCTGTTGCCAGCGATCATGCGGGATTTGCAAGGAAACAGGCAGTTCTGGGCTATTTTAAGGCAAAGGGAATTGAATATAAAGATTTTGGCTGTTATTCGAACGAAAGCGTTGACTATACCATTTTTGCCCATGCCATTGGAGATGCATTTGATAAAGGTGAATTTGAAATTGGAATTACTTTTTGCGGTAGTGGACAGGGAATAAGCATTGCGGCAAACAAGCACCCGAAAGTTCGTTCGGCAACATGCTGGATGCCACAGATAGCCGCACTGGCAAAAAAGCACAACAACGCAAATATTTGCGCTATTCCGGGCCGTTTTGTAAACGATGAGGAAGCAATAGCAATTGTAGAAGCATATTTAAATGCCGAATTCGAGGGCGGCCGTCATGCAGGCAGGGTTGCAAATATCCCCATAAAATAAGCGATGGCAAGTTTAAAAAACATATTTCTTGAAGATTCAAAAATTGCATTTGACAAAAAACACCGGAAGACGATAAACTTCAATATTTCGAGGTACGACGATGCAGTTTCTAAAGGAAAACTTCGTTATTCAAATCTCGAACTTGCAAAAAAAAGAGCTTCTTATATTAAAGATAAAGTGGTTGCCAACCTGGCAGGTTATCTTGAAGAATTCGAAAAAAACGCAATAAAAAACAACATTCAGGTTATATGGGCCCGAAACAGTACAGAAGCTGTTTCAGAAATTATAAAGGCGCTGAATGAAAACCAGGCACATTTGCTTGTTAAAAGCAAATCGATGATTTCGGAGGAAATTGAGCTAAACAAAAATCTCGAAAAACTGGGGTTTGAGCCTGTTGAAACCGATTTGGGCGAGTTTATTGTGCAGGTTGCTGGCGAAAAACCATACCATATTTTAACTCCGGCAATGCACAAATCGAAAGAAGATGTTGCTGGGCTGTTTAATAAAAAATTCAATACCCCGGCAAACGCCACTCCGCAGGAACTCACCCTTTTTGTGCGCGATTTATTACGAAAGAAATTCACTTCTGCCGAGATTGGGGTAACCGGCGCAAACTTTTTAATTGTCGATGTTGGCGGTGTTGCCCTCACCGAAAACGAAGGAAACGGGTTTATGTCCGTGTCTTTTCCGAAAGTTCATATTGTAATTACCGGGATAGAAAAAATTCTTCCTTCAGTAAGCGATTTGCCGCTGTTTTTGCCACTTTTATCGGCCCATGGAACCGGTCAGCAGGTAACGGTTTACAATTCGCTTTTAACGGGCCCTAAAAAACCGGACGAAACAAACGGCCCCGAAAAAATGTTTGTGGTTTTGCTCGATAACAACCGCACCCAAATAGCCATTGAAAAAGAACACTTTAAAGCTTTGAAATGCATCAGGTGTGGCGCTTGTTTAAATGCCTGCCCGGTATATAAAAACATTGGAGGGTATACATACGGTTCAACATACACAGGGCCAATAGGTTCTGTAATTACCCCGTTTTTAAGCGGGTTCGGTAATTACGGCCATTTAAGCCATGCATGTTCGGTTTGCGGCGCATGTACCGAAGCGTGCCCGGTAAAAATTCCGCTGCACGGCCTGTTACTGCTCAACCGTAAAAAAAGCGCCGAACAAAACCTCGGTTCTTTTAGTTGGAATGCCGGAATGAAAGCCTACGAATGGGCTTTCAGAAAACGCAAAAACCTCGATTTATTAAACGGAACCCTTAAAAACCAAATGCTTAAAACCAATAAGAATATACTCGGGAAACAGAAAGAGTTTCCTGAATTTGCAAAAAATTCATTTAGTAAAACCTGGAAGTTAAATTTAAAATCATAATTATGTTATCGAATACGTGTAAATATGCCTTGCGGGCGCTCATTTATCTCGGGAAACATTCCGAAAAAAACTCGCGCATCGGCATTAAAAAAATCTCCGAAGATTTACAATTATCTTCTCCTTTTTTAGGTAAAATTTTGCAAAACCTGGTTAAGCAAAAGTTGCTCGTTTCAACAAAAGGGCCAAACGGTGGTTTTGCCCTGGGGAAAGAACCCGGGAAAATTACACTTTGGGACATTGTTACAAAGGTGGATGGCGAAGAGTTTTTTACAAATTGTTTAATTACACTGGAGCCTTGTAAAATGCACGATCCATCGAAACCCTGGTGCCCTGTGCATACGCAATACGACAACTTGCGCAACGAGATTTCGGCTTTTTACAAAGGCACCACGCTCGGGGTAATTAGTTCTGACATAGACAAATACGAGGAATTCGTAAAACTTTAAAACAGGCGGGTTTTGTAATTTTTACAGCCCGGGGGGATGATGTTGTAATCATTCTCTATTTTTAATTTTGAGAAAATCAAGGTTAAAAAAGTTTTTCCCATTTTCTGTTGGAAACAAACAGGTAATAAAAGGCAAGCGAGGCAACAATACCCAAAGTGTTTGCTGTAAAATCGAGAATATCGCTTGCGCGGGTTTTCGACAGCGAATGCTGGCCAAACTCAAGTAACCCGCTGATTACAAACGAAATTACCGGTGTAACCAGGTAATAATTAAATTTCATCCTTTTAAAGGGTCTCAGCAGCAACATATTTAATACAAAAAACAAAACGAAATGCACTAATTTGTCGAAATCAGGGATATTAAAAAGGTTTGATTTTGGCAGATCGCCGGCCGGAATAAACAAGGCATAACAAATAATGGCCAGCCAAAGCAGCGGTTTCCAGAAATATATTATTCTGAACTGTCTGGTGTTTTTGGAAAACTGTATCATTATTTAATATTATTTTCGGATACAATATTAAGCTTTTTGCGTTAAAACCTGGATAGGGGATTGTTATAAAAAATCAGAAACACCATGGCTGGTATTTATGTACATATTCCATTTTGCCGACAGAAATGCTATTATTGCGATTTTTATAAAACCGTAAATACTTCGCTTACACAAAAGTTTATTGAGGCGCTAAAGAAAGAACTCACAATCCGGCAAAACTATCTCGAAGGCGAAACCGTGGAAACCATTTATTTTGGCGGAGGAACACCTTCGGTTTTAAATGAATTGGAAATAAATGAAATTCTGTATAGTGTAAAGCAGAATTTTTCTGTTTCGATGGATGTTGAAATTACGTTAGAAGCCAATCCCGACGACCTTTCGGTTAATTATTTACAAGAAATTTACAAAACCGGTATTCGCCGGTTAAGCATTGGAATTCAGTCGTTCGACGACGATTTGTTAAAACTAATGAACCGCCGGCATAACGCCCGGCAGGCGGTTGAAGCAGTTGAAAACGCGGCTAAAACCGGTTTTAGCGATATCAGTATTGATTTAATTTACGGATTGCCCGGTTTGAAACGCAGGGAATGGACAGAAAGCCTAAACCGGGTTTTTCAATTACCTGTCGTGCACCTTTCGGCCTATCATTTGACCTACCACAAAGGTACGCCGTTTTATACCTGGCTGAAAAAAGGAACGCTAAAAGCCCTGAATGAATCTGAAAGTGTGTGGCAGTTCAATATTTTGAATGAAATGACCGGGAAAAATGGTTTTGAGCAGTACGAAATTTCGAATTTTGCAAAACACGAAAAGTACTCCAAACACAACGCGGCGTACTGGAATGGTGTGAAATACATCGGGTTGGGGGCGTCGGCACATTCGTTCAATGGCACTTCGCGGAGTTGGAATATTTCGCATATCGAAGGGTATATCAGGGCCGTTATGAATAATTTATCCTACTCAGAAGTAGAAATATTAAGCGAAAACGAAAAATACAACGAGTATGTTTTAACCCATATCCGCACAAAATGGGGAGTTTCAACCAATGAATTAACCGGATATTTTGGAGAGCCCAAAACGGTATATTTTCAGCAGAATATCGAAAAATACATTAACCGGGGTTTGGTAAAACATCAAAACGGAATTTATACATTAACCCCGGGCGGATGGTTGGTTTCCGACGAAATAATGTCGAACCTTATGTACATTTAATTGTTATCCAACAAGTTGAAATTGGTATGTTAATTAACAAATAATGTTAATAGAGGCTCTGAAAGCTTAAAAATCCATATATTTGCGGTTCTCAAAAAAAATGTGTTTGAATGGAGATTAAGATTGTAAATAAATCGGACAATGAATTGCCGGCATACAGCACGGCCTTTTCGGCGGGCATGGATTTGCGGGCCAGTTTACCCGGACCGGTTGTTTTAAAACCCCTTGAAAGAAAGCTGATCCCCACTGGGTTATATGTTGAAATACCTGCAGGTTACGAGGCACAAATAAGGCCAAGGAGCGGATTGGCCTTAAAAAAAGGAATTACTGTTTTAAATACACCCGGCACAATCGATGCCGACTACCGTGGCGAAATTGGCGTTATCTTAATCAATCTGTCGAACGAGGATTTTATTGTGGAGAATGGCGAAAGAATATGCCAGATGATAATTGCCTCGCATGAAACCGTGCAATGGAACCTGGTTGAAATTCTGGAAGAATCGGGTAGGGGAGAGGGTGGTTTTGGACACACCGGAAAAAATTAGGATGATGAAGAAGAAGTTAGTTAATGGTGTTGGTATTTTAGTTTTGTTGATTGCCCTGTTTTCGTGTTCGGGCAGCAGAAACATTACAGAACAGCAGGTTATAAATGCTGCGGTTCAGACACAGGATAAAGAGCTTACCGAAAAAAAACAGATGGAATTTGATTACCTGTTTTCCGAAGCCTTAAAACAGAAAATGTTTGGCAACCCGCAAAATGCCATTCAATTATTATCAAACTGTCTTGAGATAGACCCAGAATCAGCGGCTGCAATGTACGAACTGGCTGGCATTCATGCCGCCAACAACGATTTTACCAGTTCTACCCTGCTGCTCGAAAAGGCAATTTCTCTAAACCCAAAGAATATCTGGTACAAACAATTACTTGCACAGATTTATCAGCAGTCGAAAAAATTTGAACAGGCTGCCGGAATTTATTCCGAACTATTAAAAAATGATCCGGGCAACCAAAAATACCTGTACATGAAAGCGGTATTGCTGGCCAATGCCGACAAATATTCCGAAGCTATTGAAACATATAAACTGCTCGAAAAAGAAACCGGGATTAACGAGCAGATTTCGGTTGAAATGCAACAGCTTTATATCGAAAACAAACAGGTTGACAAGGCTTTTGCCGAAATCGACAAGCTGATAAAAAACAACCCGGACGAACCTAAATATTATGGTTTGCTCGCCGATTTGTACCAAAGCCAGGGCGACTCGATAAATGCCCTGAAAAACTACAACAAAATACTTGAAATGGATCCCGAAAGCGGGTTTGTCCATTTTTCTCTTGCCAACTACTATCTCGATAATAAAAGATTTGATAAATCGTTTGAAGAAGCAAAACTGGGTTTTGCAAGTAAAAATGTCGATTTGCCAACCAAGATTCAAATGTATATGATGTTGGTTTCCAACCGCGACGAGTCGAAAATTACAACCGAAAAAGAAGCCGAGCTTGTGAAAATTTTAACTGATACCCACCCCGATGATTACCTGGTTTTTACTATTGAGGCCGATTATTTGATTCGGAACAATAAACCTGCCGAGGGGAGGGAATCGCTGTTAAAAGCCCTTGATCTGGAAGGGAACGATTATCTTCTTTGGGAAAAACTGATGTTTATTGACAATGATTTACAAGATTGGCACGCACTTTACAAACATTCGTCGCAGGTAATCGATTTGTTTCCCAACCAGCCCGGGGCATATATGTTAAAAAGTGTAGCATGTATCCAGATGGAAAAATACGATGAGACTATTGCTGTAATTGACGAGGGAATTGACTATGTTGTCGATAATAACCCGTTAAAAGGGCAATTGATGATGTTGAAAGGCGAGGCGCTTTACAAACAAAATAAGATTGACGAGGCTTTTAAACTTTTCGACAAATCAGTCGATCTTAGTCCGGAAAATTATATTGGTTTGAATAATTACGCCTACTACCTGTCGCTTGCAGGTCGCGATTTAGACAAAGCCGAAAGGATGAGCGGAAAGGTAATTGAACGTTTTCCAAACAATTCGACCTACCTCGACACTTATGCCTGGGTGATGTTTAAAAAAGGAAATTACACCCTTGCAAAGTTCTATATGGAAGCCGCGCTAAAAAACCAGACCGAAGAAAGCGCTGTAATGTTTGAGCACTACGGCGATATTTTGTTTAAGCTCAATAAACCCGAAGATGCCCGGCAATACTGGGAAAAGGCCTATAAAATCGGGGGAGCGTCAGAAGTTTTAAAACGCAAGATCAGTGAGAATAAATACATCGAAGAGTAAAAAAATGGGCAATCTTCGCAAATCTTACAATTTATTCCCCATAGCTTTACTTTTCATTGCCCTGGGCTTGTCGTCGTGTAAAACAACCCGCAAAATTGCCACCGAAAATGTAAAACCCATTGGTACAGCAAGGCTTCTGAAAAACATTTCCGAAAACAGCCTTTCATACGAGCATTTGTCAATAAGTCGCATAAACTGCCAGTTTTCGGGGAACGAAACAAAAACAACATTCCGTATCAGTCTGAAAGCAGAAAAAGACAATAAAATACTTGCGTCGATTACAAAACTGAACATTCCTATCGGGCGCGTTTTACTTACCCCCGACAGTGTAAAATATGTAAACTATATCGAAAGGAATTATTTTGTGGACGACTATTCGTTTCTGAGTAGTTTTTTAAACATCGATCTCGATTTTGCAACCATTCAGGCAATTCTTTCAAACCATGCTTTTTCTTACCGTAACGACCCCAGGGATAAGGATTATAAAACATTCAGCACATCGGTCGAGTCGGGAATGTATGTCCTTCAGTCTGAAAAAGAACGAAAAGTGTATAAAATGGAAGAAAAAGGCAGGGTTGGTAAAATTGAACGCCGCCTGAAACGCCTTGACGACGATGCCCTTATACTTCAGAAAATGTATTTTAACCCTACAAATTTTGCGCTGTTCAAGCTTCTGATTGTCGACGAGACAAATAACCGTAAAATGGAGATGGTTTTCGGCGAATTCGAAAAAGTGAATAATAAAGATTATCCGGGAGCAATTGAAATGAATATGTATTCGGAAACCGACAATATCGGGCTGAAAATCAGGATGAGCGGAATTTCAACCGAAAAGCTGGAAACCTTTGGTCTCGAAATCCCTGAAAAGTATCAAAAAATCAGGGTAAATTAACCAACTGCAATCAGGGGTTGGCTCAATTACTAATAGAAGTTCCGCAAGCCGGAATTACGTCGCTTGTACCGCGATTTGAACAAGCGGCTGGCGAAATGGGCAAGCAACAAATATTGCAGGTTCTGGCGCGGGCAATGGTACTTTGCCTACAAACATTTGCTGGGTATTGCAAAATTATATCCCTGCCTGTTTGAGCAATAGAAAGTTGGATTTATGCCTTAACCATAGTCTTTCATTATGAAGCGCCGTGCGAACCGTGAGGTTCAAGCACGGTTCCCTGCCTGCGTGCCGCTACGGCAGGCAGGTGCGAAAGGTTTAAGGTTGAAATTCCCCTTTACCTACCCGATTTCTCATTTCATTTTCATTAATTTATATACATCTGACCAGCTTGGTTCTTTCCCAGTCATCAAAATTGATACCCTGAATATTTTTGCAGCTATTTTTCGTAGAGAATAAAAAGTCAACACCAATAGCATAAACGAACCTGTTAATTGCCACATTCCGACTTCTGTAATTGCCCACCGCATTGGCATTGAGGTCGCAGAAGTTAGTGGAAACCAGGAAAGAAATACTGATAAGCCACTATCAGGATCGCGTGTTACTAAAAAAGAAGCTAATACAAAGACAATTGGAAGCATCATCATAGAACTTTTACCGGAATTATTTGGGTCAGTAATTATTGAGGCTATAGCAGCAAGTAAGGCATTCCAGATTAACACGCCTATTAAGGCAAAGGGCAAATACAATGCTATTGAAGGCAAATATAAATAATCGAGTATCGCGGAAATTGGTAATCCTGAAAACTGGAAGAAGATAACTCCTCCAATAATACTCAAAAGCGAATATGTAATCATTGAAGATATTCCGGTTAAAGTAATGCCTAATATTTTCCCGTCCATCCAAACTTGTGGACTTATGGCTGATACAATCTGCTCGGTTATTTTTAATTGTTTCTCACCTGTAATTGCTATAAACTGATAAGCAAAACTTAGAAAAACTGCCATTATCATCAATCCGGCAAAGAAATAAGCAAGTATGACCCCGTTTCTCGAATTGTCTGTGTAGATATATGATTCTTCTATTGGTGCAGGGGATAAAATCGAAGATAAATGTTCGGGGCTTACTCCCAGTCTCTGCATTTCTTTCTGTTTGTGATAAACACCAATTGAGCTTTTAAGTTTCTTTATATCTCTATTGTTTTTATATGCGTATAACCCAATTGCATCTTCTTTTTTGTCTATCAAAACCAATTTTTTATTAACACTTAAGTCCCGTATAAAAAAATCTCTCTGTCCTGAAGGTAGTTGCTGAACATTAAAATCATTTTTTAAAACTTCCGTCAAAGCTTTGTTAATATCATTATTTACAAAAATCTTGATTTCCGGACTTTTGTCAGAAAAGGCATATTTACTGCCAAAGTAAAATACGGCAGATACAATCAACATTACAATAATACCAATTGCCTCATTTTTTGGCTTAAAGAAGCGACCAAATTCCCAGCGGGCAACAGTAATAACTTGCTTTATATAACTCATAATTAATGGCTTTTTACAAGGTTAAGAAAAATATCGTGCAATGAAGGTTTATGACTGGAAACATCAAAAACACCTTCCAATTTTGACAAATCAGACAAGATATTTTTCATACCGGTATTTTGTCCGAATGTCAGTTTTACTTGAGAATTATCTATGATGTCAATTTTATCAACTCCACCAATATTTTTCAATGAATTTTCATTTAAACCAGATTTATAATTCAATTCAATTATTTGTGTGTTCCCGTGAGTTTCATAAATTCCGGTCAAGCTGCCATTGTATAATTCTTCTCCCTTATTAATAAGAAAAATTTTATGGGCAGTCTTTTCAACCAATTGCATTTGATGGGCGCTCAGAATAATTGTTGTTCCCTGTTTATTAATTTCCTTAATATATTCGATGAAAATTTCCTGGTTCAAAGGGTCCAAGCCCGAGAACGGTTCATCAAGAATGGCGAAAGCAGGCTTATGAAGAATGGAAGCAATAAATTGAATTTTCTGCTGGTTCCCCTTTGAAAGCGCTTGTAACTTTTCTTTTGCCCTATCGGCAAGACCAAGCCTATCCAACCATTCCAAAGCAGTTTTTCTTGCTTCTGTTTTATCCATGCCCCTGATTGAGGCAAGATAAACCAATGATTTCAGGATTGGGATATCAGGATAAAGCCCTCTTTCCTCAGGAAGATATCCAATCTGGCCGGCTTGAGGTAAATAGTTGGCACTTCCTTCCAGATTCCACTCTATCTTACCATTATCCGCTTTAATAATGTCAAGCAAAATTCTTAATGTTGTTGTTTTGCCTGCTCCATTAGGGCCAAGAAACGCAAAAATATCCCCTTGTTCTACCGAAAATGAGATATTGCTAATTGCCGTAACGTTTGAGAAACTTTTACATATTGAATTTACTCTTAGAACTTTGTTTTGCATTTTATCAATCTTTTTTTTGTTTCAACATAAACGTTAACGGTTGACAATTTGGACAGTAAGGGATAGAGGGCGATTTCCAGTCAAGTTACACAAAAAGTTGAAGTGGGCTACAAACTTTTACATACTACTGAAACCCTTATTGCATATAGCTTTTTGGCGTAGTATTTTATTCTTCAGTCAAATAATTCTTTTAAAGTTTTGGTTGCAATAAACATTTTCTTACTATCTGGAAGTTCAATAAAATCATATTTCCCGTAAAAGTTTTTTGCTTCATCGTCTATCGGGTCAACAACTATTCCGAAAGAACCAATTTCTGTTGATATACTGTAACATCTTTTTAATGCATCAATTAATAAAAATTTTCCTATTCCTTTTCCCTGGTAATTTTTGTCAATGGCCAATCTGCCGAGAAGAGTAGTAGGAATTGATTTATAGGAATTGGGAAGTTTCTTTCTAATTTGCTCAGAAAAGCTACTTAAAGGGATACCATAATTTGAAAGTATATAAAATCCTTGAATTAAATTTGTTTCGTTGTCAACCAAAACAAAACAAGCAGACAATTTGCGTTTAACATCCTGTCCTGCTTGATTTTTTAGATAATTGTTTAAAAGTTCTTTTCCGCAATCAAATTCCTTACGATTATATATTTTATTTAAAAGCTCAATCATGTTATTTTGAATTTGCAATAACAGAATTATAATTAGTGTCGTTTAGTTAAGAACTAAGATGAAAAAATCTGAAAGGCCAACACCCTTCGACTTCGCTCAGTCTGACTGTCACCCTGAGCGGAGTCGAAGGGTGTTTTCACTAACTAAACGACATTGGAATTATAATCCTTTAAAGCATTCTTCAACGTTTCCGAAGGCTTTTTCGGATTTGTTATTGCATCAAAAAATATTTGGCTATCTCTTTCTGAAGCAATGACTTGTTCTTTTTCTTTTATAATTTCTTTTGCTTTTTCCTGAACTACCCTAATTACAAAATCAGTAAGATTTCTATAACCCCCTAAATACGCAGCTTTTTCAAAGAATTGTTTTTGTTCTTTTGAAAGTCTGGCGTCAAATCTTGCTTGTTCTATTGTTGTTGTACTCATAATTTTGTGTTTTTTTGCAAATGTACGTAAATTATCCGCACGATTTCAGTTTTGTACTGTAAATTTCCGTACCCGGACTCAATTTAATATTACGCACAACGGTTTGGCGTTATGTTTTTGTTGCCGATTTTAAAGCGCTGTTTTGTCAAGTTACACAAAAGTTTATTAGATGCAGAAACGCTGAAACCAACACCACGGCATTTTTTTATACCGCGTGTGTGTGCCCAGAATGAGCATGTGCACCCACTACTGAAAGCTTTGGAAAAATGTTGAAAATACAAATTTTCGGTATTAAAAAGTAGTGTGGTGCTTGAAATAATTCCAGAGGGTACCCCGCCCGGCAAACGCGGTCGGACGGGAAGTCCCTTACGGGCGGGGGTAACGCCTTGTGGCCGGACCACAACTTGCCTATGCGTGGGGCCGTTCGCGGATGGGGGGCTGGAGGATTGCCCAAAGCCCGATGCTGGGAACTACAATCACAATTGAAAGGTTGAAAAAACGGGGTTACTTTCCCTTGTTGGAACTCTACAATCTACTAAAACCTGAAAAAGGTTTATTTCCCATGACTTAGCGAACCGCCGTGTATGTTCCCGAAAGGGAAGGGGCGAAGCTTGCGTACGCACGGCGGTGTGAGGGCCTCACCCAGTCAATGTTAATTGGCGGGGCGGGCTACTCGATTTTATAAGCTTGGTGAACGGCATCGTTGAACAATGCCAGTTCGTTTTGTTTCCGCAAGGCACGTTTGAGGCTGTCGAGGAACTTTCCTTTAAAAAGTTTTGCTGAGTTGGTGCACCGGATAAAGAAAGTTCCCGGCAAGGCCGATATTCTTCCATTTTTCCAATAAGTGACCACTTTACCACAATAAATCTACTTTGTCTTTGAAAAAAGCCGCAGAGCTAACACATAATATGTACCAAATCACCTAATCTTTGACCGACTCAAAACACAATAAATCACAATTGCTGAAAATGAATGAAAAACAAACAGAATTATTCAATATTATTCAAAAGAATTTTTTGGTGTTGCAACGCTGAAAACAGGTGAAGAAATTAAAACAGCCGCTTTTAATTCCGTCGCTTTTTTTAATGCCCTTTTGCCTGCTTGTTTTTAAATTGTGAAATCCTTTAACCCCGGGAGTATTTACAATAATTTTTTGAATTTCATTCTCATTATCTTCAGGAAGCGAACTTTCGAGAAGTTCGTTAATACCTGGCCTGGCAATATCCCAGGCAACTTTCAGAATAAGAAACTGACAATAATTCCGGCTACCGGGTCAAGGATTCTCCATTTCTCTCCTAAAAAAATAGCCCCCGAAATTCCCAGGGCGTTGCCTATCGATGAAAACGCATCGGACCTGTGGCGCCATGCGTTTGCAACCATGGCCTTACTGTTTATATTAACTTCGTCAAATCTTGAATAATGCTATAATGCCCCTTTTGTACCAATTGAAATTAAGGCAGCATAAAGGGCAATGTAACCAGGCTTTTCTATTTCAATCCCATTTACTGGATCGAGTACTTTTTTGGCGCCGCCCCATAAAATACCTGCGCCAACCAGCATAAAAGCAAAACTAATCTGCAATGTTGCAAATGTTTCAAATTTTCCGTGCCCGTATTGATGGTTTTTATCGCGCTCTTTTCCAGTTACTCTGATATAAACGAACGCTATTCTGTTTATGCGTTTAATAACCCTGTGTTACAACGAAATTACCGGCCGTGCCGATAACTACAATAAATCAAAGCGATCTGCATTCATCACTTTTACCCATGCATTTACAAAATCTTTTACGAATTTTTCCTTGCTGTCATCCTGGGCATACAATTCTGCGTAAGCCCTCAACACAGAGTTTGAACCAAATACCAAATCCACTCTTGTTGCTGTCCATTTCACCTGGTTTGTCTTCCTATCGGCCACATGATACAAGTTTTCTGAAACAGGTTTCCATGAGTAGCCCATATCGGTAAGGTTTACAAAGAAATCGTTTGTCAACAAGCCTTCCCTTTCGGTAAATACCCCGTGTTTTGAATTGCCATGGTTTGTTCCCAAAACACGCATACCACCCACCAAAACTGTCATTTCAGGGGCAGTAAGTCCCATTAGCTGGGTCCTGTCGAGAAGCATTTCTTCCGGTTGAACGGCATAATCTTTTTTAATCCAGTTCCTGTAACCATCGTGAAGGGGCTCAAGCGCCGAGAAAGATTCTGTATCTGTCATTTCGGCTGTGGCATCGCCCCTTCCCGGGGCAAATGGTACTTTAATATTTACACCGGCTTCCTGGGCTGCTTTTTCCACGGCTGCGCTTCCACCCAAAACAATTAAGTCGGCGATGCTTACTTTTTTAGATAAAACTGCCTGAATCCCGGTAAGTTTGTTCAGTACTTTTTCAAGACGCTTGGGTTCGTTGCCTTCCCAGTCTTTCTGGGGTGCAAGGCGTATCCGCGCTCCGTTTGCACCTCCCCTGTAGTCGGAACTCCTGAATGTTCTTGCGCTGTCCCATGCTGTACTGATAAGTTCGGTCCGGGTTAAACCGCTGCCAAGTATTTTAGCTTTCAAATCTTCAATTTCAGTTTCTGAAAGCGTGTAATTAACCTTGGGGACGGGGTCTTGCCAGATTAAATCTTCTGCCGGCACATCCTTGCCCAGGTAGCGGCTTTTGGGGCCTAAGTCGCGATGGGTTAATTTAAACCAGGCCCTTGCAAAAACCCCGGCAAAATATTCATGGTCTTTATAAAAACGTTCAGCAATTTTCCGGTATTCCGGATCGATTTTTAACGCCATGTCGGCATCTGTCATCATCGGGTTTCTTCTGACTCCGGGCACATGGGCATCGAATGGTTTATCTTCCTCCTTAATATTTATCGGTTCCCATTGCCAAGCCCCGGCCGGGCTTTTTTTAAGTTCCCACTCATACGTAAAAAGCAAATGGAAATAAGTATTGTTCCATTTATTGGGGTGTGTTGTCCAGGCCCCTTCCAGGCCGCTGGATACAGTATCTTCGGCATTTCCCTTTCCCTTTGGGTTTATCCATCCAAAGCCCTGGTGCTCGATAGGAGCACTTTCGGGATTTGGGCCTAAAACTGAAGCATCGCCGCTACCGTGTGTTTTACCAACAGTATGACCACCGGCGGTTAATGCAACAGTCTCTTCATCATTCATTGCCATTCGTCTGAAAGTAACCCTCATTGCCTGGGCTGTTTTCAGAGGGTTAGGATTTCCGTCAACACCTTCGGGATTAACATAAATCAATCCCATCTGAACTGCAGCCAATGGATTTTCCAGTGTATTTTCATCCGATTTATCGGCATACCTGTCTTTTGCAAGCCATTCTTTTTCGGCCCCCCAGTAAATATCCTTTTCCGGATGCCAGATATCTTCCCGCCCACCGCCAAATCCAAAGGTTTTAAAACCCATCGATTCATAGGCCATATTTCCGGCAAGAATAAATAAATCGGCCCAAGAAAGCTGGTTCCCGTATTTCTTCTTAACGGGCCAAAGCAGTCTGCGCGCTTTGTCAAGATTAACATTATCGGGCCAACTGTTAAGCGGCGCAAAACGCTGGTTCCCGGTGTTGCTGCCTCCACGGCCATCGGCTATACGGTATGTTCCGGCGCTATGCCATGCCATTCTAATCATTAAACCGCCATAGTGCCCCCAGTCGGCAGGCCACCAGTCCTGACTGTCAGTCATTAAGTTTTTAAGGTCGTTTTTAACTGCTTCCAAATCGAGTTTCAAAAATTCTTCCCGATAATTAAAGTCTGTACAAAAAGGATTTGATTTGGTGTCGTGCTGATGCAAAATGTCCAGATTAAGTGCATTTGGCCACCAACTCATTACGGATCTGCCAGTATCCGTATTTGCCCCATGCATTACGGGGCATTTGCCTTGTTTTGAATTTTCCATAAATTTTCTTTTAGCCTAAATATAACCTTTTTATTCCTCGTTTCAAAACTTTGGGCCAAACAGGCTTACCTTTTTACAATGATAATGTCCCTGATATGTTTTTGAAGATGAAATGAACTATTTTGTAAGATTGGTTAACTATGTACAGCATCAATTGCCCGGCAGGCTGGCAAACACCATAATTTATTTAAGTAATCAGGTACAAAGCGAAAATCCGTTTTGCCTGGACCTGACAAAAGAAGTGCTGGCCTCAATAATAGGCGCTTCGCGCGAAAGTGTTTTCAGGCTTCTCAAATCATTCCGGGAAAGCGAAATCATTAACATGGACAAAAAGAAAATCACCATCCTTGATTTTAAGCGGTTGGAAGAAGTTAAACAAAAAGGGTAGGTTATTTTCAACTTTCACCTATTTTAACCAAGGCAACAACTTTTGTACATTTCCCCTGTTTAAAAGAACAAATAAAAAGTCTATGCAAATCGAAGGCAACATTTTAAAAATGCGCACAGAACTGGCATCGCCGGTAAACTATTTTTTACCCGTTGGCGATGCCGAAATCGGTATGAACAATTTAATCGGCACAGAAATATCGATGGAATTTACCGGTCAGATTAACTGTATTTCGTGTGGTAAGCAAACCAAAACCTCTTTTGGCCAGGGGTTTTGTTATTCATGCCTTCAGACTGCCCCCGAAGCCAGCGAGTCGGTAATCCGCCCCGAGCTTTCGAAAGCCCACCTGGGTATTGCACGCGACATGGACTGGGCCCAAAAACATGACCTTATAGACCACCACGTATATCTGGCCATTTCCGGCGATGTAAAAGTAGGGGTAACCCGTCACCACCAAATCCCGACACGCTGGATCGACCAGGGCGCAAGCTCGGCTGTCGTTATTGCCACTGCCCCCAACAGGCATATAGCCGGGATTATCGAAGTTTTTCTAAAAAAACATTTTACCGATAAAACCGATTGGCGGTCGATGTTAAAAAACGAAATAGCCCAAAACATAAATCTTTCGGGCGAGAAGGAAAAAGTGTACAATCTCCTTCCCAAAGAACTTCAAAAATATTTCGAAACAGGAAATGCAATAACAAAAATTGAATATCCTGTAAATTCCTTTCCTCAAAATATTAAAAGCATCGGGTTCGATAAAAATCAAAAAATAGAGGGCATTTTAACCGGAATAAAAGGACAATACCTTATTTTTAAGGATGATTCGGTATTGAACATCAGAAAACACAACGGATATTATCTAATTATTAACTGGTTGTAAAACATTTTCTTAATACTTGCTTCCCTGACATTTCTCCTTCTTAGGGAATGTAAAAATTTCTTAATTTGCCAAAGTTTGGTAAATACCACCATAAACAATTCTTAAAAATGGAAAACATAGACTGGAATAACCTGGGTTTTGGATATATAAAAACCGATTACAATATCAGGTGCAACTATAAAAACGGCGCCTGGGGCGAAATAGAAGTCAGCGAAAGCGAATTCTTTACCATGCACATTGCTGCAACTGCCATTCATTACGGACAGGAATCTTTCGAGGGATTAAAAGCCTTTAGGGGAAAAGACGGCAGGGTCCGTATTTTCAGGATGGACGAAAACGCCCGGCGGATGTTGGATTCCAGCGATGGAACAATGATGGCAAGGCTTCCGGTCGAAAAATTTATGCAAGCCGTGGTGAAAGTTGTAAAGCTGAACGAACGTTTTGTACCTCCTTACGAATCGGGGGCGTCGCTGTATATCCGCCCTGTATTGTTCGGGACCGGCGCGCAGATTGGCGTTAAACCGGCCAAAGAATACATGTTCATTCTATTTGTTACGCCGGTTGGGCCGTATTTCAAGGGAGGGTTCCAAACCACGCCCTTTGTAATTATGCGGGAGTTCGACCGTTCGGCTCCTTTGGGAATGGGAAAATACAAGGTGGGGGGAAATTATGCAGCCAGCCTCGTAGCAGGCGAAAAAGCCCGCGAGTTGGGCTATTCGAACATTTTTTACCTCGACGCAAAGGAGAAAAAGTATATCGACGAATGTGGCGCTGCCAATTTTTTCGGTATCAAAAACAACACGTACATTACTCCAAAATCTTCTTCCATACTTCCTTCGATAACCAATAAAAGCCTGATGGTACTTGCAGAAGAGCTTGGGATGAAGGTTGAAGTAAGGCCAGTGCCGGTCGAAGAACTTGCGACCTTCGAGGAAGCCGGCGCCTGCGGAACCGCTGCCGTTATCAGCCCAATCGAACGTATTGACGATTACGATGAGAAAAAAACCTACCTTTTCTCGAAAGACGGAAAACCCGGGCCGGTTAGCGAAAAACTGTACAATAAACTCAGGGCAATCCAGTACGGCGACGAACCCGATAAATATGGCTGGGTTACAATGGTTTAAAGCCTCCCTCGTACTTCCGGGGTTGGATGATTTGAATATAAAACAGGATTAAAGAATCGGCGATCCATTCATTTTTTCGGTAGCAGCTCCGATAAAAAATTTTATTTCCCTGTAACTTCCTTTCCATTTAATCGTCATACATTTCCAAAAGAGCTCAGAAAACGGATGACAGTAAACGAATACAATAAATCGGTTGAACTTTTCTCCGACCGGGTTTACAGGTTTATACTCAAGAGTATAAGGGATGTTCACAAAGCCGAAGATATTGTGCAGGACAGCTACGAAAAACTTTGGAAAAATTTCGAAAACGTAAATTTTGAGAAAGTAAAATCGTATTTGTTTACCACAGCCTACCACACCATGATAGACATTATCCGGAAAGAAAAACGATCGTCGTACTCCGAAGGACTAAAATTACCCGAACAAAGCCATGAAAACACTTACAGCGATCTGGGCGAAATTTTAAGAGAAGCTGTTGAACGTTTGCCCGAAGTTCAGAAAATGGTGTTGCTGCTCCGCGATTATGAAGGTTATTCGTACGATGAGATTGGCGAAATGGCCAATTTAAACGAGTCGCAGGTAAAAGTGTACATATACAGGGCAAGAGTATTTTTGAAAAAATATATAGGAAGGATGGAGGTTGTGGCGTAGAAAACCTCCCCTGGCCCACTCCCATTAAAGAGAATTTAAAAAATGAAAAAAATGAAGATTAACAGAAATAATTATGAAGCCTTTTTTATCGATTACCTCGAAAGTAATCTCGATGAAAAGCTGGTGGATGAATTTATCGAGTTTCTTCAGAAAAATCCCGACCTGAAAGAGGAACTCTCGCTTTTTGAGCCTGTCCCTATCGGGCAGGAAGAAATCACATTTAATAAAAAGGAATCATTAAAAAAGAATAAATACGATAGCGAAGAGGAATTCAACAAAGCCGCAATAGCAGCATTAGAAGGAGATATTTTGGAACCAGAAAAAGCCGAATTTGACAGTTACCTTTCCTCGCATCCTGAAAAACAAAAGGAAACCAGGCTTTTCGCTTTAACAAAACTTCAGCCCGACGAATCGGTTATTTTTAATAAAAAACACAAAGTATACCGCCGCCCGCCGGGCCGGATATTGCTGCATTGGACAATCAGGGTTGCTGCGGTTGTTATTTTTACACTTACCGTTTTTACCTTTATCGATAATCCCTGGGGAAAGTTTGATCCCGGAACAATGACAGCCACGTTTATAAATGAAAATACGGGCAAAAAGGAGATCCCGGATGAACCGATAGTAAACGAAGCAATAATTAACCCGGAATCAAATCCTTTTACTGCCCGGGCAATCCCTGAACCGCTTATTAACCATGCAAAACCCAAACCTTTGTCCGGAAGCAAACTGAACAAAAATTTGGCGGCAGAAAACAATACGGTCGATTTGTCGACAGTCCGCAACACCCTTGAAATTCCCGCCAGGCTTATAAGTTTAACCCCGGTTTTGTATGCTGAACCCACTATAACCAGCCTGGTTTCAATTAAAACGGAATATCCCCGATTTGATGAAATAATTCAGGGTGAAAGACTCCTTGTCGATGTTGTTCGGGAAAAAACAGGGATTGGCGACTTTAACTTCAACAAAATTACCCGGGCAGGGCTTTCACTTGTTTCAAGCATCACAAAAGAAAAGTTTACCTACGAAACCAACAGCGAGGGACAAATTACCGAAATAAATTACGACTCGCGTATACTGGCCTTTTCATTTCCTGCGAAAAATGAAATTAACGGCGAATAATCCAGGATCCCGGCATTTCTTTCACTCCTGTAACTTTTGCTTATAACGCCCCGTCACAGGTGCAGAACTTTAAATAAAATAACAATGAAACGGTTAATTACTTTGATATGGTGTATCATTTTCACAGCAAATGTGCTGGCACAAACAGATACCACAAAAATAAACGTTGGTAAAAAAAATGTGGTGACTGTTGTTGAAAGCGGGGAAAACGTGCAGGTTGTAGTAGGCGATAAGGAAAATAACAAAGGCATTGAAGTTATTACCGATGAATGGGGAGACACAACAAAAATACGGGTCGGAAGGAGAACGTTTAAGGTAATTGAAGGCGACGGAGGCACTTTTATGAAATACGAAAAAGAGGACAAAAACAAAAAGTGGCACGGAAGTTTTAACCCTCACTGGGCTGGTTTGGAAGTTGGAATGAATGCCTTTTATAAATCAGATTATTCCCTTTACAATGATTCATATGAAGGATTTTTCGACCTGAACCCCGGTCAGTCGCTCTCGTGGAACCTCAATTTTGCAGAGTTTGCATTTAAAAACGAAAGAAAAACCATTGGCGTTGTCACCGGGCTTGGTTTCAGCTTTAACGATTATGCTTTCAGCGATGCGTTTACCATCGAAAAATCGGCCGGCAGACGGATGATAGTTCCTGTGCCCCTCGATGAGCAAATCAAAGATGTGAAAAAATCAAAACTTCATGTTAGTTATTTAACCGCACCGTTAATGCTCGAAATAAAAACCCCTTTGCGAATGGGGGATTCACGCCTGTATCTTGCCGGAGGTGTAATCGGGGGTCTGTACCTTGGGTCGCACACAAAATATAAATACTACAAAGGTGGTAAGGAAAAAACCGAGGGCAACTTTTATATCAACCAGTGGAAATACGATTTAACAGGCCGTATTGGGTTTGGCGATTTCTGTGTATTTGTAAATTACGGAATGACACCGCTTTTCAAGGAAAACCGCGGGCCCGAATTATATCCAATTCAGTTTGGAATCACTTTCCCGAATATTTAGCCGGATTTTCCGTTAACAGCCCGGCGCCCGATGTGAAAACAATTAAACAGCAATTAGTAACCTTTTGGTTAAGTCCCTGGTTTTGGCCAGGGATTTTTTTTACCGGTATCATGATTTTTAGCTAATTTCAGGCCAGATTTTATTTTGAATGACAGCTTTTGCTTTTATACCATTGGCCGCTTTTTTAGTGCTGATAGCCCTGATTTCGGGGCGGATTATAATCCTTAAAAAAAAAGGGATCAATGTTGGTTCAGGAAAACAGGACAAGAAAAAATCGTTACTATGGGTTTACCCGGTTTTTGCAGTTTTGTTTATACTTTGGCTTTTCGAAATCATCAAACCTGTATTTCAGGTTTCCCTTACTGTTTTGCCCGAATTGTTTTACCGCCCGTTAATAAATTCTCTTTTTCTGCAAACAGCTGGTACAGTTTTAATTGTTTCAGCACTGGTTCTTCTTTTTTTTGCCTTACGGGATTTTAAAAATTCGCTCCGGTTTGGATTTAATGAAAAGAACCAGGGAAAACTTATTACAAGCGGTATATTTTCGATAACAAGAAATCCCTTTTTTATCTCGCTCGACCTTTATTTCCTGGGAGTTGCCTTTATAATACCCGGCATATTCCTTATTTGCTTTGCATTGCTTTCTATCTTCAGCGTTCATTTTTTTATCCTGAAAGAGGAAAAATTTCTTAAAGATGTTTATGGCGAAGAATATGAACAATATACATTAAAAGTAAAACGGTATTTCTAAACGTACTATTTTGAATTGTAGCCAAGCTGACGTAGCGGGGATGACCCAAAGGTATTTTTTAATCGTTATGCCACGAAATCACTAAAACACGAAGGAACACAAAGCATTGAATTTCAGTAAAATAAATTTAGAGCAAATTTTGTGTTTTTGAGTTTTGGTGGCGATTTTAGACTTTTTAGTCAGCCCCACAGAGTGTGCAAAGCGAACCCGGGGTGAGTAAAAAATATACTTGGTAATTTTAAATATTTATTCAATGTCGTTTAGTTAGTGAAAACACCCTTCGACTCCGCTCAGGGTGACAGTCAGACTGAGCGGAGTCGAAGGGTGTTGGCCTTTCAGATTTTTTCATCTTAGTTCTTAACTAAACGACATTAAATATTTATTTCAAAACAATCTCTGATAAGATAAAACAAAAAACTATTTTTAATCGATTTTTACGTTGGATCGGAATTTTGAAAGCACTGCACAAGTAAGATTTAATTTGCAGTATATCAACTGTTTTGCGTTTTTATAAACCCGACAACAAAAAAGGACCATAACTAATACCTTCGATTTTGAAAATATTACTTGTTTACAATACGTACGCCGGCCACGGATTTGCCGGTAAAATTCTTCCACAGGTTGAAGCCGCGTTTAACGAAAACCAGGTTGAGTTCGACATTCAGATTACAAACTACCCGGGTCACGGTGTCGAAATAGTTAAAAACGCCGGGCCGGGCAAATACGACGGAATTGTTGCTGCAGGCGGCGATGGCACCCTTTTCGAAGTGATAAACGGCTATTTTCAGAATCCTTCAGGGCTGAAAATACCAATTGGTGTGTTGCCCGTTGGCACTGGCAATGCCTTTGCCCGCGACCTTGAACTTGACAACACCATTTGGAAAGAAGCAATAAAAATTATTGCTTCCCAAAATACCCGGAAAGTGGATGTGGGAAAATTCCATACACACGGGCAGGATTATTATTACCTGAATATTTTAGGTATAGGTTTCGTTGCCGATGTTACCAAAGTAGCCCATAAATTAAAGGTTTTGGGAAATATTTCTTATACTTTCGGCGTTTTGTTCCGTACTGTTTTTCTATCATCAGACAAAATTGTTTTTGAAATTGACGGACAAATATTTGAACGTGACTGTACGTTTGTCGAAATTTCGAATACGCGCTATACTGCCAATTTCTTAATGGCCCCCAATGCCAGTATTAACGATGGCCTGCTCGATGTGACAATCGCTAATAAACTAGGCCGGATAAGGTTGCTGCAGTGTTTTCCGAAAATTTTCACAGGCGAACATGTAAGTATGCCCGAAATAGAGACCTTTCAGGCAAAAAATATAAAAATCAACAGCGTTTCGGCAAAAATACTCTCCCCCGATGGCGAATTAATCGGGATTACGCCTGTTGAAATTGAATGTCTTCATGAGGCAATTGAGGTTTTCTGGAAATGAGGGCGATAGTTTCAATTATTCTATGGATTACCGGATTGCTGTTTTTCTGTTTTTCTATAGTTTACGCTTGCCTGTCCCTGTATTTTACCTGAACGCATTTATGATCCGTGGATAAAAAAACTGATGCGTTTTATGTTTGTAATTGTTTTTACCCGTGTAAAAGTTGAAGGGCTTGAAAACATAAAACCAAATTAAACCTTCCTTTTTACCGTGCCAAACAAACAGAAAAATCCATTTAATATTATGATTTTGTTATAATTCTTCTAATTCCATAAGGTTCCGTCCAAACCCAGTATAATTCCCATCCATAAGGCTACAATAAATGCCAGCGTGCTTAAAATTAAAAGAAAAGCATTCATTACTTTGCTTTGAGGTTGAAAAAAATCTTTGAGGTAAAACGATAAAATTCCAAATGCAGCGGCTAATGGAGTAACAATTAATGGCCTGATTATCCAGTACTTTCCCCAGTCAGGATTGGGTTCATCAACAGTGAATACAAAAAAGGAAATAATTACTAACCCAATTGCTGCACCCGCAAGCATTCTTTTTACAACCGGACCGGGGCTAACCTGATGTGTTAATTTGATTTTTTGTGACATGGTATTACTTAATTAATAGATTTATTTTTAAAAGTACTTTGAAATGCAAAGTTTAAATAAATTTTTGATTAATGCAAGAAATTTAAAAATAATCAGAGACTGTTATGAAATTAATACCATGAATGATTAACCGTAATTATTACTCTCGCCGGGTTCGCTTTGCTCGCTTTGCCCCTGTTAGACTTTACAGGTACTGGTTGGCTAATTTGTTTTAAGCAGCCGCATTATTTCGTCGAGTTTTGGCGATAAAATTATTTCGGTTCTACGGTTGTTTGCCCGTCCTTCAGGGGTGTCGTTTGCAGCGCGGGGCCAAAATTCCCCTTTACCCGAAGCAGTTAAGCGGGTTGGATTTATCTTGTAATCATCTGTTAAAATTCGTACAATAGATGTGGCGCGTGCAACACTTAAATCCCAGTTATCGCGGTACACTGCTGTTTTGATTGGAACATTGTCAGTATGCCCCTCGATAAGGATATCGATATCCTGGTTTTTATCCAGCACCCCTGCAAGCAATTTAATGGCTTCCTTCCCTTTTGTCTCTACAGCTGCACTCCCCGATTTAAACAGCAACTTGTCGGACATAGAAACATATACTTTCCCGTTTTTGATTTCCACCGACAATTCATCCGATTTAAACCCGAGCAAGGCGTCGCGTAGGATATCGTTCAATCTTTTTGTAATCGAATCCTGGCGCGCAATAACCAACCTGAGCTCATTCAGGGTTTTTTCCCTTTCAGCTAAAAGTCTTTCTTTCCAATCGAGTTCCTCCGACTTTTGTTTTAGCGCCAGGTTAAATTGCTGGGCCTGCGAAAGTTTCTCGCCCGAAAGGTCGTTGTATTTCTTTTCAATATCAGTTATCGATTGGTTCAAATCTGCGATATTCCCTTTCAGCCCCTGGATATTTTCTTTTAATGCTACAATCTCATTGTCCCTTATTTCCAGTGTTTTGCAAAGCACGTCCCTCTCAGAAACCACCGCTTTAACCCTCTTTGAAACCAACGGATATTTTTCAGGTACAGGTTGTCCGCACTGGTAAATAGGTTTGCACGAGCTTACCGTTAGTATAGCTAATCCAATTATCAGATAAAATTTGCTTGTCTTCATTTTTCCTCATGTTTTATTGTTAAAACATAAAAATAGGTTAAAAAACCCGATTGTTTCCCACTTCAAAAGCTATTTTGAAAAATCAGCAATAAAAAAGGGTTAAAAACTTCAAAATCCGTGCTGTTTGGGAAAATAGAGTAAGCACCCCCATTAAGGATTACCAACCTGACTTTTATTTTTCCGAAACCAAAGCAGGTTGTGAAAGGGTTAAGAAATAAACCGAAACCAGCGCTGTTGCTATTGCTGTTACCAGAAAGGCGGCGGTTGCACCGAATTTATACCAGACCAGCCCGGCAACCGAGCTCGCCAACATGGTACAGATACTTTGCAGCGCAGAGAAAGTGCCTATCGCAGTTGCTGTATCTTTTCTGTCCGAAATATTTGAGATCCAGGCCTTCGAAATTCCTTCGGTTGCTGCGGAATAGTGCCCGTATATGAAAAACAACCCCAAAAACAGGTAAGTATCTGTGTTGAATGCCATTCCGAAATAGACAATTGCAAATAAAATCAATCCTGCAATAAGGACCTTCTTCAAACCGATTTTGTCGGCTAATATGCCCAACGGAAAAGAGAACAACGCATAAACAAAGTTGTAGAAAACATAAACCCCAATTACAGCAGTATCTTCAAGCCCTGCTTCTTTTGCTTTCAACAGCAGAAACATATCTGAACTGTTAACCAGGGTAAAAACTAGCAGTCCGGCAACAAGTTTTCTGTAGGCAGCAGGGCTTGCCTTCCAGTATTTTAGGAATGAAAAAAAAGGAGTAGATTTTTGGATTTTCTTTTCAGGGAATTTCCCGTCCTTTAAAAAACGAGTGGCAATAATAGCCAGTAGTCCGGGAATAAAGGCTATAAAAAACAGCATCCTGTATTCTTCCGGATTGAAATACAAAAAAAGCATTGCCAACAATGGGCCAAAAACCGCACCCAGGGTATCCATCGAGCGGTGAAAGCCAAATATTTTTCCTTTGGTTGCCGGTGTTGCCTCATCCGACAGGAGTGCATCCCGGGACCCGGTCCGAATCCCCTTGCCAAACCGATCCACTGTGCGGGCAATAAAAATCCAGATTGGAAAGGTAAAAACCGCCATCATGGGTTTCGAAACGGCGCTTAACGAATATCCCCACTGAACGAAAGGCACCCGTTTACCCATGTTGTCGGAAAGCTTGCCGAAATAGCCTTTGCTAAAACCTGCAGTTGCTTCCGCCACGCCCTCGAGGATGCCAATCAATACCACCGGGAAGCCAATGGTTTTTAAGTATACCGGCATAATGGGGTAAAGCATTTCGCTTGCCGTGTCGGTAAATAAACTAACCAGCGACAGAATCCAGGCTTAGCGTGTTATATATTTCAATTTTTATTTCTGTTTTTTCAACATTTTTTGAAGCCCAGGTTAAACTTTTGCATGCGTTTTTCACCTGTTAATCCTTTTTCTGACTTTTTCCCACGAGCCGGTAATCAAAAAACTCTCTTCCATAAATTCAATTATTTCAAGTAACCTATTCATCGGTACAGCAAAACTGAAAATATTTTCCCCTACAAAAGGCCTGGCCGAAACATCGAACATCCCAAGTACTGCCCTGGGTTTTTCATTTTTGCTTTCGGCAAGCGGATACTGAATAATGGAGGCGCAACCCGATCCAAATGGGGCAATGGTGCCGTTCAGATCGCTCCTGTCGAAACCTGCCAGGGTAAACAAAGCCGCGAGAACATCGGGTTTTGCGAAAAAAATCACCACCCCGGGCATGTCATTTTCCAAAAGCGTATCCCAGCGTTTGAATATGATATAGCTTTTCTCTGCAGGTGTCCAGGGAGCCATTTTCAGAAAATTTTCAACCTGTGCGGGAGATTGCAAATATCTTTCTCCTACAATTTCATCATTACCACACGAAAGAAAATAGTTAAATCCGGGGCGTAATTTGTTGCTGAATCCGGTATACCTTTTCCCCCCGCTGCACGATATGGCCGCCTTGTCGAATGCCAGCGAAATGCCGGTTCGAACTTTTGCCAGTTCGCCAATAAAACATTTCCATTTCCCTGCTTTTCCGGCATAATCAGCACTCCTGATATCATCCGAATAATAAAAAACAACAGGAAGTTCGGCATTCCCGAAAAACTTTTCCCACAATCCAATAAATCGTTCTTTTTTTGCTATATCCATTTTTTTCGTACTGAATGTGTTCTGAATTCGTTAAAAAATACGATTCTTAATATAATGTCGTTTAATTAAGGATGAAATTTAAGGGAAAATTTATCACTCACCCTTCGACTTCGCTACCAATGACAGATTTACGTAAATTGCACATTTCCAGATATTTCATAATTTAATTCTTTTGCCAATCTGTTAAGTGTTTTCATCTTATTTGCTATTAGGTTTTCTTCATATTTTTTTATTCCTGTTTCAGTATATTCTACCCCTTTGACCATTACTCGCCAGTATAAAATGGCAACTTTTCGTGCCATTGCTTTTATTGCAATCCC
>JBBINB010000023.1:0-44947 GCA_037444065.1 Draconibacterium sp.
TTTTAATGAACGATGGGCCTGTTTCTCCATCGATGCCTTGAAGATAATAAAATTAAAGTTATTATCCTAATAATCAGGTAATTAGAATGTTTAATTTTTTACTATTTTTTAATCTGTCAAAGTAGAACTAATAAAATAACTAAAATAGAAAATCAAAACAGCCTTTCATTTCTTCGAAAAACATCGATAAGGCTCCAAACTTTTAACTGAACTCTTTTAATATTTCCCTTGCTATCAGCACACCATTCACCGATGCCTGCATTAACCCGCGTGTAATACCGGCCCCATCGCCACCTACGTACAGGTTTTTAATGGTATCGGCCTGAAAACCTTTGTTTACCTTTATCTTGTTTGAATAGAATTTTACCTCAACGCCATAAAGCAGGGTTTCATCGCTGGCCAAACCGGGGCTTACTTTATCGAGGGACTGGATCATTTCAACAATATCGGTCATTATGCGGTAAGGCAAAACAAGGCTTAAATCGCCGGGGATTGCATCTTTCAGTGTTGGAATGATATTATTTCTGAAGAGCCTTTCGGGGGTAGTCCTTCTTCCCCGTACCAAATCGCCAAACCGCTGGACCAGTATTTTATTTTGTGTAAGCATGTTCGCCATGTCGGCCACATGACGTCCGAATTCTATTGGCGAATTAAACGGCTCGGTGAATTTTTGCGAAACCAGCAGGGCGAAATTGGTGTTGCTGCTTTTTATGTCCTTGTAGCTGTGCCCGTTAACAACAGCCAGGTTGTTGTCGTAATACTCCGACGAAACAAATCCACCCGGGTTGGAGCAAAAAGTACGAACCTTGTCATCGAAGGTTTTTGTATAGTGAATGAGTTTGGCTTCGTAAAAGTTGTCATTTATCTCCTGCATTATCTCGTTCCGGCATTCAACCCTAACACCAATATCTACAACACCCACCTCGGTTTTTATGCCATGATGCCCGCATTTTTTCAGGAGCCAGTCGGAGCCTTCGCGGCCAACCGTAACCACAACTTTCTTTGCATAAAATTTATCACCGTTTACTTCAATCCCGGTTACCGTACTGTTTTCGAAAATAAAGTCGGTTACCGGTTTCCGGAATAAAACCTCAACCCCTTTATCAGATAAATATTCGAAAAGCGACTTGTAGAGCAGTTGTGTTTTTTCGGTACCCAGGTGCCTGACCGGGCAATGGACCAGCCGGAGGTTTGCCTCTATCGATTTTTTCCGGATTTCGCGCATGGCTGGAGTAATTTCTTCGCCATGAATGTTGGGTTCTCCCCCAAAATCCAGATAAATCCTATCGGTGTAATTAATTAATTCAGTAGCAGATTCTACGCCTATGTAATCCGAAATTGTCCCTCCAACTTCGTGCGATAAGGATAGCTTACCATCGGAAAAAGCGCCGGCGCCAGCCCACCCTGTTGTAATATTACAGGGGTTGCAATGCACACAAATACCGCCGTTGGTATGTTTCGGGCACTTTCGCTTGTAAATGCCGTTTCCTTTTTCGAGCATCAGAATTTTCAACCCCGGCTTGCTTTTTACAAGTTCGTAAGCAGTAAAAATGCCGGCTGGACCGGCACCAACTATCATAACATCGTATTGATTGTTCATTGTGAAATGTATTGGTTTCCCAATACGCAAAAGTAATTTTTTTTGAGGTTTTGTATTCTTTTACAGGATTGTTTTTAGGATATTTGTGTTCGAAACCATTATTTTAATCTAAGAAATGAAAAACCTAACCAAGCTGCTTAGCCTGTTTTTATTTTCATTGCCGAGCGTTTCATGCAACAGTCCCGAAAAAATCAATATACTGAGCACCGGAGGGAAAGTTTAAAATCAGTTTTGGACTGAACGGCTCCTCGGCAATTTATTACCATATTAAATTCGAAGATACAACTGTCATTGAAGATTCGAAACTGGGTTTTTGTTTGAAGGGGGACCCGAATTTGGCAAAAATCCCGAAATCGCTTCCTTTTCGGAAATGAGCGTGAACCAGAAGTGGGCCCCGGTTTATGGCGAGCGCAGTGAAATAACCGATAATTATAACCAGGCAGCCATTCGTTTAAAAGAAAAAAATGCGCCCGGGCGAGAGTTTGAAATTACATTCAGGGCGTACAACGAAGGAGTTGCATTTAATTACACCTTTTTATCGAAAACTGAAAACCGATCCTTACGTATCCTGAAAGAACAAACCGAATTTAAACTAAGCCACAATTTTTTCTGCTGGGCATCGGAAAGGGCGCAGTCCGATATTTCGAAAATACCTGTAAACCCGGTTTCAAAACCCGTTGAAAGGCCATTGGTTATTGAGGCTGGAAACAACACTCTTGCTTTGGGCGAGGCCATGCTTGTAGATTTTGCCCGAATGAAATTTATTAAGGGGGAAAGGGAAATTTCGCTTGTTTCGTCAACTGTTATTTTGCACCCCGGGTTACAGAAAAAATGGGGGGCCATGTTTCGCAACTGGCAAAAGCGTATTGATTTACAGTCCATGGCAGTTTTTGTACTGGTACGACTGCCCGCCCGGTTCTCCGGTGAAAAAAGGTGGCGCCGGGAATTCCGAAGGGTCCATCCAAAACAGCCCTGAACTTGAATTTTATAAAATTTTACCCACTGTTTGGGATGAAACAAAAATACTGGAAAGTGAAAATACCCGGTTTGCAACAATTTAGACGTTTGATCCCGGACTGGGGTCGTTAACCAAAGTAAATATTGAAAAAATTGAAGTAAACTCCGGAAGGACATTGGATTTTAAGATCACACCAAATTCAGGGCTTGCAATGTATCTCCGAAAGAAATAATCTTTCAATTATGCTGATTTATGTTTTAATTGATCTCCCAGTATAAATTACTCCCTTTAAGCTCGAGATAGTCGAAATCGTATTTGTTAAAAATAAAATTAATTGGGATAAGCAAAAAATAGTTTACATCCTTACCTTCTAATTTTGCCGGAGTCCATTTTCCTTCAAGGCTGTTGAATGCCGAAACCAGTATCCCGTTTAGCGCCTGGCTTATTCCTTTCACAATCTGCACCCCGTCAATCTCGCCATCTTTTGCCACAACAATCCCTACTACAACACGTCCTTCAACACTCGACAAGTCGAATTTTGCATCTTTAATCTTTTTCATAATGTGCTCATACAAAACTCCTTTTCCGGGGCCAAACAATGGTTCGGTATCAACCGAATAAAAAACATCATCAATCATCGCCTCACCGTCAGGGTACCAGTTTTGATTGAAATATAGCTCGTTGTTAATGTATTGTGATATTGATTTTATTCTGCCATGGGCGTAAAACTCTGTAACTTCACCTTCGAGGATCAGCGGTATTTTTGACCTGGTTTGCCCCTGCCGTTTAATTTTTTCATCCAGCCAATCGGTAAAATTGTACTTCCCGTTGCCAGTATTTTCAAAAACCCTTGTAACCCTACCCGAGAATTCATCGCTTTTCATCCGGATATCGCAAACTGAATCGCTTTCTACTTTTATTTTTTCGGTGTAAATCAATTCCCAGCCGGTTTCTGCCGACTTAAATGTTTTTACCCTAACCTTTTTGTTACCACGATAATCTACCGTTTTCATAATAACTTTCTTCCCCGGATTATCAATTTTTCCGTTTGCGCCATAGTAATACACGGTGTCTTTCTGACCGAAACCTGTAAGAGGGATAAGGAATAAAAATGCCAAAGCTAGTTTTTTCATGATCCTGTACATTTATACTTTTTCTGCAAAATCAATTTCAAGCTGTTCGTTTAACAACCTGAAAGTTTTGCGATGATATTTTGTTGCGCCGTATTTTTTTATTGCTTCGCGGTGTTGTTTTGTAGGATAGCCTTTGTTGCTTATCCAATTATATTCAGGGAATTCGTTGTGGATTTTTGCCATAAAATCGTCGCGCCAGGTTTTTGCCAGCACCGATGCCGCAGCTATCGAAAGAAAACGCCCGTCGCCTTTTATCATACAGGTGTAGGGTATTTTTAACTGTGTGCGAAAACGGTTCCCATCAATGAGCAAATATTCAGGGGCGATTTGCAAACGCGCAACAGCACGGTTCATGGCAACGAATGAGGCATTTAAAATATTAATTTCATCTATTTCATCGTTCGAAACCGCTTCGACTGCCCAGGCCGCCGATTCTTTCTCAATTAGCTCCCTTAATTCAATCCGTTGTTTTTCGGTAAGCATTTTCGAATCGTTTAATAGTGGATTTTCGAAACCTGCAGGTAAAATAACTGCTGCAGCGAAAACCGGACCTGCCAGGCAACCCCGCCCCGCCTCGTCGCACCCGGCTTCAATTTGATTTTCTTTAAAATAGGATAATAGTTTTTTTGCATTCATTTTCGAACCCTGTTTCCTCTTTTCCACCGGTGAAAGCCGGAACCTGCTCTTTTACTGTAACGCGCGTTCTACGCTTAACCAAAGTAACCGCGCGGTTTCGTCCCAACTGAATTTGTTTTTCTGTTCAAAACCTTTTTCAATGAGGGAGTTCCGCAGCTCTTCGTCGCCCGCCAGTTTTATCATCGCATCGGCAATCTGGCCAATTTTCATGGGGTCGGCATACAAAACCGCGTTACCGCCAACTTCGGGCATCGAAGTTGTATTTGAACATATTACGGGTATGCCGGCGCTCATTGCCTCGACAACCGGTATTCCAAAACCTTCGAAATAAGGTACAAATGTCAGGGCGATTGCGGCGCCCAGAATACCGTGCAATTCGTTTGTTGCCACCCTGCCTGTAAAAATTACGTCATCCTTAAACCGCAGATTTTCATAGGTCTCGAAAATTTCGCCTGTTTTGTGCATCTCACCACCGACAATCATCAATTTGATATCGTTTTGGGTGTCCATTTTAAAGTTTTCGAAAGCCAGCAGAAGCCCTTTAATGTTTTTGCGCGGGTGCAAAGCTCCTATAAACAGAAAATATTCAGCCCCCCCGGTATATTTTTTTCGGATTTCAATTTTTTCACTCTCCGGGATCGGTTCAAAAATCTGGTTTATGCCATCGTAAACCACATCAATTTTGTCGTAATCAATTTTAAATGAACGTGAAATATCTTCCTTCGAATAAAACGAGACTGTTGCAATACGTTTGGCGGTACGCGCAAATTTCGGAAAAAAATGATTGTAATAACGCGCAAATAACCAGGGTAAATCTTCGGGACGGTGTACGAAATTTATGTCATGAATTACTGCAAGCTGGGGTACTTTAGTACGAAGGGATAAATACCCGTCGGGCGATAGAAAAAGTTCGGCTTTATACTTTTTCAACACTCTGGGTATGCTGAACTCAAACCATATATACCACAAAACCGGATGACGCGAGGGGGGCCCGGTAACAACGGGCGTTATGTTATCTGCAAAAATATATTCGGGATTGTATGGCCGGTCGAAAATAAAAATAAACTGGTGCTCGGGATGATTTGCAGCCATTCGTTTCAATGTTTCCAGCGTAAACCAGCCAATGCCCTCCAGCTTTCCTTTTAGCAGCAACCTTGTATTTACGGCAATTACCATGTTAAAAAATTCTTAGGAAGGTAAATGTACAAAGTATGTTTAAATATTTTTACTTTTACCCGTTCAATTTATGCGGCAAACATGTTAAACACTGAATTTTGAAACGCAAATTTTTTACTAATCTTTTATTGCTCCTTTCCCTGAATCTTTTGATAAAACCTGTCTGGATTTTCGGAATAGACAGAACGGTTCAAAACCTGGTTGGCGACCATGACTACGGATTATATTTTGCCCTGTTCAATTTTTCCTTGTTATTGAATATTATTCTCGATTTGGGCATCACCAGTTACAATAACAAAAATATTGCACAACATAATTTTCTGTTGCCAAAACATTTTTCAAACATTGTCGGGCTGAAGTTTTTACTGGCTGTTGTTTATGCCATTTTTACACTTGTTGTGGCAAGTATTATCGGGTACGACAAAATTCAATTCCATTTACTTTTCTTTTTAATATTTAACCAGTTTCTTATTTCTTTTACTCTTTATTTAAGGTCGAATATCAGTGGGCTGCACTTGTTCCGGACCGATAGCTTTTTATCAGTATTGGACCGGAGCCTGATGATTATTATTTGCAGCGTTTTACTCTTTAACGATTATTTCAGGTTCCTTTTTACCATTGAATGGTTTGTTTATGCCCAAACAATTGCATACGCTGTAACTTCGATAGTAACTTTTTTGATAGTTCTCAAAAAAGCTGGTAAAATAAAAATCCGCTTCAACATCAGGTTTTTCCTGGTTTTTCTCCGGCAATCGTACCCTTATGCGTTGCTTATTTTATTAATGTCATTCTATAACCGGATAGATTCTGTTTTGCTTGAAAGACTACTACCCGACCCCCTGGGAAAACAACAGGCAGGAATTTATGCGCAGGCATTTCGCCTGCTCGATGCCGTTTCAATGTTCGGAGCTTTGGTTGCCGGTTTATTACTGCCAATTTTTGCAAAAATGCTCAAACAAAATGATCCGGTTGGCGGTATGATAAAATTATCATTCTCGTTATTAATTGTTCCTGCGTTAATAGTAGCAATTTCGTGCATTTACTACAACCAGGAAATTATGGATGCACTGTACCACACCAATACTGAAAACTCTTCCGGAATTCTTGGGATTTTAATGACCGGATTTATTGGGATTGCGACAACATATATTTTCGGTACCCTTCTTACCGCAAACGGAAGTATGAAAATGCTCAATATTATGGCTTTGGGGGGAATGGTTTTGAATATTGTTTTAAACCTTGTATTAATTCCGCGTTTCCAGGCTTTTGGATCTGCTTATGCAAGTCTTGCAACTCAATTCAGCACAGCATTTGCACAGGTTATTATCGCAATGTTTGTCTTTAAACTTAAACCCGATATCCGTTTGTTCGTTCAATTACTTGTTTTCAGCGGAGCTATAGTTGTGTTTGCAATTATTTCCAAAAACTTTTCAAACTGGTTTTATGGTTATGTTTTTATGATTTCGCTGTCAGTTTTAACAGCGTTTATACTTAGATTGCTCAATTTAAAGGATTTATATTCCATTCTCCGAAGTGAATAATCATGGCAAATCCAACCATACAGGAACTTACAGAATCATCGGAATATGAATTGATTGCAAAGTTAAACCACACGCAAATCAAGGAATTTGTAATAAACCAACTGATGGACAATGGCCGTATTGTCAGAATCTATATGGTATACCAAATACTGATGGTACTTGTTGGATTGTTCTTTTTTACCCGTTCGGTTGTACTTGCTGTACAGGATTCGGCAATTCAATTTTATTATTCCATCGCTGCTTTGGTATTAAGTTTTTCGGTTTTAATTGTTATCCATGAACTATTGCACGGGATTGCGCTTAGAATTGCCGGGGCTAAACGGGTAACGTTTGGCGCATACCTTAAGAAATTTATTTTTTATGCCGAGGCCGACCGCTTTGTTATCAACCGCAGGCAATTTGCCTTTGTTGCTTTAACCCCGCTTTTCGTTGTCAAACTGTTAACTTTAATTGGTATAATAATGTTTTTCAGCCAACCGGTTTTTTATTTTCTGATTTTTGTAATGAGCGCCCACAGTTTGTTCTGTGCCGGCGACATTGGTCTGTTATCTGTTTTTTATCGCGAAAAGAATGCCGGGATTTTTACATTCGATGTAAAAGAGGAAAAAACAAGTTATTACTTTAGAAAACTCTGAAAAGTCAGGGTTTCAATCTTTTTAAAATTCGATTATAGCCGAAGTTAGTTTACCGGGAACGGAAAGCAATTTTAAACTGCCCCCGTGCATGAGCATAATCTGCCTCGAAAGGCTCAGCCCGACTCCTGAACCCGATTCCTTTGCCGTAAAAAACGGGATAAAGATTTTATCGATCAACCCCTCTGAAATACCCGGGCCATTATCGGAAACAGTAATAACCACCCGGCCAAACGAATTGACTTCGCCTTTTATGTCAATTTTCCCTTCATTCTGAATTTTCAGCGCTTCAAGCGAATTTTTAAGAAGGTTAATCAGTACCTGGGCAACCTGCTTTTTACCGGCAAAAATTTCCAAACCAGAAGGACTGACTTCCCTGGTAATCTGCATTTTTTCGTTTTCAGAATTCGATTTAACCAGGGTAATTATGCTTTCAAAAAGCTGCGCAACGTTTACCGGCTTTTTTTCGGGTTGGGGAATTCTTGCAAGCTTCCGGTAGGTTTCTACAAAACCTGTCAATCCAGCGCCTCGTCCGTTAATTATTTGCAGTCCTTTAATCGTGTTCCCGATTATTTTTTCTGAAGGATTTTGCCCGCCGGGGCTGGTAAAATACTCCAGGATAGTTTGCGATAAAGATGTTATGGGAGCAACCGTATTCATTATTTCGTGGGTTAACACCCTGATTAGCTTTATCCACGGTTCGAATACTTTTGTCCCGGGTTCCGTTTTAATGTCGTGGATGGCTACCAATTGATAGCTTTCATGGGCTGTTTTGAATAATATGGATTTCAATGAGAGCTGGACCGGCCCATCCTTGCTGTTGAAACTTACCGGCTTGTTGTCGCCGGGTTGAAGATCTTTTAAAGTAGGATATAATTTTTTACCTTTTGGTCAGCCCCAGGCCCTTTTACAACAGCCCCCTGTTTTTTAAAAGCGCCTCAATACCTGGTTCTTTACCCCTGAAATTAAGGTACAGTTTCATGGGCTCGTCGGTATTTCCGCGTTCGAGTACATTGCTGCGAAACGATTTGGCCACATCCTGGTTAAATATGTCGCCCGTTTCCTTGAATGCATTAAAAGCATCGGAATCAAGCACTTCGGCCCACATGTAAGCATAATACCCACTCGAGTAGCCCCACGAAAACGCGTGGGCAAAATAAGTCGGACGGTAACGGGGTATAATTTCATTTATCAACCCGATTTTATCCATCGCCTTCTTTTCAAACTCGTTTATATCTATATTACCCTGTGCAGTTAATGTATGAAAATCCATATCGAGCAATGCTGCGGCAACAAATTCGGCGGTAACAAAGCCCTGGTTGAACTTCCCTGCTTTGTCCATTTTATCAATCAGTTCCTGCGGAATAACTTCCCCTGTCTGGTAATGTTTTGCATACATTTTAAGTACTTCGGGTTCGGCTGCCCAGTGCTCCATAATTTGAGAAGGCAGTTCCACAAAATCGCGTGCAACATTTGTACCGGCAACACCGGCATATGTACATTGCGACAATAACCCGTGCAGGCCATGGCCAAATTCGTGAAAGAAAGTTTCCACCTCGTAATAACTCAGCAAAGCCGGTTTGTCGCCCGTTGGTTTCGAGAAATTGCAGGTTAACGAAACTACCGGGCGCACATCGGCGCCGTCGGCCTTTTTATGCTGTTCGCGGTAGTTGTTCATCCATGCGCCACCTTTTTTCGATTCGCGGGGGAAAAAATCGAGATAAAGCACGCCAACCAGCGAACCATCGGATTCATTAACCTCAAAAACCTGGCACTCCGAATGGTACAACGGCATATTGTTAAGTTCTTTAAAAGTCAGTCCAAATAATTTATTTGCCACAGCAAAAGCACCATCGCGGACATTTTTCAACTCAAAATAAGGGCGCAACTGCTCTTCGTCGAGATCATATTTTTCCTTACGCACCTTTTCGGAATAATACCACCAGTCCCAACTTTCGATTTTAAAATTACCACCTTCTTTATCAACCATTTTCTGCATATCAGCCACTTCTTCCTTCGCGCGTTTTATTGCCGGCGCCCAGACTTTTTGGAGCAGCGAATACACATTTCCCTGGTTTTTTGCCATATTGTCGTCGAGCACAAAAGCCGACCAGCTATCGTAACCAAGGATATTGGCTTTTTGGATACGCAGGTTTACAAACTGGTTGATTACCTCCTTGTTGTCGAACTCATTGCCGTTGTTGCAACGGTTGTACATGGCTTTATAAATCTTCTCGCGCAATTCGCGTTTTTCCGAATAGGTTACAAAAGGTATCCAGCTTGGTTTCTGGAGCGTGAACACCCATTTTCCATCCATCCCTGCGGCTTTGGCCTCTTCTGCGGCGCCGGCGATAATGCTTTCGGGCAATCCTGCCAAATCGGCTTCAGTTTCAATAACCATTTTGAAACTATTGGTTTCGGCCAAAAGATTTTTATCGAATTTCAGTTCAAGCAATGCCAGTTGCCCGTTTACCTTTTTCAGTTCTTCCTTTTTCTCAGCAGGTAAATTTGCCCCTCCCCTTACAAAATCCTTGTAAGTTTCTTCAAGCAATCTCGCCTGTTCCTGACTGAGTTGAAGGCTTTCCTTTTGCCCATAAACGGCTTTTACATTTTCAAACAAAGCTTCATTCAGCAAAATTGCGTCGCGGTGCTGCGACAGCAGTGGAGCCACCTCTTCTGCAATCGTATTAATCGAATCGTTGGTGTTGGCATCCTTCAGGTTGAAAAAAACCGCGGAAACACGTGTCAGTAAATCACCGCTGCGATCAAGCGCTTCGATGGTATTTGCGAAATCGGGAGCGGCAGTGTTACCGGTTATTTGTTCGATTTCGGCATTTTGTTGCTTCATCCCCTCCTGAAAAGCGGGGAAATAATGCTTGTTCATAATCTTATCGAACGGCGGAACCTCGAAAGGCGCAGTGTAAGTTTCGAAAAATGGATTCATATCCTGAGTCGTTTTTGATTTCTGGTTACAGGCAAATAAAATTCCCGTAACTACAGTTAAATAAATTAATTTTTTCACGGTTAATCTGTTTTTAATTTTTGAACTGCAAACATAATTTTTTGGGTTGAATTAAATCCTGATAAAGGGTTGGTTTTTTTATTTAAGGTTTTAAATTTTCATGCCGGAAAGGATTACCATTGAAAATTAAAATCAATACTTTGCTATTTTTGTTGAATAACGCGAATTAAGAGTTGAAAATTAAGGTTGCACATATTACCGATAACTTTTCCAAAGTTTTAAACTTTGGAAAAGCTATCCAGCCAGGTTCATGTAAAAATAAGTAGTTACTGAAAATCCACCTCTTGACAAGCTTGAATTATAAAAACCAAATCTGATGAAAAACCTGTTGATTTACATTCTTGGATTAATTACATTCCCGGCTTATTCCCAGTCTCCCGATAAACTCTGGTACAACCAGCCTGCGCAATACTTCGAGGAATCGCTTGTGCTTGGAAATGGCAAAGCTGGCGCATCGGTTTTTGGCGGAGTTGAAACCGATAAAATCTTTCTGAACGATGCCACGCTTTGGTCGGGCGAACCGGTTGATCCGTACATGAACCCTGAAGCCCATAAAAATATCCCGGCAATCAGGGAAGCGTTGAAAAACGAAAAATACCAACTGGCCGATGAATTACAGAAAAAAATCCAGGGTAAATTTTCAGAATCCTTTGCACCTTTGGGCACCCTTTTTATCGATTTCAAAACCGAAGCAGAAACCAGCAACTACTACAGGGAGCTCGATATTTCAAATGCTATCTCAAAAGTAACTTACCAGTCGGGCAATGTAAATTATACGCGCGAATATTTTGTTTCGCACCCCGACCAGGTTTTTGTAATTCGCTTAAGCTGCGATAAAAAAGGTAAACTAAACTTTAATGTCCATTTTGCAAGTCTGTTAAGAAATTCAATAGTTGTAAAAGGGAGCGAACTTATCGCCAATGGTTACGCACCTGTTATCGCCATGCCAAATTACACGGGCAATAACGAGAATTCGGTTGTTTTCGATGAAAGCAGAGGTACGCGCTTTACATCGCTGGTTTCAATAAAAACCACAGATGGCGAACTTGTTAAAACAGATAGTACGCTTGGGGCGAAAAATGCTTCGGAAGCCATAATCCTTGTTTCCATGGCTACCAGCTTTAACGGCTTCAATAAAAATCCCGCTTCCGAAGGGCTTGATAATAAAGCCATTGCCAGTGGGCAACTTGAAAAGGCAAAAACAAAATCGTTTGGCAAGTTAAAACTGGCACACATTGCCGATTACCGGAAATTCTACAACCGGGTGAGCCTGGACCTTGGAAAAAGCACAGCGCCCGATTTGCCCACCAACGAGCGGTTAAAACGCTATGCCGAAGGGAAAGAAGATAAAAACCTTGAAATCCTTTATTTTCAGTTTGGACGCTACCTTTTAATAAGCAGTTCGCGCACCCCAGGTGTTCCGGCCAACCTTCAGGGAATCTGGAACCCGTACCTGCGCCCGCCCTGGAGCAGCAATTACACCATTAATATCAATGCCCAGGAAAATTACTGGCTCGCCGAAAACACCAACCTTTCGGAAATGCACCGCCCCATGCTGTATTTTATTAAAAACATTGCCGAAACCGGAAAAATAACCGCCAAAACTTTTTTAGGGGTCGAAAATGGCTGGACGGCCTGTCACAACTCCGATATATGGGCCATGAGCAACCCGGTGGGCAATTTTGGAAATGGCGACCCGGTTTGGGCCAACTGGTATATGGGCGGCCCATGGTTAAGCACTCATTTGTGGGAACATTACACATTCACTCAAAATAAAGAATGGTTGAGAAACGAGGGCTACCCGCTGATAAGGGGCGCTGCAGAATTCTGTATTGACTGGCTGGTTGAAGATAAAAACGGCAAACTCGTAACATCGCCATCTACCTCCCCCGAAAACCGTTATATATCTGACACAGGGTACAAAGGGGCAACTTTATACGGCGCTACCGGCGATATTGCAATGGCCAGGGCCGCATTGGAACAGGCTGTGAAAGCAGCCAAAATTCTTGATGCCGATGCTGGATTTCGAGAAAAAATGGAGACTGCACTGGAAAATTTATACCCTTACAAAATTGGAAAAAAGGGAAATCTGCAGGAATGGTATTACGACTGGGAAGATGCCGAACCCCAACACCGCCACCAAACCCATTTGTTTGGACTTCATCCGGGTCACCAGATTACTCCCTACATTACTCCCGAACTGGCCGCAGCATGCAGAAAAACCCTCGAAATCAAAGGCGATGAAACCACCGGCTGGTCGAAGGGATGGAGAATTAACCTTTGGGCACGACTGGGCGATGGAAACCGGGCTTACAAAATGATCAGGGAATTGCTGAAGTATGTCGATCCGGATGGCTTGCGCACAAATTACAGCGGAGGGGGCGGGACCTATCCCAATCTTTTCGATGCCCACCCTCCCTTCCAGATTGACGGCAATTTTGGTGGAGCCGCGGCTTTTGCAGAAATGCTGGTGCAATCGTCGGAAACAGAAATCAGGCTGATGCCGGCGCTCCCCGATGCATGGGAATCCGGTTCGGTTAAAGGAATATGCGCCCGTGGAGGTTTTGAAATTGATTTGAAATGGGAATCGGGCAAGGTAAAAACCGCAAAAATCAAAAGCAAAGCCGGAATGCCCTGCAAAGTTATTTATGCCGGAAAAACTTACGATTTAACGATTAAAAATGGAGAATCGACAAATCTGAAACTGTAAATAAAACTTTGGAATGATTTGATATTTATATGAAAAGCGCAGGAAACATACTAAAGCAGATTTTTTCCCTCATTTTGCCTGTAACTGTTTTGATATTGGTTCCGTTGAGCATTGAATCTGATTTTTCAGTTAAAACAGGATGGTTTTTACCCGCTGGATTAATCCTTGTGGCAACCGGCCTGTATATCCTTGTACGTACAATTTTGCTGTTTAGCCTGGTAGGAAAAGGGACCCTTGCACCCTGGAGCCCGACAATCAAACTGGTTACCTCCGGAATGTACAGTTATGTCAGAAATCCAATGATAACAGGAGTTTTAATCATTCTGACAGGTGAGTCAGCAGTCTTTCTTTCGATAAATATTTTAATCTGGGCTGTAGTTTTTTTTATCATCAACAACATTTATTTTTTATTGTACGAAGAGCCCAACCTTAAATTAAAGTTTGGGCAGGAGTATCTTCAATACAAACAGAATGTAAACCGGTGGTTGCCAAAAATTAAATTTCTTAAACTTATGAAATGAAACGGGCATGATTCGCTATTCACAAACACGGATGAAAATTCATCATGCGGGTTCCATCCGGCCTTAAAAACAAATTACTTACAGATGAAAACGATACATTTTATTTTTTCTTTTATAGTCCTTTTCCTGTCGGTAACAACAGCAATCAGCGGCGAAGTAAAGATTATTCCGGAGAATGGAAAATGGCAATTGCTGGTTGAAAACAAGCCCTTTTTTATTAAGGGAGTGGTTGGACATACTTATCTCGAAAAAGTGAAAGAGTATGGTGGAAACTCAGTCAGGATTGGTTCGCGAACAGAGGAACTTGACAAAGCACTCGGACTTGGATTGGCAGCCCTGGTAAACCTCCCGTTCAATGCCGAAAGATATGGGTTTGACTTTAACGACGAAGCAGCAGTAAAAGAACAAATTGAAAGGGTGCTCGGAATTGTAAAGAAAACCAAAGACCACCAGGCCGTAATGATGTGGGCCATCGGTAACGAAATCGACTGGATTCCGGGAAATAAACCATACAATCCGAAATTGTGGGATGCAATAAATGAAACCGCAAAGGCAATAAAAGCCATCGATCCGGCACATCCGGTAATGACCGTTATCGGGACCAGCAACATGCAGAAAGTGGCTGAAATTGTAAAACAATGCCCCGATATCGATTTGCTCGGAATAAATACCTATGGCGATATTTACACATTGCCCGAAACACTTTCAAAATATGGCTGGAATAAACCATTTGTTATTGCCGAATGGGGCCCCGATGGTTACTGGGAAGTTCCAAAAACTTCGTGGGGAGCGCCTTACGAACAAACCGGACGCGAAAAACTCGAATGTTATGAAACCAAATACAGAAAAGCAATTGATAAAGGGAATTGTCTGGGTTCGTATGTTTTTTACTGGTACCACAAACAGGAAACAACACAGACGTGGTTTAGCATGTTTGATGAGAAAGCCCGTGAAACCCCGCTTCCGAAACTGATGAAACTGCTTTGGACTGGTGTAAGGGATGTAAATTTAGCTCCTGTTGTTGATTCGCTGAATATTGACCATTTTGTTCGATACCAGGATATTGTGCTTAAACCCGGCACAAAACACACGGCAATTGGTTTTGCCACTGATCCTGATAATGATAAAATTACTTTCACATGGGAAATCAGGCCCGAAGCAGTTTATGCAGCTTATGCCGGCCAGGGTGAAAAAGAACCTAAACCCATACCGGGATTAATTCACAAACATGAAAAGGAAATCAGCTTTATAATCCCCGCCGAAAAAGGCGCTTACCGGTTATTTGTTTATGTTTTCGATGAAAATAACCAGTTTTCAAGCGCTAATCTGCCATTTTTGGTTGAATGACATTTTTGATTGATAAAAACCCTAAACATACAGATGAGACTTGCGAAAGATGGTTAGGGCCGCGATAACCGCAACAACACAGCTCACGGTTATGGTGAAATTTTTGCTGAAGAAACACTTGCCTTACTGCCACAATTTATAATCTGTTCGAAAATGCTGGCAGAGGTTATAAAACTTCATAAAAATATTGCCTTAACCGCTCATTCTAAGTTCTGAAGACCTTAATAAACAGCGGTGAAGAGAATTACTGCCAATAAAAGAAATCAGAATTTACAAGCCATTCATTAATGTTAAAAAATAACATCCAGCGTAAAGAAATTAAACAGTGAAATGGATATTTTTTAATATTTTCGAAACATATATCCGAAACATAAAAGTTAAACCAAATTATTCTGATAAAATGAAAAACCTATCCTTAAAAACAGTTGGTACATTTGCTTTATTCGCCTTTTTGGTTTCATGTGCAAAAAAAGAAACCGAATGGTCTGTCTCTTCACCCTCGGCGAATATTCAGTTTAATATAAAGCTTAAAGAAACAGGTCAGTTAATGTACAACATTGCTCTTGTTGATTCGGGAACAATAACACAGGTTATTTCCGATTCTCCGATGGGAATCAGGCGCAACGATGTTTCTTTCCGCCAAAACCTCAGGTTTGTAAGCAGTTCCCCGGTGTTTACCATTGGCGAAACATACACACTACCGGCCGGTAAAAAGAAAACAATTCATTCGCAGGCAAACGAACTCACACTCACGTTCGAAAACGAAAATGGCAAACAAATTCAGATTATTGCCTTTGCGGGAAATGATGGGGCTGCCTTCCGTTACCGTTTCCCCGGGACTGATGAAAATATTTATACTGTAGAAGAAGAATTTACCGGATTTTCAATTGCAGGGGAAGGAAAAACCTGGATGGCGCCTTACGATAAAGTAACCATGTATTCACCAGGTTACGAAAGGTATTTCGAAAACGGAATTCCAATAGGTACAACCGCTCCGGGAGAAGAGGGCTGGTGCCTGCCTGCGCTTTTTCAAACCAGCAATGCATGGATACTGTTAACCGAGGCTGCGCTCGACTCAACCTATTTTGGTATGCACCTTCAGCCCAATGCCGAAAACGGAAAATATCTGTTGCGAATGCCCGAAGCCGGCGAAGCCAATAACGTGTGCACCAGCATCCCTCAATCGGCGTTACCCTGGGCCACTCCGTGGAGGGTTTTTATTATCGGGAAAAAGCTTTCAACAGTTGTGGAATCCAATTTGGTTACATCTCTTAATCCCCCTGCCCAAATCGCAGACCAGACTTGGATAAAACCCGGCCGCGCTTCGTGGAGCTGGTGGAGCGACTGGCCAAGTTCAAAAAATTTCGCTGCTTTAAAAAAGTTCGTTGACCTGGCGGTTGAAATGGGCTGGGAATACTCGCTTGTTGATGCCAACTGGGATATAATGACCGGTGGAAATATCGATGAACTGGTTGCTTATGCCAACTCGAAAAATATAGGGGTTTTAATGTGGTATAATTCGGGTGGCCCGCACAACGATGTTACCGAACGCCCCCGCGACATTATGAACAATCCTGAATTACGCAGAGCCGAATTCAAAAAACTCGCCGCATGGGGAGTAAAAGGGGTGAAAGTCGATTTCTTTCAAAGCGACAAGCCACAGATTATAAAACAATACCTCGATATTTTAAAAGATGCCGCCGACAACAAAATCCTTGTGAATTTCCATGGATGCACCATGCCGCGCGGATGGAACCGCACCTGGCCAAACCTGCTGACAATGGAAGCTGTCAGGGGGGCCGAATCGTACGGCTTCGACAGCGCTTTTACCGAAAAGGCCGTATGGCACAATGCAATCCTGCCTTATACCAGGAATGTGATTGGATCGATGGATTATACCCCGGTGGCCCTTTCGGACCAGAAATTTCCGCATATCACTACTTTTGGATATGAACTTGCTTTATCGGTTGTTTTTGAGTCGGGGATTCTCCATTTTGCCGATAAGGGCGAATCGTACCTCTCGTTGCCCGAAGCGCCAAAAGCATTTTTGAAAAATGTACCGGCTACCTGGGACGAATCGATGTTGCTGGCGGGTTACCCGGGTAAGGATTGTGTAATGGCACGTAAATCGGGCGATACATGGTATGTTGCCGGTATAAACGGGACCGGTGAAAAACAATCCTGGGAAATAGACCTTGGAAGATTGGGTGAAAAAGATTTTTCTGCTTTGATAATTACTGATGGGGCAACAGATAAAGAGTTTTCCACAACCGAAACGGTTATCAGCAAAGGTGAAAAACTAAAAGTTGAAGTTCTGCCATACGGAGGTTTTGCATCTGTGCTGAATTAGAAACTTACTATGGATTTGTGCAGGAAAAGTTTGTTTTTGAACTGTAATTCAATGAGATATAAAGGACTTTTATTGCATTTCGCTTTTTGGTTTTTGGGTTTTACTTTGTCAGCCCAAAACCATCCAAACATAATACTTTTTATCGCCGGCGATGTCGGTTGGGACAATTCGGGGTATTATGGAAACCCTGATGTAAAAACACCAAACATCGGAAAGTTGGCTTCTAATGGAATCAGGTTTAATAATTTCTTACTTACTGCAAGTTCTTGCTGCCCCAGCCGTAATAACATCATCACCGGCCGTTACCCCTACAATACCGGGGCGTGCGAATTACACACCGAGCCGCCCCTTGAAATGGTTTCATTTCCCGAAATCCTCAGGCAAAATGGTTATTATACTGCCCAATCGGGTAAATTTCACCTGGGTAAATATGCAATACGGGGATTCGGTGGAACCAGCCAGGGGAAAAAAATTGGCGATGGCGGTGAGGAATTATGGCTCGAAACCCTTCAAAACCTTACAAAAGAAAAACCTTTTTTTATGTGGTTTGCGGCTCTCGATGCACACCGCCCATGGGGATCAAACCCGCTTTCGGGCACGACAGATTCTTTAAAAGTTTCTGTTCCGGCATATTTGGCAAACAAACAAAATACAAAAACCGACCTGGCTCACTGTTGCGATGAAGTAGCCCGTTTCGAGAACTTCATCGGGTTGATTGTCGATGAGCTAAAGCGGCAGGGTGAACTTGAAAACACCCTCATATATATAATGGCTGACAATGGCCGGCCATTTCCCCTCAGCAAAACAAGGGTAAACGACAGGGGGATGAAAACTCCATTTGCGGCTTTTAGGCCCGAAGGTACAGGAAGTCATTCTTTTTCAGATTTAATTGATTTGAAAACAGAAAACAAATCATCAGACAAACAGGCCGAAATATTTATTGCTCCCCGTCAGGCAGAGGAATTATTCAACAATGCTAACAACCCTGATCAGTTTAACAACCTGACATTTCAAAAGAAACATGCTAAAATGCAAACCTTGTTAAAGCAGGTTTTACCCGAATGGATGGACGAAACAGGCGACAATTTTCCCGAAAAACTTACTGCCGTCTGGGACAAAAAGGAGCCGGGGTATATAAAACCGAAAATCACGGGATTCGGGGCGAACAGCACGGTTTAAGAAATAATGCTTACCACTAAAACCTATAAAATATGAACCGTTTTTTACTTCTCACTTTTTGTGTTTTTTTTGTTTTCTTCCAATCAATTGCCAAAATAACCCCAATAAAATTAACCTGTGAATATTTACACAATCCAATTGTAGTAGATGTGCCACATCCGAGGTTATCGTGGATTAATATCGCCGGCGAAAACGAGCGCGGGCAAACGCAAACTGCATGGCAGATAAGGGTAGCGACTTCTGAAGTCCTTCTCGAAAAACCCGATTTGTGGGATAGTGGCAAAACCCTTAGCATTGAATCGAACCGGATAAAATATGACGGGAAGCCGTTAAAGTCGCGTACGGAATGTTACTGGCAGGTGCGTGTTTGGGATAAATACGGCGAAGCATCGGACTGGAGCGAACCTTCTTTCTGGCGAATGGGAATTTTGGATCCTGCTGAGTGGATAGCAAAATGGATTGGCGCTCCATGGGAAGGCGAGGAGCACCTGAAACGCCCGGATTTTCCGGGCCAGAAATTTGATGATTCTGGCCCGGTGGCGCCCATGCTCCGCAAGTCATTTGCTGTTGACAAAAAGGTAAAAAGCGCTGTGGCTTTTGTTACTGGGCTTGGCTATTTCGAGTTTTATGTAAACGGACAAAAAGCGGGCAACGATGTGCTGGTCCCCAACATCACCAATTACGGCAAACGCCCGCTGTTGGGGCAAATGCTGATTAATGTGGAAGATAATTTTGCCGGCTATAAAGTGATGTACATGGCATACGATGTAACCTCCCTGCTGGTGACTGGCGAAAATGCTATCGGTGCGTTGCTCGGCAACGGCTTTTACAACCCGCGCATGTTCTGGTGCGAAGGCTACGGGACAACCCGTTTCATAGGGCAATTGCACATAACTTATACTGATGGTGCCGAAGAAATTATTACAAGCGACGATACCTGGAAAGCCGCAAAAAGCCCCATACTGAAAAACATGGTTTTTTACGGCGAAACTTATAATGCAACACTGGAGCAACCCGGATGGTGCAAACCTGGTTTCGATGCAAAAAACTGGGAAAATGCTGCAATCCGTGAAGCGCCCTTTGGCAGGCTTACGGCGCACACATCGCCCACCGACAAGGTGATGGAACAACTTAAACCCAAAAAAATTGTGAAACTGCCCAATGGCAATTGGCAGGTCGATTTTGGCAGGGAAATTTCGGGATGGGTGAGACTGAAAGATGTTTCGGCGCCTGCAGGCCACAAAATCGATATTTCGTTTAACAGTAACCTCTATTCAGGCGATAACACCTATATATGTAACGGGAATGGGGCAGAAAACTACGCGCCCCGGTTTAACTGGTTTGTTTTCAGCGGCGTTGAAATAAAAAACTGGTACGGCGAACTGAAACCCGAAAATATCATTGCTGAATTTGTTTATACCGAAGTACCCGAATCGGCAATATTTGAGACTTCGAACCCTCTCTTTGGCCAAATCAACGAAATCTGGAAACAGAGCCAAAAAGGTAACATGCACGGCGGACTGGCCAGCGATTGTCCGCACCGCGAACGCAACGGCTACACCGGCGACGGGCAGGTTGCCTGCGTAACGGTGTTGCACAATTTCGATGCAAAAGCCTTTTACCATAAATGGATAACCGACATGCGCGAAGCCCAGAACCCCGAAACCGGTTATGTACCCAACGGTGCGCCATGGCAACCGGGTTGCGGCGGAGGAGTGGCCTGGGGCGCTGCAATTTGCATTATGCCCTGGGAGTTTTACCTGCATACGGGTTCAACAGACATGCTTGCCGACAATTTCAAAGCCATGAAAGAGTATATCCGTTACATGCAATCATGGGTTGATACTGAAGGTATTATGTTTTCGAAACGAACAGGCAACGACGGGAAGGTTCTGAAATGGTACAATCTTGGAGAGTGGGTTGCTCCCGGTAACCTTCCTCCCGATGAAATGGTCCATACTTTCTATTTCTGGCGTTGTGCAGCAATAACAGCACAAACTGCAAAAGCCCTTGGCAAAGCCGCAGAAGCAAAAAAATATGCCCAATTAGCCGAAAAAACACGACAGGCATTCTGGAAAAGGTTTTACAACAAAGAAAAAGGAAGCTACGGAAATGCAGGCGGCGATATTTTTGCCCTGAAAATGGGTGTTCCAGCCGATCAGTACGAAAGGGTTGTAAACGCCTTAAAAGCCAACATTAAAGCCAATAACGGACATTTGGATACAGGAATTTTTGGTACACAGTTCTTTTTCGAAGTGCTTACTGAAAACGGGATGCACGATTTGGCCTGCGATGCAATGAATAAAAAGGAAGAGCCCGGTTATGGCCGCTGGCTCGAACTTGGCTCTACCACAACCCGCGAACAGTGGGACGAACAGGGTTCGCACAACCACCCGATGTTTGGCGGCGGATTGGCATGGTTTTACCGCCAATTAGCCGGAATGAACGCCGATCCTGATTCTCCGGGTTACAGGCATATTGTTTTTAAACCACAACCTGCAGGCGACCATACTTATGCAAAATATTTCAACGAAACGCCATACGGCAAGGCTGGCATTTTCTGGAGAAACAATGAACAGCAGTTTTCAATCGATATCATAGTCCCGGTTGGATGCAAAGCAACGGTTTATGTTCCGTTAAAAAAATACAAAAAAATTACCGAAAACGGCAAACAAGCTGACAAATCCGATGGAATCACATTTTTAAAGGATGAAAACGATTACCGGCTCTATACCGTGTCGGATGGTGAGTACAGGTTTGTTTCCCGATAAGTGGAGACTGAATAGTTATCTTGTTTGAAGGTTTTTTACGTTTAACGGCGGTTTTGCCACAAAACTTGTAAAAAAAAAGTGGTGGACATAGATTACCTGATGGTATATTTTATCGAAGGACAGGTGAAATTTGTTGACGACGGTAAGGGAAGCGCCGCGTTTACATCGGACCGCGATACCAACAACAATAAGGTTAAGCGATTTGGTACCGCCCTGAACACCGACAGCGCAATGGTTGCCAAAAACCGGATGATTACATCAACGGACGACAAAAATTATTCCGGTGATGGGAAAACCCCTGAAGCCTGTTTCTGTAAATCAAAACTGAACGGATTGGCTGAAATAGATTGGTCAACCACACCGATCGACTGGAACTAAAATTACACAATGGAACACACCATTTACCAGAAAACTGCCACAATCCTTGCAACAGGTTAAATCATATACCATCAGAGTAAATAAAAACACCAATTCCGATGTGCTTTCACAAGCCATTCAGTTTGTACATTGTAAAAATTGATTCGCCGGCGGAACCCTTTATAAATAAAATGATAGTAAGCAGATAATTATGTGCCATTTCAAGGGGTATTTCAGGTTTGAAGAATTTTGAACAAAATGACAAAATTACAAACGGATTACCTGCTTCTTCGTTAACTTTTAAAAGATAAATTAATTTTATTCCCCAAATGGAAATATCAGGCATGAACAATGTGAATATTTCATGGCGGGGTTGTTGGTTTGCCAGTAGCGGATTTTCGCACCGCCGTTCCGTTTTATCGGACAGGAAAGCTCTCCTAAATCCGCTCCGCAACATGCACCAACCGTTGGCGATAAAATGACAGATTACTACGTAATTTAAAAATTTGTATCTTTGGATTTATGATAAGCAAGAACGACATATTGAATAAGTTGAGCGACTTAAAACCAGTTTTGCACAGAGATTACTCTGTCAAGGAAATTGGATTATTTGGTTCTTTCTCTGATGGTTCTTATACAGATGATAGCGATATAGATTTACTCGTTGAATTTGAAAGGCCTATTGGATGGAAATGTTTTTCCTTAGAGATTTATCTTGAAAAGATTTTTGGACGTAAGATTGATTTAGTAACCAAAAACGCATTAAAGGAACAAATAAAGGATAGAATTTTAAATCAAGTTAAATACGTGTAATGTGAGAAAGGAAGAACGTAGCTACAAAATGTTCCTTGATGATATTCGAACTTCAATGAGTCGGATTGCAGAATATATCGAAGGTTGCAATTTCGAACATTTCAAAAAGGATTACAAAACAGTTGACGCGGTTATCAGGAATTTTGAGATTATAGGTGAAGCCTCAAAAAAGTTAGATGATAAAATAAAAGAAAAATATACTGATGTTCCCTGGAAAGAAATGTACTATTTAAGAAACAGGGTTTCGCATGTTTATTTTGGGGTTGATTAAGAGATAATTTGGGATGTTGCAACAAATTATTTGCCGGAAAATAAAATCCAGATTGACCTGATAATAAGGTGGACTTAATATTTGCCCATCCTCCATTTAATATCGGTAAAAACTTAAATGGACACAGGGAAAAATGGATAACAAAAGAAGCTTATTTGGAATAGCGCTACCAATGGCTCAACCAAGGTATACAGAAATTAAAGCCAGGAGGAAGTTTCTATGTTATGGCTGCAACACAGTTCATGCCGTTTTTTTGACATTTACCTGCGTAAAGAATAATGGCGGCATTATAATAAATGTGAGTCAATCGATTTATGTTACCGCTGTTTTTCAAACAATTGAACCCGCATTGTATTATTTTCACAGGCGGATCTGGGTGCGTTATTTTCCAAAGCGTGAATAGTTCGCTCAAAAAAAATTAGTTTTACTAAAAAAATAATGCTTAAAATTGCTTTGGTTGTTTCAATGCTTTTCCAACTGGGGGCAGCCGTTTTCGCAATAGCCCTGATTCGAAGGACACGATACAATATTTCATGGATATTGATTTCTGCTGCATTTGTATTTATGGCAGTAAGGCGTTTGTTCGATTTTTCATTGCTTTTTTGGGAAAACAATCTTTTCAGCCACGAAGAAATGAACAGTTGGATTGGCGTAATCATTTCTGTATTCATGTTTTCAGGCGTAATATTTATTCGCAAAATCTTTAACCTGAACGACAAAATTGAACAAATCAGAAAGGAAAATGAACAGCAGGTGCTATCAGCCATAATTCAAACTGAAGATAAAGCAAGGCAGGATTTTGCGCGTGAACTCCACGACGGGCTCGGCCCGGCATTGTCGTCGGTAAAAATGGCGCTGAGCGCTGTTGACCGCAATTCGCTAACACCCGTGAACTGTAGGATTTTGGAAAGGGCTGTTAACGCCACCGACAATTCAATTGCCACGCTTAAGGAAATTGCCAACAATCTCAGTCCGCATGTCCTGAAAAACTACGGATTGGTAAAGGCAATTGAAAACCTGGCCGTCCAGTTATTTGATGACTCAACAATCCGTTTTGTTTTTCATTCGGAAGTTGATGAATCATTATTTTCGGAAGAATTAAAATTCAGTTGTTACCGGATTATTTCAGAACTGATAAACAATAGTCTGAAACATGCAAACCCGGCAGAAATCAGGCTCGCCATTACCAAAACAGGCAAAAACATTGAAATCCGGTATTCCGATAATGGACGGGGAATTCAGCATTTTCAGGCATCGAAATATGAACCGCCTCCCGGCATGGGTTTTAATAATATTATATCGCGCGTTAAATCGCTGAATGGGGTGTACCACATCGTAACATCGCAAGGAAACGGATTCTCCATAACCCTTTATTTTCCGTGCAATGAATAAAATTACGATTTACATAGCCGACGATCATTCACTTTTCAGGGAAGGCCTGAAAATGCTGCTTTCGAACCTTGCCTACATTGGCGAAATTTATGAAGCTGAAAACGGGCGGCAGTTTACCGAGGGATTAAAATCCCGGGTAGCAGATATTGCGCTGCTCGACATTGAAATGCCTGAAATGAACGGGATTGAAGCTGCTAAACTTGCCCGGAAAATTTGCCCCGGAATAAAAATAATCGCGCTGTCAATGTATTCCGACGAAAATTACTACCTGAGCATGATCGAGGCTGGCGCTTGTGGCTTTTTGCTTAAAAACTCAAGTTTTCAGGAAGTTGAAAAAGCAATTACCGATGTTTACAACGATAAAAGCTACATTTCCATCGAAATTCTGAACAACATACTGAAACACCCTGCAAAAACTAGTGGAAGCCTAATCGAGGACTTGTCGGAACGCGAAACTGAAATTTTACTGCTCATCTGCAAAGGGTTTACCAATAACGAAATAGCCGAAAAACTGAACCTGAGCAAACGCACAGTGGACAAACACCGCGAAAACCTGTTGCTGAAAACACAATCGAAAAACACGGCAAACCTTGTGATTTTTACCATCAAAAACGGGTTGCTGAAAATCTGATTTCGGGCTGAAATACGTTTTTATACGTAGCGGTTTTACGTTTTTGTACTGTTGCGTTCCGAAACAGGCAGCCCTATTTTTGCCCCTGGTAAATTTCAATCAGGTTTTTATGAATAAGTTTTTAATGACTGTTTTCATAATCATGATTTCTTTTTCTCCCCTTAAATCGCAAAATATTGTTGAAGGTGTTATCGTTGACTCCGAAAATCTGCCGGTGGTTGCAGCAACTGTTGTTGTTAAAGGTACCAATAAATTCACTGTTGCCGGGTTTGACGGAAGGTTTAATCTCGATATCAAACAGGATTTTCCGGTTACATTGCAGTTCAGTTCAGTGGGTTTCATCCCAAAAGAAATTGAGTATAAAAACGCTCCCGGAAAAACCCAGAAAATCGTGCTTTTTTCAAACAACACCTTTGAGGAGGTTTATGTAACAGCCCGCCGCCGTAAGGAAGATATTCAGGACATACCAATTCCGATGACTACTTTTCTTGGAGCGCAAGTGGAAAACACGGGGGCCTTCAATGTTAACCGTTTAAAAGAGATGATCCCAACAGTTCAGTTTTATTCATCGAACCAGCGAAACACGACACTCAATATCCGCGGATTGGGGACCACTTTCGGATTGACCAACGATGGGATCGACCCCGGCGTGGGTTTTTATGTCGACGGCGTTTATTATGCGCGCACTGCCGTTACAACGCTTGATTTTATCGATGTTGAAAGCATAGAGGTTTTGCGCGGGCCGCAGGGTACTTTGTACGGCAAAAACACTACCGCCGGAGCATTTAATATTACTACGCGCAAACCCGGTTTTTCCCCGTCGGGCAGGTTCGAACTGAGTTATGGCGATTATGGTTATATCCAGGCAAAAAGCTCAATAACAGGCCCTTTCGGAAAAAAAGTTGCAGGAAGGCTTTCATTTACCGGAACACAAAGAAACGGTACGGTTTACAATGTGGCAAAGGATGAATATGTAAACGACCTGAACAACATTGGAGCAAGAGGACAAATTATGATTGTGCCTTCGGGTAATGTTGAAATACTTGTTTCGGGCGATATATCGCGCCAGAGGCCCAACGGTTACGCACTGGTATTTGCAGGGGTGGTTACCACAAAAAGGGCTGCTTACCGTCAGTTTGAGCAAATCATTGCCGATTTGAACTATGAAATCCCCAGCAGGAATGTGTTCGAAAGAAAAATTGACACAGATACGCCGTGGCGCGGCGATCAGGATTTTGGGGGCGCTTCAGTTAATGTTGACATTAAAATGGATCAAGGAACCTTAACTTCCACCACGGCCTGGCGACATTGGAAATGGGGGCCTTCAAACGACCGTGATTTTACCGGGTTGCAGGCTTTGGCGCTTTCGCAGGCGCCTTCCATTCACCACCAATGGTCGCAGGAAATCAGGTACGCCGGTAATTTCACGAAAAAAATCAGCGGTGTTTTCGGACTTTTTACCTTTGGACAAAATCTGGAACCTGATGGAAACCATACGGAAGAATCGGGAAAAGACCAGTGGCGGTTTTCGCAAAATAATACCAGTACCCTATGGGCCACTCCAGGTTTGTTAGAAGGATATGGGATAAAAACTTTCCCTTCACTGAAAACCTTTAGTGGGGCTGTTTTTGCCCAAATTGACTGGGAAGTGATAAACAATCTGCATTTTCTTGCCGGAATCAGGGTTAACTATGATAATAAGGATGTGGATTACAGCCGTGTAACCTACGGCGGGCTTCAAACCGGGAATCCGGCCCTTATCGCAATTAAAAAATCGGTGTACAGCGAACAGGCGTTCAAAGCGCAAATCGATACGTTTAACTTTTCAGGGCAGTTATCGGTAAGTTACCGGATAAACAGCAGCATAAACAGTTACATTACAGGTGCATCCAATTTCAAACCCGTTGGATTGAACCTTGGCGGATTGCCAACCATAGCCGGCCAACCGCTATTGGAACTTGCAGTTGTAAAACCCGAGAAAGTATATCATTTGGAAGCCGGGGTAAAGACAAACCCTACAAAAGCCTCAACGGCAAACCTGACCATTTACAATACAAAAATCAAAGATTATCAAACGCTGGTACAAACGCCTGATCTTTCCGTAAATCGCGGATACCTTGCCAATGCTGAGGAAGTAAGGGTCAGGGGAATTGAGTTCGACGGAAATATCAGGTTCAGCGATTTCGTAAGCATAAACGCAGCGCTGGCTTACACCGAAGGTATTTACCTTAAATTCACCAATGCCCCGCCCCCCCTCGAAGATGTGGGAGGTTCAACTTTTGTGGATATTTCGGGTGGCGATTTGCCGGGTATTTCAAATTGGGCCGGTTCGTTGGGTGGTGAATTTTCCAAACCTGGAAAATTGATGAACCTTGACGGCAAGTATTTTATAGCTCTTGAAACTTTCTTTCGCTCTTCATTTTCATCAAGCCCTTCGCCCTCAAAATACCTTAATGTTAACGGATATGGCCTCGCTAATGCCAGAATTGGTTTTCAGAGTCATGGAGTTACGATTTATTTATGGGGAAGAAATCTTTTAAATACCAATTATTATGAGCAACTGCTTCCGGCAAGCGGCAGCGCCGGGCAATATGGCGCAACGCTGGGCGACCCGGGTACGATGGGGATAACGCTGAAGTATTCTTTCCAGGAGATCTAACTCTGGCGTTTACCCAGTTTGATATATTTATTATCAGCCCCTTTCCGGGTAAAAACTGATTTTGTAAACCTTAAAATACCTTTACCTATCCAGCTCTAAAATTGAATATTCAAGAATTAAACCTTCGTTACAATCTATTTTTGTCATCCTGTTTATCCGGGAACCCCTTAAACCTTTTTTACCTGTCGGTATTACCAGTAAGGTAAAACGCATTTTGAACTTACGTTTTTCAAGAGTTTTTCGAAATGACCGAGGCTTTCACCCATAACCTTTGAATCCTCCGCGTGACAGGTGAGGCATGCCCCGACCGTAAGAATTTTCTTCTGCTGTTCAATATCGAAAGGAAATACATTTTTTCTGGTCGAAACCATCCCCGTCCGGGGTTTCATAAATTCAATCCAGGCATCTTCAGGAAGGTTATCGTTGATGTTTAATTCGTTTGAAGGCTTAAACTCCCATTTTCCTATTCCCCCTTTAGTGTTATAAAAAAGCTGTCCTTCCCCGTAACCAAGTGCGAAAGGATTGTTGTGGCAACTTTTACAACTTCTGCCTTTAAGCGAAGTTGTATGTGGGGCTGCCGGAGCAAATAACCGCTGAAAAATCAAAGATTCATTGTTTTGATTTGTAAATGATTTTTTATCGATGGTCAGGACCATTCCCGGGATTACAGGAATTATTTCGTTGCCTTTTTCTGTCGTCCTGTTTCCCAGCGCCGGTAATTTGGCTGTATAACTTCCTTTGGTTTCCACCCAGGTCCCGGTTATTTTTTTATTTTCATACAGATTGAACCCGGGGGCATTTTCATCAAAACTATTATGGCACCCGATACAGCTTGACGCCCATGCCGTATGACAGCTTGAGCACGAAAGCGTTGAATGGGCTCTTGTATTTGTGCAAACATCGGCAGGTGGGGTCAGGTTAAAAATTTTATCCCCGTTTTTGGTTGCAAGAAAAGCAGTATCGTTTTTCACAAAAGTGTTAATCAGCGGTCGTTTAAATTTCCCTGTTGTCAGGAATTTTTTGCCAGTGTTGCCCCCAAACCGCAACGAAGCAATAATTGCCGATTCGTTATCAAGGTCATCTCCCAGGGTTATTCGCGGCGTACCTTTAAAATGGCAATCGGCACATTGAACATCTTCCTGATCTTCCTGGTGGGAATAAAGGTTGCCATCGCCCATTAATTCATACGAATGATGACAGTCGATACATTCGAGGCCCAGGCGATGATGAACATCCTCCTGAATTTTGACAAACACCCGGTAACCCTGAACAAGGCGGTAATTTGCACTGTCGGGCATTTGACCCGGATGCAATGTGGTTTCGTGCCAGCCCTCGTAATTAGTGGAGATCCGGCCCGAACGGCTGTGACAGTTAAAACAATGTTTATTGCCCACTTTTAAACTCACTTCAGGATGGGCGCGAATGTATTTTGCCCGGCTGCTTTTCAGCGCTTTTTCGGCCTGCGGGCTGTAATTTAAATGACAGGCCAGGCACCCCCCGCCGCGGGTTGTTTCGGTTACCGGACCATATTCGGTTTTTGGATTTCCCAAATGACAATTTGCACACAGGTTTTTCAGGTGTGTGTCGGCTGCCGTATTTCCAAGTTGGTGTACATTGGTTAAAATATCGGGGTCGGATTGCTCGTTGAAAACAGTCCGGTTTACGCTAATCACTCCGCTTAACGTTGCCATTAACCCGGATGGTACCCGTTCCACAATTTCGGGATGGCACTGTGCTGTTCCGCAACTTTGCTTTGAATTTGATAAATTTCCCGGAATATTGTTCATTTTTTTATGGGCATCTCGTTTTACTGTTGCAAACGGATTTCCGCCATGACATGAAAAGCAACCGATAATTTCAGGGTTGTGCGATTCGGTAAAACCAAATGTGTTGGTGTGGCAAAGCAAACAACTTTCTTTTCTGCCCATGATATCCGATGAACCTGCAACTGTTTCGGGCGAGTATTCGGGGTAGAAATTCACCCTCGATGTCCTGAAATTATAGGTTACCGACTGTGAATAATCCGAACTTCCGGGGAAGGCCCATTTCCACTGTTCCCCTCTGAAAAACAGGCCAATTATTGTGAGGGCCAAATAAAATACCGAAAAAACCAGCAATGTTCGTTTGCTGTATAAAAAAGTCTTTTCTTTTCCTGAATTTACGAGATAAATCAACACCACGATAACAAAAGCCATTGCAACCGCCCAGACCGGATGTTTCAGCCAGTGCAGGATTTCCTGGAACCCTACGAAATACCAGGGGCCTTTTGTTGCCGGGTTCAGGTTATCGTGAAGCGGGGCATTAAAAAAATAACTCACTAAAGAAACTGCCACAACTGTAAGTAAAGTATTTGAAACCGGGGGCCAGATTTTACGGCTGTGCTCAAGGGTAATTAGTGTTATGAACACAGTAAAAGTGGCAACATGGTGCACATAAATCAGTTGAAAATCGCCGCCGTTACCAAGAAGTGAAAATGCCAGTGTATTGCCAAAAAAAGGAACCAACCGTATAAGTGATTCCAGTATCAGGCGGGCCTGCAAACTGTCGTTGTCGGCTTTTAACAGAAAACCGGTCAGCATAGCAAGAAAAATAATCAAAACCCCGATTGCAAGCCGGATTGAAGTTGCGGCTTTAAACCCGATTTTTTCTTTAAAATGAAAATGGTCGAATAAATGGACCAACGTAAAAATCAGAAAAAACTGGGAGCTCCAGTAATGCACATTCCGTGTAAACGAAGCCCACGGATTGCCGACCATTATCCTGCTGATACTTAAATAGGGAGAATCAATGTCAAACGGCACGGCAAGAATAATACCTGAGAGAAGCACTATCCAAAACAGGGCAAGGGCAACTGTCCCGAATGTAGTTTTATTTTTCATTTTACCCATCAGCCCATTAATTCAATGGAATTGCCATCGGTGGAAATTTCGAAAGAAACATTTTTCAGTTTCCTGTAAGCCGGCCCCTTCAAGGGATTTCCTTCAAGATCATATTCCGATCCGTGGCATGGACAAATCAACCGGGCGGTTTGATGATTGCTTATTTTACAACCAAGGTGGGTGCAGTGCGACGATAACACAATGGTTTTACCCTGTTCGTTGATGACAATAAAATCATCGAAAAATGAGACTGTTTTGTTTTTATTAAACGGCAAAACCAGCTTTTTTTTGTTGTTTACCTCCAGATGGCTTAGCGTTAGTTTATTCCATAATACTAAAAACAAAGCAACAAATCCGGAATTAATCAGCAGTAAAAAAGTCCTCCTGGTTTTTTTCTCCATCAAAATATATTTTCAGGCTAATACAAATACCTTGTCAACTGCCCTGCATCGACCATAATAAAGCGGAACAACAGCCCGCCAATTAATATCATTAAAGCAGGTATGGCTGCCGGAATCCTGGTTCCCCTCAATTCCAAAACTTCCAGAATAAAAGGGATAATCAAACCAAAAACTACAACCCCTCCCCAGAAAATAAAAGTATAAGGGCCACCCAGGAAAAGTTTTGCGCTTTCAATCTGAACTTCGGCGCTGGCCAAAAAACCCATAAACAGATGCACAACCAGGAATAGCTCAATACCTATCAGCATTATGTCTATTTTACTCATTGTCACCCTTTCAAAATGATTTTTCGACATCCACATTATGGTAACAGCCCCGGTTGATAGCCCCGATGTCAGAAACAATGGGCCTAAAATAGAAGTATTCCACAATGGCCGGGCATTAAATGCCGACAACAATATTCCTGTATAAATTCCGAGAATAACCGAATAGAAGACCAGTAACCAGGCGAATACTTTACGGTGTTTTATAACAAAAGCCTCAGCTTTTTCCAGAAATTCAAATTTCCAGTTCCAACCCGGAAATAGTTCTTTCATGTAAGAAGCGCTCCAGATAAACGATAAGGGGGTGATAATCATTAAGGTCCATGCCCCCCAACCCATTGGAGATTCCAACCTGATGGTTGTATAAAGTTTCCAGAAATACAATTTATGTTTGAGGTCGAGAAACAGGAAAAACAAGCCTAAAACCAAAGCCGCCGGCACTAAAAAAGTACTCCATTTTACTGCAGTAGGCATTTCTTTTTCCTTCCCGAGAATGGTATATAAACCGGCAAAAAACAGGATGCCTGCAGCTAACCCGCCAAGAAAAAGATAAGCCGGGATTTGCCAGTGCCAGATGTGTAAACTTGGGTCGATATTTGGAATATTCCTTCCGGATACAAAAAATTCTTCCTTCATAATCTATGAGTTTCGAGTTGAATGTTCAATATTCGATGTGGTGTAATAAATTCAAATTAAAAAATAAACCTGTGGTTTTGTGCCAGCTTCGGGCGCCAGTACCTTGTACTTGCGTTTTTTTAATGCTACGGCAACATCCGAATTAGGGTCTTCCAAATCGCCAAAATAAAGGCAGTTGGTAGGGCAAACTTCAACGCAGGCAGGACCATAACCACGATCAACCCTGTGTTTGCAAAACGTGCATTTGTCGACATACCCTTGGGGATGCGAATACCGGGCATCGTAAGGGCACGACTGGATACAGGCGCCACAACCGATACAATCGTTGGCGGTAACCATCACAATCCCCCCTTTTGTGTAATGGCTTGCCCCGGTAGGGCAGCAGCGCACACAGGGCGAGTTTTGGCAATGGTTGCACCGTTCGCTCCTGAGTTCAACTTCCACTTCGGGAAAAACACCATTTACAATTTCCACTACCCAATCGCGGCAAAATCCGTCGGGTACTCTGTTTTCGGTCTGGCAAGCCACAACGCAATCGCTGCAACCTACGCATTTTTTAGTGTCAACTGCCATTGCATATCTCATGATTCAATCTCCTTTACTGGTTGTCCGGTAATAAATTTCACAAAATTCCCGCGCATTCCGGTACCACCCATAATCGGGTCGATTGCAACCTGTGTTATCAGTTGGGTATCCGAAATTCCTTTCCCATAGGCGCGTTTCAACAGTTTATTGTCGTGGCCAAAACCATGTACCATGTACACTGTATCGGGCCCGATCCGTTCGGTGACCCTCACTTTAATCGGAAAATCAGAAACCACTCCATCCTGGTTTTCAAGCCACACAAGCTGGTCCATTTTCAAACCATATTTGTTTGCAATCCCCGGGTTCACCCACAATTTATTTTCTTCCATAATTGCTGCGAGGTTTGGATTGTTTGCTGTCCGGGCAAAGGTGTGCATGGCTGCCCTTCCGTAATTCAACCTGAAATACCCTTCGGGGGCCTGGGGGTGAGGAGTATATTTTGGCAACGGGTCGAAACCGTACTCTATGAGTTGCTGAGAGTAAAGCTCGATTTTCCCTGATTTGGTTTTTAATTTTACCGGTTCATCTTTTGGCATGTACAAATCCGATTCGGGGCGTGGTACAACCTTCACTCCTTTCTCTTTCATTTCCGTAAGGCTTGAACCTATTTGTTTTAACTGCCAGTCGAGTACTTCGCTAAAATCTTTATAATTAAACCATGCCTGAAGCCCCAATTTCAGCGCTAACTTTCTTGCAATCCACTCAGCGGGTTTTGTAAGATTTTTTGGTTTTACTGCCGGCATGCGGAGCGCAATTGACGGTTGGCGATCGGGGGCGGTCCTTATTTCGTCATATCTTTCCAGATAAGTACATTCAGGCAAAATTACATCGGCCCAGCCTGTAATTTCCATTGGCATAGTATCAACAACTACCACCAAATCCAGATTTTTTAAAGCTTCAATGGTCCGGTTCATGTTTGGCATGGTGAGCACAAGGTTGGTCCCCACAACAATCCACCCCCTGATTTTTTTATCCGACAAGTTATCGGGGTGCGAAGCATCTATCATTGCATTGGCTACGTTAATTGCTGCCAACGGGAATTTTCCATCGAGATAATCTTTCCAGCCCCAGTTAGGCTTTGGGTACGCCGGCCGCGGGTAATCGGGTACGCCCATCGTAGTTGGGATATAAAACCCGCCTTTAGCGCCAAACGATCCCAGTAAACCATTCAGGATAGCAACACAACGCACACGTTGCACATCGTCGCCATACCAGGTTACATGCCTTCCGGGATGGATAATTGTCGAAGGGGCGTGAAATGCCATTTCGCGGGCAGTTTCGCGAATAATATCGGCTTTTAAATTGGTTATGCCCGAAGCCCATTCAGGTGTATATTCAGCAACATGCGCCTTCAGCTCTTCAAAACCAAAGGTGTTTTTTTCGATGTGTTCAGGGTTGTATCTTTTCTCGTAGATAATCACGTGCATCCAGGCCAGGAGCAATGCAATATCTGTCGAAGGTTTTATTGGCAGCCAGTATTTTGAGTGTGAAGCGGCAGTAGAAAGCCGTGGATCGACAGTAATTATGGTTGCGTTCCGATCGATGGCTTCCGACATTTCCTGTACCTGGGTATTGTGCATATTTTCGCCCAGGTGCGAACCAATTAAAACCAGGCATTTTGTGTTCTTAATATCCGTTGGTTCGGGTGAATTAACCGCTACGCCAAAAGTTGAAATCCACGCCGCTTCCCGTGGCCCGCGGCATTGCGCGTATGATGGCGCGGCGATGTTCGATGAACCGAATGCCTGTAACAGGTTCGAGAAATAGCTACCCCCTGAACCATGATTAAACAGCGCCACCGACTCTGCGCCGTGTCCGGCTTTGATGGCCTTCATTTTTTCGGCAGCATATTCGAGCGCCTTGTGCCAGCTTACCTCTTTAAATACCTGTTTTCCGCGTTCTTCGACCCTGATCATTGGATATTTCAAGCGATCGGGATCGTTGTACATGCCAATCCCTCCAGTCCCGCGGGGACAAAGCCGCCCGTTGCAAAGCGGATCTTTTTTGTTGCCTACCACTTTCCACAAATTACCATCTTCATCGGTATGCGCCCAACCGGCACATTTCCAAAAACAAACCTCGCAGTAGGTAGGCGTGCGCTGTATAACCGGGTTTTTCATAATCTTACCCGGATCAAAATATTTGGCTGCCACACTTCCGGCGGCAAACAAACCGGCGCCGCCAATCGAAGTTATTTTAATAAAATCTCTCCTGCTTTTCATTAGCCCTGATTAAAAACACAAATAAATAATAGATACCTGGGAAGAAAAAGAGCGCCCGGTAAATACCAAGGGCGCTCGGACATGTGAAAGGTTACTACTCTACTTTATTCGATGAAGTAGCCTGCCACTCTAAATATGCGCCATCGTAAACTTTTACTTTTGAATATCCCAAACCCTTTAAGGCCAGATAAACAACACCGGCGCGGACACTTGTTTCGCAATAAACTATTGCGGTTTTATTTGGAGTGATCCCTTTTGATTCGAAAAGCGTTTTCAAATCGGCATTCGGTTTTAACATGCCCTTGCTGTCTAAAACTGTTTCGTGGTTTACATTTACAGCTCCCGGAATATGTCCTTTTCGCAATTCTGTTGCAGCTGTTCCGGCAAATTCTTCCGGTGTGCGGACATCTATTAAAACGTAAGAAGCATTTCCAATGGCTGTTTTTACTTCATCCATTTTTGCCAACTGAGAGGCATCTGGTTTAGGCGTAAATTTTGCTGTTGTTACGCTTGTTACAGTCCCCGTAATTGGCTTTCTGCCAGCTTTCCATGCAGCGAGGTTCCCATCGAGCATTTTCACATTCGGGGCGCCCAGGTATTTTAGCATCCAATACATCCTGCCAGCATATTTCCCTGAACCCTCGTCGTAAACAACAATTGTTTTTTCAGGAGAAACGCCTTTGTCGCCTAAAATTTTTGACATTTCGGCTGCAGGTTTTATTAAATTTTTAACAGGCTCGTTATTATATAGCGTAGTGTGCGGAACGTTTACAGCACCTGTAATGTGCACTTTATAATCCTCATCGGCGCCTGCAAAAACAATAACGACATCGCTGTTTTTCGAAATTTTGGTTAATTCGGCCACTGAAATCAGATCTTGTGCCGAAACAGAAGATACTACCAGCAGAATTAAACCAAGAAAAAATAATTTATTGAGTTTCATGTTTTTTGAAATTTAAAAATGTTTTAAGTTTAGAATTTAACCTGAAGCTGTACCATGAAAAGATCGTTCTTTACTTCCCTTGCCTGTTCTGCTTTGTACTCGTAGTTCACCTGTAATCGGGTCCACTCGTTAAAGAAATAATTCAGGCCGAAAGTTGTGATTTGCTCCATGTTGTTAGCTACATCGATGTTGGTGTTATAATTTTCGTACTTTATAACCGGCTGAATATTCCATGGGGTTTTATATAAACCCATTACATACATACCTGCACGTTTAATGCTTCCGATAACCACTTCGGGTTCGCTGCCGCATCCGCCGCCAACGGTATAAGAGCCATCGTCTTTCCCATAAATATATTCACCCTGAACAAGGAAATTTGCGATATCGATCTCAATTTCTCCGCCCAATCTTAATGTTTTATTGTTGTCCAGCGCCGGATTTTCAACATTAACCGACTTTCCTGTTTTAAAACTGCCCCCTGCATTCAGCCAACTGGTTGGCTGAAATATAACGCGGCCAACAAGGTCTTTGAATGTATCAACGTCTTTGGCCAATAATCCGGTTCCATTCATATAAGCAACAGAGTATCGGAACAGCGTGGTATCGGAACCGCCAAGCAACATTAAACCCATGTCGCGGTCGGGCGAAGTTAATTCGTTTACAACTTTCGACCTGTTAATCGTGTGCAGTGCATTACACGGCGTGCTCAACTCAAGGCTAAAAGGGGATTTAAAGGACCCCATGCTTACATTGGCAAACGAGAAACGGTTATAAGTAATAAATGCATCGAGCAAATACGCTTTGGGCCCATCCTTTTTGAACGGGCTTGTTTCCAGCAAAACATAGTAGCTAAAATCGTACGGAATGCTACCCATTACGCCAATACGCGCACGGTTGAAACCAAACGTGGATTCAGGTTCGTCAAACAAACTGTAATCATATTGCGTTTGCAAAAATCCAAAAACATTTACCCCGTCAGCCGATTTTGGCGTAGCACAACCCTGTGCATTGGCCTTAATTCCAACAAAAAGAACTGCTATTAAAAGAATTGCTATTTTGCGAATCATTGTCATATGTTTAAAATCATTAAAAAAAAGGGGGATAATAAATTTCATACTATCCCCCTGAAATATCTTGCAATTTATTTAACTGTTGAGTATGCTTTTGATTTTGAATCGAAGCCCCAACGGTTTAATACATTGCCGGTTGTCCAGAATGGATTTGAATGTGTTATTCCGTTAATACCCCAAAGCATGCTAACAGCATCATATCCCAAAACGTTTAACCATGCTGATATACAGCCTGAAGTTTGGCCTGTATAACAATAGGTAACAACTTTTTTCGCAGGGTCGATATTGCTGATACTGCCATCGGTCAACAAAAGCGGTTGAACACGGTAAGCGCCTTTAACATGGCCAAACCCGGTGTAATGAGCTGCCGGAAAATAGTTGTTGATGAAATAATTTGACGGACTTGCCAAAACATCAGCAGGCACGACGCTTTTAAAACCGGCAGCAACTACTGCTTCAACGCGTTTTTTAAGAATTTCGGCGCCAGTTGTAGCGCCTGTAGTAATTTTTGGAGCAGCAAAAGTTACGCTTGCCAAAACATCTGTAGTCCAGTTTGCATCAGTTTTAATGTCTTTGCAATTAGCAGTCCATTTGTCATAGGTTGCATTCCAACCGCTCATTCCCCATTTTAGCGAAATAGCATCAAACCCGTACATACGGAGTAAAGCTGCTGCATACGTTGCGGTTTGGCCCGTATAGCAAACAACCAGGATTGGCTTGGTAGCTTTAGCAGCTTCGGTAAGAATGTTTTTGAACTCAACATTAATTGCATTTTTAATGCGGCCATTGGCAAAATCGGCAGCCGTTCTAAGGTCGATAATGTATCTGCTGTCAACGTCAGTTTCTGCGGCAGGAAAAGTAACAAAACCGGAAAGCAGTTTGTCGAGGTCCATGTTATTGGTCTTCATATACTCAGTTAACAAAGCATATTCATCGACTTTAACGTCATCAGTCTCATCTTTACAGCTTGTAAATGAGAATGTTGCAATAAATGCAAATAGAATTGTGTAAATAAAAAACTTTTTCATTTTTTTAATTTTTATGTTAGTAATTGAATCGAGTTCTATAATAGATTAGCAACCGCCAGCGGCAGAAGCTTCCTTAGGAGCAGCCAGAACACTGTTTTCTTCAACCGTAATTTTTTCAATTAAATCGGGGTAAGCCTCATGCCAGGCATTCCAACCACCCTGCAGCGACATTACTTTCTGGTAACCAAGCTCCATAAGCGCCTTTGCGGCCAGTGCAGAACGTCCGCCGGTGCGGCAACCCAAAATAATCTGATCGGTTTTTTCAGGAATGTAAAGCCCAAGTTCGTCCCAGACTTCCGCTTTGGCTATCCTAAACTCAAGCAAGCCGCGTTCAATATTTACAGCACCAGGTATATAACCGGCGTCATATTCCTCTACTGTGCGTACGTCGATTACAACAAAATAATCATCGCCATCATAAATGGATTTAAAATCTTGAACCGAAATTTCTGTGATTTCTTTTTTTACGGCCTCAACCAGTTGATCGCTGTTTTCGTAAATTGTTAACGGTGATACTGGTTTTTTTGTATCCTGGCACGATACAAATACAATTACAAAGCTTAAGATCAATAATTTGATTGCCTTTCTCATGTCCTTTTACAATTTTAAATTCTGATAAAATTCACGGCTCAAAATTACCTGTGAGTATGAAAAATCGACTATAACCGGGGTGCAATCAACTCAATCAGAAACTTAAAATTGCACAAGACAAAACATGATTTAAATCAAGTATCGATTTGACCTATAGGCCTATTATTAACTATTTTGCTATATTTGTCCGGCGGCATGAACTAATAAAAATGATAAAGGGAAAAGAAATAATCAAATGTGTTGATTGCAAGTGTAAATCGCTCCCGTTCATGAAGTTAACAACAGATGAATTGATTCTTTTTAATAAAAACAGGGTAGAAGTTAATTTCAAAAAAGGCGAAACCATTATTAAGCAGGGCGCACTTGCAGGGCATATTGTTTACGTTAAGTCGGGGTTGGTAAAGGTTTTTCTGGAACATGGCGAAAACGAACTAATACTTTCGCTCGAAGGCAGAAAGAAATTGATTGGTTTACAGGCAATTAATTCAAACAGTATTTACCCTTACTCGGTTTCGGCTTACGAGGATGTAAGTGTTTGCCTGCTCGACATTAAAACCTTAAAGCACATTGTTGGCACCAACGCAAAATTCGCTGAACAAATTCTAAACCTTATTATCGAAGAGTCTAATTTCTCGCACAACCGGATGGCCTGTTTATCGCTTAAGCAGTTGCACGGACGTTTTGCCGATTTATTGCTCTGCCTTAGCCTGAGGATTTACAGGCGAAAGGTGTTTAAAGTCCCATTATCTAAAAAAGATATGGCCCTGATAACAAACATGTCGCAGGAAAGTATGTCGCGCGTTATAAAAGAATTTAACGACGATAAAATTACCGATATTAAAGGAAACCGGATATCAATTCTTGATTTTGAAAAAGTGAGGCACCTGAGTGTAGTGGGTTAGTTCACTAATTATATATTAAATAATAAAGAAATTAATCTTCGTTAACATTCTATTCTTGCAGCCTCGAACGTGAAAGGTTAAATTTGCTTCGACAGTTACTGAATGACAATTCAAACAAAATTATACTTGTAAATTATGGGAAAAATAGCAGACAAAGTCAAACCTGGCGTGGTAACCGGTTCCGACTTACAATTTATTTTTAAGGCAGCGCAGGAAAACAATTTCGCTATTCCGGCAGTTAACGTGATAGGTTCATCGTCGGTTAATGCAGTAATGGAAGCAGCTAAAATAGCAAATGCTCCGGTAATGATCCAGTTTTCGAACGGTGGTGCAGCTTTTAATGCCGGAAAAGGGTTGAAATTGGAAGGCCAGCAGGCAGCGATCCTGGGCGCCGTTGCAGGTGCAATACACATTCACACATTAGCCGAAGCCTACGGAGTAAGGGTTATCCTACATACCGATCACGCTGCTAAAAAATTGTTGCCCTGGATCGACGGGCTTCTAGACGCCAGCGAAAAGCATTTTGCAGAAACCGGAAAACCGCTGTTTAGCTCGCACATGATCGATCTTTCTGAAGAACCAATCCACGAAAATATCGAAATCAGCAAAAAATATCTTGAGCGCATGGGCAAAATGGGCATGACTCTGGAAATTGAGCTGGGTATTACAGGTGGTGAAGAAGACGGTGTTGACAATAGTGGTGTTGACAGTTCAAAACTTTACACCCAACCCGAAGAAGTTTGCTTTGCTTACGAAGAATTGAGCAAAGTTTCTCCAAATTTTACAATTGCAGCCTCGTTTGGTAATGTTCATGGTGTTTACAAACCCGGCAATGTTAAACTTATGCCGGTTATCCTGAAAAATTCACAGGAATACATTGTTAAAAAACACGGCCTGGAAGATAAGTCACCCGTTAATTTTGTATTCCACGGAGGTTCAGGTTCATCGCACGAAGAAATCCGCGAAGCCATTCAATATGGAGTTATAAAAATGAATATTGATACCGATACGCAATGGGCTTACTGGGATGGAATACGCAAGTTTGAAGCTGCCAACCACGATTATCTGCAGGGACAAATCGGCAACCCGGAAGGCGAAGATAAGCCAAACAAGAAATATTACGACCCACGGGTTTGGATCAGAAAAGGCGAAGAAGCACTTATTGCACGTTTGCAGGTTGCTTTTGACGACCTTAATGCGATTAACAGTCTGTAAAATAACCGTTTACAAAATAAAATCAAAGGCTGTCCCGGATGCCGCGGATAGCCTTTAATTTTTGCCCGCTCCAATATGTCATTCATACAATTCATAACTTTTCTTTTAATCGGCATAGGTTTAAGTTTCGACTCGTTTGCGGTGTCTGTGTCATGTGGATTAATGAAACAGGAAATTACATTTAAACAAGCTGTTCCTGTTGCTGGCATACTCGCGTTTTTTCAGGCACTATTCCCTCTCATCGGATGGTATTTTGGCACAAAAATCAATCATTTAATCATGGCCTTTGATCATTGGATTGCCTTTGCATTGCTTGCATTAATAGGGTTAAAAATGATTTACGAAGGAGCAAAACCCAAGGGAGTACTGAAACGTTATAATCCTTTTGAACTGAAGGTTTTAATCGGTCTTGCAGTTGCAACAAGTATCGACGCTTTTGTTGTAGGTTTGAGTTTTGGCTTTTTGGATGTTCACATCCTCTTTCCTGTAACTATTATTGGTGGAGTTACATTTATTGCTGCAATGCTCGGAATGTTGTTCGGGAAAAAAATTCCTTCAAAAATGAGCCACAAGTCATTAATCCTGGGTGGAATAATCTTATTGGCAATCGGCACAAAGGTGCTTACCGAACATTTATTGTTCTAATTCGCAAGTTTTTGAATCTTCAATGTAACAACGTAATCTTCAAGCCTGATGGTTTTGGTGGAAATGGGATACGGCGAAACATCAATTAATGTAAATGTATAATTTCCCAACGTATCAACAGGATTATTAAATGTACTTACGTCGATTTTACCCGACACCGGGCTTAACACATTAATTTTTACATCGGCCTTACCAGCCCAAACGCAAATAACATCGCTGGGGCAGCGCGAATCATTTATTTCTGTAATCGAAAATTTTAACGAATTATCTATCGAACTATATTCTTCGTTTACCTTAAACCCGTTTTCCATTCCAAAACTAAACGGCTCAATATCAAGTTCTTTATTACACGATATAAATGAAACAAGCACTAATGCCAATAACAAATTCAAAGTTTTCATAGCTACTGTTTTTAGTTTTAGATGCACAAAAGTACCTAAAAGTTGCGTTATTGGTTAAATTTGCAGCTTCAGTAAAGTAAAAATGAAAATTGGCAAAATTGAATTACCTGGTACCCCGCTTTTTCTGGCGCCAATGGAGGATGTAACCTACAAGTCGTTTCGCTGGATGTGCAAAAAATTTGGCGCCGATGTTATGTATACCGAATTTATTTCGTCAGAAGCGCTTGTCAGGGATATAAAAAAAACAAAGGAAAAAATGGTCATTTACGATTTCGACAGGCCGGTTGCCATTCAGATTTACGGGCATAATATCGATTCTATGATACGGGCAGCACAGGTTGCCGGGGAATCGGAGCCTGATTTCATCGATATCAATTTTGGATGCCCAATGAAAAAAATTGTCAGGCACGGTGCCGGGGCGGCGTTGTTGCTTGATTTGCCAAAAATGCAGCAAATGGCTGCAGAAATTGTTAAAGCGGTAAAACTTCCGGTTACAGCAAAAACGAGGTTGGGCTGGACCGAATCTGACAAGCCAATTATGGAAGCCGCCGAACGCCTTCAGGATGCCGGAATCGCCGCCCTGGCAATTCACGGACGTACACGCGAACAGCTATACAATGGCATAGCCGACTGGACGTTGATTGGCGAAGTAAAAAACAACCCCAAAATCAAAATCCCCATTATTGGGAACGGCGATATAACCAGTGCCCAAAAAGCCAAATCACTGCTCGATAAAACAGGGGTCGATGCATTAATGATAGGGCGCGGAACAATTGGCCGGCCCTGGTTGTTCAGGGAAATAAAACATTATCTCGAAACCGGCGAAATACTTCCTCGGCCAACCGTTGCTGAGGTTGTTGAAATATTAAGGGAACAAATCCGGTTGAACCTCGAATGGAAAGATAACGAACTGACAAGTATCCTGATGCTGCGCCGCCATTTTGCTAAATACTTTCCGGGCCTTCCAAATTTCCGCGAACTTAAAATTAAGCTACTCCGCGCCGAAACCGGACATGCCATAAATGAGATACTTGATACTATCGTCAGGGTTTACGGATCATTTCAACCCGATTATAACAACCCAGATGTATGAAAATGATAGATGACTTCTCAAAATATTATTCGGAAAATTCGCTCCGGGAAAAAATTAAAAACTTTTCGAAAGCTGCCGGTGCAAAAGTTGTTTATGCAGTTTTGTTATTGTATTATATAATGAACGATAAAAAAGTAGAGCTTAAAACAAAATTATACATTGCTGCCGCTTTGGGTTATTTTATTTTTCCAACAGATGCCATTTTCGATTTAACCCCGATTTTGGGGTATTCAGACGATCTTGGGGTATTACTTTTTGCATTAAAACAAATTTCATCTTCCATCACCGACGAAACCAGGAAAAGGGCGCGAACTAAAATAAATGAATGGTTTAGCGATGTCGACGAGGACGAAATCAAAGATTTGGAAGAAAAAATATTCAGCATTTAACCCATGGGAATTACACATTTCGATTTTTCGCTGATGCAGTGGGCTCTCTTTGCTGCCTGTGCCATATTTGTTGGTATGTCGAAAACAGGAGTTCCAGGTGTTTCTCTGATTGTTGTCCCAACGCTTGCAATCATTTTTGGCGGAAAGGCATCGACAGGAATATTGCTCCCTATGTTGATAATGGCCGATTTTTTTGGAGTGGGTTATTATCACCGGCACGCCGAATGGAAATACCTTTGGAAACTGCTCCCCTGGGCATTAATCGGAATAAGCATTGCGCTTGGGGTGGGCAAAGTGATTAACGATGAGTGGTTTAAAAACATCATTGCCATTCTTGTCTTTATCTGCATAGCCCTGATGCTTTGGAAAGACAGGAACAAGGATAAAAACATTTTCCCCGATAGGTGGTGGTTTGCTGCACCGATGGGGGTTTTGGGAGGATTCGCCACTATGATTGGCAATGTAGCAGGCCCCATTTTTGCCATTTATCTGCTTGCCATGCACCTTCCTAAAAACAGCTTCATCGGAACCGGCGCGTGGTTTTTCCTGATTATCAACCTCTCAAAAGTCCCGCTGCACGTATTTATCTGGAAAACAATTACATGGAATACCTTATTACTTGATATATTGTTATTGCCGGGTATTGCACTGGGTGCATTTTTGGGAATCTGGCTGGTAAAAATGATTTCCGACAGGTTTTACCGTGCCGCAGTGACTATTCTTACAGCATTATCGGCATTTCTTTTATTAATCTAATTCGAGTATCCGTATTTATACCTAAATAATGAATCTTTTTTCTGAATATCCCCGCCTGCATCGGGCAGGAATTCGTTTACCCCATCCCTAAAGGGAGCGAATTGATTGTCTCTGCTTCCTTTAGGGCCTGGGTATTCAGAGAGTATCAATTTGCGATATAGGTATCTAAACGGATATTCATTTAATATAATTATCAGGTTATGAAAAAACTCATCGACTTTTTTGCAGATAAACAGGTAAATTCCATTTTAGATGTGGGGACCGGAACTGGCGATTTTATTGCTGTTTTAAAAGAGATTTGCCCAAAAGCCCGAATTACCGGAATTGACCCAAACACTGAATCTTTAAAGGAAGCAGCCCTGAAATACCCCGGTGTTGCATTTACCGAAATGGATGCAGAAAAATTAGGATTTGACAGTTTCTCATTCGATTTGGCCAGCATTTCGATGGCTTTGCACCATTTGACCGGGGTTCAGAAAGCCTTAAAAGAGATGCAGCGCGTTGTTAAGCCTGGCGGGTGGATTATTGTTAATGAGCTTTTTAGCGATAACCTGAACAAAGCCCAGGAGGTGCATAAAATGTTTCACCATTTCCGGAGCAGGATCGATCGGTTAACAGGAGTCAGTCATTTCGAAACATATCAGAAAAAACAGGTGTTACAAACGATAAAAGAAGCGGGTATTAAAGTTCATTTTCATTTCGATTACAAATCAAATGCAACCCAGGTTTTAGAGCCAGAAGATTTGGAATCCAGGTTGGAAAAAATGAGGCAACACCTCGAAAAAATAAAAGGTACTGTTGAATATGAAATTTTAAAACCTCAAATCGGGGAGTTCCGCGAAAAGGCGGTTAAATATGGATTTCAACCCGCCACAAGAATCGTAATTGTTGGTAGTCCGGGGAGATAATAATAAGCAGTTTGTTACTGGATTCTGGTTTCTGGTTTCTGGATACGGATTGACGATCCCTAAATAAGGTTGACAGTTTTTACTAATTATTGACTTTCATTTTTAATAAATTTCTATCGGACAATTATGAGCCAGAGTGCCTTCTTTTGGCTTAAAATCAAAGTGGCTCGATGCCACTTTGATTTTATAATTTCCTTCGGCATAAATAATCACCGTCGGCCTCTTTTGGCTGGTTAAATCTAATAAAGATTTTTCAAACTG
>JBBINB010000024.1:0-44579 GCA_037444065.1 Draconibacterium sp.
TTTGCTAATGACTTCTTTCAGATTTGCAGTCGCCTGCAACACCCTTGTCAATCGCTAATGTTTCCTATCAACTCGGCACATACAGGAACTTGCATCCTGTTAGCTTAATATCATGCCCGACATACAAAAAAAACTATCAGCAATTAGTACTGATAGTTTCTCAAAAAGCATCCTAAAACTCTTGTTTTACAAATTAACTGGGTTTGTAGTTGAGAATCTTGTCCATTAAATTCCCGTGTTACTTTCTTTTTTATTGAATGTGTTACTTTAAATACGTAACAAAGAAAGCGATAAAAACACATTCCGTTTGGTTTTTTTTGCCGAATTTACGGTAAGCAAATTACTGAAAAAAAGGTAATCCTTTTCTAAGCATACAGTAAGTAAAAGAGGCTTAACCAACATTGCAGGGTTAGTATCAAAAAATCGGTTAATAACTCAGTATTTATTAAAAGTTGTGGAAACTGCAAAATAACAGGCACTGATATTCAGTTATTTTCGTTTTGAAAATTTTGTTTTTCAAAATGTGGAACCCACGTTCTTATTATTGATTAGTAAATAGTTACATAGATTTGCAATATGTTTGTGAAGCCATATATAAAACATAATCTGGGATATACTTCCTCCGCACTTCATTAATGAAACTTGATGAGCACACTTTTTGGTCCTTTTAAAAATGTAATCCGCGAGTCGAGTACACGTTCAGGGTATTGAAAACAGACCTTGACCTGCGCCCCATTTACCCGAAAAAAATCTGTTGTACCCCTAACCGGATTTTAAAAAAAAATAGTTCCTGATATCAATATGTTATAAGCTAAGGATTGCAATGTGGGGTTAGTTTCATTTTATATATTGTGCTGCTGAAAAACTAAGTTTTCCGCCTTTTTGAATTTCCAGGTGCGAAAACCGTGGAGAAATTTCCTTCCCGTTAAGCCTTACCTTTTCATAAATTGTGGCAGGGTTGTCAGAATCGGTTTCCAAAACTAATTTTCCGGCCGGATAATATTTTTTATCGAGATGCAGTGTCACTTTTTTGAAAGAAGGCGATCCGATTTCATATTCGTTACTTCCGGGGCAAAGCGGGTAAAAACCCATCGCGCCAAATACATACCACGCCGACATCTGTCCTGCATCGTCGTTCCCCGAAATCCCTCCGGGGCCAATATCATATTCAGTTTTCAGGATATATTTTATGGTTTTCTGCGTTTTATCCCACTGCCCTGTATAATTAAAAAGGTAAGGGATTTGGTGGCTGGGTCCGTTGCCATGCAAGTATTGTCCCTCATCGAACAGGTTGTTCAGTTTTTGTTTGAATTCAGGTTCTCCCATCAGGCCCATCAGGCCTTTCACATCATGTGGCACATACCATGAATAATGTTTTGGCGTTCCTTCGGTAATAAAGAAAACTTCTTCCCCTGGTTTAAAATCTTCATAGAATGTACCATCTGCATATCTTCCGTTCATCCAACCGCACTCTTCATCATAAACATTCGAGTAGTTTTGGGCACGAACTGAAAGCTGATTATAGTCATCGGTTTTTCCCAGGCCTTTTGCCACTTGTGCAACACACCAGTCGTTATAAGCATATTCGAGCGTTCTCGACACCTGCTCCCTTTTATGAAAGGCATGACTTACATCATCTTCAAGCGGGATGTACCCCAGGTTTACGTAAGACGAAAGCGCCCTGCGGCCTTTTCCATCAATATATTCCTCCTGTCCGGGAGTTTCAAAAGCATTTTTCCGCATGTAAAGGTAGGCTTTTTCGATATCGAATTTAAAACCTTTCATGTAGGCATCGGCAATAATCGAAGTACTGTGGTCGCCAATCATTGCCGATGTGTAGCTGTTCCACATCGGGAAAATCGGAAGCCATCCACCCTGTTCTGCTTTCAGGATAAGCGATTTTACCATTTCGTTGTATTCGGCAGGGGCAATCAGGCTTAACAGCGGCATTTGCGCCCGATAAATATCCCAGTTCGAAAAATCGTCATAATATTCATGGCCCCCCGTATTTTTTACGGAGTACGATTTTGAAAATTCAGGATAATCGCCATTCACATCGCTGTATAAACGCGGATGAAAAAAGGCATGGTAAAGCGAAGTGTAAAATTTAGTCAGTTCCTTTTCATCAGTTGTTTCCACTTCAATTCTGCCCAGTATTTCGTTCCAGGTATTTTCAAGGTTTATTTTTGCCAATTCAAAATCCCAACCGGGCAGTTCGGCCTCAAGGTTTTTCCGTGCATTTTCGATACTGGTAAACGACGTGCCCATTTTCATTTTTACTGGTTCGTTGTTATTTAGGATAAACGAAACCCATCCGCCCAGTCTTTCCATGTCCTGTTTTTGGGTGCTACCCCTCTCAAAGTCTAAATTTCCGTATGTTCCAAAAGAGGTGAATTCTTTATCGAAACGTGCAACAAAATATCCAGAAATACCAGCCAGTCTGCCATTTCCGTTATAAATCCGGTGCACAGGGTTGAAACCGAAAATTTCCTGTTTTGCCGTGTCAATTTTTATATATCCCTGACCTTCGTCGCTGTTTATATCAATAAAAATTGTTGGATTTTCGGCGTCAATCCACGAAAAACGGAAAAAGCCGCAACGTTTTGTTGCTGTTATTTCAGTCATAATCTGGCTTTCGGGAAATATAACCGATAAGTAAGCGGGCGAAAGATCGTCACTGTTCAGCAATTGCAGCGGAAAGCGCTGGTTTGGAAAAGGTTGAAAATCGGCCGTACCCGCAGCAGGAAAAACAGTAAAAGAACCGTAATCCTGCGTACACGATCCGGATAACCAGTGTGTTGCCCTGAATCCTTGTATTGTAGTGCTCCCAAAGTAATAAGGGGCCATGCTTTTTTTTTCTGAATCCTGCACCTGTGGTGTCCATTGAGTCATCCCGAAAGGGGCGGTTACAGCCGCAATGGTTTGACCATTGCCTACGTGGTCACCTTGTCTCTCCCGGGCTGCTATGGTATTTGATTTCCCCGTTCCTATTAACGGATCGACATATTGAAGGTAGTTTTCATGCGCTGTTTTTTCACATGAAATTATTATGGGCAACCAGAAAAGTGCAATAATACAAGAGAAAATATTTTTCATAAAAATAAAATTAACTATTAAAATGAACTTAATTTATAAACTGTATTTAGTATCAATGCTTTGTTATTAAAAACGGAAAATAAAATCAGGATTGATGTTTAATTAACAATGATTTCTTTTTCAAATACAAGTATATAAGTTATTTGCCAGATTCAGCGAATTAACGTTTGTTTTTGAATCAAATAATAAGTTGATTTTAAGTTTTATTTTTTAAAAAAATTGCAATCGATTTCATTTTGAAATACACTTATTTATTAGTATAATTGTCCGTTTTATGTTTTTTAACATGTGCCTTTAATGTATATTTAACATATATTATAGGTTAACTTAGGTGGCATAAAACTGCGAACTTGGACTGTAAATTGTTTGAAAAAACAATTATTTATTTGATGTTTGCAAAAACAAATACTTATTTGATTTTATTATGAAGATAACAAACCAAAAGCCAAATTATGATATAATTATTTTTATTTATGGATATTATTTTTTCTAAATAATTTTCTAAGAATTCTTTATTAATAACTAAACTTTTAATCTATGGAAAAAAATGGTTTTAGAGGTTTTTTAACCTTTCTATTGCTGGTCATTTTTATGGCCTTTTCGCAGGGATCTTTTGCACAGAAAACGATTACCGGTAAGGTTGTCGACACCGACGGTGCAGGGATTCCAGGTGTATCAGTTTTAATTGTAGGAACGGCCCAGGGTGCGATTACCGATGTTGACGGTAATTATACGCTCCCTGTACCGGCAACAGCAACAAAACTGATGTACTCTTACATAGGTTTGCTTACCCAGCAAATCGATATTGGTGTACAAACCACCATCAATGTTGTGATGAAACCCGATGTAATTGGCGTTGAAGAGGTGGTTGTTGTGGGTTACGGTACCCGGATGAGAGAAGAAATTACCGGCGCCGTTTCAACAGTATCAAGCGATCAATTGCAGAATTCTTCGGCTGTGAGTTTGATGAACCGTGTACAAGGGCAGGTCTCCGGGGTTACCGTAATACAATCCGACCGTCCTGGCGCCGATGCCACCATCCGGATCAGGGGAGTTGGAACAATTAACGATGCCAACCCATTATACGTAATTGATGGTGTGCCAGTTGGCCCTGGAAACAACATCAACCCTGAAGATGTGGAATCAATTTCCATTCTGAAAGATGCTTCATCATCAGCTATTTACGGTACACGCGGTGCAAACGGCGTAGTTCTGATCACTACCAAAAGGGGGCGCACCAACCAGAATCCTTCGGTAACCTTCAGTATGAAAACCGGTTTAAGCAACGCGAGCAACAAGTACGATTTGCTTAACACAAAGGAATATGCCGAAGCTGTATGGCTCTCGTACAAAAATAGGAATGTGGCTCCAAATCATGCTCAATATGGAAGTGGCGCAAACCCGGTAATTCCCGATTATATTCTTCCGGCAGGTACTGCAGAAGGTGCAGCATCGGTAAATCCAAGCTTGTACAGATATCCGGATTACCAGATTTTTAAAGCCAACAAAACCGGTACCGACTGGTACGACGAAGTGTACCAAAGTGCGCTGGTTAAGCAGTACGATTTATCGGTTGCCGGTGGCGGAAACAATGCAACTTATGCATTTTCCGGGGGGTATCTTGATGAAGAAGGTATTTTAATTCATACCAAATTCAAGAGGTATAATTTTAAAATGAACTCGGATGCCAAATTCAACGACTGGTTTAAGGCCGGAGAATCGCTTCAGGTTATTTATATCGATGAATATGGAAACTTAGGCGATAACGGCGAAGGAACTCCAATATCCCAGGCTTACCGTGTTCAACCTATTATCCCGGTTTATGACATACAAGGCAACTTTGCAGGTTCCAGGGCCCCGGAAATGGGGAACGCAAGCAACCCTGTAGCCGATCTGTACCGCGCACGCGACAACAACGGCAAATGGGTTAGGATACTCGGTAGCGCTTATGCTGAAGCATATATTATGAAAAATTTTACTTTGAAAACGTTACTTGGCTATAACTGGGGGCAATGGAACTCAAAAGGTTACGTAATCCCTAACTACGAACACTCCGAACCCAACAGGGTTAACGGGTTGAATGTAAGTTCAAATTACTCGTTGCTTTGGAACTGGACAAATACGTTGAATTATTCCCAAACTTTTAACGATGTTCATAAGGTTAACGTAATTCTTGGTACGGAAGCAGTTGAAAACAACTACCAGGAATTGAATGCCAGCCGCAGGGTGTATTTCTCTGAAGATCCAGGCTACATGCAGTTAAACTCGGGCGAAGATAACAGGGATAACAGTGGGTTCCAGTCGCAATGGTCGTTGTTCTCGCAATTTGCCCGTGTAAACTACGACCTGATGGGTAAATACTACCTGGAAGCATCGGTTCGCCGCGATGGTTCTTCGCGGTTCAGCGAAAAAAACCGTTACGGGGTTTTCCCGGCTGCATCGGTTGGCTGGCTGGTTACACAGGAAGATTTTATGGCCAGCACTGCCAACTGGCTCGATATGTTAAAGTTAAGGTTGGGTTACGGTGTTCTGGGTAACGACCGCATTGGGAATTACAACTCGTTCTCTACTTTTTCAAGTAACGCCTATACCGCAGCTTATGCGTTAACAGGTTCAAACACCACAGCAGTTAAGGGATTCCAGCCATCGGCGCTGGGTAACGAAAATGTGACCTGGGAAACCACAAAAACAACGAACCTGGGTATCGAAGGTATTCTTTTCGACAGGACCATCGATTTCTCGATTGACCTTTGGACAAGAAATACATCGGATATGTTGGTTCAAGACCCCATACCTAACGTAATGGGTTTGGCTACAGCTCCGTTCATCAATATCGGCGAAATGAAAAATACAGGTATTGATATCGAACTGGGATATAACAATACTGCTATTAATGATAAACTAAAATACAGGATTGGTGTAACCGGCTCGCACTATAAAAACGAACTGTTAAGTTTATTTTCCGATCCGAAACGGATAGGTAATGGCGCCAACGAAAGACAGATGCTTTACAGCCGCTTTGCAGTTGGCCACGCATATCCCGAATTCTGGGGCTATGTGGTCGATGGCATTTTCCAGACAAAAGCTGAAGCCGATGCACACCCGCAATTTGGAACAACCACTTACAATGCGCCCGGCCATTTCAAATACAAAGATGTAAACGGGCGCGATGCCAACGGACAGTTAACAGGTAAACCGGATGGAAGATTAACTGTTGACGACCGTACATGGATTGGCAGCCCTCACCCCGATTTCACCGGAGGTTTGAACATCGACCTGAATTATGGCGCATTTAATTTAAATATGTTCCTGTACACCAGCATCGGAAACGAAATGATTAACTACGTAACCCGCTGGATCGACTACGGTATGTTCAATGGCAACTTAAGCAAAAAAGCGCTGTACGAATCGTGGGGAAGCCCATACCTGAAAGGCAACAATGCTGCCGCCACATTGCCAATGCTCGACCAGAGCAGCGTTTCGCAGGAGCCATCAACTGCTTTTGTGCAGGATGCGTCGTTCCTGAGAATGAAAAATGTGCAATTGGGATATACCCTTCCAAAATCATTGCTAAGCAAAGCACAGATCAAAAACTTATATGTTTATCTGCAAGTGTCGAACCTGTTTACAGTTACAAAGTATGAAGGGTTGGATCCGGAAGTAAACGTATCAGGAACTTATATGGGTATGGATATGGGTGCATGGCCTACTGCACGGCAAATTACATTTGGGGTGCAGCTTGGTTTATAGAAAATGTTTATTATAAATTTTAAAGAATGAATTTTATGAAAAAAATAGCTATAGCAATGGTCATGACAGTGTTACTGACCATCTCATTTTCATGTTCAGAAGATTTTCTTACCAAGGAACCCCTTGGTGTGACATCGGAAAATGTATTTTATAACGCCAAAGGAATTGATGCCCTGTTAACTGGTACCTATTCCATGATTAGAGGAAGCGCCCTTTGGACAGTTTCGTGGGGAGCATCCATCCAGAACTGGACTTATGGCTCTGCTGCATCAGACGATGCTTATAAAGGATCTGAAGTTACCGACCAGGTGCCGGTAAACGATATCGAACGGTGGGAGGTTACACCCACAAACGGTTATCCGGCCGATAAATGGAGGTTATGTCTTGGTATGGGTGTCGACCGCGCCAACAAAACAATGAAAGTGATTAAAAAAACGCTTGAAAACAAAACCATTACGCAGGCCCAGGCCGATGTTTATATGGCTGAAGCACGTTTTTTACGCGCATTGTTCTATTTTGAAGCACGCCTTGTATTTGGCGATTATATCCCGATTCTAACTGAAGACACACCCGATCCAAAAGCAGTTAAAAACGTAAATGCCGACGGGGCAGTCCTGAAATTTATCACCGATGATCTGGCTTTTGCCGCAAGCAAATTGCCCGAATCACAAGCCCAGGTTGGCCGTCCTACAAAATTTGCTGCTATGGCTCTTGCCGCCCGCGCTTACTTGCAGGATTTGAAATATACTGAAGCAAAACCGCTATTGGATGCCATTATTGCAAGCAACAAGTATTCGTTGATGACTAAGTTCATCGAGAACTTCGAAATTGAAACCAATAACAACAGGGAATCCATTTTCGAAATACAGGCAAACGTTAACGACATTAACGAATCGCTGAATGCCGAAATGGGTATTGGCTTGAACTGGCCACACGGTGGTGATATCGGTATGTGCTGCGGTTTCCACCAGCCTTCGCAAAACCTTGTAAATGCTTACAAAGTTGATGCAAACGGACTGCCTTTGTTTGATACATTCAACAATACCGACCTTAAAAACGATGCGGGCATTGGTTCGGAAGCCGAATTTATTCCTGATGAAACAACACCATTGGACCCGCGTCTCGACTTTACAGTTAGCCGCAGGGGTATTCCATACAAAGACTGGGGTGTAAACCGTGGCGCTTCATGGGTACGTAAACAATCGGAAGGAGGCCCGTATTTGCCAGCTCCAAAACCTTTCTTTAAAAAATCTCAACGTTTTTCATTATCAACAACAACCGGATGGCAAACAGGTATTAATGCCAATAACTACCGCTACATACGTTATAGCCATGTTTTGTTGTGGAGAGCTGAAGTAGCCGCTTTTGAAGGCGATGTTGGCAGGGCAAGAGATCTTGTAAACCAGGTCCGTACAAGGGCAGGAAATGACAAAGTGATGGGAAAAGTTAAGGTTTATAGGCTCCCAGCAAGTTTCTTTCCATGGGGAGCTACCGGCGATGTTGATTTTACCCAGCCTGCAGCCAATTACAAAATTGGTACTTATACAACTGCATTTGCCAATAAAGATGAAGCAATGCGCGCCGTTCAGTGGGAACAGCGTCTTGAGTTTGCAACCGAAGGGATGCGTTTCTTCGACCTTCGCCGTTGGGACAAATTACCTGGCAAAATTGGCGGTAAATCGATGGCTCAGGTACTCAACGATTTTGCTGCGAAAGACCTTAAAGTTCGCGCCGATTTTATGAAAGGGGCCACTTTCGACGAACGCGACAAATTCCAGCCGATCCCGCAGAGCCAGTTAGACCTGCAGCCCGGCGTACTTGAACAACGTCCGGAATATAAATAGAGAAATTGCGTAGATTTAAAAGAGGGGCATGTAATGTCCCTCTTTTTGTTTTTTAAACTTTGTAAAAAAACTCCCCTGAAATGAAAAAGTCAAATTTTGCAGTGCAACTGATAATTGCCGGATTAATCCTGACTTTCTGTTCCGATGATTTTTTGAAAAAAGAACCGCTGGGGATTCCCTCATCAAATTATTTTCATGATGAAAAAGGGATAGACGCATTACTGGTTGGGGCCTACAGCATGGTGCGCGGAAACGCCATGTGGGAGATTACCTGGGGAGCTTCCATACAGAACTGGTCTTTTGGATCAGTGGCTTCCGATGATGCATACACTGGTTCAGAGAGTACAGGTTTTGCCCCCTTGCACGATCTTGAACGCTGGGACGTTTTCCCTGAAAATAACTATGTGCATGAAAAATGGAAATGGGCATTTGCAATGGGGGTTTTCAGGACCAACGAAATCCTGACAATTATTAAAGTATCTGATAAAATTTCACCTGAGAAAGCTGTTCTCTTTGAAGCCGAAGTCCGTTTTTTACGGGCGCTGTTCAACTTTGAAGCCTGGCTGGTATTTGGCGATTATATTCCAATAATTACAGAAAAAACAAAAAATCCGGCTATGGTTTCAAACGTAAATACGGCAAGTGTAGTGCTTAACCATATTATTTCCGATTTGCACTTTGCGTGGGAAAAGCTTCCCGAATTCCAGGCCGAGCCCGGCCGGCCAACAAAATATGCCGCCATGGCGCTGGCTGCCCGGGCTTATTTGCAGGAATTAAAATATGCAGAGGCAAAACCACTTCTGGATAAAATAATCAGCAGCGGAAACTATTCTCTGATGCCCAATTTTTTCGATAATTTCAGAATTGAAAAGGAAAACAACGCGGAATCTGTTTTTGAAATACAGGCAAATGTGAACGATATACGCGAATCGCTGAATGCCGAAATGGGTATTGGTTTGAACTGGCCGCACGGCGGCGATATAGGCATGTGCTGCGGTTTCCACCAGCCTTCGCAAAACCTTGCAAATGCATTTAAGGTGGATTCAAATGGGCTGCCGTTGTTTGATACTTTTGACAATTCAAATCTAAAAAATGATATGGGAATAAAATCGGAAGACGAATTTATCCCGGCAACCGATTTTCTCGACCCTCGAATCGACTGGACAATGGGCCGGCGTGGAATTCCGTATTTGGATTGGGGAATTATGCGTGGCAACGACTGGATTCGAAAACAAGAGGATGGCGGGCCATATTTGCCAGCTATGAAACCTTTTTTCTACAAGGCACAACGTTACATATATTCAACAACTACCGGTTGGATGACAGGCGTAAACGCAAACAATTACCGTTACATCCGCTATGGCCATATTTTATTGTGGAGAGCAGAAGTGGCTGCTTTTGAAGGCGATTTTCCCATAACTCTTTTGCTTATTAACCAGGTTCGAAAAAGGGCCGGGAACGAGGTGGTAATGGGAAATGTGCAGATTTATAAACTCCCCAAATCCGTCTATCCGTGGGGAAAGGAGGGCGATGTTGATTTTACCCAACCTGCTGCCAGTTAAAAGGTGGGTTTATATTCATCATTTAATTCAAAAGATGAGGCAATACGCGCTGTGCAGTGGGAACAACGTTTGGAGTTTGCAACCGAAGGAATGCGGTTTTTTGACCTCCGCCGCTGGGACAAACTTCCGGGCTAAATCGGTGGAAAATCGATGGAAGAAACACTGAACGATTTTGCAAAAAACGATACAAAAACCCGCCGGTTCTTTATGGCCGGAGCGGTTTTTAATGAAAAAGACAAGTACATGCCGGTTCCACAAGGCCAGATAGATATGCAGCCAGGCGTGCTGGTTCAGCGCCCGGAGTACAAATAGAAAAATTGCCGGATCTTCAAAAGTGAATGTTCTCTTTTAGTTTGACGGGCGATTGCATGCGCAGTATTTGTATTTGCACTTATAAATTCACTTAGTGCAATCGCAAGATGATGCAATGCCCGGCGATCTGGCAGTTAGTCAAACCTTATACCAGTCAGGTTTTTCCCGATAAATACAATTAGAGATTCACTCTGAAGATTTAACTTATCGCCTTCGGATAATTCAAAACTCCCCCCCACTCCTTGCAGTATGTATTCGTAGGGTTCGTTTTCGAATGAAACAATTCCCTTTAAACGGTAGATTTCGTTTTTGTAAATATCAAGTGTGTAAGAAAGCCAGCGGGTAAAATCCTCTTTGTTAAGCGGTTGGCTGTACCGGAATGTTTTTGTTGATATTTTAGGGTTAGTAGATGAAAATACTGTAAAATTAAACCCGGTTTTTTGTTTTTGAAGAATTGATTTTATCTGAATATCCGGCCATTGACTTAATCCTAAAAACTGAATTTCTGCATAAGGATTGAATTTCCGAATATTGGCCATAAATTCTGCTTTCTGGATTTCTGAAAGGTATCCGGATTTGCTTATCAGAATTATTTCGGCTATAACAACCTGCTTTGTTTTAATTTCCTTTTCAGGCGAATTCCCGAAGTTAATGGCATCAACCAAACAAATAGTTCCATTGTATTTATAAATTTCTTTCAGGTTTTCATCGGCAAAAAAAGGGCGGATTACCGGAGCGGGGTCGGCAATCCCGGTGGTTTCAATTAAAAGGTGTCCAACATTTGGGAACCTGTCAGCCAGTTCCTGTAAAACCAATTCAAACTCATCGGAAATGGTGCAGCAAATACACCCTTGTTTTAATTCGAACATTTGGCTCGCATCGACGCCTTTTACAAGCTTCGTATCGATGGAAACCTCTCCAAATTCGTTTTCGACCAAAGCAAACCGGGTTTCGCGATGCTGTTTGAGCAGACAATTGATAAACGTGGTTTTACCAGCCCCGAGAAAACCGGTGATGATTGTTACCGCTATTTTGTTTGTTCGTTTCAACAACAGTTCCGGGTTCAAAGTATATGGTTCAAAATTCAGAGACCAGAGGTATAAGTGCAGAGCGGATAGCTTAATTCAGGTTGCACACTGAAGAAACCCGTAACCCGTAATTTCTTAGTATGCAAACAGCGGGTATCCCTTCATCATCTGGTGAACTTTTTCGCCAACTACCTGCAAAGTTTTTGCATTGTCAATATTAGAAATTACATCATCTATAAGCTCAACAATAACAGGCATAAGATCGGCCTTAACGCCGCGAGTTGTAATTGCGGGAGTGCCCACTCTTATTCCTGAGGTCTGGAAAGGCGAACGGCTGTCGAACGGAACCATGTTTTTGTTTACAGTAATTTCTGCCTTTACAAGGGTATTTTCAACCTGTTTCCCTGTAATTTCGGGGAATTTAGCCCGCAGGTCGATCAGCATCGAATGGTTGTCGGTACCGCCAGAAATAACTTTATAACCCAAATCGACAAAAGCTTTAGCCATTGCCTGTGCGTTAACAATTACCTGTTTTTGATATTCTTTGTATTCGGGTGCCAGCGCTTCGCCAAACGCAACAGCCTTAGATGCAATTACATGCTCCAGGGGCCCTCCCTGCTGACCCGGAAAAACAGCCGAATCGAGTAACGAAGACATCATCCTTATTTCGCCTTTGTTGGTGGTAATTCCCCAGGGGTTTTCGAAATCGTTTCCAATCAGAATAATACCACCGCGCGGCCCGCGAAGGGTTTTATGAGTTGTGGATGTTACCACATGAGCATATTCAATGGGGTTTCTTAATAAACCTGCAGCGATCAGTCCTGCCGGGTGCGCCATATCAATCATCAGCAAAGCGCCCACCTGGTCGGCAATTTCGCGCATTCGTTTATAGTCCCAGTCGCGGCTGTAAGCCGATGCCCCTCCAATTATCAGTTTTGGTTTGTGCTCAACAGCAAGTTCTTCCATCTCGTTGTAATCCACCAGACCAGTATCTTTTTTTACTTTATAGGCAACCGGTTTGTATAAAATTCCGGAAGAGTTTACCAGCGAACCATGCGAAAGATGTCCACCGTGCGATAAATCAAGTCCGAGGAAAGTATCGCCCGGATTCAGGATTACGCTCAATACCGCTGCATTTGCCTGTGCACCCGAATGGGGCTGAACATTAGCCCATTCGGCGCCATAAATTTCTTTTATTCTATTAATAGCCAGTTGCTCAGTCATATCCACAAACTGGCAACCGCCGTAATAACGTTTCCCGGGGTAACCTTCGGCATATTTATTTGTCATTACCGAACCCATGGCTTCCAAAACCTGGTCGCTCACAAAGTTTTCAGAAGCTATCAATTCAATTCCACTTAACTGTCTTTCCTTCTCCTTCTGAATAATATCAAATACTAATGTATCACGTTTCATTTCCGACAAAGCTTAAAAATTAAAGCCCAAAGGTAATATAATTTAAAGCAGCTGGCTTCCGCCGTTTGTGTCAAACAACTATAAGTTTTTAACATTTAACCCACAATTTAAGCAGTAATTGCCTTGTTTTAACCAAATACAAAAATAAAGAAATCTGCTCCTTTACCGGAGCAGATTTCTTAAAAATCCAGATACCTAATCTGCTTGCTTATCAAAACAATAACTCTCACTGATAAGCGAAATTCCCTATTGAACAAACAAATTCCTAGTTTTCGGGCGTACCGTCAGCCAACCATTTTTCGAGGAGGGCAATTTTATCGGCTGCCAATTTTGCACCATTTCTTGGCATGAATCCTGTGGCACCGGGTTCACGTTTTACACGGTCGAGGATAGTTGTAATATTGTTTTTTGCCGTAGTATAATCATCAAACTTTTTGGGTTGTGTGCCACCGGCAACATGACAAGGTGTGCACGAAGCAACGAACAATGCCTTTACATTGGCATTGTAAGTAATTTTCACAAGGTTGACCGTAACCAAAACCGTTATAGGATTACCCTGTACACCGCCTGCCATAGGCACAATTGTGTAAGTAGCAGTACCTGCAACAGTACCTGTTGATGTTAAAGTCTGGGCAATGGTTGAACCACTACCGGCAGTTGCACCCGTTACCCCTTCCTGCACAACAGTCCAGGTAAACGTGGTCCCTTCAATACTTCCACTCAAAGCAATTGCAGTGGTTTGACCGGAAGTGATTATTTGAGATGCCGGCGTGGCAGTTGCCACAGGCACCGGAGCTTCCTCATCCTGACAGGATGAAACGATAATAACAAGGGCCAGCAGAAATAATTTTAAATTCAATTTTTTCATAATATTCGATTTGACAATTACTTTTTCGTTCATTTTATTTATTTTTTAAGAGCTTCTTCTTTGGCGAGACGTAAATAAACCGGATTGCTTTAAATCCTTTTTAATAAAATCAACCTCATTTTGCTTTAAACATTCCATATTTAATGTCGTTTAGTTAGTGAAAACAGACTTCCCTGCCTGTCGGCAGACAGGGACTTCGCTCAGTCTGACTGTCACCCTGAGCGAAGTCGAAGGGTGAGTGATATATCTTTTCTTTTATTTCATCCTTAACTAAACGACATTAATTCCATATTATTTATAATAAGACTAAATTAATGCAGATTGGGTTCAATAATTGGTAACCAAAGTCACATCTTTACTTTTTTTTTGACCATTTTGAATAAAATAAGCTATGGTCTGTTTTAAGTTTTGCTGTTTTTCCGGAGGTACTAATAAGTATCATTCCGTCTCACAGTTGAAAAGTAATTCTGTACAACAAAATCACTTATTTCTGAAGTCCTTGTTTACTTTTACTTTTGATGATTAATATTTTTTTCGCAAGCACACATAACAAGAAAATGTGTTTGTAAAATAAATATCTCAATTAATTCACTACTAATGATATTTAAATCAAAATTTTATTTTTACCGGACATAAAATAAGATTGAAATCTAAAATCTGTTTCATATGAAAAATCTCTCTATTCTCTTAATAGCATTATTATTCGTTTCAACATCTGTAATGTCCCAGGTCGACCTAAGCTACCAGTTGCCGCCGGAAGAAATTCTTCAACTTGCCGATACACAGCTTGCACCAACAGTTCAAATCGACAGAAAAGCTGAAAATATTGTATTGCTGCACCGTAACAGATACAGCAGTATTGCAGAACTTTCGGAAACAGAACTGAGACTTGCAGGTTTGCGTATTAACCCGGTTACCAACATTGGCAGCCGGATACCTTATGTGAATAACATTACATTAATGAGGGTAGGCGAAAAAAAGCAAAAAAAGGTTTCAGGGCTGCCAACTGAACCAAAGCTGACTTTTTTCAGTTGGTCGCCTGACGAATCGAAAATGGCATTTACACATACCTCTAAAACCGGGGTTGAACTTTGGATACTTGACATCGGGAAGGCATCGTGCCACAAACTTACTGATGCAAAAATCAATGCAAACCTTGGCCGCCCGTTTTCGTGGTTTGCCGATGGAGAATCGCTGTTGGTTAAATTTCTTTCAGAAGAAAAGAAACCGCTGCTAATAAAATCTGAGGAAGTACCTGCCGGGCCCACGGTTTCGGTAAGCGACGGTAAAAAGGCTCAAAACCCGACCTACCAGGATTTGCTCAAAGACAAAACCGATGAATTTAATTTTGAACAACTTGCATTAGCTACCCTTTACAAAGTCGATCTGGCAGGAAAACAAACACTGTGGAAAAAAACCGCAATGTATCAACAGGTTAACATTTCGCCTAACGGCGAATATGTACTGGTTTCCACAATACAAAAACCTTTTTCGTATTTAGTCCCAATGTACCGGTTTCCGGGCAAAACAATTATTTGCGACAGAAAAGGAAAAGTAATAAAAGTTTTGCTTGAGTCTCCACTTGTTGAAGATTTACCCAAGGGATCGAATGCAGTGGAAAAAGGTATGCGTTCGATAGGCTGGAGAAACGACCAGCCAGCAACAATTTATTACGCTGAAGCGCTTGATGGGGGCGATCCTGAAATTAAAACCGATTTCAGGGACGAAGTTTTTATGCTGAATGAACCTTTTAATGGAAAACCTGTTTCGGTTGTAAAAACTATAAACCGTTACGCCGGTATTACCTGGGGAAACAACAATGTAGCCATTGCACACGACAGATGGATAAAAACAAGGAATACCAAATCGTACCTTTTTAATCCTTCTAATCCCGGAAATACACCAGAAATAATTTTCGATTTAAACTATAACGATAATTATAGCGATCCGGGGTCGTTTGTTACATCAAAGAATATATTTGGCGAAAATACATTGGTTATAAACGGCGATTTATTGTACCTCACCGGAGGTGGATATTCTGCCGAAGGTATCCGGCCGTTTTTTGACGAGTTTAACCTAAAAACAAAAACTATAAACCGAATATGGCGCGCCGATGGAAAAGAAACTCTCGAAAATATTTCTTACGTAATAGATGCACAAAAAGGAATTTTACTAACCCGCACTGAAAGCCAGACAAATTACCCTAACTATTATATCAGAAATGTAAAACAAGAAATTATACCACAGCAAATTACGTTTTTTGACAATCCGTTTAAAAGCATTGCCGGTGTACATAAAGAAATTATTACCTACAAACGGGACGACGGTGTTGATTTGTCGGGAACATTGTATTTGCCAGCCGGTTACGATAAGCAGAAAAAAGACAAACTACCATTGTTAATGTGGGCCTACCCGCGTGAATTTATAGATGCTTCAAATGCCGGACAGGTAACTTCATCGCCCCATACCTTTGCTTTGCTCTCTTCAGGTTCTCCGGTTTTTTGGGTCACACGCGGGTTTGCTGTTCTGGATGGGGCTGCGTTTCCGATTGTTGGCGGGGGCGACAAAGAACCTAACGATACGTTTATTGAACAACTCGTTGCCAACGCGAAAGCTGCCATTGACGCAGTAGATAAACTTGGTTATATCGACAGGAGCCGTGTTGCCGTTGGTGGCCATTCGTACGGAGCATTTATGACGGCCAACCTCCTCACCCACTGCAACCTGTTTGCTGCCGGAATTGCCCGCAGCGGTGCGTACAACCGGACATTAACTCCTTTCGGTTTTCAGAATGAGGACCGCAGCTACTGGGAAGCGCCCGAAGTTTATAATTCAATGTCGCCGTTTATGCACGCCGACAAAATGAAAACGCCATTGCTGCTAATTCATGGCGAGGCTGACAATAATACGGGAACATTTCCATTGCAAAGCGAAAGATATTTTAATGCCTTAAAAGGAATGGGTGCCCCGGCCAGGTTTGTTTTATTGCCAAAGGAAAGTCATAGCTATTCAGCACGTGAATCGATACTGCATGTTTTATGGGAACAGGACCAATGGCTTGAAAAATGGGTGAAAAATAAAGAAAGCCATTCGAAATAATAAAAAATACCAAAACTCTCAGATTGCCATTAACTTAGTGGAATAATTGGTTAGAATCATTATATCGGGCAACATTTCCTAATCTGACCAAAGTAATAACTTTTACTGAAGTTAATTTTTATTGAATTGAAATGAAACTGAATTGCACACCCTTAAAACAGAAAAACGCCGTTCTCAACAGAATGGCGTTTTCTAAAATTCAAAAAGCGTAAAACAACTCTTAAAAAAACCTAACTAAAACTAAAACTATGAAACTAAAAGCCTATGAAAAAAACCTTTTATTGTATTTCTTTTTTAACCTGTTAATTTAAATTGAACGACTTGTGATTTTCAAATTCGAATGCTATCAAACTACCGTCAAGAGTATCAATTGCACCCGGGAAATAAAGCGATTCGATATAGTTTACGAATTCTTTCCAGAGCAAACTTCTGTGTAAAATTTCAGATCCCGATACTAATTTTGACTTTCTCATTTTATCAATTTTATAACCTCTAATCTTTTCCTTATTTCCTGTAATTTCTCTTTATACAATGTTCGTTCAATTCCAAAAATCTACAAAGAAAATTTTACTGATTATAAGGGTAATAAATGCTGATTTGATTAGTCAGTACCTCTTATTGGAAACAAGATATTTACGCAGGTTTCCGAATCCAATAACCATCTGATTACAAGTAATATACAATATCAATTTTAATAAAATGAAACTGTTTTGTGTGGCTGTACGGGCAAAATTTTATGTAATAAGGTTTGGTACATTACTTCCATTCCAAAATCCTTTGTGATAATGGTTTGGCTTGTTCGAAATATTTTTTAAATAAAACAAACCGATGCGATTTCGACTGTGATCTTTTCTTTCGAATGAAGTCGAAGTGCAGGGGTGAGTGTTTTTCTATTTCAAACAGGTATTGTTTTGAGAAACCGGATCCATTCAGACCAACCGATTCGATAATCATGGTTTCAATACTCCGGTTCATTAAATTCAGAAAAACATCCCGGTTAATAGCTTCAAAACACTTCATTTCATTCAGCGCTGTTCTGCCAAAATGAACTGTTTGATTTACAAATTCGCCCAGGTCGTTATGCTTCAAATGAGAACACATCGTTTTAGTGTTTGCATTTGAATCTTCTTCAATATCCTGAATATCGTCGAGCAATTGCAGGTAAATTCCGTAACCGACAATGGCCTGCTCCTGCTGCTGCGTGAGCTTTCCGGCTACCAGATATCCATCGGCCAACACCGATGTCCCTCCTTTTTCGAAACAGATCTTTCGTATATCAGATTCCGATAAACCATTCATTCTTAATAGTTTCAAACTGTCGGTTTGCCCCTTTTGAATGGCGTACAAACTTTCATACACATCAGGAAATTCAGCGCGGCTGTATTGCATTTCGAACATACCCACCAACTTAAATAACTGTGATTCTGTATGATTCAGCGGATTAACTTTCTCTCCGTGCAACCTGTTGTTAAACCGAATGCTGAATTCCTGTTTTTCATCAGGTGAAATATTCGGGTTATCGAGGAAATTATCGCTGTAGGGGTAAATCATGCTGTAGGCAAATACTGAAGGGGTAATCTCAACAGGTAAATTCATCATAAGTTGCAAACCATTCATAATCCACACGTTACGCAATCCCTGGTAGATATTTTCGGGGGAAAGTTCGGGCCCGAATTCACGCGCATTGTAAAAGAAATCTTTGCTTACACCTCTGAATTCATCGGAAAGAATGATATTGAGATGAGCCGGTTCAAAATCGAAAATATCTTTTAAAAACGATTGGAAAACCGGGAAAAACGTAGTCTCGGGATTTCTGTTTCGTAACTTATTAACCGCTGATTGCGATTTGAGAGAATCCAGTTTTAACCGGAACTGTTCAAAGTTATTTTCACGTTCAAGCTTTTCCACTCCGGAATAAATCTGTTTAAATAAGGGTAAACAGGTTGGACTTTGTTCCCAGATTTTAATAAAGTGCCCGATGTTTGATTCTACCTTAAGCATAATTTTTTAGTTTGAGTATAAAAATAATGAAACTTGCACAGAACAACGAGTTTTTTAGATGAGCGCCGAATTATTGACGGTGATTAACCAATTTTAAAGGAAAAACCGGTTTGATAAACAGATTTGAAGGATTAATTTATAAGAGAAATCGACAATTTAGCTATATGAAAAAAACCAAACCCATATTTGAGAAACGCATTTTCTGGGATGTGAATTTTGAGCAAATCGATTTCGATGCCAAAGCCAGCTAAGTGATTGAGCGCGTTTTTGAACGTGGTGAAGTAAAGGATATCCGTCAATGCCGCAGGTACTACGGCGATGAAAAAATAACAAATGTTTTACTAAGTACCAGGTATTTACCAGAACACCGGATACATCTTGCCAGCGCTGTTACCGGCAAACCATTAAATGAATTCAGATGCTATATACTAAGACAATTGAACCCGGAACTTTATCCTTACTAAACCAAACCTGGGAAATTGTAAAAAAGGGAATCCAATTAAAACTTAGTGATTACCTCCGATAACCTTCAATTTGTATAATCAAAAAACATTATGCAATATTTGTGTAAACCGCCTGAACATCATCGTCCTCTTCGAGTTTATCAAGCAATTTCTCAATTTCTTCCAGTTGTTCTTCGCTAAATTCTACCGGTGTAGTGGGAAATCTTTTTAAAACTGCTTTCGAAACCTCAATTTTCAAATCTTCAAGGGCATGGGCAATATCGCCAAATGAAGTATAATCGGCATAAACATAAACCTCGCCCTCGTTTTCTTCAATTTCTTCGAGGCCGGCATCAATCAGTTCGAGTTCCAGATCCTCCGGGTCCATACCGACGGGTTTCTGAAAAGAGAACACAGCTTTTCTCGAAAACATAAACTCCAGAGAACCTGTCGGTACAAGGCTACCGTGGGCTTTGTTAAAATAACTTTTTACATTGGCTACCGTTCGGGTTGTATTATCTGTTGCACATTCAACAAAAATAAGAACGCCATGCGGACCTTTTCCTTCGTAATTCATCTCTGTAAAATCGGCAGCATCTTTACCCGAAGCTCTTTTTATGGCAGCATCGATATTTGCTTTTGGCATATTCTGGGCTTTGGCATTAAGAATGGCAGTGCGCAGGGTTGCATTCAACTCAGGTTCTGCCCCGCCTTCTTTGGCTGCTATGGTTATTTTTTTGGCCAGTTTCGGAAAAATCCGCGACATTTTATCCCATCGTTTCTCTTTTGCCGCCCTGCGGTATTCAAATGCCCTTCCCATTGAAAATATTTTTAAGATTTGCTGCGAAAATAATTAACAGAAACGACATAAACCAAGCCTCATTTCATAAAACATAAAGAAAAAATTAAAGCCTGAAACCTGATACCCAAACCTGAAACTTTATTTTACCCTTTGCGGTTTACAAACTTTCTCTTCTTTTTTTACCAAAGCCCCGCATTTCTTACATTGAAAGTCCGGATTTTCAGAATTTTTAAATTTTTTCTTATTACAAGCAGATTTCCCCATTAACTACCCGGTTGTTCACGGTGAATTAGAACAACATTTACAGGAAAATTGTTTCGAAGATGCTCTGCAATTTTCGTGGCCGAATATACAGAACGGTGCCGTCCGCCAGTACAACCAAAGCTGATAGAAAGATTTGTAAAATCGCGTTCGAGATAAGTTTTAACCGATTGGTCGACAATTAATTTAACAGCATTTAAAAAAATTCCAATTTCTGATTTTTGTTCAAGAAATTCCTGAACTTCAACATCGTTGCCAGTTAAATCTGCAAATTCGGGGTACCTGCCCGGGTTGTTAATTGCCCGGCAATCGAATACATGCCCTCCCCCATTTCCCGATGCATCGGGTGGATAACCTTTTTTATACGAAAAACTATTAACGGCAACTGTAAGGTTGCTTTTCTGCCGGCCTATTTCCTTAAGTACTTCTGATTGGGTTAATTGCCCAAGAACATTGAACAGTTCGGGCAATTCAACCGGAAGGCTTTTTTCATTCAATAAATACTCCAGATTTTTCAGGGCATATGGAATACTTTTCAGAAAATGTTCCTTTTTCTCGTAAAATCCACGAAAACCATAGGCCCCCATGGCCTGCATAATTCTAATCAAAACAAATCCTTTAAAAAATGCCTTGAATTCTTCATCGTTTACCGCAATATATTTTTTGAGTTCCGAAACATAAAAATCAAATAATTGTTCCCGGACCAACTGCGGAATATCAGCCTTTCCATCGAACAGTAACGATGCCAAATCGTATTGCAGAGCTCCCCGCCGGCCACCCTGATAATCGATGAAAAAGACTTTGTCATGTTTCAGCATCACGTTTCGCGACTGGAAATCGCGATAAAGAAAAAAATCGGAACCAGCGCTTAATAAATAATCACTAAAAACCTGAAAGTCATCCTCCAACGCTTGTTCATCAAATTGTATTTTAGCCAGTTTAAGAAAATAGTATTTAAAATAATTCAGGTCCCACATCATCGATGTTTTATCGAATGCAGCCCGGGGATAACAAACTGAATAATCGAGGTTTTTACCTGCAACAACCTGTATTTTCGGTAGAACTTGTAATACCTTTCTGTACTCTGAAATGATATTTTCAGAAAAACCTTCTTTTTCGCGGGTGGTGTTCAAAAAATCAAAAAGCGTTGTGTTTCCAAGGTCTTCGAGCAGGTATTTCTTCAAATCGGCGCTAACGGCATAAACTTCGGGAACAGGCAAATCGTTTTTCCTGAAATGGTTGCTAAACGATAAAAAAGCCGTGTTTTCTTTTACATCGGCATTGAATGCGCCAATTATTGTCCTGAATTGACTTGTCAACCTGCAATATTCGCGATAAGAACCCGATGCAGGAAGCATTTCAACTTTTTCAACTTTCTCGTTAAAATGATTCTCGAAAAGTTGAATAATTTCATTTTTATCAGAAGTTTTCAAAACAAGCCATTTTAAAATTTTTACAGTTTAACACCACAAAAAAACGAACTTTTTTTTAAGTCCCGAATCGATTTTGGAATTAAAACTATTTTTACTTTAAAACTTTGTGATTTGTGAATGGTAATTGTACTTTTAACCAAATAAAAACAAATATGACAGGAATAAAAACCAAAAGCATTCACTTCCTGAAAATAGTCAGAAACTGGCTGGCTGCTATAGGTATTTTTTTTACCATTTGCATTGTGCTTTCTCTTACAGAACAGCCATATTGGGGTTATTACTGGCTTGGGACCAGTAAGTCGGAAATGAAATCGAAACCCAGCCATATAATTGTATTGGGTGGCGGAGGAATGCCCAGCCAAAGTAATTTAATGCGTTGCTGGTACGTTGAAAAAGCTGCAAAATCGTTCCCCGGGGCTACTGTAATAATTGCCATTCCGGGTGAAATAGCCGACAGTTTGAGCACACCCCGGCTTTTTAAAAAAGAGCTCATTCTGCGTGGTGTAAATCCTTCGAATATAATTTTTGAAAGCGAAGCAACCAATACACGCGGACAAGCCGTAAATAGTCAGAAATTAATAAAAATACAAACTCCTATTTTGCTCGTAACTTCGCCTGAGCACATGCGAAGGTCGGTGCTTTGCTTCAGAAAAGTTGGGTTTGAACAGGTTAATGCGCTGCCTGCTTTCGAAAATGCCATTGAGGTTGATCTGTCGTTTAAAGACGATGAACTGGGGGGAAAATCAACCGGAATCCCTGATGTTGGTAAAAGCATGAATTTACGTTACCAATTATGGAACCACCTGAAATACGAGATTTTAATTGCTCGCGAGTTGGCGGCGCTTACTTATTACCGTTTACGCGGCTGGATTTAACCGGTGAAAGTATAGTTATAAATTACCCGAGGTTCCCGATTACGCAAATTAATTTTTGCCGTATTTCGTTTGCCAGGCCTCCCAATGCTTCATTCTTTACCGAACTCATTGAAGCAATTGGATCGACTGCCGAAACTTCGATTTCGCTATTATCATTTTCTTCGACAACTATGTTGCACGGAAGAAAAACGCCAATTTTATCTTCGCTTTGAAGCGCTTTATAGGCAAAATGCGGATTACAGGCCCCAAGTATTTTGTATGGTTTAAATTCAACATCAATTTTATTTTTCAATGTCTTTTTTACATTAATTTCGGTAATTACACCAAATCCTTCTTTTTTCAATTCAACCGTAACTTTTTCGACTGCCTTATCAAATCCGTTATTTCTCAGCACTTTATTAAAATAGTAACTCATAATTTAATTATTATATTTCCTCATATAACAAACATAAGTCTAAAATGTTTATCAAAACAGGCTTAAATAAAGCTGATTTTTCTTAAAACATAAAACCAGCGCCTGGGAATTTTTAAGTTTCTTTTGAAGAAGTTTTTGAGGATAATTTATTTTGGCGCTTGTTTTTTCCCAAGTTCTTTACAATACCTTGACAACCAGCTTTCTCCGCGCAACAGGTTGTTTTCTTCAAGAAAAATCTCCGTTTTTGCAAGTGTTTTTCTGAAATTCCGGGGACTGCGGTTGTAATTAAAAAATCCGTGCTCCTGATTTTTATACCCAATTAAGGTACATTTATTGCCTTGCATTTTCATAAGGTAGCTAAACCTGACCACATTTTCGTAAGGCACTGTAGAATCTTCCTTTCCGTGCATTATTAAGGTAAGGGGAACATTGGCAGTAATATGGTGTACCGGGCTGATTTCGAATTCGCGCCCGGCAAGTTTCTCTTGTCCATACCCTTTTTTGCCTGTATCAACCACCGGATTGAAAAGAACCATTGCAAACGGTACACTCGAAACATTTAAACTGTCGGTAGCTTCGTTAATATTTCTAATTAGCGCTGTGCTTGCAGCCAAATGTCCCCCGGCCGAACCTCCCGATGCCACAATCCTGTACTCATCAATTCCGAGTTCATCGCTGTTCATTTTCAGATAACGCATGGCCGATTTGGCATCTTTTACACTTTCAAAAGGCGATGTTGAATGCCGTGAATTTGTGCGATAATCGGGGCAGAAAACAACAATCCCCCGGGTTGCCAGGTACCCGGCCTGCAACTGAAAGTGGCCCGGATCGCCGCTTACCCATCCACCGCCGAAAAAGAATACAATTGCCGGCAGTTTTGCCGGTAATATACCCACGGGTTTGTACATTATCATTTCAAGGGCAATTCCGTCGATATTTTTATACACGAAACTGCTTTTTTCAACCTTGTAATCCTGAGAAAAAGCCAGAAATTCAGAAAAAATAACAGCAAGCAGGAGTATTAAAATTCGTATTTTCATTTATAACTGAATAATTAAAACAAGAGGTTTTTCGTCGCGAATGATGTCGACCGAAATCGTTTTTCCTGCCTCCAAAGTTTGTAAGCGACTCATGTAATCATAAATATTGCCCACTTTTTTTCCATCGATTGCTGTAATAATATCGCCTTTTAACATCCCCCCCTTGTGTGCGGGTTTGTCTTTTGTAACTGCATCAATACGCAGTCCGCGTTTTTCCATTCCGGCATAATCTGGCATAATCCCCAGGGTTACTTTGTATTTTCCACCCCGTGTCCGTTGAAATTTTGCCCCGGCTTCACGGAAAGTCAAAGCCTTGTCCCTGTTAGCAACTTCGGTTACCAGGGCCAGTGCATATTCGGTAACCTTTTTGTTACCTTCATAATTTATCAAATCGGCATCGTCGAGCGGTGTATGATAATCGGAATGTGCAGCGGTTGAAATAAAAAATACAGGTATATCCTGCAAATAAAACGAGGCATGATCAGACGGCCCGATTCCTTCTTCTGAAAAAGCCAACTGGAAACCCGGGTTAAATTTATTCAGAATTTCTTCTGTTTCGATTGCTGTTTTAGTTCCCCCAATACTCAGGGTGTTTGAAACTTTATCAAGCCGGCCAACCATATCGAAATTAAACATTGCAACAATTTTATCCAAAGGAACCGGGGAATTAGCTGTAAAAACCTTTGAACCTATCAAGCCCATTTCCTCGGCTCCAAATGCCACAAATAAAATACTTCTTTTGTTCTTTCTTTCCTGCGCAATTTTTTCGGCAAGTTCGATAACTGCGGCTACACCCGAGGCATTGTCATCGGCGCCATTGTGCACTGCTACGGTATCAACAGCCCTTGATCCAGAACCCGGGCCACCCATTCCAAGGTGATCGAAATGGCCACCGACAACGACATACTCATTCTTCAGATTTTTATCGACACCCGGAACCATTGCCACAACATTCTGTGTGCCAGCCTCTTTTTGCAGAATATTAATAGTTGCCCGTACATTTGAACTGGTTTTTACACTTACCGGCATCTTTTTTTCTATAATCTCTTTTTCAAGTAAATCAATTGTTTTTCCGCTCCCGGCCAGCATTTTATCGGCTACCGCCCTTGTTACCTGGATAACAGGAATAGGGTACCTGCTTACATTTTTGTCGAAAAACAGTGCCGAAAGCTCATCCTTTTCGCTAAATGCAGGGCCTGCAACAAGTATTAAACCGGCCGCATTTTTATCCAATGCCGTAAGAGCCTTTGAGCGTTCTGTTGAAAATTCAATGTACCGGCTGTTTGGATTTTCCATGTCGGGATCGCCCTGCAATGCCAGGATCCATTTACCCCCGGCGTTAACATTTTCGAAATCGGCCCATTTCAACGTATCCACATTAACATCCAGGCCATACCCGGCAAAAACAACATCAGTCCCAACCGATATATTTGCTGAAAACGAATAGGGCAGAAAATCTTTTTTTATCTGGAACGCTTCCTCGTTGACAACCAGCGTGTTCCCTTCCCCGATTTCGGCCGAAGCGACCAGGTTAAATCTCTGGAATCCACCATCATACATAAGCTGAAGCCCGGCATTTTTAAATTTACCCCGAATATACTCAGCCGCGAGCAAATCTCCGGGTTCACCGGTTTTTCTGCCTTTTAACGAATCTGAAGCCAGGTATTCTATGCTGGCTTTTAAATCTTTAACCGAAATGTCGGGATTAAATTTTTGTGCACAGGCTTCGAAAAAGAAAACCGCTAGTAAAACTCCGAGTAGTGTAATTTTCATATTTTATTTTTTAGACCTTCAGAACGACAATAAATTGGTTTTAAATTGATTATCATTAACAATTTTTTACCGTAAAAACCGGCGGTAAAAATAAATATTAAAAGCAATTAAAAAAAAGGAGTTGTGTATATTTACGCCTTCATTAAAATTGGACAATTTGATTTCTTTTGGCGCAAAATACTGGTTTATACTCCTGTTGTCGGCCCTGGCTGCTGCAATTGGCATTTCTTTTTTGCTGTATTTCAGGAATAAAAGCAACATCGAACTTACCAAAAAACAGATAATTTTACTAAGCTCCCTACGGTTCTTTTCCTTCTTTTTCATTGCATTTTTTTTATTATCCCCGTTTATAAAAAACCTGAGAAAGATTACCCGGGACCCGGTTATAATTGTTGCCTGGGATAATTCATCGTCAGTAATTTCTACGCCCGATTCGGTAAAAACAAGGACTGAAATTTCAGGCCTGCGCGAAAAGGTAAAATCTGAACTTTCTGGGAAATATACAGTAATCGAATATTCTTTCGGGGCCGGTGTCAGGCAGCTTGAAAAATTAAATTTTGACGAAAAAAAATCGGACTACAGCGAGTTGATTAAAACTGTGGTAAATAATCACTTTAACGAAAATATCGGGGCAATGATTCTTAAAGGCGATGGCATTTACAACCAGGGAAAAAATCCACTCAATTTGTTAAACGAGGTCAATTTCCCGGTTTACACGGTGGGTTTTGGCGACACAACCGAGGTTCTCGATTCAAGAATACAGGATATAAGGGTAAACCGTACTTCGTTTTCGGGAAATAAGTTCCCGGTTGAAATCGATGTGCAGTTTTCGAAATTAAAAGGAAAACCCATCAAACTGTCGGTAATTCAAAATAACCTTGAAATTGCCAGTGTTGTAGTTACTCCCCCCAACCAAAACTATTTTTACACCCACCACCTTGTACTTGATGCAGGCCAGGCCGGGTTAAAACGATATTCGATAAAAACCGGAATAGTTGAAAACGAACGAAATACTAAAAATAACGAATTGGTTTTTATAATAAACGTACTCGATAAAAAGAAGAAAATACTGATTCTTTCAGAAGGTCCTCACCCCGATATCGGGGCTATTAAAAACACCCTCGATTTGCAGGCCGAGTACGATGTATCGGTTTTTACCGAAGAGCCTTACCCGTTAAACCTCTCCGGCTTTAACCTGATAATACTTAACCAATTGCCGACATCGGGAAATTCGGCGGCAGAAATTGTTCAAAGCGCGGTCGATAATCGTATTCCCATACTTTTTATTAACGGGAACAAAACTTTTCTTCCACAGCTTAACGCGCTGAAACAAGGAGCTATTGTTGCACCGCAGGCTGGAACCGGTGAAGAAGCACAAGCTATTCTAAACCCAACTTATGCAACGTTTAACCTGAGTGCGGATTTTAAAGAATTGCTCCCCCGGTTTCCACCTTTACAGGTAGCCTTTGCCGTTTACGGACTCGATGCTGGTTTTACACCTCTCTTTTACCAGAAAATAATGAATACAGAAACTGCAAAACCACTTGTGGCAACGGGTACAATTAACGGCCGGAAAACCGGGTTTATTTTTGGGGAAGGGATTTGGCGTTGGCGTTTGTTCAATTATTATGCAAACCAGAACGAGGTTCTTTTTAATGAATTTATAAACCAGTTGGTGCAATATCTTGCCTTGCGCCAGAATGAAGATAATTTTATTGTCGATTTTAAACCGGTTTATTCTGAAACCGATGACGTTATTTTTAAAGCCGAAGTGTATAACGATGTTTTTGAGCGAATCAGTTCCAATGAAGTAAAAATAAAACTACAAAATGATAAAAATGAAGAGTTTGAATTCACCTTCGATGTAATGGGAAATGATTACTATTTAAATGCAGGGCATTTGCCCATGGGCGATTACGGGTTTTCGGCAAATGTTGAGATTGCAGGAAAAAACTTTAATGAAAACGGCAGGTTTACGATTACGCCGCTTAATTTCGAATCGCTCGATTTAAGGGCAAACCACAACCTGCTATATCAACTGGCAAACCAAAGCGGAGGAAAATTTTATCAACCCACCGAAACCGGCCTTTTAATAAATGATTTGAAAAACAATCCACAGCTTAAAGCTATCAGTTACTACCAGGAAATGGTTAACGGGCTTTTAAACCTGAAATGGCTCTTTTTTGTTGTTTTACTATTGTTAAGTGTGGAATGGTTTTTGAGAAAATTCTGGGGCATTTATTAAATTCGACAGGCGTGAAAAAAAGTTTTGGTAAAATTATTAATCTCATAGCGGCATTTTTAATTGCTTTGCTTTCATTTTCCTGCCTTACAACAAAACCCTTGTACATCGAAATACCCAGGCCATCGAAAAAAGAACTTCCAAAAAATATTCAAAGTTTGTTAATCATTTCGAGGGTGGCTGACGAAAACTATTCCGATTTGGAAGCAGATTCGCTGCAAAAAATATTTTACAACCAGCAATTTAACCTCGACACGGTAATTAACGACATTCAATGCGTTGACACAACGTTAAAGGCGCTTGGCGAACTGCTTTTCGAATCGGGAAGATATGATTTTGTTATTCCCGAAAACCGTTTTCTTGCGTTCGAAAAAAACGCATTTATTACCGGAGAAATGCCCTGGGACCAGGTAAAAACATTATGCGGCACATTTAAAACCGATGCAATTTTATCGCTCGATTATTTAAAGACACAGGTTACCACCTCGTATAAAAAAGAAAATTATTACTCGATTGTATATAGCCGGTTTTATCCGGTTTCGCAGGCAACCATGAAAATTTCGTACGATGCGCTTTTCAGGGTTTACGATCCGGTACAGGAAAAAATTGTCCTGCGGGAAATATTACGCGACACCATTACATGGGAAGATGAAGATACCTCGGCAGGAACATTGTTTGAAAGGTTTTCGCAGGTAAAAAACGGATTGGCCGAAACCGGGATTGCAATTGCCCTTGACCTTTCCGGCGAAATAGGCTCGAAATGGTATACCGACAAAAGAAACTATTTTGCCAACGGGAATGAAGACATGAAAAGTGCCGGGCTACTTATTAATGCAGGCAGGTGGGACACTGCAATTGCCCTGTGGAAAGACATAGCCGAAAAAGCCAAAAAAAAATCGCTTAAAAGCAAAGCAGAATTCAATATTGCGCTGGGCTACGAAATGATTGGCGATTTGGATTCGGCAATTGGTTGGGCGCTGCAATCGTACAACACGCATTACCGTTCAAACACCTATTACTACCTGGAAACCCTGAAATACAGAAAAAATGACATTAACAAACAATAACCATGAAACGTTTTACATTCTGGTTCATCACTTTATTAATTTCCATCTCATCGTGCACCGTTTATAAAGAATATCCCATCGATGTTTATAAACCCGGCGTAATTGACGTTCCTCCTGAAGTTGAAAATATTGCGCTTATTTACCGCAATTTCAAATATACAAACGACACACTTCAGCATTATTTTAAAGACGGCCATCAGCTTAAAAAAGCAAATGGGGATCCGGAAAATTTGGACAGTGTACTTGTAAATTTTTGTTTAAAAGAGTTGGCTTCTAATTTAATTGATAAAAAAGTCTGCAAAAGGGTCAATATTTTTCCCGAAGTGTTTAACCTGCATTATGGCCCGAAACTACCGTCGCTTAGTTTCGGGTTAATAGATAAACTTACTGCCGAATCGGAGACGGATTTGGTTATTTCGCTTGAAACTTTTTCGTATTTCTATTCGGAATACCAGACCGATATGAATGTGCCCAAATCGAAGGAGGTTGTTACCGCAAGCGTTTGGGCAGTGTACGACCCGGAGGCCAAAAAAACCATTGAACGAAAAACATTAATCGACACGTTGTACTGGAACCCTTACGATGAAAAGGGGAACTACGTTAAAAACAGCAACCTCCCACCGCGCCTGGCAGCATTAAAAATTGCCTCGCAAATGGCCGGGGAAAACTACTCGAAACGGTTTACCGCATCGTGGGTACAGGTTAAACGAATGTATTCAATTCCACCGCTACCCGATTTTGATGCAGCTGAAAAATATCTTATAAAAGGCGAATGGGACAATGCCATATTGCTCTGGAAACGATATGCTGCCGATAAAAACGGGAAAATGGCCATCAACGCGCGTTATAACCTCGCCCTGGCCTACGAAATGAAAGACGATTTGGAAAGCGCAATCCAATGGCTGGCCGCCGCCCGGCAAATTGCTGCCGACTACCGTAGCCGGGAAGATCTGCGAAGGATTGACACCTACCAGAAAGTGTTACAACAAAGAAGAAAAGAAATTGCCCGTTTAGGTGTAAATTAAAATGTTACAACATATTAAATTAAATTTTTTATTCTTCATTCTGGCATTTTTACAGAGTTGCAACACTATCTTTAATACAACCACAACTAAAATTGAAATCCTTATCCCGGGAAGTGTAACACTTTCGCCTGATTATAAAAAAGTCGCATTTATTTACAATAACTCCAATATCTCAGAAAACGAAAATTTTTCATACTATTATGAAGACAATAATAAATTAAGGGATACATTCAACACCGACAGCATTGCGTCGTTAATTTATTTCGAGGTAGCAACCGAACAGTTAAAGGACCAGTACTTTTTTGACACCATTTATAACCTTCAGGCTGTCGGTTATTCACTGGTAGAAATAAACGATTCGCTGGTAAACGAACGGTTTCAAACAAACAACACTGCCGGTTCGGTTGATATAATTCCATTAAACACTGATGTTTACAGATTTACTGAAATGTTAAAGCGGCTCTCCGAAAATAAAACCTACAAGCCCGTAACAAAATATATCGATCCCGATTTTGGTTTATTCTCAAAACACGATATCGGGCAAATTGCAGACTCCACCCATGCCGACCTGCTAATTTCGCTGGATTATTTTGCAGTAACCGATGGGATTTTTACCACCAAATATTACAGGGAATTTTTAGGATCAATGACCTATTTTGGCTTCGATATCAAGGAAGCTACCGAAGTAGTCTATGTTTATTCCAATTGGAGTTTCTATGATTTGCAAAATCAAAAACATTTGAATTCAATTTGGAAAACTGATACCATACAATGGTACAAATCCGCCAATAATTTAAGCGCTGCCAGGCGCCTACTGCCTCCGAGGCACGATGCCGTTTGCAATGCCGCAGATATTGCCGGCAGGCAGTTTGCCGGGTTTCTTGCCCCCCAGTGGATAGAGGTGGAACGCATGTACTACAAATGCGGGCAGGGCGAAATGAAAAAAACAGGGGAACTTGTAAAACAACACCGTTGGCTCGAAGCTGCCGAAATCTGGAAAAAAAACAGCAAAACCGCGAACAAAACAATTGCTGCAAAAAGCATGTATAACCTTGCCCTGGCTTGCGAAATGAACGGAGAATTAAATGCCGCTATCGACTGGCTTGTAAAATCGTTTTATGTTTTTGGAAGTAAAAACCAGTTTCATGCAATAAACTGTAGAAACTACATTGACATACTTGCGCGAAGAAAGCTTGATATACAAAAAATTGAAGGGGATATTGGAAATAATTGAACCCCAATTAACAATAGGGAGAACTCCTATGAATTATATCGATTTTTGTTTCATAGTTCCGCATAAAAAAAGATTTCACAGCTTTGCTGCCAAAGATTGGTAACAAGTTGTGAAATCAACTTTAAATATTCTAAAGGAACAAATTGAATCAGAAACCACTAATTCAATTGAATCATTACCACAGATTTAGCGGGCATTTTAACATGAACGGCATTCCCGGCAACTTTAACATCTGAAAAAGATTTTAATGTAACCTGTTCATTTTTGCCAAAATCGTTGTGTGAATTTATTTTTTCGCCTGTAACAATACTGCCCTTTTCAAATTTTATATTTTGCAATCCCCTTAAATCGCACGCAACTTCGATTGCTTTTGAGGGGTTCAGGTTTGAGATGGTAATATGGATTTTACCTGAAGCATCTTTTGAAGCAGTTGCCGAAAGCGCCGGAACCGACTCATTTCCAACCGAATAGTTTTCAGTAGTAATATCAGAAGGAAGCAATGTGGCATCGTGATGCACCGTGTACATTTTAAAAACATAAAACGAAGGAGTTCTTACAATCTGGTCTTCTTTGGTAAGTATCATGGCCTGTAATACATTAACAGTTTGGGCGATATTGGCCATTTTCACCCTGCGCGAATATTTATTAAACAAGTCGAGGTTAACCGAAGCCACCAGGGCATCGCGGAGGGTATTCTGCTGGTACAAAAATCCGGGATTTGTTCCCGGTTCCACATCGTGCCAGTTGCCCCATTCGTCGACAATTAACCCTACGCGGTTAGAGGGATCATACTTATCCATAATCCTGATATGTTTTTCGAGCAGTTCATCCATGATCAAGGTTTTTTTCATAGTTGTAAAATACTCCTGTTCGTCGAACTGGATGGCCGAACCTTTACGGTCCCAGTTGTGGCAAATGGTATAGTAATGCAGCGAAACCCCCTGGAAACTGCGCCCGGGGTTGCCATCTTTCATTAATGTTTCCATCCAGTGATAATCGTCGCCGTTTGGCCCACCTGCTATTTTGTACAGCCTGTTGTTACCATAGTTTTTTGTAAAAGTTGAATAGCGGCGCATTTCATTGGTATAGTATTCAGCAGTCATACTCCCGCCACAACCCCAGTTTTCGTTACCAATTCCCCAGTATTTTACCCCCCAGGGTTCTTCGCGGCCATTTGCCTTACGTAAGTCCGTCATTGGGCTTATATTCGACGAATTCAGATATTCAACCCATTGCGACATCTCCTGTACCGTGCCGCTTCCCAGGTTACCGCAAATCACAGGTTCTGTTTCCAATTGGCGACATAATTCCAGGAATTCGTGCGTACCAAAATGATTGTTTTCAGTAACACCTCCCCAATGGGTATTAATCATGGTAGGCCGTTTGTTACGCGGACCAATTCCATCCATCCAGTGGTACTCATCGGCAAAACAACCTCCCGGCCATCGCAGGTTAGGGATTCCGATTTCTTTCAGAGCACCTACAACATCATTTCTCAAACCGCCGGTATTTGGAATTTTCGAATCCTCGCCAACCCAATAGCCACCGTAAATGCATGTTCCCAGGTGTTCAGAAAAATGCCCGTAAATATGTTTGCTGATTTTCTCCTTGCCCAAATCGGTATTGATTACAATTTTGTTTTGAGCAGTTGCTGAAATAGCTGCTAAAGTCATTAACACCGAAAATAAAATTCTTGTTTTCATATCTGTTTTTGTAATTAGTTAAGTTCAGAATTATAAGTGCTAAACTAACACTTAAAACGCAAAATGCAATATAAAAATCATTTTTATCAAATTTTATATCCAAAAATAGTCCTTTATAAGCAGCTTATTTTATTTTGCAAATGTTTGCCCGGGAGAAAACTCAGGTTTCAGATTTTGCCGGTTAAGACTGGTTTTAGGTATCAAATATTACTGATGGCAGATGAAATATAAATGTATAATTTTCGATTGCGACGGGGTTTTGGTTGACAGTGAAGCCATTTCGGCAAAAATTTTTATGCAAATGCTTGCTGAACCTGGATTTGAAACCGGCTTCGAACTTATTTTTAGAGCAAATAACCGGTATGTCGATGAAAGAAAACCTGATATTTTTTGAAACAATAACAAATGTAGAATTGCCTGCCGGTTTTGAAACAGAATTCAGAAAAAGGTCATATAAAGCTTATAGTAAGGAACTTAAGGCGGTTAAAGGAATTCATGGATTATTGAATAACCTGAATATTCCGACAGCTGTAGCATCCAGCGGGCCAATCGAAAAAATAAGGTTAAACCTCGCGATTACCAGGCTAAGTGAAAAGTTTGGCGACCGGATTTTTAGCTGTTACGAAATTGGTAGCTGGAAACCCGACCCTGAAATTTATTTGCATGTAGCCCGTGAAATGGGTTTTGCACCCGGCGAGTGTGCCGTTATTGAAGACAGCCTCGCTGGAGTTCAGGCAGCAATCTCGGGCGGATTTGATGTTTTTGTTTTTGCAAATGAGAAAAACAAAGTTTCAATTAATGTACCTGGTGCAACAGTTTTTACTGAGATGAGTGATCTTACCAGGTTGTTGGAAATTGAGTAAAAATGTTTCAATCTGTAAATATGAGCTTACCCCGAAAAGTCACAAAACCCCTAGCCCGATAGCTATCGGGCCCCTAAAGGGGATTTTGAAGAGTTCATTGATTTTCAGCGAGTTCCCCTTTAGGGGTCAGGGGTAAAAGAGTTGAAAATCAATGAACTCGGACTTTTCGGAGTGGACTCAAATATTGAATTGCAAATGCGAACTATTTAACAAGCCGTATTCCATCTGAGTCGAAAGTAACCAGCCGCTTTTTATACAGATTTCCGATAGCTTTTTTAAAATTCTTTTTACTGATTCCGAATAGCGCATTTATCATTTCGGGCGAGGTTTTGTCTGAGACTGCCAGAAAACCCCTGTTTTCTTTTAATTCATCAAGAATTTTTTGCGAAATGGCGTCAACTTTTTCATAGCCGGGTTTTTCAAGGAGCAAATCAATCTTTTCATCTTCGCGAACTTTATTGACATAACCTGTTATTTTTTGTCCGGGTTGGAGGGTTGTATAAATCTGGTTCCTGTAAACCATTCCCCAATGTTCGTTGTTTACAATGGCTTTAAAACCGAGGTCGGTTTCTTCTGCAACCAGCAGTTGAACCTGGTCGCACATTTCATACTCCGGCGGGGTGTTATCCAAAAATTTATCGAGTTTGGCCGATGCGGCAATCCGATTTGTCAACTTATCGAGAAATACGTAAACAAGATAACTTCTGCCCTCAACCATATCGGATTTTTGCTCGCGAAAAGGCACAAGCAGATTTTTTGGCAATCCCCAATCGAGAAATGCGCCAAACCTGTTTACAGCCACAACTTTTAAATAAGCAAACTCGCCAGCCATGACAAAGGGCTGTTCGGTGGTTGCAACCAGGCGGTCTTCAGAATCGGAGTAAACAAAAACATCGGCCCAGCCCGAATCCTTTATTTCTGTGGTTACAAATTTTCTGGGCATTAAAATTTCACCCAATTCCCTGCCATCAAGGTACAATCCATTGTCAGTTTCACGAACTACCTCCAGTGTGTTTATTTTACCGATTTCAACCATTTCAAACTATAACTTTTTGGCAAAAGTACGTTTAATTGTTCAATAGTGACTTTTTTAAATTATCAAGCACCCCTTTATTAACTTTGAATGCTGTCCCATGCCTAGTACCTTCGGGAAAGGATATCTGTTCCGAAATATCTTCCCAGTTTATTAAATCTATCGAACGTACCGCACCCATGGTGTGCTTTGTATATTTGTCAAAATAAACAATCCACCAGTCGCCGATTTTTAACGGGGTTGGACCTTCGGCCCAGTATTTGCCGGTAATTGGTTCGGTTGGTTTGCTGTAATTTCGGGTAAGTTCGTTGCTGGCGGCTATCCTGATGTTTTTTTGAGGTGGGTTTCGGGTTTCATCCTTCAGAAACAAAATATATTTTCCGTTTTCTTTTATTAGGGTTCCATCAATTACATTAAATCCCTGGTCATAAAATAATTGTGTCTTACTGAAGGTTTCAAAATCGCCAGTTGTTACAAAATACATCCTGTGGTTGTAACTATCATCCCCGGTTTTTTCTGTTTCAGGAAACCGGCCTGGAATTGTTGTTGACCAGAAAATAAGGTATTGTCTTGCAATCCCGTCGTAAAATACCTCAGGCGCCCAGCAATTTCGCGCCGTGGGTTCGTGGGCCATTACCGGAATTGCCTTCTGCTCCGACCAGTGTATTAAATCGTTGCTCCAGGCATAACCAATACTTTTTTCCTTCCAGCTAACTGTCCAAACCATGTGAAATTTTTTATCAGGACCAAAAATAATGCACGGATCGCGCATCAGTTTATCCTCACCAACCAAGGGCGTAAGAAACGATTGGTTATTGTTGAGGGCTTCCCATTTCAGCCCATCGTAACTGAAGGCAAGGTGCATTCCATCTTCGCCGTTTCCTGTAAAATACGAAAACAGGTATACATCGTTTTCCTTCTGCGCAAAACCGCTCAAAAGAAAAAATTGAAAAAGTAAAAACAACAATTGGTATTGAAATTTCATTTGGCAATGGTATTTAAAAATTAGCTCAAGTGTTTAAATATGATGACTTTAATACGCCCTATTTGATTTTATAACGGAGATTAAATTTCCAACTGAATGAAGACCGTTTTTCATTTTTTCTATCCACCCGACCGTTTTACCCTATACCCCCCGGACTGCAGAATATCGATGATCTTAGCACAGAAATCGCCCTGGATTATTATTTCACCATCTTTAACAGTGCCACCAACACCGCATCTAGTTTTTAAGTTTTTCCCAATCGCCTTAAGGTCGTGGTCTGTGCCAACGAACCCTGAAATTATTGTAACACTTTTACCTTTTCGTTTTTTTCGATCGAGTTGAACTTTCAGGTTTTGTTGTTGAGGAGGTAAAGTTTGCTGTTCCGGATTACCTTCAGTTTCATAGTTATAATCGGGGTTTGTAGAGAAAACAACACCCAACCTGTCTTTCCAATCGCCGGCCATAATTTAAATTTTTTGCCAGATTACCAGTATACTGCCCGTAATATAAGCAATTACCCACCAGGAATAAGCAATTTTCGAATATAAAATTACTGGTTTGTTTATAATTGAGTCTATGCCTGTTTTGATATAAATCTTCCAAATCAGTAATAAATGAACAATCATTGTTAGCATTGCCGAGTAGCCCAAAATAACATGTGGCGTAAAAATTCCCTTAGCCGAACCAACAATCATGAAAATTACCGCTACTAAATCTAAAAAAACCCCGAGTGTTATAAAAATCAATACCCCGCTTGTTACCATTTTAAATCTTTGTATCGCAATGCAACCAATCCCGTATGCAAGGAGGGCGAGTGTAATCACAAAAGCGCCTATGAGAGATATTTGACTCATTTTCTTCTATTTAAAATTGACAAATGCAATCCGTCAACAATACTACCAATTATTTCAATAAGATTGGCTAACTATCAGTAAATTACCGATATGGTTACCATTCTACCCCGTCGTTATTTAAAACAGCATAACCAGGTAAAGGTTTTTTTTCAGAAAACACTTTCATCATTTCATACGGTTCAATTACAACGCCCTCTTCTGAAATCTCCCCATTGACATCCTGAATGTTCTTAAGATCGAGTTTCAGGTATTTGGCCAGGAACGGGTACACTGCTTTTCGTTTAGAGAGTTCATAGCCGTGTTTATCGTTGGGCAGGTGTACATTTTCAACTTTATTTTTGGCTTGCAGCAATCCGTAAATATTCCGGATGTGCGGAAATTCAACTTCCGGAGTGTTTTTTGTCCAGTCGTCGCCGTCAGATACCAGCATCATTGGGCGTGGTGCAGCCAAAGCAGCTATTTCGACATTGTTGGTTTGGTGATGGTTGCTTTTGTGCACAGGCATCCCGCTTTCGCAAACACACCCGCCAAAAAAATGAGCTGAAACCTGTACTACCGGAACCGAAACTTTTATTCGTCCGTCGACGGCAGCCAGCATAAACGTTTGTGTGCCCCCACCCGAAGCGCCTGTCATGGCAATCCTTTTGGGATCAATATTTTCCAATGAGAGTAAAAAATCAAGAGCCCTGATGCTGTTCCACAACTGCTGTTTAAGTGCCAGCGGGTGTTTGTGTATCCAGCCAAAATCCTTCATTTCGCCGTATCCAACCATGTCGTACGAAAAAACAACCGCCCCCATTTTTGACAGCGAAGCGCAGCGTTTTTGTGCATCTTCCCTGAATCTGCCGTAATCGTCGGGCTTGCTCCAATGACCATGAGCGCTCAAAATTCCGGGGACTTTTCCGTTCATTTTCTTCGGAAGATATAAACTTCCTGTTACAAAAACCCCGGGAAGACTCTCAAAAGCTACATTTTGCACCGAATAACCTTTGTAATTTCGTATTTCAGTATATCGCGGATTCAGTGGACATTTTTCAGGTAAAGGATTCAATCCGGCCCCTTCCAGAATTCCCTTCCGGATAATTTCCGTCCTTTCCAGCCACAATTTTTTATTGGGATACATTTTTTGCAATTCCGCTAAAACTTCTTTTGCCTGTTCTTCGGTATAATAATGGCCAACACACAAATTATCAACCGATTGCCCACCTGCCAATCCGGCAAGAAACATTACAGCAATTAAAAAAAACGTTCTCTTCATAAGTTTTCAATTTTGCTGAAAGGTAATGATTTTGGTTTGCTTATATGTTTTTGACTAATTTTTTATTCGAAATCACCCGAAATTTACCCGAAAAACAGATTGACTTGCTATATTTGAAAAAACAGATTCGATTACCATGATTTCAAGACGAAACACGATAAAAGGCCTGGCCCTGCTTTCAGGGGGAATGCTGCTTAACCAGCAGAAAGCTGCGGGTAGTACAGAAAAAGCTGACCTGCAATTTTCATATTGTCTGAATACCAGTACCATATCGGGCCAGAAAACCGGGTTTTTGAACGAATTTGAAATTACCGCAAAGGCAGGTTACAGTGGAATTGAAATCTGGGTCCGGGACCTGCAAAGGTACATCGACGAAGGTGGTGATATTGCCGATCTGAAAAAAAGAACCAACGATTTGGGCATAACTGTAGAAAATGCTATTGGGTTTGCCGAGTGGATGGTTGACGACGAATTGCGGCGAAAAGCAGGGCTGGAACAGTTGAAACGCGAAATGGAACTGCTTGTAAAAATCGGGTGCAAACGTATTGCCGCGCCACCGGCAGGCGCTTATTCCGGACCGGGCCCCGATCTGTTCGATATAGCTGACCGGTACAGACACGTCCTTGAAACAGGCGAAACGATTGGAGTAACTCCACAACTCGAATTCTGGGGCGCTTCGGCCAATTTATTTCATATATCGCAAGCCATGTTTGTGCTTACTGCCTGCGACCACCCGAATGCCTGCATGTTACCCGATGTTTTTCACATGTTCCGCGGTGGCAGCAGCTACGAAAGCCTGAACATGATTTCTGGCAACGCGATACAAATGTTTCATTTTAACGATTTTGTGGATTCAATCCCACGCAAAAACCAAAAGGACAGCGACCGCGTTTACCCTGGCGATGGCGCCGCGCCATTCAACCAAATTATCCGATCGCTTTACAGGGCCGGCGGCAAAAAAATTCTTTCGCTTGAGTTGTTTAATGAAAATTACTGGAAACAAAATGCACTGGAAGTTGCAAAAACAGGGCTGCACAAAATGCAAAATCTTGTCGAAAAAGCTCTTGATCCTAATGCTGGTTAAATTGCCGGCGAAGCACAGACATCAATTCGCGGGCAGGCCGTAAACCCACACCGGTCCAGATTGCCTCACCGTTTTTGAATATAATAAGTGTTGGAATGCTCCGGATCTGATATTTTGACGCAATCATTGGATTCCTGTCAACATCAACTTTTATTATGCGAACATTATCCTTCAATTCTTCTTTTACTTCTTTCAAAATAGATGGCATTTTCTTGCAGGGCTCGCACCAATCGGCGTAAAAATCAACTAATACAGGCCTGTCAGAGTTAATTATGCTTAAAAATCTGCCGTTCAATTCGCTTCCCCCCTTTTCTTTTTTAGTTTTTGAATAAAATCGTTTATTAAATCACCCAGCAGATAACCAAATGCAGCGCCCCACAAAGTACTCCAATACCAAACCGATTTAATTGCACAGGTCCCGTTTTTGCATCCCGCAAATTTCCAGTATAGAAAACCCCCAACTGCTCCTGCAAGCAGAAAAAGAAGCTGGGATTGCTTTGAACGGATAATCTTTTTTAAGTTCATGGTAATTGATAAACAATAAAAAAGACATAAAGGTTTTTTTCTGGCTGATTGATAAAAATGATGTGCGATAGATTAAATTGAATAAAAACTTTTGAAACCACTTTTATGATAATTTTTAATAAAATGTTTTTTACATTCGTGAAAAATCTTTCGTTAAAAATTTTTCATTTTAGTGGGTTAAACTTTATATCAAACGCATCTTAATACCATTTAACCAAATTAAAAAATTCGATTTTTATATAATTGATTATAAGTGTTTTACATGAAAATAAATTATTTATTATTGAAAATTAATACCTATGAAAAATTACTTAATGTTCTTTACTGTATTATTTTACTTTGGATTTATATTTAGTTCGCAAAAAGCAATATCGGGTGATAAACTTTCGATAGCATACGAGCAGTACAAACTAAAAAATGGTCTCGATGTTATCCTTCACCAGGATAAGTCGGATCCGATTGTGGCAGTTGCCATTCAGTACCATGTTGGTTCAAATCGCGAAGTACCCGGGAAAACAGGTTTTGCACACTTATTTGAACATATGATGTTCCAGGAGTCGGAAAATGTCGGGCAGGATCAGTTTTTCAAAAAAATTCAGGGGGCCGGCGGCACTTTAAATGGCGGTACCAGCAACGATGGTACCATTTATTTTGAAGTTGTGCCAAAAAATGCGCTTGAAATGGTTCTTTGGCTGGAATCCGATCGCATGGGATTTTTGCAGAATACGGTAACAAAATCGGCTTTTATTAACCAGCAAAACGTTGTGCAAAACGAAAAACGCCAGTCATACGATAACCGTCCATACGGCTATAATCAATGGGTAATTGCAAAAAACCTTTATCCGCATGGTCATCCGTACAGTTGGACAGTAATTGGCGAAATGGAAGATTTGTTTAACGCAACGGTTGAAGATGTAAAGGAATTTCATTCAAAATATTACGTTCCGAATAATACGACCCTTGTGTTGGCCGGCGATTTTGAAGTTGCTGATGTTAAAAATTTAATTGAAAAATATTTTGGCGAAATACCGGGTGGAAATCCGGTTACCGACATGAAACCTCAACACGTTCAGCTTTCGCAAACAAAAAAATTGTACCACGAAGATAATTTTGCAAAAACTCCGCAGCTCACAATGGTTTGGCCTGCTGCCGAACAATATTCAAAGGATGCCTATGCTTTGAGGTTTTTATCGGAGATTTTAGGAAGCGGGAAAAAAGCGCCATTTTACAAGGTTATTGTTAAAAACAAAAAGCTGGCAAGCAACGCGGGTGTTTTTAACCGCGCCATGGAATTAACCGGCCAATTCACGGTTTCGGTGAATGCAAACGCCGGCGTAAGCCTGTCCGATGTAGAAAAAGCAGTTTTTGAATCATTCCAACTATTTGAACAGGAAGGGTTTACCGAAGCCGATATGGAACGGATAAAAGCCGGACAGGAAACCGATTTTTACAATTCCATCAGTTCGGTTTTGAGCAAATCATTCCAGTTGGCCCGTTACAACGAGTATGCAGGCTCGCCTTCGTTTATAGAAAAAGATATCGAAAATATCCGCTCTGTAACCATCGACGAAGTAAAACACGTGTATGAAAAATATATCCGCAACAAACCATACCTGGCAACCAGCTTTGTACCCAAAGGCCAGTTGGCGCTTGCAGCAGAAAATTCGGTCTCTGCAGGTATTGTTGAAGAAAACATTGAGAATGCCACTAAGGTTGAAGATTCGGGAAACACTGGAAATGAAACGATAATAAAAACCAAAACCAGTTTCGACCGCTCGGTTGAACCTGTAGCCGGAAAAGATCCGGAACTTACCATTCCTAAAATGTGGACCGCCAAAACCACTAACGGAATGCAGATTTCGGGGATTGAACAAAACGAAGTACCGCTTGTACGTTTTTCAATTGTGCTGGAAGGAGGCCACCTTGCCGAGCCTGTGCAAAAATCGGGAACCGCAGTTTTCCTGGCCGGAATGCTCACCGAAGGGACAAAAAACAAAACACCTGAAGAACTGGAAGAAGCCCGCGAATTACTTGGTTCTTCAATCAGGGTTTCTGCCGGTAACGAAAATATTTCAATAAGTGTGAACACACTTTCGCGAAATTTTGAAAAAACACTGGACCTGGTAGAAGAAATCATTTTGCAACCCCGTTGGGACGAAGAGCAATTCGAGCTTGTAAAATCGAGAATGGTTAACCAATTGAAAAGAAATGCCGCCAGCCCCGATTATTTGGCAGCTATTAACTTTTCGAAACTGATATTCGGAGAAAATCATATTTTGGGAACACCTTCTTCCGGAACCGTGGAAACTGTTGAAAGCATTACAATGGATGATTTGAAAGCATATTACACAAAATACTTTTCACCATCGGTTGCAAAAATGTATATAGCCGGAAGCATTGATAAAAGCAGGGCAATAAAGGCTTTGAAAAATCTTTCCGGCAACTGGAAACCGAAAGCTGTAACTTTCCCTGAATTCAATAAACCCGTATCGGCAAAGGGGGGAATTTACTTTGTGGATGTGCCCGGCGCCAAACAATCGGTAATTTATGCCGGAAATGCCTCAATTTCGCGCAATAATCCCGAATATTTCCCGGTAACGGTAATGAACTACAAACTTGGGGGTTCGTTTAACGGAAACCTGAACCTGATTCTTCGCGAAGAGAAAGGATTTACTTACGGCGCCAGGTCAGGATTTTCGGGAAATAAAAATTATGGTAGCTTTTCGGCCAGTTCAAGTGTAAGGTCGGATGCTACTTTTGAGTCGGTAGAAATAGTTAAGAATGAAATCGAAAAATTCAGGAACCGGATAAGTACCGAAGACATTCAATTTACAAAAGACGCTTTATTGAAATCGAAAATCAGGGACTTTGAAACCCTCGACGCGCTGATGGGCATGTTACAGGAGATTGGCCAATACAACCTGCCAGCCGATTTTGTAAAACAGGAAGAGATGTTCCTGAAAAAGTTTGATGCGCAACAGCATAATAAACTGGCCCAGCAATACCTTGTCCCCTCAAATATTTGCTACCTTGTTATTGGCGATGCGGCCACCCAACTGGCCCCCCTTGAAAAACTGGGGCTTGGGAAACCGGTGTTGATTAAGAATTAGATTTATAAATTAAGATTTTAATGTCGAGTTAGTGAAAACAGACATCCCTGCCTGTCGGCAGACAGGGACTTCGCTCAGTCTGACTGTCACCCTGAGCGAAGTCGAAGGGTGAGTGATATATCTTTTCTTTTATTTCATCCTTAACTCACATTGAATTAAGATTTACTAATTTATTAAAAGATGTCATCTTTTTGAAGGATGACATCCTTTTTTAAATTCTTACTATTTTTGGTTCTACTGTTAATTTAATGGATAGAGACTTAATCCACCATGAAAAAACAGGATTGCATTCCTGAAGTTTTCAAATTTACGATAGCCTCTTCCACAAGCTTTAATTTCTTGTATTTTCCCGTTTAGTCTTTCGGCCATTGCATTAGAAAAGGTATTGACCATTGCATTTATAATTCCGTGGAGGTGGTTACGGAATGTATCCACGACCTTCGTTATTTCTTTAATATTTGTTCGGACAGCATGGCTAACCCATTGGAAAACCAATGAAAATGCCTCGCCCAGTGTGTTACAACCAAATATATCCCTGAAGTTTTCTTTTACCTGCCATGCCCTGCTTACTTCATAATTTGCTCCTGATATAGACTCAAATTTTATCCGTTGCTTTTCTGTTTGGTTTTCAGGGTTTTTCAGGAAAATATATTTTGTGTTTTTAAGTTCATCATGCTTTAGTACTTCTCTTCTGCGTACTTTATCTATCGCATCATTGAGATATTTCACCAGGTGAAACCGGTCATGAATGATATCTGACTGGGGTAAAAGGTCTTTTACTGCATTTAGGAATGGTTTCCACATATCCATTGTAACGGTTTTAACAGATGCTCTATGTGGCTCTTGTATTGCCCCTTTTATCGCTTGCTCGCAAGAGCTGTAATCCCTGTTTTGTGCAACATCGACAACAATGCCTGAGATAGGGTCACTTACTACAGTTATATATTGGTGCCCTTTTTTGAATGATTTTTCATCGATACTCAGATGCTCGAAAATGTGATTTTTTGGCCGTCTTTTCAGTCCGCGCTCAACTGAATTGTGCACGATACGGTTAACAACATTAAAACCACAACGTAAAAGCTCTGCCGTCTTTGTCTGGTTTTTAGTGCTTTGCAAAATAACAATTGCAACTTTCTCGAAAAGATAAGTGTGTCTCTCATAGTTATCTGCCCATGGAGTTTTAATGGTTAATACTTTCCCTTCTTTATCTTTTATCCTTGGAACACTACAGTTAATGTAGGTTTTAAATTGCATTGTATCTAAATGTCGCCATCTCCGAACGGGAGCATGGTCGTAAATAAAAAAGGGTTCTAACGTAACAGGATGTTCCGCTGTTTTGCCTATAAACTCAACAAAAACATCTACCTCTTCTGTTTGTGTATTAAGGTAAACCCTTTCTACTTTCCACTCTTCACCAAAGTCAAGTATTATATCAAAAAGCTGTTCTGAAAACATACTGCATTTTATTTGCTAATTTAGCACTTTCATTAAATTCGTGGTAGAACCCTATTTTTAAAGCCGCCATTTCGCCAAACGATGGCAATCCCAGCTCTTTTATACCTTTTGGTTCGTGCGTAA
>JBBINB010000025.1:0-43272 GCA_037444065.1 Draconibacterium sp.
CCACTTTCATATTCCTTTATACGAGCCTTCTTGAATTCTTCATTGAAAACTCTTCTCGAGTTAATTTCTACTTTCTTTTTTCCCATTTTTTGACCTGATTTTGGTCAACCTATTTCAGGGATGGACATGATACTTGATACTTGATACTTTTGTTATATCAGGCTACCAGTAACCGATTTCCTTAATCGATCAACCTGACCGCTCCTTTGTCGGCTGACGAAACCAAACTTGCGTAAGCTTTCAACGCTTTCGAAATGTTGCGGTTGCGGTTGGCAGGTTTAAAGGCATCCACGCCTTTAGCCTCTTCGGCAGCCCTGCGTTTTGCAAGTTCGTCTTCCGTCACTATCAAATTAATGGATCGTTTGGTGATGTCGATTTCAATTTTATCGTTGTCCTGAATAAGCGCGATGGCGCCTCCGCCTGCCGCTTCCGGCGAAACATGCCCGATGGACAATCCGGATGTGCCACCCGAAAACCGCCCATCAGTAAGCAAAGCGCAATGTTTATCGAGTTGCATCGATTTAAGGTACGAAGTAGGGTAAAGCATTTCCTGCATTCCGGGGCCCCCTTTTGGCCCTTCGTAACGGATAACAATCACGTCGCCTTTTTGTACTTCTTCACCCAAAATGCCGTTAACTGCATCATCCTGCGAATCAAAAACTTTTGCTGTTCCTGTAAATTTAAATATCGACGAATCAACACCTGCCGTTTTTACGATACAGCCGCTTTCGGCAATATTTCCGTAAAGTATGGCCAGCCCGCCGTCTTTGTTGTAAGCGTGCTCCAAGGTGCGGATACAACCTTTGGCACGGTCGGTGTCGAGTTCGGTATAATAATTATCCTGCGAGCCAAGAACCAGGTTTCTCCTTCCGTCGCCGGGCGAAGAGCGGAAACGTTTTTTTGCATCTTCGGTTGAAGTTGGCAGCATTATATCGTATTCCCGGATAGCCTCTGCAAGTGTCCTTCCGTCGATCCGGTTAACCGAAGTATTCATTAATCCGGCCCGGTCCAGTTCACCCATTATCGATAAAATTCCCCCGGCGCGGTTTACGTCCTGAACATGGTAGTGCGAACTTGGCGAAACCTTGCAAAGATTGGGTGTGATGCGCGAAAGTTTGTCTATGTCTTCCATTGTAAAATCAACCTCTGCTTCGTGAGCAATCGCAAGCAGGTGGAGCACCGTATTGGTCGACCCGCCCATGGCAATATCCAGTTTCATCGCATTTAAAAAGGCTTCGCGCGAACCGATATTTCGCGGCAAAACTTCTTCATTTCCTTCGAAATAATACGATTTTGTTGCAGTGATGATTTTCCCCACCGCTTCTTCGAAAAGCTTTTTACGGTTAGCATGCGTGGCTACGATAGTGCCATTTCCCGGAAGCGCCAGGCCGATGGCTTCGGCCAGACAGTTCATGGAGTTGGCGGTGAACATTCCGGAACACGAGCCGCAGGTAGGGCAGGCGTTCTGTTCGATAAGCGAAAGTTCCTGGTCTGAAACCGATTTGTCGGCCGCCAAAACCATGGCATCAACCAAATCGTATTTTTTTGGACCAACGGTTCCGGCTTCCATTGGGCCGCCCGATACAAAAACTGCCGGTATATTCAGTCGCATAGCGGCCATGAGCATTCCGGGCGTAATTTTGTCGCAGTTTGAGATGCAAACCATTGCATCCACCTTGTGCCCGTTGCACATGTATTCCACGCTGTCGGCAATCACATCGCGCGAGGGCAGCGAATAAAGCATGCCGTCGTGCCCCATGGCAATTCCATCATCGATGGCAATGGTATTGAATTCGGCTGCAAAAAAGCCATTTTCTTCAATTAAACCTTTTATGTACTGCCCAATGTCGTGCAAATGCGCATGACCCGGAACAAATTGGGTAAAAGAGTTAACCACTGCAATTACCGGCCGTCCGAAATGCTCTTCTTTCATGCCGTTTGCGCGCCACAAACTTCTGGCGCCGGCCATCCTTCTTCCCTGTGTTGTTGTGTTGCTTCTTAATGGAATCTGCATACTTCTGTTTTGTACTATTTTATCATTAAAAAAGCCTTCCCCGTTTTCGGAAAAGGCTTGTAATATCTTTCAACCATCATAAATAAACTAGCCTCTTCCTGATTTTTTAAGAATGACAACCACAAGGACTAGAATATTTTCTGATAATAATCTCATTTCAACGTTTTGTTTAATGAGCGCAAATGTAAAAAAACAATTTAAAAACCAAAATGATAATGAAATTTATTTCTTCATTTTGCTTTGAAAATTGAAGTTAAGGAAGTATTTTAATAGAAATTGATAACTTTAAATTCACTTTGAATGTTAACCCCGGGATCTACAACCAGAATTACAACCCAAGATTTTCACCAATTTCTGTCATTGAGCGAATCGATAATTCGACAAATTCATCGAGAGGAATACCTATTTTTTCGCATTCAAGTATATTTTCGCGTTTTACAGAAGCGGCAAATGCTTTTTGTTTCATTCGTTTTGTAACCGATGAGGTTTTAACCGATGCAATTTTTTTATCGGGGTAAACGAGTGTGGTAGCTGTAATTAATCCTGTAATGGTTTCGCCTGCAGCCAGCGCATGCTGAAAACCTGTTGTTCTTTCCTTACCTGTCGCTACCTCGTTGTGCATTACAATTGCATCAAGCATTTCGCTGGTAATTTTTCCCTTAAGTAATACTGCGGCATGGGGGCCATGTGTATAAGGATCGGCGTTGGTAATTTCAACATCTATGTCATGTAAAAGCCCTGCTATGCCGTATTCATCTTCGTTTTTCCCCAGTTTATTTGCAATACCCCGCATAACCGCTTCCGATGCAATACTGTGTTTAAGCATGTTTTCCGACGAAACATATTTTTTCAATAATTCAAGGGCTTCTGTTCTGGAAATCATATTGAACATATAATGAATAATTTTAATGGCTTAAATTTATAACTAATTTTGGCATTAATTTTATGCACCAGTTCAGAAACAAATTAATCATGATTGAAATTGAACGTAAATTTCTTGTTGACGTAAATAACTGGAAGCCACAAACAACGGGTACAAGAATAAAACAGGGTTATCTTTCGGTTGATCCTGAAAGGGTGGTCAGGGTCCGTATTGAAGCTGAACGCGCTTATCTTACCATAAAAGGACTCCCGGATGGGATTGCCAGAACTGAGCTGGAATATGATATTCCGGTAAACGAAGCTGAAATTTTACTTAAAATGTGTGTCGATTTCCCCATTGAAAAGACAAGGTTTAAGGAGACTGTTGGAACTGTAGTTTGGGAAATAGATGTTTTTGAAGGTGAAAACCAGGGGCTTGTATTGGCCGAGGTTGAACTTGAATATGAAAAACAGCAGATTGAACTTCCTGCCTGGATCGGGGATGAGGTTAGCTACGATAAAAGATATTTTAATTCGCGGCTTTCGGTACACCCGTTTTCAAAATGGTAACGTACTTTAGCCGGAAGTTTTTTAAATACCATACACCATGCAAGAGTAATATTTTTATTGTTGAATAACATTAATATTATTTTTGCGTTTTTTTGAACAGAAAGCTAAAAACAATTGAATTATGTACCTTAAAAAAGTGAAGTCGGTTATACCTTTAACTGCAATTCTACTTTCCGCTATTATCGCATCAGCCCAATTGTCTGAAAAGGAAGATGATGATGATGCATTGCAATTGGGACTCGAAATCCTTAAGCGTTATTTTTACCAGGAAAATAACTGGTATGTTGCAAAGCCGGCAGTGGCAAACAATGTGAGGGGATTAATTAATTTTATTGAAGACGACCCTATCGATTCTGTTATTGGCAATATTTATAAATCGTTGTCAAATAAACAGACCTATGTTTTCAGGTTACCCGAAAATGTAGAAGACAGTTTAACTGTTCCGGGTTATTTTTCACAAAATAGGGTCCAGGAAAGGTTAAAATCGATTGAATTAAAACTGCAAAAAGACTTTCAAAACAGAAAAACAGCGGTCCCGGCTGAATTGCTTTCGAACCTTGAAAATAAGCTGAACTTAATCCCACAGGGTAAAGGAATGCAGCTTTTTACCAGGGGAATGTACAAAATGCCCGGAGAGCTGCAGATACCGGAAGTTATACCCGATTCGGTGTTAAATTCAGCCGAAATGTTTGAAAGGCTGGTACATACAGACAGTATCCGCACGGCTTATATAGAAAAAATAAGGGTGCAGTATAACGATTCGTTGGTTGCGGCATACACCGATTCGGTGAAAACTGCCTATGCCGACATTGTTTTTGATAAGGAATATGAATACCAGGTTAAGCGGTTATCAGACTCGGTAAAGGTTAATAATTACAATGTGTTAAGAATGTATAACGAATCGGTGGTAAATGCCGTTAACGATTCGATTTCTGCCGTTTTACGAACTATGGCCGAATATGCCGACTTTATAGATTCAACAAAAATTTCGCTCTATAATCTTTCCGGAAATTCGTCAGAACTTGGTTTAAATAACGGAAGCGAAAAATTTACCCGGTTATGGTTGAAAAATGTTCAGCACGATTCACTGAGCGTTATGGTCCGCAGTGTTGGAAAACGTGGAATTTTTATGCTTATTGATGATGGTGCAACCATTTCGCGCTTTAAACCAAAAGAGAAGAAAGAATTTGATTTCTCATCGCTCGAAAAAAGTATTGCATCGTTAAATACAGTTGGCAAGGCATATGAAATTGAAACTCCATGGCGAATAGGGGGTGAAGGAAATGTTGGTTTTTCGCAAACTTACCTTTCGAACTGGAAGAAGGGAGGGCAAAGTGCGATTTCGTCGCTTATATTGCTTAAAGGATTTGCCAATTACAAACGGGCTGATGGATTGGTTAAATGGGATAATTTTGGGGAATTCAGAAATGGATGGATTAGGCCGGGAGGGAATGAGGAACAGCTTCAGAAAAACGACGACAAATTTGAATTGACTTCGCGGTTTGGGGTAAGCGCTTTTAAAAAATGGTATTACAGCGCAGAGTTCAACTTCGAAACTCAGTTTTTCAGGGGGTACCGTTATCCCCGACAGGAAGCCCAGAAACCAATTTCGGCATTTTTAGCGCCTTCAAGAATGTTTTTTAAAGTGGGTTTGGAATATAAACCAAACAAGGATTTCTCTTTGTTACTTTCTCCGTTTACTATAAAAAATGTTTATGTCCGCGATACATTGCTTATTGATCAGACAAAATTTGGAGTTGATGCGCATAAAAAAAGTTTTTGGGAACCTGGTTTAAACGCAGATATATTCCTGAGAAAACCGATCAGGGAGAACATTACCTATGAGACGAAATACAAAATGTTTATTAATTACAAGGCGCCATTCGAGAAATTCGATATCAACTGGGAAAATGCGGTGGTGGCAAAGCTAACGTATTACACCGATGTAAGGTTTATGATGCATTTAATCTACGATGATGATGTGCTGTTTCCGGTATATGACAGCAATAATGTCCAGACTGGCACAAAAACCAAACTTCAGCTTAAGGAATTTTTCTCGATTGGATTTACATATAAAATCAATCACAACGTAATGCGCTCAAAGAGGTTGCGTTAAAACCACAATCCTGCAATTACAAAAAAACCGTATAAAACGCTTGCAATCCCGTTTGTGGTAAAGAAAGCCATGTTCACCCGGCTTAAGTCGTTTGATTTCACAAGAGTATGCTGATATACAAGTAACAAAATGAAAACAGCAGCGCCTATTATATGTAATAACGTAGCCGGGGTTATGACTGCAACAATAACCACAAAAACCGCCGAGCAGAAATGAATGAATTTTGCAATATCAAGCGCCCGGTCCTTGCCAAATAACGAAGGGATAGATTTTAAATTCAGCTTTTTATCAAATTCTTCGTCCTGCAGAGCGTAAATTATATCGAATCCACTTACCCAGAAAAATACGGCCAGCCCGAGCATAACCGGAAGCCAGTCGAATTTACCCGCAACGGCCAAATAAGCTCCCACGGGTGCAATTGCAAGGCCAAGGCTCAAAACAAAATGACAAAGAGGGGTAAATCGTTTTGTATAACTGTAAAACAGGATTACAAAAAGCGCCACGGGCGAAAGAAAAAAACACAACCGGTTAATAAACCAGGTTGTTATAATAAAAAATATTGCATTTAAAATCACAAAAAGCAAAACCGATTTTGGTTCAAGCACACCGGCAGGTATCTCACGGATGGCTGTTCGTGGATTCTTTTTGTCAAATTCACGATCCAGAAACCGGTTAAACCCCATGGCTGCATTTCGGGCAAATACCATGCATAATATAACAAGTATCAGTAGTTTAATGCTCAGGTTGGAGGAGTCGTGCCACATGGCAAACGAAAAACCGGTTAATGCAAATGGCAAAGCAAACAGTGTATGTTCGAATTTAACCAGTCTCGAATAGTTGATTAATTTTCTCATATCATGTATCAAAATGGCGCAAAAATAAAAAGATATTTTGGAATTAATTAATAGTTTTCCGGTTCATGGAATGGCTTGCTAAAAATCGTAAATTGGCATTTTTTTGATTTACTTTTAAACCAAAAACAAATAATTTTATCTGTTTTTTAAAATTGAAATGTTGAAAAAGGCTAATGTTGTGCGATTGATATTTAAAACAAATTATAAAAAATGAAAAACATAAAACGCTATTATATTTTGAATGCTCATCCAAAAGATGTTTATAACGCTCTGACGAACAAGTCTATGATTGAAATATGGACAGGCGAACCTGCCGAAATGGAGACTGTCCCCGGAAGTAATTTTTCTTTATGGGACGGGAGCATTTCAGGAGTTAACCTTGAATTTGAAGAGAACAAAAAAATTGTGCAAAAGTGGTTTTTTGAGGGAGAATCGGAAGAATCGGTTGTAACAATTAAATTACATCCTCATAAAAAGGGAACAAGTCTTGAATTGCTTCATACAAATATTCCTGATGGAGCATTCGATAATATTTCAGAAGGTTGGGACGAAGATTATTTTGGCGCCCTCAACGAATTGTTTCTTTAAAAAAGTTATTCGAATTTTAGAGGCATAGGTTGGGCCGGCTCAAAACTGTAAAACTGTCGTTTCGATTGTTCCTCGATGACAAAACCCGTAAAATTCATGTTCTGCGGACGAAAAGGATAAAATGCTAACCTCATTTGCAACGTTTTAAACACAAGGTTTTCGTTGTGCAGCCTGATTCCAAAACCAATTCCGCTATAATAATCCTGCTTTAAAATAAATTCTTTATTCGAACCAATTACGCCGATATCGGAAAATCCAAAAACAGCCATATTGAAATTATAAAATTGCTGTTTTAAAAACAGGACATACTCCAAATTCAAACTCAGGCGTTGTTTTCCTGTAATTTGGGTATTTGCAAAACCTCTTATCGAGTTTTTTCTGTTTAAGTTAAGGTTTTCAACTTCAAACCTGTGCATTCCCAGGGTATAATCGGTTTTTACGAATAAACGATAAGTTTTCTGGCCTGAATAGATTTTTTTTGAAATAAAATATAAACGGGCATCAACCTGGCCTTGCTGGAACCCATGAGAGCCAAAATAACTGCCAAAATCACCTTCAATATATAAATACCCCTTCCTGTTGGTTAGAAAATTTCCATTCGACAAAAGGATGTGGGCATAGTGCCGGTTACCGAATTCGCTTATGTCGTAACCATAAACTATCTCATTTTTAAATCCTTCGGGGATATCTTCGGTAATCCCGTAACTATACACCAGGTCATCCTGTATAAATCTGCGTTGGGTAAAAGTGGCGCTTCCGAGCAAAAATGTACGGTTAGCAAAATAATTATTGACCCCTGGCTTATAATCAGGTCTGGTCAAAAAATTTTGCTTGTTAATACCTGAGGAAATAACAATCTGGGCATTTTGAGGTTTATTTTTTCCTAACTGGAAACTACGTCCGCCCCAGGCTCCGTAATAGGCAAAATCCATCGGAATTTCCGATAAAACAGCATCATCCTGAAATATCCAGTCGGCCCTGAACATGCGTAATGCGGTTATTCCGTATCCCCATTTAATTGACGATGTGATAAAAGGTTTATTCAAATTGAACCTAAAACCTTCGCTTTTGTATGTATTCAGGTATCCCAGGGTAATATCGATAAATTTACCTTGCAGGTTTTTAATATTGTAGTAGGTTTCGGAACCCAGATAAGGTTGTTTATTAACATGCCCTGCAAACACAACGTTAATTTCGTGTCCAATACCAAAAATATTGTTATTGTACAATTCAAAGGCAGCCGATTGAATTCCGTTAACATTACCCGATGCACCAAACGAAAACCGATCTCTGATGAGTATTAATACCTTTACCAACCCGCTGTTAAGAGGGTGTTGTTCAAGTATTATGTTAACTTCTTTTATATACGGCAACAACCGGATTAAACGCTCGTTTTCAAGTATAATCTCAGGTTCCAGGTTATCTCCAACTTTAAATAACAGAAGTTTTTGTATCGATGAAAGATTTGATTTAGTATGTATCTTATTTGCAATTAGTTCAAGTTTTCTGGAGGTTGTTTTGGCAGTGTCCTGAAATGTAGGGCCAAAAACATCAAACGATTTTATTTTAATTTCAGATATTATTTTCCCGTTAAACAGGTTGTAATAATTCAGGGCTAATGATTTTTTGTCTACATTGATTTCGGGAGGGGAAATCAGAAAGTCATAAAAAAGCTTTGTTATCTTGCGTTGATTGGCCCTCGATTTTAAACTGTCGTAAAAATGTTCCTGGTTTTGAAAATAACTTTTTTCAGATTTAATTGTATCTGTTTCGGTGTTTTGGGCTAAAAGGATATTTATTTTAATAAATATTAAAACAAAAAATAGGCTGATATTTAAAACAATCCGTTTCATTAAATCTTAAAATACCCAAAACCTTAAAAAAGTTAATTTTAATAATTTCGGATTAACTTTTATTGAAAATTAGTTATTAAAAAATAAGACATTCCAACAGTAGATAGTTAAATTTCGTTAAACCGGAAATCCGGCCTGGTTATGCAAATTTATTAACACACGAATTGTATAAAAATTCCAATTCGAGGTTAATTTTATATTTTTGTAAGGTGAAAAAACTGGTAAGAATATATCGTCGCAATATTTATGGCGTTATGGGCACGCTGGTATTTCATATTTTGCTTTTTGCAACGTTTATTGTTGCTCAAATCGAAATGAAAGGAAATATTAAGGAAGAACCCATATTGATTGAATTTCCTGATTTAATACCCGGGGAAAAGAAGGAAGAACCCGAGGAAATAAATAAAGAAACTTTAACCGAAACGGTTGATGTTAGCCGGGGCAATAATCTTACAAACGCCGCATCCAACAGGTTATCTGAAAATCGAAATGAAACCTTAAAGGATAAGTTCTTTGATGACAATTATATGAAAGAGGTTGAAGATGCAAAAAGTCTGGTTTCAAATGTAAATAAACAACTCTCTAAAGAAAAAATAAATATCGATGACATTAAAATGCCGGTGCAAACAACAGAAGGAATGAATCCGGACTCAATAAAGAATATTATTTACACCGGAGAAAGTAATATTGTATATTATTTGGAAAACAGGTATCACGTTAGCCTCCCAATCCCGGTTTATCTTGCCCAGGGTGGTGGTAAAGTGATTATTGAAATTACTGTCGACCGAAACGGAAAAGTTATCCATGCTATTGCAAAAGCCGGACAAAAGTTTAGGGACGAAAAAATAATATTATATGCTGAAGCTGCTGCGTTAAGAACCCTGTTTAACGCCGATCCAAAGGCTCCTGCACAACAAAAAGGAACCATACATTATAATTTTATTGCTCAGTAAATCAATGTTAAATCAAATTTATCTTTAACATGATTTAACAACAATATGTTGTTCATTTTCAAAAGTGGCTCTATATTTGCACTATGTTTATTTTCATAAGTTTAGGTTTAGTTAGGTTAGTTAGTTTAATGAGAAAAGGATAGGTTGTTGAACCTGTCCTTTTTGTTTATTAGCATATTCTTGCTTTTTCAACATAAATTCATCCAACATTTTATTTCCAAAACAAAATTTACTTATATATTTACGGCTAATTGATTGTTTACAAGCTTAAAAACAAGATTTAAACCGGACCATATCAAAAAATATTTAAGATATAATCTAAATAGGGGGTTACCTTTTTATTAATAATAGAATAATATAAAGAAGATGATGACATATAGTGATGAGCAAATCCTGAAAGGAATTCTAAGACACGATAATTTGATTTTGCAGTATATCTACAAACAATATTACTACAACATCAATTATTTTATCAGGAAAAACCAAGGAAGTGAGGATGATGCCAGTGATATTTTTCAGGAAGCCATTATTATTATTTATCGAAAAATTAAGGAAAATGACCTGATTTTCGAAAAAAGTTCTTTCAAAGGTTATTTGTTTTCTGTTTGTCGGTTCTTGTGGCTAAAACAGCTGGAGAAAAGGCGCGTTGAAAAAGAAAAACTGAATGATTCGTTACCTTACCAGGAAGATTTATACGATGATAATCTGAATGAGTTGGTTGAAAAGAATGAAAGGTATGGATTATATCAGAAACACTTTGGTACTTTAAGCACCGATTGCCAAAAACTTTTGCAATTATTTTTTGAAAAGGTTTCTCTAAAGGAAATTGCAATGGTAATGGGGTATAAAAGTGAAAAATACGCAAAGAAGCGTAAATTTAAATGTAAAGAGTTACTTATTGCCAGAATAAAACAGGACGCTGAATTTAAAAAAATACTTGAAGATGACACGTAACACAAATTTTTTTGATCAAATCGAAGATTATTTCTTCGGTCAATTGGAAGGTGAAAGCAAGCTTGAATTTGAAGCTGAGTTAGTTAAAAACCCCGAACTCAAATTGGAGCTTGAACTTTGGACAGAAATCCGAAGTGCGCTAAAAGAAAAAGAAGTTTTAAACCTCAGAAACAAACTTGAAAACGTTGCGAAAGATAACAAACCCGAAGTTTTGGGCAACGAATCATTTGAACTGTTAACCGACCTCTCCGAGTTTCAGGAAATGTCTGAAATTCTTTCTCCTGAAGAATTAATTAACTTCTACGACTCTTTGCCACGTGTACATGCATATCACCACGTTGCAACACAAAACGAAAACATCCATCATTTTTACAAGAAACAAAACGGTTCTGTTGTAAAAGAGGTTGAAGATGATTTCAATGATTTTGATTTAGCCGGGTTTGAAGGATTGGAGGAAGCAATCCTTGAAAAAGATATTCTGCAATTTCGGCAAACATTAAAGCAGGTGGCAAAATCTGTAGAGCCTCAGTTCTCGGTTGAAGAAATTGATAATTACATCCATGGAGAATTATCCGGTTCCGAATTAATTAGTTTTGAAAGAGATCTTCGCCAAAGCCGGATCTTGCAGGATGAGGTAAAACTTCATGCAGATATCGAAATGTCTATCCAGGAGAACGAAATAATAAGTTTAAGAAGCCAAATTTCAAATATTCTTCAAACAGAAACATCATGGAGTGTTAGCGAGGAAAATATTGAAGACTTTATTGATGGCGAATTGGAAGGAGAATTACTGGAAGAGTTTAAAATGGAATTAAGCGAAAATTCTGACTTAATGGCCGAAATTGAGTTGCGCAGACAAATCAACGCATCGATTGGAGAAAAGGACATTATGAATTTACGCAATGAGCTAAAATCTGTTAAGAAATCGTCTGAAGCCAAAAAGTTGAAAATGTTAATTCCTGAAGTAAATTCAGGACAAATAAAATTTTTGAGAAGAGGAGTTGCAGTTTTGGTTATATTATTGGGCTTGGCAGGAGTCCTCAGGAACAGTTTTGTTTCGGCTGACCGGACATATGAAAGTTTCTATGAATCTCCAGGCTGGTCGCCCGAAAGGTCGCTTACAAACGAATTATCTTTATTACAGGAAGCTCAAAATTTATATCTGGATGGAAATCATAAACAGGTTGTTGAAATTCTGAGTACCAAAGCTGAAGAAAATAAGGACTACCCTGTATTTGGATTTTATTTGGCGGCTAGCCTCCAAAAATTAGGAAAACTTGAAGAGGCAATAACTGAATATTCAAAAGTTATTAATCAGGGAGACAACCAGTATATCGAAGAAGCAGAATGGTACAGGAGCTTATGCTATCTGGGACTGGGAAATCTGAATGAAGCCAAAAAAGAATTAATTGCAGTTATTGATAAAAAAGGATATTATAAAGATGATGCCAAAGCGGTAATCAGGCGATTAAAGTATTCGATAAAATAAAATAATAGATAAACACACATTCACGTTCTGATAAATAAAATAACACATTCACCAAAAAAGTTTCACATGAGAAAATAAAATAGTTTATAAAATACACACATTCTAAAAAGCTCGTTTTTTACGGGCTTTTTTTATTCGAACCAACTGATCGATCCCAATCCCCGACAATGCCAGAATAAGTAATATGAAAAAATAAAAATCGTAGCTTAAATATAATGGAGAGTTGTCGCCAATAGTAACAAATCCAAGCCAGTAATGTGGGTGTGCCCTTCGTGAATTCACTGAATTCAGATATTCAAGTTTGGCCAATCTGAGAGCTTCGTCTTTTGTTTTACCTTTTTTTATGTTTTTATAAAAAGATGTCATAAGCTGGGTCCCGCTTTCATCTTCGACTTCCCACAACGACATTACAATCGAAGGGCAACCTGCATAAAGAAACCCACGCGCAAGGCTCATTATCCCCTCGCCTTTTTTAAGCAGTCCCGTACCCGTGTTACAAGCGCTCAAAACAACCAATCTTGCATTCAGATTAAAATTGTAAATGTCGGTAGTGCTTAATAACCCGTTGTCTGATAAATCGCCGGAATTATTTTGGGTAAATGCAAGACAAGAATAAGCTGGTAGCGAATCGTCAATAAAGGCATGCATTGCCAGGTGCAATATATCGTACTTCTCAACATTTTTTCTAAAATTGTTTTCAGATGCATTTTCACCGCTAAAAATTTCTGTATTTAATATTTTAGATATCTCTTCTACTTCCCTTTTTACGCCGGGTAACGGGACCAGCGAATACCTTTTGTTTGCAATCTCAATGGTTTGGCCAACTTTATATTCTGGGGCAAATGCCACAGCCTTTATCCTTGTTTTTTTGCTTTTCGAAATCTGCTTGAACAGTAAATTTGCCGAATTCGAATAATTTATACTATAATTTCGTATGAGGTAATTTAATTGGTTGAACTCAATTCTTTTTGTTGTGTCGGGCAAATCTTCGAGTAATGCATCGAAGGGGATATAACTGAGTTTCCCATCGGGAATTATTGTTATTTTTTTATTTTGAATATGATCAAGAAATGGAAGTATTAAACTCTTATAAAGTTGATTCGATGATAAGCAGAATTTTTTAGAATCCTCGTTTTTTGTAAACATATATTCAGTATTCGACATAAAATGAAACACATTTTCAATTGATTGTACAAAATCTGAATCAATTTCCTGTTTGAAAAAATCCACTCCACTTTGACTGATAACAAATGCATAAAGCTCGGGAATTGTATCCTCTTCGTTTAGGACGTATTCGATGATTATTTGATCTGCTTTAAGTTTTTGTTGTATTTGTTTTGCCGAAAGCATTGTGTTTGAATATTTAAGCTCATAATAGTCTTTATATTTACTTTCAAGGTAACTTTTAAGCTCTTCGCGATTTCTTGTTGCCTCAAAAATTTCATTGTTATATTCATTAATCAACATGCTGTCTGGATTAGCCGAGCTTCTTTCCTGGTTGAGTTTTCCAGTGAAAATGGCAATGTTGGTGTTGTATTTTTTCTCCAGATTGGCCAGGCTATCCGGTATCAGGCTGTTTTCCATTGCTAATTCATCAGATATTTTATCAAATATTGAGCTGCTTTTAACCCGTTCTGCATTTAAAAAAGCCAGTTCAAGATATTTTGGATCTCTGGTTATGGAATATGCCGAGTAAGAAATTTTTACTATTTTCTGAAAAGTAGAATATTCAAAAGAAGTTAACTGGATTTTGCTCCGGTCGTCTGTTAACTCCGTCCTGGTTTTTTGAATTAATGCGCCAACTAACTGATAATTAAATATAGCCTGGGACATGGATGGCGTTAAAAATGGATTTTCCTTTGATTGTTCGATAGAAACTTGTTCGTTGTAATTATCGGCTATTAATTTTAATAAATCGATGCATTCCATTACCGACAGCCATTTCGATGATTCATTAATTGTTTCCATTGTATAATTTTCCGGAAAATTTAAGGCAACAAGTCCTTTTTTAAACCAACTGACTGCTTCGTTTAAATTTTGTTTTTTCTGCTTTTTAAATGACTCAAGGTTTTCCGAAGAAACAAACCTGTTATTTGCCAGGTAACCCATAGTTTTGAAATATAATGTCAAAACGGAGTTATCGCTTGGTTTTGTCAATTCAATATAGTGTAATGATTTTTTCAGGGTTTCTTCAGCTTCATTAAATTGATTGTTAGAGATCAGGAAATTAGAGTAGTTAATATACTCCAAAGCAATGTTAATGGGGTTCCCTTCATTTATTACAATTGTTAAATCTATTGCTTTAAGATAGTTTTTTCTGGATTTCGTAAAGTTACCCTGAATTTGGTATATAAAAGCCAGAAGTTCGTAAAACAAAATTTGGTCTTCAGCATACGCGTAACCAATGTTATCATTAATTATTGAAATAGCTTTATCGAAATTATTTGTCAGATAGTAAATTTCTGCAATGTTATAATTGATACCCGCAATTTCTTCCCTGGTATCGTTTATTTGGTTTGTAGAAATGGATAATGCCTGTTCATAAAATTGTAAGGCCTTGCTAAAATCTAACTTATTCCGGTAAACTGTTCCCATATTTTCATACAAATCTGTTATTTGTAAGTAAGGATAATCTTTTGCAAGTAAGAAATTGGATTCTGCCAGTTTGTAATATCGCAGAGCAACATTAAGTTGCCCAAGGTTTTTATAGATAATGCCTATTCCCATATAAACCAATGCTAAGTTCGGACTGGATTCCCCATATAGCTTTTTCCTTAATTCAAGCGATAAAAAAAATGTATCAAGCGCCTGGGTATGCAATCCTTTTTGATAATACTGAATTGCCTTTCTTCTCAATTCCATAGACCGAATGCTGTCAGAAGCAAAACTATTATGTTGACCAAAATTAATGTTAGGGATTAATAGTAAGATTATCAAATATATATGCTTGTAAAATGCTTTCATTAATGGTAGTTTTTCAAAAGGCAATTTAAAAAGAATTTCATTTTTATTCAATTTGGGGGTTACCTTTTTTACTATTTAAGAATATATGTACAGAATGTGTGTTTATTATGTTTTACAAATTATTTTATTTATCATGAAAAATTTATCAGCAAATTTTGAAACCAGGGAATTTAGCGCTTACGGTATTGAATTATTAGATAACAGCGAAATGCAGTTTGTCCGTGGTGGAGTAGAAGTTAAACCGACCTCAAGGCCCAGAGATGATTTTGGTAGAGAAATAGGTGAATAATAAGCGTTAACTTATCAATAAATTCATACTTTCTTATAAAATATTCTGCTAACAAATTTTTTATTTGTTGTAAGCTATAATGTCGGTTTATTTGCTGAGGTTAAAAGTTTACAAAACTAAGGTTAAAGGCAAGTTGTGTTTTTAATAAGGATAAAAATTAGTGAATATTAAATTCCCTATTAATTATAAGAATTTAATTTAAAGATAAATAAATTAAAAATACTGATCCGGAAATCTGTTTTCAAACACATTAACAGGCCCAATTAAGTTTACAACATAACAGGATTTCAGGGGGATTGAAGCAAGATTGATATGTTTTAATTCCCTTTTTGTATTTGTTGGAAGTCATCGCGTCGCCCCGCAAATAACCTGTACTTATTAAACTTACAATTTAAGGGGCCATTTACCAGGTCGAGCTTAGCTTCAGGTTTTAAACCTATATGCCTGAAGCTTTCAAATGATGAGGATAATATCCATGCTGTATTTCCTGCAAATTGATGTTTAAGTCTTTCCCCAATCATTGCATATAATATACTTAAATCGCTTTCCTTTAGTCTTTCACCGTACGGAGGGTTTATCATGATCAATGCATTTTTCAAATTCAGTTGCAAATTCTTAAAATCGGAAACATTGAATTTAATCTTGTTAAAAACCAATGCCCTTCTGGCATTAGTTTGGGCATTTAATAAATTACCGGCCGAGATATCGGAAGCATAAATACTGTAATTAAAATCTTTTTTTTGCTGGTGTTGTTTCACGCTGTCCATGAGAAGCTGATCGTAATCGTTCCAATTTTCAAAGGAATAGTTCTTTCTGAATTTTCCGGACGGAATATTATGGGCAATCATGGCTGCTTCTATTGGTAATGTACCCGAGCCGCACATCGGATCAAGAAAATCGCTGTTACCGCTCCACCCGGCCAGTAGCAGCATTCCTGAAGCCAGCACTTCATTTAACGGGGCTTCCCCCTGGTTTATGCGGTAACCCCGTTTATGAAGCGATTCCCCCGAACTGTCAAGGGAAACAGTGCATGAATTTCCGTGGATATGCAGGTCAATCACAATCTCGGGATTTACAGTATCGACATTGGGCCGTTTCGCGAATTTGTCCCTGAAATAATCTGCAATGGCATCTTTTGCCCTCATGGAAGCAAACATTGAATTGGTGAATTCTTTTGAGTTGCCAACTGTACTGTGAATAACAAAACTCTGATCGACCCTGAAGTATTTCAACCAGTCAATATCCTTGCATTTAAGGTAAAATTGGTCGATATTTTTGAAACGGAAAAACTCGATTTCCTTTAATACTCTTAAAGCTGTCCGTAAAAAATAATTCGATTTGTAAATGATTTCCAGGTTACCATCATACATTACTGCCCGGTTACCAATGGTTATATTTTTGCCCCCAAGTGCAATTATTTCATTTGCCAATACCTTTTCAAGGCCTGGGGCAGTTTTAGCGATTAAACGAAAGTTTTTCAAAATACTGATTTTAAATGTTTTTAAATTCCGCCCCCATGCGTAAAAGATATTTCCTTTGCTTTCGATTGAACAATACGGGAGTAGGGCGGTAAATTAGTTGTAACCCAGACATTTCCGCCGATTACGGATCCTTTGCCAATTGTAACACGCCCCAAAATTGTTGCACCGGCGTAAATAATAACATCGTCTTCAACAATTGGGTGCCGGGGAATTCCTTTAATTGGATTACCATTTTCATCGAGTGGAAAACTTTTTGCACCTAAGGTTACCCCCTGGTAAATTTTTACGTTTTTACCGATTACTGAAGTGGACCCAATAACAACACCAGTTCCGTGATCGATAGTAAATTGCTCTCCAATCTGGGCTTGCGGATGAATATCGATTCCAGTTTCGCCGTGCGCCATTTCCGAGATAAACCTGGGGATTAACGGAACATTTAATTGCAGCAGTTTATTTGCAACCCGGTAATTTGAAATTGCCCGGATTGCCGGATAACAAAAAATAACCTCCCCAAGGTTTCGGGCTGCCGGATCGTTCAGGAAAGTCGCTTCAACATCGGTAACTAACTGACGGCGAATTTCAGGGAGGTACCCGATAAACTCCAAAGCATTTTGTTTTGCCATCTCCTTATGTTTCCCCACTTTATCTGCCGAATCGTCATTGCATTCGAAACACATTCCGGCAAGAATTTCTTCGCTTAAAATTTCATAAAGTTCATCGACATAAACACCCATGTAATGCTGGGTTGTATTTGACCTGAGCGAAGTATTTCCAAAATAACCTGGAAAAAGAATCTCGCGCACCAACTCGATTACTTTGCCGAGTTTGACAATCGAAGGCAGAGGTTCTCCCATCTTATGCTGGTGGCATACCATTTGATATGACGCGGGATCGCTCAGTTTTTGAATTGTCTGGGATATTTTATTTTCTATTTCATGTGTTGTCATTTCTTTAAATTAAGTTGTTGATTGCTCCTTATTTTAACACATAATTATGTTCCAGGTTGATATAATTTTATAACACATTTATAAATCTTTGGGCACATTGAATACGTTTTTCGTTAAAACCCGATACAATTTTATATTTAAAATTGTATTCCGAAATAGTTTCGATGTACTTGTTTTGCAAAATTTCCCTGTTTTCTCCGCCATTTTCGCGAACGGGATCGTAAACCCAGGGCAAATCAATATCGCATACCAAAAATAAATCGATTTTAGTTTTTTTTATTTCCTGAACCAACCAATCAGGGATTTTATTATAAACGAATTCGAACCATATTTTGGTTACAATCAGCCAGGTATCGACGAAAATATAAGGCGCATCCGATTTTATTATTTTGTCAAACATTTCAACCTGCATTTTTGCTATTGTTTCAACATCTGAAAAGGTGTATTTGCGGTTGAGCGATTCAATATAATGCCGGGCAATTTCGGGTATAAAAGGAACATTATAAAATTTGGCCAGACTTTCGGTTAACGTTGTTTTACCTGTTGATTCGGCCCCTGTAATTACAATTATTTTAGGAATGTTTTTCAATTTGTTGGTTTTAAATATTTTTTCCATTCAAAATAACCAAAAAATGCCATAACCGTGTAAACCATAAAAAGTATAACCGTAGGCCAAAGACCTTTAAATATATATAAACCAATTGATGCAAAATCAACAAAAATCCAAACTAACCAGTTTTCGATGTATTTTTTGGCCAGCATCCAGGTAGCAACAATACTTAAAGAAGTTGTAAGTGAATCCATGAAAGGTACTTCTGAATCGGAATATTTTATCAAAACAAACAGAATGGCAGAATAAATTAAAGCAGTAATAATAGCAATGTTAAGCCATAATTTTTTACTGGCAAATTGAACTGGCGCCTGAGATTTTTTATTTACTTTATTTCCTTTAAGCCAGTAATACCATCCGTAAAAACTAATTAAAACATAATACACCTGTAACCCCATTGTTGCGTAAAGTGCTGATTTGTAAAATACAATGGTGTATAACACCGATGCTAAAAGCCCGGTAGGCCAGGTAAGAATGTTTTGCCTGATTGAAAAAACAATGTATAAAATACCAAAAATGGCTCCCAGCAACTCAATTTTGTTGCTTAAGAGCCACCCCAGCATTAAATCTGCCATAACTTAATGTTTATTGGAAACCAATAGTTTATTGTAATCCTGCTGATTTTCGATGACTTTTAATGCTGCTGCAATAGCTTTATCATCTTTATATAAAATTTTGTAGAAATCGTTACGCGAATATAAGTTGCCTGCTATTAAAGCCTTTAATTCTTTCTTGAGATCTTTTTTGGAAAATTCCAGGCTCATGCTATCTTTTGCAATTCCATCTTTCACCCCGGATTCAACAATTTCATCAATCATTTCTTCTGTTATTTCATATTTTGTTTCATAACTATTAAAATCGGGATATTTTGTTTTTAATTCATTTCTTTTTTTATCAAGATAAGCAAGCTGGTAATTATTTATAATGTTATTTCTACGGAGCCTGTTTAAGTACCCGTAATGTACCGATGTGTCCATAGGAACAAAAATGTCGGGCATTATTCCGCCACCACCGTATACAACCCGGTTATTAGCCATTGTTTTATATTTCAGCGAATCAGAAAATGTAATGCTGTCGGCATTAAAAAATTCGCCGTTTGAATATCGATGTGCCAGGTCGTCCCTGTATTCTTTAACTCCCTGGCTATAAGGTTTTTGAATGCACCTACCGCTGGGGGTATAATAATGTGCGGTGGTTAGCCTGACCAAAGAACCGTCGGTTAAATACAGGGGTTTTTGAACCAATCCTTTTCCGTAAGAACGGCGTCCGACTATAACGCCCCTGTCCCAATCCTGCACTGCGCCGGCAACAATTTCGCTTGCCGAAGCAGAGGATTCGTCTACTAAAATAACAAGGTTTCCTTTTTTGAATTCACCCTTGGGGGAAGCATTATAATTTCTTTTCGGTTCATTTAATCCACTTGTATAAACTACCAGTTCATTGTTGTTTAAAAATTGCTCAGATATTTCTATCGCTTTATGTAAATAGCCACCCCCGTTACCTCGTAAATCCAGAATCAGGTTCTGTAAATTTTGTTTTTTTAATTCGTTTATGGCTGTAACAAATTCTTCGGTAGTTGTTGCCGAAAAATTATTCAATTTGATAAATCCCGTGTTTTTGTTTATCATGTACGAGGCATCGAGGCTGAAAATTGGGATTTTGTCGCGGATAATTGAGAAATCAAGAAATCCGGGTGTGTTTTTTCTTAATACTTTCAATTCGACAGTTGTACCTTTATTTCCTCTCAACAAGCTGAAAACATCGCTGTTTTTTAATCCAATTCCGGCAATATTTTTCTTATCAACCTCTATTATCCTGTCGCCGGCCAGCAGGCCTACTTTTTCTGAAGGGCCGCCAGAAATTGTGGTTAACACAAGCAGGGTATCTTTAAAAATATTGAAAGAAATTCCAATTCCTTCGAAATTGCCAATCAGTGGTTCATTCATTTTGTCAACTTCAGCTTTCGACAAGTAAACTGAATGTGGATCAAGTTCGCCCAAAACATCTATAATGGCTTTTTCGGTTAACTTTTCAATGTTTACAGTATCAGCATAATAACTGTCAATCAAGCGAAGCAAACGACCAAATTTCAATTGGTTTTGTTGAACCGGATCCTGAGCTGAAACAAACGATGCGGGTATTGTAACCAGCACAATAATAATAAGCGCTGTGATTTTATTTTTTAATTTATCATACATTTTTTCTTGCAACATTTTATATGTCCGTTTATTGTTAATAGTTTTTAATAACCTGTTCTAACGGTATTCGTGTAATCATTTATATCTTAACAACAATCATTCCCATTCTATTGTTGCAGGAGGTTTAGAACTGATATCGTATACAACCCTGTTAATTCCCTTCACCTTATTTATTATTTCGTTCGACATTTTTGCCAGAAAATCATAAGGTAAATGCACCCAATCGGCTGTCATTCCATCGGTTGAGGCAACTGCCCTTAACGCTACGGCATTCTCGTAAGTACGTTCGTCGCCCATAACCCCTACCGACTGAACAGGCAACAGAATTACTCCAGCCTGCCATACTTTGTCGTATAAGCCCCAGTTTTTCAACCCGTTAATAAAAATTAAATCGGCTTCCTGCAAAATTCTCACTTTTTCGGGAGTAACGTCGCTTAAAATCCTGATTCCCAAACCCGGTCCCGGAAAAGGGTGACGGCCAATCAATTCCTTTTTAATTCCTAGGGCTTTGCCAACCAGCCGAACTTCGTCTTTAAACAGCAATCGCAGAGGTTCAACAATTTTTAATTTCATTTTTTCGGGGAGGCCACCAACATTGTGGTGCGATTTTATAGTAACCGATGGTCCGTTTACCGAAACCGATTCAATAACATCGGGGTAAATTGTTCCCTGCGCCAGCCATTTTACATCCTGAATTTTATGTGCTTCTTCGTCGAAAACCTCGATAAAATTATTTCCAATGCTTTTACGTTTCTGTTCCGGATCGGTAATTCCCTTTAAATCGGCCCAGAATTTTTGTTTTGCATCAACCCCGGTTACATTCAATCCCATGTCGTGGTACGAATGCAAAACATCCTCGAATTCGTTTTTACGCAAAAGGCCGTTATCAACAAAAATGCAGGTGAGATTATTACCAATTGCCTTGTGCAGCAATACCCCGGCGACCGACGAATCGACGCCACCCGATAATCCCAACACTACCTTGTCGTTTCCAAGTTTCTGTTTTAACTCTGCCACTGTGGTTTCGATAAACGAAGCCGGTGTCCAGTTTTGCTCACAGTTGCAGATATCCGACACAAAATTTTCAAGCAGCTGTTTGCCTTCGGCAGTATGGTATACCTCGGGATGAAACTGTATTCCCCACGATTGTTCTTCATCGATTTTAAACGCAGCAAAATTTACATCTTCGGTCGAAGCAATTACCTTATAGTTTTTAGGCATACTCACAATCGTGTCGCCATGCGACATCCAAACCTGCGAGTGCAAACTGATATTATTGAAAAGAGTACAATCGCGATCGATATATCCCAGATTAGCCCTTCCGTATTCGCGGCTGTTCGAGGGGGCAACCTCGCCCCCGTAAAAATGCGCCAGGTATTGGGCGCCGTAACAAACCCCAAGCAAAGGAATTTTTCCTTTAATTTCCGATAAATCGGGTTTTGGCGCATCAATGTCCCGCACAGAAAAAGGACTTCCGGAAAGTATTACCCCCTTAACAGTTTCATCGATTTTGGGGAAATGATTAAAAGGATGAATTTCGCAATATACATTTAACTCCCTCACTTTACGACCAATTAATTGTGTATATTGAGATCCAAAATCAAGAATCAGTATTTTTTCCTGCATAAAACGTTTTTTTTCGGCACGAATAAATATTCAAAAGCAAAAGTATAAAATAACCCCTTAATGTTTATTGGTTTGTTGGTTAATTAAACCCCGATGTTAACAACAAGTTCCAACCATCCTTATTTTTAACATCAATTAAATTAAAATAATACCAAATAAAATCAATTCAAAAGAAGGGTTGTTCAATAATTATTACTTTTGACGAATTAAATAAGCCGGCTTTACAATGAAGGTTTTTCATTTATCATTATTTATATTGTTCTTTTTTACGTTTTCCGGTGTGTCGCAAGGGCAGAATCTGAAAGAAAATGAAATGGTTATTATTCAGGGTAAAAAATTTATCCTTCATCAGGTCCGTACCGGAGAAACTATTTATTCAATTACCCGCGATTTTAAAATCGATGCCCAACAACTTAAAATTTACAATCCAAAAATAGCTGAAGGTTTAAGTATAGGCGATATTCTTAAAATTCCGTTTAACGAAAATATTGACCTTTCGGAAATTCCCGGCTACAAGAAGGGTGATCCGACAGGGTTTGTTGACTATATTATTGAATCGAGGGGCGAAACGGCATATTCAATTTCTAAGCAGTTTGGGGTTACCGTTGAGGAGATTTATGCTTACAATCCGGATGTTAACAGGCTAAAAAGAGGGATGAAGATAAAAATCCCGGTTTGGGAAGTTCGGCCCAATGCATTAAGCAATGTAACAAAACCAGAAGAAACAGTTGCAATTACGGTAGAAAATAGCAAAACAGATTTTTTGGAGCATTTGGTTGTTTCGGGTGAAACATTGTTTGCAATTGGGCGGAAATACAAAGTTCCGGAAAGTGAAATATTGTATTATAATCCCGCGGCAAAAAACCTGAAAGCCGGTTCAAAATTAAAAATACCTCAAAAAGCAGATGAAAATAAGGCTGTTGCGATAATTTCGGAAGGCAATAGCGGAGGTGGTTTCATAAATCATAAAGTTGAACCGGGGGAAACAATATTTGGGATTACCAGAAGATACCAGGTAAGCGAGGAGGAGCTCAAAACTTTAAATCCTGAATTAAGTACAGGATTTCGGTCGGGTTCAGTATTGAAAATACCTGTGAAAAAGGCAACTTCGCAGCAAGTTCAATCAAATCAGCAGGTCAGTGAAATAAAAAATGACACTATTGGTTACAAAGGGGTTAAACCATTGCATAATGTTCCTTCGGGTTGTCGGCCAAACAACAGGATTACCGATGATAAATTAACGGTTGTAGCTTTGTTCCTTCCACTTTTTGTTGAGGCCAACCTGAAATTGAATGATGAGACTCAGGAAATTGATGACAATATCGCCAACAAAGCTGAAAATGAAATTCAATTAAACACCGATACTATTGTAGAGCTCGATAAACCGCTGAAAATGTACAGACAATTTTACGGTAACAGCGAGAATTTCCTGCAGTTTTACGAAGGGGTTATAATTGCTGTTGATTCGATGCAAAAAGCCGGGATGAAAATAGAATTGAATGTATTCGATACAAAAGATAACCCTGAATCAATAAGACGAATTGTAAACAGGGACGATTTTAAAAAAACCGACCTGATAATTGGGCCGGTGTACGAAAATGTGCAAAAAGAAGTAGCACATATTGCAGCTTTAAACCATATCCCTATGGTATCTCCGTTTACGCCCAAATCGGATATTATATACAGTATCCACGAATTTTTTCAGATAAACCCAACCCGTGAGTACCTTGCTGAAGCTACTGCCGACTTAATTGCAGCTAATTATTCAAATGCGAATTTTATTGTAGTCAGAACTTCGGCATATGAAGGCACGCCCGAAGGTCAGTTAGTTGAATTAATCAAGCGCAGAATTGCCCGTCAGGGTTATCCCGATGAGGGTAGTTTTAAGGTTTACGATTTCAGAAAAGAAAGGGCGGGTGGACTAAGAAATATCCTGTTGCCCGGTAAGGAGAATTTTGTGTTCATACCCTCTTCTGATGAAGGCGAACTCAGCGTCGCAATCTCGAACCTGAACAACCTTGCAAAAGACTATCCCATTACACTCATTGGAGCCAGCAACTATCAGCAAAGATATCCAAGTATCGAAGTCGCACATTACCATAACCTGAAGCTGAAATACATAAACCCCTACTGGATTGATTACCGAAATCGTTCGACTATAAATTATTTTGAAAAATTTGTCTCCTTTTTCGGAACCGAACCCAACAGTTACGGTGTCCAGGGATTTGATGTTGCATGGTATTTTTTAAATGCATTAAAAACATTTGGAAGGGATTTCAACGATTGTCTTCCATATCTGAATGTGCAATTGGTGCAGGGAAATTATCATTTCAAAAAAGTTTCACCCACTGGTGGATATATGAACCAGGGAGTATCGGTAATTCGGTACAACAATAATTTTGAGGTTGAAAGGCAGGCAGTTATTGGTAAACCAAAAAATATGGGAGAGGAATAAGCCGTTTATTAATTTCTTAAGAACGGATTTCCTGAAACCCTTTACCGGTTGGTGCAAATGGAGTGCGGGACTTTGAAAAGCTTCAATGTCAAGCTGCCACGGAGCCAAGCCTGCTTACCACTATATTTCTTTTTTATACTGACATCTGTCAAAGACAGATTGGCGGTAGCTGAACAGTGCGAAAACGCTGGGATACCACGCCCACCCGCATTACATTTGCACTTTGTTACCAACCGTAGTTTAAGCAATTTTTATTTCTCCATCGAGTAATTCAACATTGAAATTCACTTTGGCTTTAAGTGCTTTAAAAACCCGTAAAATTGTCTCAATCGTTACGTTTTTTGCATTATTTTCAATCCTTGAAATTTGCGATTTTTGTACACCAATCATCTCTCCTAATTGAGATTGTGTCAAATGTCTTTCTTTACGAGCTTGTTTTATCATTTCACCTAATAAATCAAGTCTTAATTCATACTCATATTTATCACGTTTATCTGTACCGATTTTTCCAAGATATTTGTCTTTGGCTTCATCTAATGTGTAAATTCTCAATTTATTATTTTCCATGACTGTTATTTATTATTCTTCTGTTCAAAATATTGTTTCATAATCGCTTTCGCCTTGTCAATCTCTGCTTTTGGAATTTTATCAGTTTTTTTGATTATTCCATGAGTCGCAATTACTAACGTCTCTGTATTATCTGTTTTGTCCCAAAAAGCTAGTAATCTATAATATTTCGTTTGATATTTTGTCCTGAATTCCCAAATTAAGTTGTCAAGTTTCTTGAACAATTCCGGGTCGCTAACATATTTTGATTTATCAATGTTATACAGTATTTTATCTTTTGATTTTTCATCAATATTGTCAAGTAAATCCCAAACTTCTCCAAGTAATATGACATCAAATTTTTGTTTCATTTATTTGTTTTCATCAGAACAAAAATAAACAAAAGTTCTAATATATGGAAACTTATTTTTATTTGTGGTTGTAATTTACTATGGTTGGTAACTTATCCGTAAACGTATTTTCCTGTTTTTGTTTTATTCAAACTCTTTAAATGTTTTTTTAATGATATCAAGAGCCTGATATAATTCCGGTTCAGTTATAATTAAGGGTGGGGTAAACCTGATAATGTGTTCGTGTGTGGGTTTTGCAATCAGCCCGTTTTCCTTTAATTTAACACAAACATCCCAGGCGGTTTTTCCCTTTGTAGGTTTTACCGCTACAGCATTCAACAAACCTTTTCCACGAACAGCTTCTATCATTTCAGAATCCACTGCTTTCATTTCCTGCCTGAAGATTTCCCCCATCCGCCGGGAGTTTTCAACCAGTTTTTCGTTTATAATTACGTCGAGGGCAGTAATTGCCACCCTTGCTGCAATTGGGTTTCCGCCATAAGTGCTGCCATGTTCCCCAGGCTTTATGGTAAGCATTATGTCATTGTCTGCCAGAACGCACGAAACCGGGTAAACACCTCCCGAAAGCGCTTTTCCGAGTATCAAAATATCGGGACGGACATTCTCGTGTTCACATGCCAAAAGTTTGCCGGTCCGTCCCAAACCGGTCTGAACTTCATCGGCAACAAAAAGGACATTGTATTTTTTACACAGTTCCGCAGCTTTTTTCAAATAACCATCGTCCGGAACAAAAACTCCTGCCTCAGCCTGGATTGGCTCAACCAGGAAACCGGCAACTTGTGGGTTTTTGAGTTCCTGTTCGAGCCGGCTGGTATCGTTAAACGGAATTTGTATAAATCCGGGCGTATAAGGTCCGTAACCGCCGTAAGAATCGGGGTCGGTTGACATGGAAATAATGGTAATTGTACGGCCGTGAAAATTTCCGTCGCAAACGATTATTCTGGCTTCCCTGTCGGGGATACCCTTTATTTTGTAAGCCCATTTTCGAATAAGCTTTAACGCAGTTTCAACAGCTTCGGCACCCGAATTCATCGGGAGCATTTTATCATATCCAAACAGTTTCGACATGTATTCCTCCCAATCGCCAAGGATATTATTATAAAATGCCCGCGAGGTTAGTGCAAGTGTTGAGGCCTGTTCGGTAAGTGCCCTTGTAATTTCAGGGTGACAGTGTCCCTGGTTTACAGCTGAATATGCCGATAAAAAATCGAAATATTTTTTTCCTTCAACGTCCCAAACAAATATTCCTTTGCCTTTTGAAAGTACAACCGGTATTGGATGGTAATTGTGTGCGCCAAATTTATCTTCTTTGGCCATGTAATCATTCGACTTAATCAATGTCATCGTAAACGTTTTTAAAGTTTTTACAGAATTACAATTTTAGAACCGAATGACAAAATATAGGGGGCTGTTAAAAAGCACTGAAAATCGTCATGTTTTTGGGGTGTACTTCCAGAACCGGCTTATTGCGACCTCGGCTAAAATAAACAAAAGCGCCAGCAAAATAAACCATTTCCAAAGCTGTTTGCCATTTTGTATTTCATCGAAAATTTCAGAAAAATTCCGTTCGGCGTTCTGAACAACCTTCGCATTTTTAAGCTGGGCAGTTTTTAATTTTTCCTCCAAATCGTTTTTTCCGAAATACCATAAATCAGACTCCTTTCGATCGTAATTAAACGATAGCGAAGATATTACGGTATCATCATTCAGAACTAAAAAATGCCCGTCGTTAAAAATCTGATCCTGAAATTCGATTTGTACTCTGCGGCTGGAGATATTTTTTGAAGGAATAAACCTGTCGCCTGTTTTTTTGCTTTCAATTTCAATAGCAGAGTTCAGGTTAATTTTGTCGTTTCCCTGTATTTCGAAAAAGGTATTTCTGCCGACAATGTACGACATATCGTGGTTTGGAAGGCTGTTTAGCACAATATTGTAAATGGTTGGTACAAAAAGAATGTCGCGGGCAAAAGCTTCGTTTTTCTTTTCAAGTGCAAACGAAAATATCCATACTTTTCCGTTTTCGTAATTCAGGGTCGAAAGCGCTTTATCGTTGTTTTGAAACCAAAGCAGCCTTGTTTCGGCTGAACGTGTGTTGCTTTCGAATTGAAGATGCCCGCTAATTAAAGGATATATTGCATTTTCCTCTTTTTTCAGGAAAACATTGGAAAAAAACCGGTTTTCGAAATCGATACCCGAAACCTGTTGTTTTGTTGTGTCGGAACCAATAACCTGGTTTGCATTAAACATCGCAAGCAGTTCGTTGATAAAAAACGGGTTACTTTTAATTTCGGGGAAAATCACCAGCGAAGTACCGTTTGCAATGCTGCTTCTTAATTCGTTTAGAAATCCGCTCGAAAAACTTTCCAGGTTAATCAGGAAAATTGTATTGTACTGGTTTAGCTTACTAACCTGAAGGCTTTGGTCGCTCATTTCGTCGAGCAACACAAAATCATCGTTGCTAAAAAGTGCTTTTATATAGTTTAACCCTTCCTTCGATTTTTCGTTGTTGCTGTAAATGGCAAGAGCCTTAAGCTGAGGTTCGACAAAATAGCTGATATACCAATTGTTGTCGTACGTAAACGGGTAATCTGAAATTTCGATAACCCCCAATTGCAATCCGCCCGAATTGTTTGTATATTTTAAACTGGCCGTTATCTGGTCGTTAGCGGAGATTGAAAAATTGGTAATCGATTTAATCGAGTCGTTTAACATGAGTTTTAAGGGTAAATCGCGATAGTTTTGCCCCGAGTTGTTTTTTATCCGCACGAATAGTTCTTCTTCCTGTTTCAATCGGTGCGCAGGGACTTCGGCCCAGCACGAGTCGATATACAGGTTGGCAACCTGGCTGGGCTCTAAACCAATAAAATAGCTAAAAACAGGGCCATCGTTAAAATTTTCAATATCAGTTACCGATCGTTGAAAATCGGAAATAAAGTAGAGTATTTTTTCAGATTCATTTTCATTTAGCGCCTGGTTTCGAACCGAAAACCGGTTGTGCACCATCGAAAGTGGAACCACAACAGGCGACGATTGTACCTGGCTTACTTCCTGTATAAATTGTTCTTTATTAAAAATGTTTTCATGTTTTGGCTTCAGGTCGTTTGTGAAAAGCCTGAATTTTGTGCCAATGGGGTAGGTGAGGCAAATTTCGAGAGCTTTTTTTCGCGCTATTTCCAGAAGTTGCCCGTTTTCGGCAAGAGCATTCATACTGAATGAATTGTCGATATACACACCAACAATCTGATTTGAATGCATTTTTCCTTCATTTGAAGCCGGAATATATGGCTGGGCAAATGCAAATACAAGGAAGATAAGCGTTAGGATACGGGCGAGTAAAATAAGAAGTTGTTTTAGTTTTGATTTATTTTTCGATTCCTTCTTGATATCCCTTAAAAAACTGACATTGCTAAAATATACAGTCTTGTATTTCCTGAAACTAAACAAATGAATAATAACAGGAATGGCAATTGAAAAAAGTGCGAACAAAAATGCCGGATACAGGAATTTCATAATTGAATATTCTGTTTTGGTTACTTAAAAATTGCGATTTCTTTTTCACCAGTCCATTTAACATATCCCCGGAACATCCCGCTTGTGTTGAATTCCATGGCAATATTACCGTTTGCGTCAATTGCAATGACACCTCCGGTCCCGTTCAACTCGGATAGTTTTCTTATTTCCTCGGTACATGCATCTTTAACATTCAGGTTTTTGTATTCCATCAGGGCCGAAATATCACGCGCAAAACCTAAGCGGATAAAATATTCCCCATGGCCGGTACACGAAACGGCACAGGTTTTATTGTTTGCGTAAGTTCCGGCCCCTATTATGGGCGAATCGCCAATCCGGCCGTATTTTTTATTTGTCATTCCCCCGGTCGAAGTTCCGGCGCACATATTTCCCTGCATATCGAGTACCACGCAACCAACAGTCCCTGTATTATCGCTTGAGGTTCGCTCACGTTCCTGCTTTTTTAATAGCATTAACGATTCGTATCTCGACCTGGTGTGGAAATATTTATTACGAACAATTTCCAGTCCCTGCTTTTTCGCAAATTCCGAAGCCCCATTTCCGCTTAGCAAAACATGTTCAGAATGAAGCATTACTTCGCGCGCAGCATTAACCGGGTTCTTTATGTCGCGAACTCCGGCAATAGCCCCTGCATTTAATGTTTTCCCATCCATAATCGATGCATCGAGTTCCACCTTCCCATCATTTGTAAAAACTGCACCTTTGCCGGCGTTAAAAAGTGGTGAATCTTCGAGAATGTTAATCACTTTCACCACAACATCAATTGCAGATTCGCCATTTTTCAGCATTTGTTCCCCCAATTCAAGGGCTTCATTTAATTTTGTTTTGTAATTTTCCTGTTTTTCAATGCTCATTTTTTCTTTCGACATTACCCCGGCGCCACCATGAACAACTATTGCAAATTTCTGCTGGGCCACCGCATGCAGGCTGGTTGTAATTATTAATACCGAAAGGATAATTCGTTTTGCACACATTTTTAATACATTTTAATTGTTACAAAAATGCCATATTAAAGCGAGCTTTAAAAATAATTTTGATCACATTTTTTAGAAGTGGTTAAAACACATAAAATACACATGATACTCTGCAAATCTCTGTGTTTATCCGGTGTAACTATAAAAAAAGAAAGGAACACTGAGTTACACAGAGGGGCACAGGGAGCCACTGGTAAGTCTAAGACAGCTTCGTATTAATCCTTATTTTGTATTGTTTATAAATTGATTCGTAAAGTTTAAACAAAACACATAGTTTTGTGTTTAAAAACCGTAATAGTAAATAGATTAAACTGCCAGCAAAAAATGAAGACCGAGGGTTATGCAATAAAAGATTTGGAAGTATTATCGGGTGTTAAAGCGCACACCATCAGAATTTGGGAGAAAAGATATGGCTTGCTTTTGCCAAATCGTACCGAAACTAATATTAGGTATTACAACGATGCGGACCTGAAGAGAATTATCAATGTTTCATTTCTGGTAAGGAATGGATTTAAAATTTCGAAAGTTGCAAAATGGGATGAGGCTCAACTAACAGGTGAAGTTTTAGAAATTACTAAAAAAACAGTTTCAGAACCTGGCTATTTCGATCGCTTGATTTTATGCATGTTAAACTTCGATAATATCGGATTCTATAAATTAACTGAGGAAATCATCAGGGAAAAAGGATTTGAAGATGCGACAGTTAAGGTGTTTTTCGAATTATTTGAACGAATTGGTACTTTCTGGCAGGTAGGATCGGTATTTCCGGCACAGGAACATTATGTGACGGGCATCATTCGACAAAAGTTAATTTCGGAAACCGATAAATTGGGTGTTGGAAAGCAAAACGGTTATACCATTTTATTCTTTTTACCCGAGGGTGAATTGCACGAGCTCAGTTTGTTGTTTTATGCTTACCTGGCCCGAAAACATGGATTTAATGTAATTTATTTAGGCCAGTTTGTACCGTTCGATGATTTGGCCAGGGTACAATCGCATACAAAAATCGATTATGTTTTCACGGCTTTTATAAATCCTGTTTATAAAGAAGTACTCGAGAAATATCTTGTTGATCTAAATACAACTTTTATTCATCAAAAAATTTTTATAACGGGTCTGCAAGTCAGGCTGTTGTCTCCTGAATTACCCCGATCGGTTAAAATTATTAAAGATTACAAAGATTTTAAAAAGTATTTTGCTTAGCCAGTTGCAACCGCACTTCTTCTAACTTGTTGTCAATCTGAATTCCCATCCCAAGTTTAAATTAAAGAGAGTAACGGACAGGGAAAGTTAGCAATGCTAAAATTCACCTGACAACTGTTTTGGTATATAAATTGATACTAGAACTGTCGTTTTATCGTTTAATAAAAAAAATCAGGTATGAAAAATTTAATTGTATTATCACTGTCGATGTTACTTTCAGTTTCGATAGGTGCCCGGGAAAAATTCAATTTAGGTGTTAAAGGGGGCGCGAATTTCTCGGAAATTAGCTGGAATGCTGGAGATTATTCGTCAGAGTCGGTAACAAAAGCCCAGTTTGGGGCCTTTGCCCGGTTTTGTTTCGGCAGAATTTATGTTCAGCCCGAAATAAATTTTAGCAGCAAAGGGGGCGAATTTGACCCTGATGTTTTACCAAAATTAGCCTCGTTTGATTACAATACCATGGATGTTCCGGTGCTTATTGGTTTTAAGCTTATTAACGGCGGGCAATACAATATTCGCGCTTTTGCAGGGCCTTTATACAGTAACATTATTGCAAAAGACATAAATTTACATGATTTGCTTGATAAGGCGTTTTATAAAGATAGATACATGGGGATTCAGTATGGATTAGGATTCGATTTATTTTTCTTAACCATTGATGGCCGGGTGGAAAACGGGCTGCAAAATTTTTATTCGCAGCCGGGATATAGCCTTAAAGATCAAAACTACATGATTTCGGTAGGCATTAAACTCTTTTAAAAACAGATTGTTTTTAATTCTTTCTCCCGCTCTTCCAATATTTTATAATTAACAGAAGGGCAATAACAAGAATCAAAAAATAAATAAGCAATTTAACTCGTTCCATTTGGTTTAATTATTTTTTTCATAACCCTCATTTTATGCGTATATCGATGGGTGTCGATATTGAAAATCCCAAACTGATCAACATTATCGATTCTTACTTTTCCCGAAGCGTGAATGATTTTATTTCGTTTCCAGATTATGCCAACATGTACAATATCCCCCTCTTCGTTATCGAAAAAAGCCAAATCCCCGGGTTCGGCCTCATCAACAAAACACATTGCGGTTCCAATTTTAACTTGTTGGTGGGCATCGCGCGGAAGTTTTATCCCAATCATTTTATAAATAATTTGCGTAAAACCGCTGCAATCGATGCCGAAGGGGGTACGTCCGCCCCATAAATAGGGTGCGTTAAAATATTTTAAAGCTTGCTTAATGGCAACTTCACGCGAATTTTCAATTTGTCCGTAATTAACCTCGCCTGTTGAATGATAGGTATCTTTCCCGACTGAGAATTTTTTCAGGTAGGGTCTCCATCCGGGTAATGTGCTTCCGGCTACCAGCATTAAGTTTTGCTCGTTGTTAACCGGAACAATTGAAATTATATCGGTAGTTACTGCAATGGCATTTTTCTTTATTTTATTTACCGATCTGTCAAGGATTGGAGTTATCATTTTCGAATCAACCCAACCCTCGTAGCCATCATAATCGAGCTTTACACTGGTCCAGCCTACCATCTGTTCGCGAATTTCAAAATGTTCGCCAAACAGGATTTGTGTTACCATTTCACTTTTTTCAGAAGGTTCTTTTCTGACGGGAATTATACTGAGGTTTGAAATGCCGTAATTCATTCAAATTATTTCTTAATTTTATTTTATTTTAGGATTGATTTTTTGAGTTTACACAAAACTATGAAAAAAACAACGCAAGATGTACGCAATTCAATGCCAATTTTATTGATAACTGTTTTTGATTTTAATGATTTAGGTTTATGAATGAGTTCCAAAAGGAAATAAACAATTATGCCCTGATATTATACTGGATTTTAATATTTGGCATAACTGCTGTTTTGCTGTTTCTTGTACTTCCCGGTGAACCAAAATTTAAATATGAATACCAGAAAGGGTTTCCCTGGCAACATGATAACCTGATAGCCCCGTTCGATTTTGCCATACTGAAATCGGGCGCTGAACTTGAAAGCGAAAAGGCAGAACAACTCAAATCGGTAATTCCTTATTTTCAGTTCGATACGGTTCTGGCAAATAAAAAAATTACACTTCTAAAGAACGATCTTTTTCGGGCTGAGGAGCCTTCTTTGCCGGTAAAATCAAAAACTTTCGGGTTATTGAAGAAAAGTTTCGACGATATTTACCAGGCAGGTATTTTACAACGTTCGGCCGGTTCGTACAAAGAACTGCAGGGAAAAACCTTAATCAAAAAGCGAATAGGGGCAAACGTTACCACTATCGCAGTTGAACAATTGTACTCCGAAAAATCGGCATATAATAAAATTAACGAAATTATTCAGGAACAAAGCAAATTAAGCCCTGAACATAATAAGTGGCTCGGGAATATTTCGCCCGAAAAATATATTGTGGCAAATCTTGAATACGATCAGTCTACAACCGACAAGGAAATAACTGAAAGGACCACAAACCTTTCGCCCACCCGAGGAATGGTGAAAGCCGGGGAGCGCATAATTCTGCAGGGCGAAATTGTGGATCAGGCAAAGTTCCAGGCGCTTGAATCATTAAAGACAAGTTTTAGCCAGGAAAGCAGCAAGGGAATCAAATCGTACATGAGTTCGCTGGGGAAAATATTTTTTATACTTGCCATGATTGGATTGATTTTTACGTTTATTTACACCTACCGCCACGATATACTTACTCAGCACCGAAAACTCGCATTCTTAATGTTGTTAATGGTAGGTATGATAACAGTTTCGTACTTTATCAACAGCTTTCCGAACCTGCATATTTATCTGGTACCGCTCGCAATTTTTCCCATAATAGTCAGAACTTTTTACGATTCACGTACTGCCATTTTTATGTTGTTTGTAATTACACTTATTATTGGTTTTTACGCTCCCAATAATTACGAGTATATTTTAGTGCAGTTTTCGGCAGGTGTTGTAGCTGTTTTTAGCCTGAATAAAATGCACCGGCGGGTGCATATAGTAAAAGCCATGTTCCTGGTAATGTTTACCTATTGGTTTGTGTATTCGGCGTTAAACCTTATTTTCGAAGGATCGATCCTCGGTTTTAATTACAACATGATGAAGTGGTTTGCCATGAGCAGTTTGTTTATCCTGTTGGTTTACCCATTGGTTTATATTTTCGAAAAAATTTTCGGTTTTGTTTCAGATGTAACGTTAATAGAACTTTCCGATACAAACCAGCCCCTGCTGCGAAAACTTTCAGAAGAAGCTCCAGGCACATTTCAACATTCAATCCAGATTGCCAACCTTGCCGAAGAAGTGATTCTCAAAATCGGTGGTAATCCATTCCTTGTCAGGGCAGGGGCATTGTACCATGATATTGGAAAAATTTCGCGCCCTAATTTTTTTATCGAAAACCAGCCGGTTGGAATGAACCCACACGACGATTTGAATTACATAAAAAGTGCCGAACTGGTAATCGACCATGTTAAAGATGGGATTAGAATGGCGCAAAAATACAAACTCCCCGAACCTTTAATCGAATTTATAGCCACTCACCACGGTACAACAAAGGCCAGTTATTTTTTTATAAAATACAGGCAGGACAATCCGGATAAAATACCCGACGAAGATTTGTTTTTATACCCGGGCCCGCTGCCTAAATCGAAGGAAGCTACGGTTGTAATGCTAATCGACGGCATAGAAGCGGCTTCGCGCAGTTTAAAAGAAAAAACCGTTGAAAATCTGAAGGAGTTGATTTATATAATGATAGATGAAAAGCTTAAACAGAACCAACTCGATAATTCGCTTATAACTTTTAGCGACATTAACATTATAAAAGAGACCCTGTTAAATAAGCTAATTAACATTTACCACGTCAGAATTGAATATCCGAAAGATGAGATTAAATAAAAAGAAACTATTTTTGTACGTATAAATTGAAATACCATGTTTAGTAAGGAAAACCAATTAAGACTCTATAGAAAGCTGGTAATACCGGTACTTGTATTTTTTGTTTTAATTATAAGTTGCAATAACCCTCTGCCCGGACCGGATCCCGAAGAATTAAAAGCGCCGGCGCTGACAATTGCAATTAACGAGTTTATTGAAGACGTTATGAATGATATATACCTTTGGTATAAGGAACTTCCTGCGATTGATCCACGTTACGAGTTTGATTCGAAAGTCTATTTTAAGAAGTTACTCTACACCGAAGATAAATGGTCGTTTGTAACCGATGATGCTAAAAAACTTGAGGATAGTTTTAAGGGTAAGGAAACGTCGTATGGTTGGTCGCTTGCTTTCGGAAGGTTCTCTGACACAAAGAATATCTTTGCCCTGGTTGAATTTGTTTACCCAAATACGCCAGCCGATAAAGCTGGTTTCAAACGTGGCGACCTGATTTACAAAATGACAGGCGCCGATATTCAGGACAATAATTACATGGAGCTGCTAACCAGCGCCAATCTGACCTGTACCTACGGGCAATATGGTCCTTCAGGAATTTCAAATATTAAAACGGTTAGCATGACAGCCCTTGAATTAAACCTGGATCCGGTTCAGTTTACAAAAATTATTGAACACGGCGGACGTAAAATAGGTTACCTTTTTTATGCACAGTTTATCAGCAACTACAATTCAAGTATCGATGCCGCGCTTCAATCCTTTATGGATGCCAAGGTAACCGATGTTATCCTGGACCTGCGCTATAATCCGGGTGGGACAACAGTTGCAGCCCAACATTTATGCAGTTCGCTGGCTCCATTGAATGTGGTTAACGACCAGAAAACACTTGTGAAATTTAAATGGAACGATAAGTTCCAAAAACACTGGGAAGACAAAAATAATCAATCGCAACTGGGAATTAGTTTTGTCAAGACAGTACCTCTTAAATTGGGCTTGTCGAAATTATACGTTATTACCGGGTCTGGTACTGCTTCGGCTTCGGAATTATCAATTACCGGACTAAAACCTTATATGAATGTTAAAACAATTGGCGAAATCACGTATGGAAAATATACTGCTTCAATTACTATTAAACCTGAGGATTTATACGAAAAACCAGCCGATTATAAAGGTTTTGAAAACTGGGCAGTCCAACCCATAATTTTGACATATACAAATGTGCTCGGAGTGACCGATTTTAAAAATGGGTTTAACCCGGATATTCCGGTTAACGATGATTTATTTTCCAATATTCCATTGGGCGATAAAACAGAAACGATGCTTAAAAAAGCTATCGAAGATATTACAGGCGTACAGGTTGTTGCAATGAAAAGCGCCGAAATTACCAGGGAGTATACTATTTTCGACCGCGGATTTTCAAAATACGATGCCAACAAACGCGAACTTCTCATTGATGGCTTTGATATAAGCCTGATGAATTGAGTTTAAATGCAAAAAATATTCATATCAGATGGAAATGAGAACTATTCCCGCGTAATCCAATCGCCGATTTCGATAACCTTGTTAATTATTTTGTCGACTATAATACCTGAGAATGAAACAATAATCCGAAGAACAGTTTTAACCGTATTCCAGATATTATCCAGTTTTTTCACAAACTCGGTTTGTTCGTTTGGGCCTGCACTTCCAGCCGATATCCTCTTCCCCACGTCAATTGCCCCCCTGATTACTTTATCCATTTCCGGCCCTGTAATTCTAATCAATCCGGCATTTTCAAGTATCGGTTTTAGCAAAGGCCATACTGGTTAAAAGCATCGGCAAATTCTGGTTCCGGGGCATGGAAATCGATGGTAATATTCGCATTTACAGCCGCTGCAACTTCATCCGCCGAAGAAATTACCGGGGACTGGCTGCAACAGCAAATTGATTCTATACAAGGGAAAGTAAAACAACCGATTATGACAGATTGGTTAATTATCGGTTGTTATACCGGCCAACATGTTTCTGATTTACTTAAACTGACACCAGACAATGTAACGGTCAGGAACGGTTTGGAATTAATTGAATTAACTCAAATAAAAACAGGAAAACGTGTTGCAATTCCTTTGCACCCGAAAGTGAAAGCGATATTGGAAAAAAGAGACGGTAATTTTCCTTATTACATTTCTGATGTTAAGTTCAATGTTCACATAAAAGATGTTTGCAAACTGGCAGGGATTGACGAACCAACAAAGGGCACAGTATTAACCGATTTGGATGAGGGGAAAGAAGCAATAAAACAGGAAGATCACAGGTGGCGCAATGTTTCCGGGACTTACCTAAACATGAATTAATTTCTTCGCACGTTTGCCGCCGTTCTTATGCAACAAATTGCCGACTTTTATGCAAAACAAATGTTACAGGCTCAAAAAGAGCCGCAAATGACTGTTTTGAGAGAAGTAAAATAATTAAAGAATATTGTACTATATTACAACTATTAATACATTTGTACTGTGAAAAGATTTGATACAGAATTTTTACAATTATGAAAACAGTAACACACGAAGAAGTATTGAACCGTTTTATCGGTAAACAAGGAACACCCGAACGCACCACATTTGAAAACGAACTCAAAGCCGAAATACTGGCATACCAGTTTAAAGAAATGCGTAAAAACAAAAACCTCACACAGGCTCAACTGGCCGAAAAAACAGGTATTGAAAAGGGGCAGATATCGCGTATAGAAAATGGTAAATACAACCTCACTCTGGCAACAATTAACAAAATTGCCGCCGCGTTGGGCGCAAAGGTTAATTTCGATTTGCAACCGGTTTAAAATAATCAACACACGGAAGAAATAATTAAAACAACAAATAAAATCATGGAAGCACTTACAATTCAACCAAAAAATAAAGAACAATTGGAAGCCATAACATCGGTTTTGAAAGCATTGAAAATTCCTTTTAAAAAAGAAGAAAGTCCGTATGACCCTGAATTTGTTAAAATGATCCGGAACTCGGAAAAAAACAGAGAAGGCTCAATCATTCTGAAAACCGAAGAGGATTTAGAAAATTATTTTAAAAGTCTGGAAAAGGATGTACAAGCTTAAGTTACTGCCCGAGGCAGACAGCCATATCCGAATGTACCTTAAAGCAGGAAATAAAATTGCTTATAAGAAAATACAAATTTTTCTCAGAGAATTACAGGAACACCCCACAACCGGGACCGGGCAACCGGAGCAGTTAAAATTTTAATTTTCGGGTTATTGGAGCCGACGAATTGACAAAAAGAGCCGCCTGGTTTACCGGATTGAAGAAGAAATAGTAACAGTTGTCGTTGTATCGGAAATCGGGCATTATTGATGGAATATCTGAGAAAAACACATATAAACTTAAACCATAGGCAGCGAAGCATTTTAATAGGGTTTTAACGTATTCAAATATCGTATATATAGTAAAAAGTCCGGAGTCATGATGGAAATGTTTAACAGGTGGTTTCATTTTGAAATTGAAGGTAGATTGGAAAAAATTAAAAACTACTCTGAACGTATAAAATTCCTGTTTGATGAGAAAACTAAATTTATATCCCAAAGTCAAGGCACAGATACAAATCAGGTTGTTAAGATGTTTGATAATTTAATCGAAAAGGAGAAATCTCTTTTTGAACAATCCAGAAATTATGATAATAATAAAGCCACTGAATCCGAAATATTTTTAGACTATTTCAGTAATTCACAGGCCGAAAGAATCGTTTTTTTGCATAAATTAGGAATTTTAGAGTATCTGCAAAAGATAATGATTGAAGAACTTCATGGATTCTCGACAAACAAACTGGCTGAAATAGTCAGCACTTTTACTGGTATTGAACAGAAAACAGCGCAATCGTATTTGAACTCGATGTTCACTAAAGATGCTGTTCAGAAAAACAATCCATTAACAAAAAACAATCTGGAAAGAGTAAAAACCAAACTTCAAAATATTGGCTATAATACCTCAAAATCAGTTTGATTCAATCAAATGAATCATTATTAGGGAAAACTAATTTTTCCCTAAAATACCCCTAATCTAATCTTGTGGCGTAACATTAAAAATTAGAGTTATGCAAACAGGAACACTTCAATTTATTCAAACTACTCCCGAAGAAATGGAAAACCGGATATTCAACCGGTTTCGCTCGGAATTTGATGCAATCAAAAAGGAATTTCATCCTAAACAACCTACAGAGTTTTTAACCAGGCAGCAGGTTAAAGAGATGTTTGATGTTGACCTCTCGACAGTGCACAACTGGACTAAAAAGGGCAAATTACAGGCTTACGGCATTGCTGGCCGTGTTTATTACAAACGGGCAGAAGTTGAACAGGCATTGAAACCAATCAATTTCTAATGATTGATTATATCAAAATAGTAATTTATGTTCCTGAATTAATTCTAAAAGTTTGGAATAATAAGGAACTCATTTTTCAGTCAGAGGAAAAACACCGGTTTAATGATGAAATTAAGGATAAAAGGACAAAGACATTTAACGGATTAACTTTTACTCCTTTTAATGAACGACCTGAAATTACTGGTAGTTTGCACAAACTATTTAACGATGGAATACACAATGCAAATGATTTTAGTTTTTTGGCCTGTATTCGGATAGTCAAGGAATTAGCAGACATTTTTAAACTGGACTTGGATAAATGCTTTATTCTCAATATCGAATTTGGACTAAATTTAATTGCAAGCAAATCAGTAAAAGATATTGTTACGTGGTTGAAATTTCACGAAAGAAACGAATTTCGGAATTTTCCTGAACTGCAATACGCTAAACAGGCAGGTACGTTTAACGGCGGTAAAATCAACACTTACAAAACTATTAAGCATACGCAAAAGGTCTTGAACTGTTTGGTGGAAAACATTACGGAGATCCGTATATATTTCGTATTGAGGTTAAAAGTAAACAATCAAAGTACATTCGGGAGTTAGGAATTGAAACCCTTTCCGATTTGCTTATTCCAAGTGTTTACGAAACGTTATCCGAGAAAATAAAAAAAGAGTGGAACAACGTATTGTTTTTAGAAAGATCATTGCTTAAAAACGATAACAAACTTGTTAAATATGCAAGTATAGATTTTTGGGAAGAGAGTTTGCGGGAATACAGAAATAAGTTTGCAAATGATAAAATCAGATTTTACAAACTTCTCGAAAATTATCCCGAAAACATACATTCTGAAATTTTGAACTTGATAAGAATAAAATTGGAATCATTCAAAAATGAGTTAAAAATAGGTGCAATTTCCACACTTCATCTTTATTCAGCGAAAAACAAAAATGGTGCAATTTCCAACTATGTAAAGATGGAATCTGCACAACTAAAGAACAGATATTGTATTGTAACAGGTTTGCAAATCCACAACCAACGACCGGGAACAAAGTATTTGTCTGTAAAGGGCGTTAAGTGGTATTACGAGAACGAACCCGAAACATATAAAAACAAACTCGAAATTCTGTTAACTCAAAAATGGTTGAAGAAACACCGGGGAGAACCGAGGGAAAATAACTTTATGGAAATAGCCCACCAGATACGAAATAGCGACCGTAACCCGCATAACAACCCACGGAATAACACAATGAAAAGGTTAAGGAATCTTGAAAGTAAAGGGCAAAAACTTTTTGCTATGAGTGAAATGGTTGACCCGAAGAAATTAGAACTGATAAAAATGAATAAAAACAGCGACAAACGAGCTAAGAACAAGGCATTTATCTAAAACAGACAAAATTAGAAACAGCATGGCACAAGGAATAAAAACAGGAGGACGTAAAAAGGGAACATCAAACAAACTTACCGGAACAGTTAAAGAAATGATAACCCAGTTTATTGAAAACGAAATAAAACATTTGCCTGGGATATTAAAACAATTGGAACCAAAAGAAAAGGCTGAATTAATTATCAAATTACTTCCCTACATTGTCCCAAAAATTGCTCCCGCTGATGCACCTAAAGACATAACTCCACAGGAAAGGTGGAAATTTGTTAAAGCGATGATGAATAATGAAATGACTAAAAAAACATCGTAGAGCATAGTACTCAATGAAAGTCAATTAACTATAAATTATAACATAAATACAAACGGTTTGGCATTCTGCATTACTCAAAATATCAAACCGAAAGTGAAGCCTTAGCTTCGTTTAAAATTCTGATTGACCGGGCTTCATCTCGCACACGTTCAAAGTTATCTTTGAGGTCGTCAGCGGAGAATACACCTTTAACCCAAACTCCATCCACCTTTTTAGCAGAGAATAAATCACCGTCCCAAACCAACAATCTTCCATCGGATAAATCTTCGGAAGCAAAACCTTTAAATTCTGACATATCTGTAATTATGATCAATCAAAAATACCGATAAAATTTATCAATTTGGGAATTAATTTTTCCAATTTTGATATGTAGTAAAATGAAGTAGCTGCAAAAAATGAATACTTGACAATCAAAGTCAAAAAAAATATCTAATTAAAAATGTCAAAAATTTCATCACTAGATGTTCTTTTATGCTCTCTATCCCAATTATGAGGCTTTTCTGAGATGTCATAATTCATATAGTCAATAATCAGACAATCTTCATAAACCTTGTAATGGAGTTGAACAGTAAAGATTGAATTAAGTATAAATATGACACCATATAACAATCTTATAGATAAAGCAAACCATTCAGGACCATTTAGTTTACTTATTTCTAGTTGACTATAATCAAAAAATAAAGCTGTTAAAGTAAATACAGCCAGATAAGTGAAGAAAAAAACAATGAATGTTAATTAGGGTTAAGAAATCTTTTTTCTTTCTACGTTCTCTTTTATCCCATTCAAAAAACTCATGTTTTGATTCAATTTTGTTCTTTATGTAACTTGAGATAAGCGGAGATATAACTAAAGTGATAACCCAAAAAAATCCATTTGAAGTATAAATATTGTCTTCGGACAGAAAAGAAGAACCAACCAACATAAATACAACTAACACTAAAAAAATAGTATTGATAAACCGTATTACAGGCAGAATATACAAATTGAAAATACTTTCCTTTGCAAAATATCTTTCCTTACATACTCTGGCTGCATTCTCTACAATTTCAGGTCTCATTTGATTCATAGTCGATATATTTAAATTTTACTTGTCTCTAAATAATTTATTTTTCATCATTTGGCCTCTCGGTATATTCTTTCTCAATTAAGACATTTATGAATATGACGAATTATATCGTAAAACATTTCCATCGGTAACAAAAAGTAAAACGAAGATAAATTGACCATCTCCCGAAAAAATGGAAATGAACACGTACATGTCAATAATAATCAGTAATTCCAACGTTTTCCCGGTGAGGAAAGCTGGTTTAAAAATGTTATTTTTATTGTGCAAACAAACAAAAACATTAAAAAACCAGCATATGTCAAAAGTATTAACAAAACAGGTACAGAACAAAATTAGCCGTTATTTTCTTCAACTTGAAAAATTTGTAACAAAGCCAGAGTCGCGTTGTGTGCGTGAAATGACGGTTGGAATTCTGAAATCAGGAACATTATTGGTTAATAAGATAGCCTGTAGCATTCACGATTCCATTTCGTTAAGCCAGACCACTAAGCGGTTCCGTAACCACTACAACAAGGAAGGTTTTTTTATGAAGTTGTTCAGGGGGCACATGAATATTAGTAAAAACCGGGTATGCCACGGCGATTATATCCTTTTCGATGGTTCTGACATCCAGAAGAAACATGCTAAAATGATGGAAGGACTGGACTATGTAAAAGACGGTGACAAAGCATCTTATGGGCTTGGTTATTGGATGTTGGATGTTGTGCATTTGTCCTTTCATAAATATAGGTGACAGAAAAGTGTAAACTGACAACCTTGATGTTAATAACTCATTTTACTTTTTTGTTCTTTCTTTTATATCTTCATTCTGCCGGGAGAAGCGGAGAAGGGCTCTGCTGGGGGGCAACCCTTCAAG